>NZ_JAIVFQ010000009.1 GCF_020829495.1 Nostoc favosum CHAB5714 | reverse complement strand
GAGGTACTTCAAAGTCGTGTTGAGGTACTTCAAAGTCGTGTTGAGGTACTTCAAAGTCGTGTTGAGGTACTTCAAAGTCGTGTTGAGGTACTTCAAAGTCGTGTTGAGGTACTTCAAAGTCGTGTTGGAGTACTTCAAACTTTGTCGCACCGCGATCAAGTACACAGGTGCGACGCCGAATAGCCCGCCAACTCTTGGAGACGCTCCGCGAACGGCATCGCTTTCATAAATCTCCACAAACAAAGCGATGTCTACGATGGTCACTGAGCTTGTCGAAGTACGGGCTATTCGGCGTCGCTTGACTTTTAAAACAGTCGCTACACCAGTTTTATTTTTTAGCCTTAACCCAAGCGTATTGCTCTAAAGTATAGGGTTGAGTGAGACTTCTTGAATGCTGTCAAAATTGGGCAATGAATTTTTCACTGCTTCTTCAGTAACTTGTGTGCGTAGTTTACCGCCGTAGGCATCGCACCGTTTGGCAAACTGACAATAATCACAGGTTTTGCTACCCTCCACCACTTGAGGAAACTGCTGGTTATTTTGGTAATTTTCCAGCCAATTAGTTAACTGGCTTAATAATTGATTAAGTTTCTTTGCTATTTGTGTATGTTGAGCAGTATTGTAATTAAATTTAATATTTTGCGGTTTGCCCTCAGATTGGACAAACCAGTAAGTCATCGAAATATTTTCTGGCAAATAGTCGCTAGTTTCTGCCAATACATACAGATAAAGCCGTGTTTGCCAGTTGGATTCTAACTTGCGTTTATTGGGTGGTTTAGGATAAGTTTTCCAGTCGAGAATTTGCGCTTGTTGGTTATCTGCAATCAATAAATCATAGACAACCGTCAGCAAATAATCCTGAACTTGCAGAGTGCGGTAGTGTTCACTTTCACGGAAAGTTTGATTATCAGATGCAGCCGTTAAAATTTCTGGGGCTGCATCGGCAAAAGCTAGCATCCAGCTTTGCAGTTTAGCATCTGCTTGCAGGAAACTATCAATTGGCAAACCCATTTCTCGTTGCTGCATTAGCAAGTGGAAACGACTACCCAAAGTTTGCCGTTCTTCTTGTTCTGGATTTGAGGGTGAATTGAGTTGTTCTAGGTAAGTATGTTGGAATTTACGCGGACAAGCTTCTAGTAAGTTCAGTTGTCCTTGAGACAGTCGCAGTAGTTGAATGGGAGTTGACAGCATTCTTCTATTTTAGAAGCGATCGCTTTGGATCAAGAAAGGATGCTCGTTTGCCAGGAAAAGCAAGTAGGCCCCTATGAAGGAATGAATATCACCAGGGTAACAGGGTTAACCGCAGCACAGTTAGTGACGCTAAAAGCTTTAGGGGCAGTGGCAGATGAATAGCAAAAATAAAAGGTAAAAGAATGAATTTTGCCTTTTTACTTCATCCTTTTACCTTTTTTATGTACCTGATGCTTATTTCATGTTAGCCCTTGCGTCCTTCACTGCGGCAAAGAAAAATAATCCTGTGAGTGGAATGCTCAATGCCAGGATAATCGCAGTGGTCGTGAAACCAAAATCTGGTCGTCCGTAACTGAGTTCAAAAATAGAACCGACAGCCGCGATCGCACTTACACAAGAACCACCCAGAAATAAACCGCTTTTTGGAGTTAAATACACTACTAGCCCCCTATACTATTGGTTTCACCGCTTGATACGAGAAGCCATTTTTAGATAGCTCCTGGACTAAAGTCAAGGAGTTTTCCACACGGTCTACAAATACCACGCCGTTAAGGTGATCCATCTCGTGCTGAATGCAGCGTCCCAGGAGGTCATTAGCCTTTAATGTCCGGGGACGGCCATACTCGTCTTTATAGGCAATTTCTACGACTTCGGGGCGCTTTACGTCTAGATATACGTTGGGAATACTCAAGCATCCTTCTTGGGCTACGGAGATGTCGCGGCTTACTTGTTTAATGGTGGGGTTAATCAGCACCAAAGGTGGATTAGCTGCGTTCTCTGGTTCCAGGTCGATGACAATTAGTTGTTTGTGAATTCCCACTTGCGGTGCAGCCAAACCAATGCCATCTTTGCTATACATAGTTTGCAACATTTCGCGCACCACTTGGCGGAGTTCGTCATCCACTTTCGCAACTCGCTTTGCAGCTTGACGTAGGACGCGATCGCCTAAATAATGAAGCTCCAAAGGTGGATTTTTTAACTTTTTTTTCTCTACAGCAATTTCAGAGGGCATGAGTCTTTATGGCTAGATGGTGAAAATTCCTACTACTTTAATTCTATCAATCTCGTCACTAGTCAGTGCTGAGTCATGAGTTATGAGTTATGAGTTATGAGTTATGAATTTTTGACTGAGGTAATCTGTGTTTAAATCTTTCACGAAATTTGACTACCTGCTCAAAGAAACTTTCCTCGGTTTACTGCGGGGAGGTTGGATGAATTGGGCAGCTGTAAGTACTGTTACGGTGTTACTGTTTTTATTTGGCTTGAGTTTGCAAACCTCTTGGCAAGTTGAAAAACTCCTCTATCAGTTTGGTAGCCAGCTAGAAATATCAGTTTATCTCGAACCGGATACGCAAGCCCAAACCATTGAGCCACTGATTGCAAAAATGCCAGAGGTAGCGGCGATGCAAACCATTACCAAAGAGCAAGCTTGGACTAAGTTAGTTAAGGAAATGAGAATTTCTGATATTGAGGGGGCTACCCAGCAGCTAGGTGAGAATCCTCTGGTTGATGAGATGAAGATAAAAGCGCGTAATTCTCAAGTTGTACCAACTTTAGCAACGCAGTTGGCTAAATTGCCGGGAGTTGAGACGGTGCAGTATGTGGATGAAGCAGTTAAACGCATTGCCCAATTGCATCAAGGTCTGAACTGGATTACTTTAACAATTACGATTATTCTGACTTTAACAGCGATCGCAGTCACTACCACCACAATTCGGCTGATTGTCATGGCGCGACGCCAGGAAATTGAAATTATGCAACTAGTGGGAGCAACATCGGCTTGGATTTACCTCCCGTTTATTTTACAAGGAATTACCTTCGGTTTGGTTGGTGGTGCGATCGCTTGGAGTTTCATTTCAGTGATTCAACAGTTTCTCGGTAAGTTGCTAGCCAATCAACCTGAATTTATTCAAGCTATCACCAACGGGGTGCAACTCACTCCAGCCCAAATTTTACTCTTGCCCCTGATTCTCTTGAGTTTCGGTGCAGCTGTAGGATTAATGGGAAGCTTATTTGCTGTCCGACGTTTTGCCAAAGGTTAATCATTAATCATTGGCCATTGCAAAGGACAAGTGACAAATGACTAATGACAAAACCTTATGAAATCACAATGGGAATGTTTTCTGCAAAATCTCGGTGTATGGGAAGGTTCATTTACCAACTTTTCTCCCGAAGGTACACTTTTGACCGATACTCCTAGCCGTCTTTCTCTAGAAGGTTTAAACAATAACCAGACAGTGCTACTAACTCTGAGTCGTTCGGGAGGAGATGATGTAATCAGAGAATATAGTTCTGTGGGAGGGGGTCTACTTTTTTTTGAAAATGGTTCATTTTCTGAAGGTTTAATTCAGCTAGGGCCATTTTCCGAATTCGGTGCAGAACTCGCTTTTGTTCATGAAAATCGCCGCTTACGTCTGGTGCAACTGTTTGATAAGACTGGTAATCTAAGTAGATTAGTTTTAATTCGAGAACATCTAGCCAGAACCCCAGCAACAGAACGTCCACCTTTGCAGATAAATGATTTGTTGGGAGAATGGCAAGGACGAGCAGTGACAATATATCGAGATTTGCGTTCGCCTGATATTTACTCTATAACTTTGAAAATACAACTTGATGATACTGGGCGGTTAATTCAAAGTACTTCTTTTGGCGATCGTACAATTACCTCAACTGCTACCATTAAAGGTTCCATCGTTCTCTTTGACCAAAATCCCCAAAAGCAAGTACAAGTATTATTGTTACCTGATGGCGCTTCTGCAACTTCTCCTCTAAAGGTGCAATTACGTCAACCCTTATTCTTGGAAGCAGGTTGGTTAATCCAGCAAAATGTGCGCCAGAGGATGATTCGCAGCTATAACGATAAAGGCGAATGGGTTAGTCTGACATTAGTTACTGAAGAAAAAGTGTAAGGGATTTGATAGTGCGATCGCTTATCCCCAGTAATTTCGATTAACACTTTATAATCAGACTAAATCTTCTTCAGATAACTGGGCTATTTTCACTCTAAGAGAACGGTTTTGGAATCCTAATCAGGCAATTTGCAGCGTGCTGGGTTCAGGGATACTTCCGAATTTTCCTGGGCATGGATTTTGTCTATTTCTCTACTTTATTTTCTTAACTGATTGATCTATCTGTAGAATAACAAATAGCAGTAGTACAACTTACCCCTAGTAAGGAAACCTTAAATGGTACAGACCCCTGCTAAATCTCTGACTCTAAGTGAATTTCTGGATCTGCCAGAGACAGAACCTGCCAGTGAATACATTGATGGGCGTATCATCCAAAAACCCATGCCGCAAGGAGAACACAGCGCAATTCAGACCGAGTTAGCACCTGCAATTAACTTGGTTGTCAAACCCCAACAGATTGCACGGGCTTTCTGTGAGCTTCGCTGTAGCTTTGGCGATCGCTCAATCATACCTGACATTTGTGTGTTTATGTGGGACAGAATTCCTCGTAAAGAAAATGGTGGGGTTGCTAACGTCTTCTCAATTGCCCCAGATTGGACAATTGAAATTTTATCTCCCGATCAAAGTCAAACTAAAGTTACCAAGAATATTCTGCATTGCCTGAAGTATGGAACTCAGATGGGATGGCTGATTGATCCTCAAGAAAAATCTGTGTTTGTTTACTTGCCAGATCAACCAACCACTTTTTACGAGGAACTAGGGACACAGTTACCAGTGCCAGAATTTGCTAAAGATTTCAGCCTGACAGTAGAAGGTTTATTTAGTTGGTTGTTGGAGTGATTGTAGTTCTGCCATCTCCTCAACAATAATCTCAAGCTAACGTATCGCTAATAACAATTACAACTTTCCAAGCTCTCGCAGATTTTTCAAATCCAATTCAAAGTCCTCAACGTCGTAAGAGTAGAGAGGGATGTTTCGCTGCTTGAGGAGTTGGCGAAAGGTATTGGGTTGCATATCCGCTAGCTGACTGGCGTAGCCTATCGTTACGGACTTCCAAGAAATAAATTACCCAAATAAACGAACCACAGAGACACAGAGAACACAGAGGAATGAGGAAAATAGAGCTTTTTCGTCAATTTTTGGGTATTTTTTTATTTGGAAGTCCCTTATGCCGAATGTAATGGTGATCCAAGTTGCAATTGCGGGTGACAGATGTGCATCTACCCAGATCGTCATGCAACCAAAACGGGATGATTGAGCTTACGTGAAGCGTACAGAAGTGCTGCTTTAAGATCATCCGCTTCCAAATCGGGCATTTCTTCTAGGATTTGTTCGGCACTCAGTTCTGCCGCAAACAAGTCGAGTACATCTGATACCCGAATTCTCATGCCCCGGATACAGGGACGACCACCACATTGTTTGGGATTAACTGTAATTCTTCCAAGTAAGTCTGACATACGGTTTCACTCGGAGATAGTCTTTAACCATTTTTATACCAAAAAACAGCGACATTGCAACGCTTGCTTAAGTAGCATTTGATATTTTTCATCCTCAACTCGATAAGCACCAAATCTTTCCAAATGGGGATTCATCATTTGGGCATCAAAAAATACAAATTCCTTCTGACGCAACCTTTCCACCAACTTTACCATCGCTACCTTCGAGCCTTCCGGAATGCGGTAAAACATCGACTCGCCAATGAAAGCCCCACCAATAACAATCCCTAAAATTCCCCCAGCTAGTTCGTCACCCTGCCAAGTTTCAAAACTAAAAGCATAACCACTCTGGTAAAGTAGCCAGTAAATCTTTTGCAATTCCGGTGAAATCCAAGTTGTCTCTCTGTCAGCACACCCAGCCACCACAGCTTGAAAATCCCGATTAATAGCCACACTAAAACGCTCTTGATTCAAGACACGCTGCAAAGACTTAGGGTAGCGAAACCGTTCATCCAAAGGAATAAAAGTTCGATCGCAACTTCCGTACCAACTCAGGCGATCGCTATCATCAGCCATGAGAAAATAGCCTTGTGCATAACCCTCAACAATAGCCGCAATATCATATTCCATAAATAAATATAAAAAAAACACTCTTAGAAACGCAATTCGATCCTATCAATCATCCTCCGCGTTCCTCTGCGTTTCCCTCCGCGTCCCTCTGCGTTTAAAATAAAAAAGATGACTCAACCAATTCCACCCATTACCCTACCACCGCCTGAAAATCCGTTGCTCGAAGGTGAATGGTTACGAGAACGCTTACAACGCTGGCTAGATACAGAATTTATCCCCGAAGCAGTCAACCAAAACATAGCCCAACGAGCCGCACAGATTTTTGTGCGTCAACGGATGGAAGGAGAAAACGACCTTGGTTCTCTGGTAATTGCCATTGTCACAGAGATGCAGTCGTATGATTTTTCCAATAGCTTTTATGGAGAGTTTGCGATCGCCAACGCCGTCAGCGATCTACTCTTAGAAAGTCTGGGAATTGATAAGTGTTGTGGTCAATAATAGTTAGGAGTTAGAAGTTAGGAGTTAGGAGTTAGGTTTGTCTCAATTAATAACTCATCACTCATAACTCATCACTCATAACTTTTTACCAACTAGACTTAACAACTCCAGGCAATAGACCTTCATGCGCCCATTCTCTCAGCACGTTCCGAGACAACCCAAAATCGCGGTAAACACCTCTAGAACGACCAGTCAACCAGCAACGATTGCGGTGGCGGGTGGGCGCACTATTCCGGGGTAGCTGTTGAATCTTCCGGTGGACTTCCAGCTTATCTAGGGGAGATGCTGCACTTTTGAACTCTTCCAAAAGAGCTTCCCGCTTGTCAGCATACTTTTCTATCAACCTAGTGCGCTTTTTCTCGCGCTCAATCATGCTCTTTTTTGCCATATATTCTCTAACTTATTTAAAGACACCGTTTTCCATTCTACAGTCTCTCCATCAATTCTGGGGTTACTTGTGTCGCTTACCCTACAACCACTGGTTTATTAGCAGCAGGACATAAATCAGCAAGTTCACAAGCAATACAGACGGGAGAACGGGCTTTACAAATAGCACGACCGTGATAAATCAGCCGAATTGACCAATTTTCCCAATCAGGCTGTGGCAATAAACCCATTAAATCTTGCTCAATCCGAACGGGGTCTTTTGCTTCAGTTAAACCCAAACGTTCGCTAAGGCGTTTAACGTGAGTATCTACCGTCACCCCAACATTAATGCCATAAGCATGACCCAGGACTACATTTGCTGTCTTCCGCGCCACACCTGGAAGCTTTAATAATTGCTCCATTTGGTTAGGCACAACAGAGTCAAATTCGCTAACAATCATCCGACAGGCAGCTTGAATGTTCTTGGCTTTATTGCGATAAAACCCTGTTGAACGCACCAAGCTTTCTAATTCTACCAAGTCAGCGATCGCTAAACTTGCAGCATCAGGAAACCGATCAAATAAAGCTGGTGTCACCTTATTCACCCGCTCATCAGTACATTGAGCAGAGAGAATCGTTGCCACCAACAATTGTACTGGCGTTGAGTAGTTCAAAGAGCAAGTAGCATCTGGATAAAGACGCTTCAGACGAGCTAAAACTTCTATCGCCCGTTGCTTTAAAGGTAAAAGTTTCTTTTCCCTATTCCCCACTCCCTACTCCCCACTCCCTATTTTCACTGAAATAATTTTTGTACCCACTCCAATTGGCTAGTTAATTGAGTAGTTTCTTTGACTATGAGAAAAATTCCTAACCCTAAGAGTAACACCAAACCGGTTTGCATTACACCTTCTTGAATCCGGGCAGGTACAGGCTTACCGCGTAAACCTTCAATCAGCAAAAAGGCGAGTTGTCCGCCATCCAAAGCTGGTAAAGGCAAAATATTGATAATAGCCAAGTTAATGCTAATAATTGCCGCAAAAGACAACAAGTTTACGGTATTGTCTTCAGCTAATTTTGCACCTATTTTGACAATATTAACTGGCCCAGAAACTTGTCCAGCAGTTTGTTGAAAGTTGGTAATCAACTGCCCGAAACCGCTGAGTGTACCAACAAATAATTGTTGAAACCTGTTAGCAGCAAGTCCGAAAATTTCAAAAGGACTATTAGGACGACGATAAACTGCTGTAGCATTTGGACTAAGTGCCACACCAACTACACCTTTGCCATCGGCTCCCAGTTTTGGTGTTAATTTCAGGGATTGTTGTTGGTTGTCACGCAGAATTTTCAGTTCGATTTGCTGATTGGGATGAGTTTGAATTTCTTTTGTCAGCAAAGGAGTTGATTTATCAGAAGCCGGGAGTTCTTGACCGTTAACAGCCAGAATAATATCTCCTTCCCGAATTCCTGCTTGATAGGCAACAGATTCTTGATTAACAGGCTGTACGGCGACACCAGCTTTATAATTTAATTCCTTGGGAATGCCGACGATACCCAATTGTAGAACCAACACCAAGTAGGCAAATATTAAATTTGCGATCACTCCGGCACTGATAACGATCGCCCGGTCTAAAACTGGACGGTTACGCAGCAGATTTGGGTCATTGGGTGGAATATCGCTATCGGGGTCATCATCGGGAAAGCCCACAAAGCCGCCCAAGGGAAAGGCGCGGACAGCATATTCGGTTTGCTTTCCTTGATACTTAAGAAGAACTGGGCCAAAACCCAAAGAAAAGCGGTTAACGAGAATGCCTTGAGAACGGGCTGCAACAAAATGTCCCAACTCGTGTACCAAGATTAAAACAGCCAAAACTGCGATCGCTGCTAAAACTGACATAGAGCAAATTAGTGAAAATATTAAGCTATAGTTATCTCCATTCTAATTGGGCATAGGGCATGGAGCATTGGGCATGGGGCATTAGTCATAGTTCGATTTTTCGTATCTGGTTCTAACATCTAAAGCTAGTAGTGGCGTGACCAGGCTAAATTGTTGCAAAAAAAATTGTAGGTTGGGTTGAGGAACGAAACCCAACACTCCGATCAATGTTGGGTTTCACGTTGCTCAACCCAACCTACATCTACATCTAACGCACTATTTTAGCTGTGCCACGCCAGTAGGGTGCGTTAGCGACAGCGTAACGCACCATTTTGTCCACATACTCCAAATGTAAGTTTTGGTCAGATTGGTTTTTCTGCTAAAACAACAATGATAGTATTACCCACACAACATAAGAGGTGATTGGAAGCCAAAACAGCAAATCAACAATATAACGGTATTGGAATTGTATTGTTGGCTTTGAAATACGTTCTGGTAAGACTGGTTGCAAAAGTTGGGGTACAACTGCTGACTTTTGAACTCTTTGTAAATTTTGCAGCGATGAAAAACCTAACGTTTCTCCCTGTTCAAAATAAGGTTGCAGCGCTTCTGGTATCCTCACTGTCCCATCAGGTTGTTGATAATTCTCCAAAATTGCTGCCATAGTCCGTCCCACAGCCAAACCCGAACCATTGAGGGTATGTACGAACTGGGTACCTTTCTTCCCCGCCTCTTTGAAGCGAATATCAGCCCGTCGCGCCTGGAAATCTATAGTATTGGAACAGCTAGAAATTTCGCGGTATTTGCCAGAAGAAGGCAACCAAACCTCTAAATCATAAGTTTTGGTAGAGGCAAATCCCAAATCCCCAGTACTTAAATTTACTACTCGGTAAGGCAACTTCAACGCCTGTAAGATTGCTTCTGCATTCCCTACCAATTTCTCCAGTTCATCAAAAGATGTACCGGGTTCGACAAATTTCACCATTTCCACCTTGTTGAACTGATGGAGGCGAATTAATCCCCGCATATCGCGTCCATAGCTACCAGCTTCGCGGCGAAAACAGGGAGTAAAAGCACAGTGGTAGATAGGCAAGTTTTCAGCAGCGAGAATTTCACCCCGGTAGAGATTTGTAACTGGAACTTCCGCCGTAGGAATCAGCCACAAGTCATCATCAGCGCATTTAAAGCTTTCTTCCGCAAACTTAGGCAACTGACCGGTCGCCGTCAAAGACTCGGTATTAACTAACAGAGGCGGACTGACTTCCACATATCCCGCTTGAGTATGGAGAGACAGCATAAATTGAATTAATGCCCTCTCTAATGCCGCACCAGCGCCTATCAAAGTCACAAAGCGACTTTGGGCAACTTTCACAGCTCGTTCAACATTGAGAATACCCAGCTTTTCGCCAATTTCCCAGTGAGGGAGAATATTCGGATTTTGGGGAATGTACTCATCACCCCAACGCCGCACTTCTACGTTATCTTCCTCATTTTTACCAAGGGGTGTAGAGTCGCTTGGTAAGTTAGGAAGTGCCAACACAAGTTGGGCAATTTCAGCTTTGAGGTTTTTTTCCTGGGGTTCCAGTTCGCTCAACGTAGCTTTGACAGAGTTACCTTCATCCCGCAAAGCCTGAATTTCTGGGTCTTGAGGATTTATCCCAGATTTAATCTTTTGCCCGACAATTTTACCAATTTCGTTGCTACGAGCTTGAAGTTGACTGCGTGTCCCCTCTAGTTCTCGCTGTTTCCGATCTAACTGTAAAATCGGCTCAATGTCGTATTTACCACTACGACTATTCAATCGTTCTTGAACTAATTGCGGATTTTCCCGTATTTGCTTGATATCCAGCACAGATTTTTCTCAGTTTTTAGCCTATTCTCTACCTGCCAACACATCAGCATATACTGATTTTGGCTTGCCATGACCAGAAAAGCAAACATAAAAATTTTGCCTTGCCAATCTTGCTACGGCTAGAAAAATTTAAAATCCAAAATTTGGTATTACTCCTGTGATTTTCTAAGGACGGTTAATGCGATTAAGCAACCAAAGTGATGCAATAAGCCCTGCAAAATGCGCTGAGACAGTGTTGGTGTTTGCCTGTACCACAAGCATATCTAGACCGCTAATAATTCGGGTGGGGTCAAAAAATTGGGTAGTTATAGCTTGCGGGGATATGGATCTTGCTACCAGTGTACCGACGATCGCTTGCGCCCCCAAAAGAGTTACCAGCGTTCCCCCTAAATTCACCCACAGCCCTAAGCGTAATACTTGCACAGTCTCGCTTTTCCGAGGGCGGTTGCTGGGATTGGAGGATTCTAATTGCTTGCCAATTCTAGTGTAACGGTAAGCTAAATAAATCCCCCCACCCAGAATAACCAGTCCACAAATTGCTAAAAATACGCCAAAGCCAGTCCCAGGATTATTACTAGGAATGCCAGTTCTTTGATTAAAGATGGCGAACAGCAACACAATTATGCTAGAAACAACGCCTAGTACTAGCTGAATCCAGAAGCTAATCCAACCTGTAAGGCGAAAAGTTTGGGCAATTGCCCGGAGAGTTGAGGAAGATGATGGAGCATCGGGAGTTTGTGACATACTGATCACCAATGTGCTGGGCGCTTGATTAAGGGACGCGAGGACAAGGGGACGCGGAGAGTTCTTTACCCGCGTCAGAGCGTTTCCCCGTCTTCTTTCTGACTTTTCACGGTATCTGGAAAACCTCTCTTCTATTTCTCTCTTCCTTTAAGGAGAGAGACTTTGAATTTTTCCCCCTTCCCGCCACGGGTTGGGGGTTAGGGGGTTAGGTTTTTCCATATAACGTGAAAAGTCAGGTCTTCTTTCCCCCCACCTTTGGGTCTTCTTTGATAAATTTACTATCACAATTGCCATAAGAGACAAGAGATTCTTTGATGGAGGAAATCAGTGATGGTTACTGCTTAAGTGTTTCCACTGGCGTAGCAGCTTTAACCCAGACATATCCCTTAGCGTAAGCTTTCAGAATTCGCATTGGAAAAATCACTGGAAAACAAAGTGTTTATTAACTTTTACAGACAAAATAGCATTTTACCTGTAAAATTTCTTCGATGGCATTTTATTGCTTAAGCAGTTCTAACTAGCTCGGCATCACTTAACACCAAGACAGTGAATTTGGCACTGTCTGTCCGCTCCTCAGCACACCGTATCGAGCTTGAGTAGGGATACACTATTTTGTGCCCCTAAAACTCGCAAACTCGTCCCACAACTTCACAGGCGTGGGTAGTTATTTCGTATTTACGCAATGGATATCTAGTCTAAGTAGCTTTATATATATTACTCACTTAGCAGTAGCAGTATATACTTACTACAAGGATTGTAGACCCTACCCTAAGGCATTTTTTTAGCCATTCACTAACCATGAAACTTGAGGATATATATCAATTCTTTGAAAATCCTCCGCCAACTTACCTTTGTCAGGAAGTAGCAGTTTGTTACATACTGTCTGTTTTGTTACAAGGTGAATCTTACGGAACCGAGTTGATTGAGCAATTAGAAACTGAATATCCAACCTATAGGCTTTCGGATACCGTACTTTATAGTGCAATCAAATTTCTGGAAGATGAAAGGGCAATCACTGGATATTGGAAGAAACTCGAAGGACGAGGACGCCCCAGGCGAATGTACCAAGTTTCTCCAGAATGGCAAGTTCAAGCGCAGGATTTAGCTTTTCAATGGCTTGACTACATCAACAAGAGGACAAAGTAACGAATAATTGATAATGAATAAGTCTCCTCCAGTCAAACAATAACAATTAGTTATGGATACTGCTATTCTGCCATCTACGTTCCTGCTAACCTTGTTGTTATCGGTTGGGCTGTTTTTCTTTATTCGTGCCTCGACTAAAGACCGCATAGAAACAGCGCAACTGGTATCTGAACAAGACGAAGCTGCTTTAATGTCTCAATTAAAAGAGTATTTTCGCTCGCGGTCTTACCGAGTGGCGGCGGTAGACCGAGAACAAAACAAAGTGACTTTTGAAGGTAATGTTCGCCCCAGTTGGTTCTTAGCTATATTTTTAACTCTGCTGGCAGCGACTGGTATTGTTTGTCTCTCACTAGTCGTGTACCTGCTTTTTCCTAATCTGAGTACCTTTGTTCTGCCTATGGTACTGCTGTCGCCTTTGAGCGGTCTATTTTATTGGAAAAAATCTGGAAGACTTGAGAAGGTGTCGCTCAAAGTAGAAACAACTAAGAACGAACAAACCTCCTCAAGTAAGATCACTGTAGTTGCCCATCGAGATGAACTCAGCGAGTTACAGAGGAATCTACAGCTCAAGGCTGGTGAATAATTGTTGGTTTTTATGACGATCTATTAACTATGATATGCAGACTTATGACCTGACCTACTCTTTATGAAATAGAAAGTAGGAAGGAGGAAATCGAGACTTCTGCTTTGTCAATTTTCCCCACGACTTGTGTCGCAGGGAAAAATTTAAATTCATTAACTTAAATTCGTTGACAGAGCTTGGTTAACAATTTACGGCACAAGAAGGCAACTTCACTAGCGCTTTTGGAGGCGCTTGGCTGTATACCCATTTCCTTCTGCATCATGACACTACCATCAACCCATGCAATCTAGCGTGGTTTGAGACAAGTTAATTTTCCAACTACCTGGACTAGCCTTAAAAAGCAAATCAGCTCCAAACTAAAAAAAAATTAAATTTTGCATAAACTTAGCAATTTTGCCAGTTCAATAATAGTCAGGAGCCACATTCAATGCCTAAGATGACTGTTTATAGTTTACCGACTAGCTAAAGCAAGAGGTTCTTGACCTGGCGAAGGTTCTAACACCCTCAAACTAGGAAACAAGAAATGGTTTTCCTCTACGTATTGAGCACCAAAGAGTCCCTTTTCTGCCCAGAAATAACGGTCTGTGGTGTGTTCATTTCGCTTTACGAGTAGCAACGCAGGTGGCAAAATACCTTCAGCTTGAATGAATCTTCTCGCTGCTGTCACAGGTTTTTCTTCGCCACTTTCGATGCTATATTGAGGCACATGTTCCAAAATTCGCCGTCCTTCCTGACGACGACGACTTTTCCTTTTGCGTCTCCTTGCCAATCTATTGTCCTCCTCTTTCAAGCTATAGATTGTAGTGATAGCTACAAAATCAGTCGTCATTATATAGGTTCTAGTTCAAAATATCAATAGTTTTTAACCTTTTAATTTAAGAAAATTAATATCTTTGGAGATAGATAAAACAAAATAACCTAAGGATATAATCCCTTGGTACAAACCTTTCATGTAGAAGATTTTAGTTAAGCTTTATGAAATGGGTGAGGTAAAAACTAAGTATCTTCTCTTAATCATGCCTCAAAATCTGTAATATTGAGCAAAAGCTAAAAAATGTTAATGTCTGCCAGTTCCGATTTTCTTGCTCTATGTCGAGAGCAAATAGCGCTGCTAACCCAAGGGCTGGGAGCAACTTTAAGTATTGTGTACCTGACACAAGAATTGGTAGAGACTCCTTCGGGTGAGGCCAAACTGATTCCTGTGGTAATCTACCCGGAAACAGCATTATTACCAGCAGGGGAAGAGATTGCTGAAGCGACAGTACACAAGCAACTTCAAGTTGGAAATGTGTTTATATTACCCAATCATCAGAGAAGGTTATTGACAGCAGGATCAGAATCTCCAACCTCGTCACCGGAGTCTGAGATACCAGATGCGTCTCAACCCCATCTAAAAGAGGAATATTTATTTAGTGGCAACCAAATTGTTTTACCTCTGGTTTATGAGGGTGTGATGATGGGGTTACTAGTGACGGGTAGGAAAGATCGGGCATGGAATGAACACGAGGAAAGTCAGATTCAACGGATAGCCCAAACACTGGCGATCGCTTGTATTTTAGATCAACGGCGAGCATGGTTTGAGCAGCAGTTGCATGAGCAACAAATTCTCCAAGAAAAACAGCGAGATTTGCTGGATAACCTGTTGCATCAGTTTCGTAACCCTTTAACGGCATTGCGGACTTTTGGTAAACTGCTATTGAAAAGGTTGCGACCAGCAGATACCAACCGAAATGTGGCAAATAGTATTGTGCGGGAAAGCGATCGCCTCCAAGAATTGCTGCAACAATTTGATCAAGTAATTGACTTGACAGACACAGATTTAGCACCACTACATCTCCCCGAAGAAGTATTTGTAGAAGCAACTATCCAAAAAGACGCTAAACCGCCGTTATTATTGCCGGGAACGGGAGATAAAGCAGTAGACTGCTCGTTAGCAGATATATTAGAACCATTATTAATATCAGCCAAAGCGATCGCACAAGAGCGAAAGCTAAAACTAATAACTGAAATTCAACAAAATTCACCCCTAGTACGTGCCAACGTCAAAGCATTACGAGAGGTGTTAACTAATATTATTGATAATGCTTTGAAATACACTCCCACTGGGGGCAAAATTTTGATTCAGGCGGGGCAAGAAAAGGCTAATTTTCAGGGAATTGTCATTAGTGACAACGGGCCTGGCATTCCACCCCAGGATTTAGAGCATCTTGGAGAACGGCATTATCGGGGTGTACAAGCGCAAACAGAAATCCCCGGCACTGGTTTGGGGTTAGCGATCGCAAAACAATTAATAGAGCAAATGCAGGGCGAAATAGAGGTTTTCAGCCCTGCAATCAACTCTAAGCTAACTTCACCCAATGCGCCGGGGACTACATTTATTATTTGGTTGCCGGAAGTGGAAACTTAGTTAGGAGTTAGGAGTTAGGAGTTGGAAGTTAGTTTGGAGTTTGGAGTTTGGAGTTTGGAGTTTGGAGTTTGGAGTTTGGGAGCATCTCAATGAGTGCAAATATACCAGGCGATTATAAATTGCGGATATACAAACTTTCGTCCGCCTACGCGGACTCAAAGAATTTGAAACCCACGGAGGTGGGTTTTGTTTGTATAGCTGCGAATTCCATTCGCCAAGGCAGGCGTGTTTTTACAAAAGTGAGATGCTCCCTGAAGTTTGGAGTTTTCAATTAAAAACTGGCTTCAATTTATAACTCCTCACTCATAACTCCTCATTCATAATTCCTCACTCATAACTCCTCACTCCTAACTATCTTAGTGAAACCAACAAGTTTTGATTGATGGTCATTTGTAAATCGGTATCTGGGTCAATGGCGATTAAGTCAACACTATTTTTACCGAAGAACAGACCAACCAACGCACCGATACCAGCGCCACCTAAGACTTCTTCTGTGGCAATGGCGCGATCGCCTGTGACGGCAGATACCGCAGTTGCTGCACCTGCGCCCAATACAGTATTCTTGATAATTGAACCAGTACTAGTACCTTTGTTGACGGTTTCAGTTTTGGTAATCACTTCAGAGCTAGCGTTAAGCTGATACTCTTGACCTGTAGTTAAAACTAGTCTCTCGGCAACGAATTGAGAACCACCTGTAGCAGGTTTGAGTTGACCAATCACCTGACTACCAGCCGGAATCACTACTGCACCTTCTTGCGTAACCACGTTTTGGGATACTGTCAATGTCAAAGGCGCTGTTTCATCCTTTGTAACCAGAATTTTTTCTGCCTTGTCATACTTGACAGGGATAGCAGTCCCTTGAGGAATTGTCACAGCTATAGGTGTTGGGGTAGTAGACCCGGCAGCCACAACATAAGGCGAGTTAATTGCTGAGGCTTGATTAGAACTAACCAACGCTTGGTAAATAAAAGCTGCTACCTGGGCGCGAGTGGCGGTTGCAGTTGGATTCAGGAACTTCACATTAGGATAGTTGACCACAATTTGCTTCTCTGTTGCTGCTGCGATCGGGCTACGGGCATAGCTAGCAATGTTAGAAGCATCGTTGAAGTATTGCAGAGTGCTTTCGGTATTGCCGCTAGGACTATATTCCAGACCGTTGGCAAGGGAAACTAAAACCTGCTGGCGGGGAATAGCTTGGTTAGGCTCAAAACGATTTCCAGGATAACCAGATAAGAAACCAATGGTATAGGCTTGCCCAATGGCACTGGATGCCCAATAGTTGCTGGGCACATCAACAAAATTGATTGCCTGCCGTTGCGCTGGTTTTTGGAAAGCTTTGTTGACCATAGCGGCAAATTGAGCGCGTGTCACCGCTTCTTCAGGGCGGAAAGTACCATCAGGAAATCCGGCAATTACACCTCGCCCTGACAATTGTTGAATAAATTGTGCTGCCCAATAGTTAGATGAAACATCAGAAAAAGTAGTTTGAGCAAAAGATGGTGAAGCTGTAATGAAAGGCGCTACAGTACCGACTGTGACGCTTAAAGCCATGAGTGCTGCTGTTCCAGATTGCAAACGATTTAAAGTAAACATTAATTTTTAATCCCGGTACAATTAGTTTTTTTACTGTTAATTAATTAGACCTTTGCTGAAGTATTAGGTTCCCAATTATTTCTGCTTTTTGTAAAAACCATTACTTCCGGCATACAATATAATCAGATAGTAAAAATCAGAAAATACCTGCCAACAGAGCTAGCAAGAGGTAATAGTCTAATCAGCCCATTACCGATTAACGCTATTAAATAAGTATTTTAAAAAAAATAGCAGTTCTCATTTGCATGAAGTACATTTTTAAACCTCACCCCCAACCCCTCTCCTTGCCAAGGAGAGGGGAGTGTTTGCACCCATCAAATACGGGGTGAGGTTTAGACTGTATTGCACCCAAGTGAGAACTGCTATATGAATATTGAATGAGACGATATAGAGAGAGAATAGTTGCTGAAAAATAGATTTTTTAGGGTTAAAAATGAAGGCGATCGCACACTATAGTTAAAGTGGCGATCGCCTATTAGGATGATTAAAGTCACAACTTGAATTGAGTTACGACATAAGGCAGTTAATTCCTGGGGTTTGACACGATATATGGCGAGTTAATTGCTGGGGCTTGATTAGAACTAACCAATGCTTGGTAGATAAAAGCTGCTACCTGGGCGCGAGTAGCAGTTGCAGTTGGATTCAGGGACTTCACATTAGGATAGTTCACCACAATTTGCTTTTCACTTGCTGCTGCGATCGGGCTACGGGCATAGCTAGCGATGTTAGAGGCATCGTTGAAATACCTCAGAGTGCTTTCGTTATTGCCATCAGAAGTATATCCCAGACCGTTGGCGAGGGAAACCAAAACCTGCTGGCGGGGAATAGCCTGGTTTGGCTGAAAGCGATTACCAGGATATCCTGCTAAGAAACCAATACTATAGGCTTGCCCAATAGCACTGGATGCCCAGTAGTTGCTAGGCACATCAGAAAAATTGATCGCCTGCCGTTGCTGTGATTTTCGGAAAGCTTTGTTGAGCATTGCGGCAAATTGAGCGCGTGTCACAGGTTCTTCAGGGCGGAAGCTACCATCAGGAAATCCAGCAATTACACCTCGCTGTGACAATTGTTGAATAAATTGTGCCGCCCAATAGTTGCTAGGCACATCAGAAAAAGCAGTAGTTTGAGCCAAAGATGAAGGAGTAGTTTGAGCCAAAGATGTCGGCGAGCATCCCACTTGGATGGGTTTGTTTTGCAAAGTATAAATCATTGGCTCACAAACTAAACTTGCCGACTTAGACTCTACATTAGTCCGCCTTGGCGGATTTTGTTTATCTAGCTGTGATTGCCAATTTTCAGATATTTTTTCTAGAGTGGGATGCTTACTTAAAAACTCTGAGTCTGCAACAACATCGTTAGGCCCCTTAACACTTACCTTAGAACTATTGAGGTAGATATTATAGTCATAAGTAACGTTTTTAGTTTTATAACTACTGTTAATATTCTTGCCAGGGAAAGCATAGAGAATATTCCTTAATATTCTGACATCCGATGAATTATTAGCAAATATTTGCCCATCTTTAATTTCTGGACTCTGATTATTTAAAACAGCAGTGTTATTTACAATATCAACATGATCACTTATAAATGTATGAATCCCGGAACCACCATTATTAAATGTAAGATTATTTTTAACTAAAGTACGTCCTGTATATGCACTTAATTTTAAGTTCTTCTGTTGATTTTTTAAACTATCGATAATGATGCCATTCCCATCTGTGATCTTTCCGACTGCGATCCAAGGGATGTACATGCGATTGTTGTAGCTTTTGTTGTTAGTTACGAACATCTTGTATCCCCGGTTATTGTCAGAATTCCAATTGTTCAGCATTGAAATGCCACTGTTACCATAAACACTATACCAGGCATTATTAAACACCACGTTATTATCTACTGTCACATAGTCGGATTGAATCGCTGAAATACCTGCTCCTCCACAGTCATGCACTTTGTTGTTCAGAATACGGATGTGATGAACACGACCATTGGTTCGTCCGTCAACGCTGATGCAGTTTCCATTCGTCAGTGGATTTAGTTTGTTAGTCTTCTGACTCATCGCATAATCAAGGGTGATATTGGCATTGTTCCCTATAACCTCCAGCCCGTTGATCTCGATATATGAAGCTCCATTTGAAATCAGGATACCGTTCCATGTATTGTGCTGAATTTTTGGGGAATGCCCAGGATATGCTTTATACCTAATCCATGCTTTTGCAGTTCCAGAACGTTTAATACTTACTACACTCCCAGCTTTGGCTATATTTTTGTATACTCCGTTCATAATCAATACTGTATCGCCAGGGTTAGTAAGGTCTGCTGCTTTTTGAATTGTCCTAAAGGCGGCTGAAGTAGAGAGTCCGCTATTTTGGTCTTTTCCACTACCACTAACATAGTATGTTTTCGGTTTTGAATTGGCGCTAATTAGCTGGGGGCTGGATAGGCTCATTTCCTTATTAGTGGATACCTGATCGAAGTTTTGAGCTAAAAATTCTTTTATCCTTTCTCCCTGAGTTAAAAGAATTAATCCTACGGGAATTGCAAGATATGCGCCTATACCTAAACCTCGAATTTCCATAAGTAAAAGCTCCTTTATTGCCACTATTTAACAAAAATATCAGGATATTACGTAATTTTGAATACTCTTTTGGATAGAGAAGAAAATAGAGCCGATTTTCCTAGCTCCCCACATAGCGCAATTAAATAAGGATTCTAATAAATATTGATACTGATTAAGACAATATAGAGATAAAATAGTTGCTGTTAAAAATAATTTTTTACTGTCAAAAATTAAGGCGATCGCACAGTATATTTAAAGTTGCGATCGCCTATCAGGGGTGATTAAAGTCACGACTTGAATTGAGTTAAATCTAGTAGCGGGATATTGGTACTAAATTCAAGTTAGAATTCAGTGTGAGCCTCAAATCTTGTGCGGGTCTAAGAACAAAGACATTTGCTTGTTTTTTCCGCAACAGCACACTTGCTCCCGCACCCGCAGCCCCACCGATAACAGGTTTTAAATCGTCAATTCTGCGGTTACCAGTAACTAGTGAACCTAAAATACCAGCACCCGCACCAATAGCTGCATCAGTTAAAACCTGACCTGTGCTGGGCCCCTGTGAAACTTTTTGAGTTGTGGTATATGTCCGAGAACTTGCATTAATTGACTGACGCTGACCATTAGAAAATTCTAATTCTTGAGCTACAAACCGCACGCCTTTTCCTTGATTATCATCTATATCTCTTGAATAACTATCTAGGTC
This sequence comes from Nostoc favosum CHAB5714, assembly GCF_020829495.1. GTDB lineage: Bacteria > Cyanobacteriota > Cyanobacteriia > Cyanobacteriales > Nostocaceae > Nostoc > Nostoc favosum. The sequence goes on along the minus strand of NZ_JAIVFQ010000009.1, from coordinate 130,186 downwards.
AACAGCTTCTAGTCGTCCATTTACTTTAGTACCGGCGGGAATCAAGACATTTCTATTCCTATCGATAATGTCATTCGCTATTCTCAAGGTTAGAGATTTAGTTTCCCCAGGAGCAATAGTAATTGTCTCTTTCTCATAGGTAACAGGTAAAGCAACCCCAGAAGGAATGGTAACGCTTCCATATTGCCCAATTCTGTCTTGCCTAATTCTGTATTGTGCATTAGCAGGAGCTAAAGTTAACAGTGGGGCAGTGACGCTTGCGGTAACGGCTATTGCCATAAGCGCAGCAGTTCCAGATTTCCATTGATGTAGGCGAGTCATAAGTGGGTAAACCTTTGTGTATGTGATGTATTTAATGACGTGGATTCACTGAGTTTGTTTCTGAAAGTTATGAAACCTGTTTATAGGCGATTCGGAATATTAAGGTGCTTATATAATCTGGAGTTTGTGTTGCAGCTACGCCTATCGGAGATATGCTTCTGAGAATTTGTATCTTGCTAATGCGCGTCACTAAATAGATGGTGAGATACTCTCAACATGACGCAAAATAAGTCTAATTGTTTCCAGAGTTGTTTCATTGTTTACGTCCACATATCTACACCACTGAATAGAGGCGAATAGGCTGACTGCGAACTCTTACTTCTATTGTAAATTTATTTGCTAAAACTTGGGAAAGGTTTTCGCTTTCTTTGTCAGTCAGGAGCAAAGCCAGGGACACCTCATCTTTCGTAAGGGCACAGCATGGTCTATTTACGATCGCAGATAATTAACAAAAGCCTGAGACAACCTATTTTAAGTAATCCACATCACGATGCATTTGTACAGTGCGTAAGTCCTATTAACCTAAAAGTCATGTCCCGCAAGGAACTGAAGTTCCTTGGCTTTTAGCAAAAGTCATCTCTTGATGACTAAGATATGCCCCAATACTCCTCGGTTAAGAATATTCGTAGGTTGGGTTGAGCTTAAGCGTTACCCAACAAACCCTTCAAAATGTTGGGTTTCGTTCCTCAACCCAACCTACACATTTTTATTTTTTAGCCAAAACCTACGCAGTATTGAGATATACCCAAAAATCTTTAGTCTACTAAAGTAGACTTTAGCTAAAAGCCAAAGAACTTTAGTTCCAGGCGGGTGAGTCAGCCCACAGTTAAGCTATTTTTAGCTTAATTTGACACCAATGAACCCAGTGGCTGCCCAACCTACAGATATTATAAGTGTTTAACCGAACCTAATATCACTCGCCCCTTGCACGTCTTGTAAGAGGTATTTTCTCAAGTAGTAAAGGTTATTGGGAATAAAATTTGATGCGATCGCAGCAATTCTTGTGTTGGGTTAAAATTTATCAATTATGGAATATGGTTATGTAGCGGTTCTCAATTGCATAAAATGCATAAAATACAGGAGCCAGTTGTGTGGGCGTCTTAAGAGAGTTGAGCAAACTGGCTTATCGTTGGTAGGATTTCTCACAGGTACGACCACTACAAACCTGGTATTGGAGCCAAAAAAATCTCTAGTGTAATTACATCCTCAAGCGCGAACAGGAGCAGATGTTTTAACAGCGAAAGCTCTTAGTGTTTCTTCTTTGGCAATTTTTTACTAGATATCAGGTACATCCCTACTAGGAATAGACCCGCTACTGTTGCAGGTTCAGGTATGGTTTTGATTTTGGCATAAATAGCTGTTTTAGTTGTGCCTCCTTCAAGAGCCTTAATACTTATCTGGCCAAGGTCTGCATTAAAACCAGTTAGTTCAAGCGTGTATTCATTGCCTTCAAAGGTAAAAGTGGGATTACTCAAGTTTTCGTCTATAAATACAAAGTCTGCATTCTCTTCTTCAGAATTTGTTGCGTCATTAGGTGTATTTACTAGACGCAACTTCAAGTCAAAAACTTGGCTGATTCCAACGGGAGTGCTGAAGGATACATTGAGATTTAAAGGTACATCTTCAACGCTTGTTCCTTTAAGTACCGTTCCATTAAAGTAAGCTAAATCAGCTATTTTGAATACAGAGTTAATGTCAGTTGAAAACGAATTTCCAGTGAAGGTAAGTTTATTTGAGCCTGTTATTGTACATCCAGTAGGAGGATTTGGACTTGGTAAACACACATTAGCATCACCCCAAGTAAATATGTTGTTTCCCACACGTGTGTATATGGGATTGGGATTGATATCGGTGCTTCCTGAAGTAGGTTTTCCCCATGTACCAGTAGAGATACCAGAAAAAGTTAGAGCATCTGCTTGGTCAGAGAAACCAAGTGCTGTGGTCGCACCCACAAAAAAACTAGATATAGCAGCCGCAAAAACCAAACTTAGTTTCATAACTTAAGTATCCAAATCTCATTCTGGAGCTTTTTAAACTATGTCTCCAGTCTACCTTAGTAAATTTACGGAAGACACACCAATATTTTATTGGATTTGTATATTATAAAATCTTATTTAATGATTTATATTATTTAAGTTAAGTTTATGTAGTGTCACAATATCTTACCACTTTGTAGTTAGTAAGACAGTAATTGCGTAGGCGTAGCCCGTCGTAGACATCGTTACCTTACTTGGTTCTCTAATTAATTGTCAAGTCAATATAAAGTTACTCTTTTTAACACTCCCCGCGCTATTGGGACGAATCTGATTCGTTGGTTGAATTCAAGGTGATTTACTGCGCCGTTCTCCTGTTGTTGATGGTAGGTATGTAGTACTTGCTGCCACAAGCTTTCCCAGGAAAAGCAGAAATCATCTATATCACAATACGCTTGGGTTAAGCCCCAAATCCGGGAGCATCCCAAATGTGTAAGTTATATCAAAACCACGCAATGACAAACACCTTCGTGCAAAATTGGGATGCTCCCCCAAATCCAATGCAAGAGACGTTGCAATTGCTAGTCTCTACATACCTAAAATCAATACCAAAAATCCTTAACCCAAGCGTATTGCTTTATAGCTCAATACGCTTGGATTAAGAAGAAGAATAGTAGGTTGGGTTGAGCATAAGCGTTACCCAACAAAGCCTTGATAATGTTGGGTTTTGTTCCTCAATCCAACCTACGCCAGTTTTAGTTTTTAGCCTTAACCCAAGCGTATTGCTTTATAGCTTTGACAAAATCTCTGGCAACAACTGACTAGGAACTTTAGATAAAGCCAGATTTTGTCCCTGTATGCCTAATTCATTATGAAAAGCACGAATAGTTTTCACTATATAATTAAAGGTTGTTTCATAAGCCTCTGGCTGTTTGGTTAATCCGTTTAAGGCTTGCAAATGGTTGTCTAATGCTACTTCTAAGTGTTGAGAACGTGTTGCTTTGTCACTATTAAATGACTTATCTATTACTAGCTGATAATGTGCTAGTCCCAGGTTGTTATAAGAGGCAAGCAAATCAAAACTTAAAGGAGTACCGCTAAGTGAGTGAGCCAAGGCTATGGCCTCTTCGTAAGCGCTGATACATAGTTGCAGATACTTTTGCCGTGCCTCTTTAGTTGTCTGAGATAGGTTTGCTAGATGCCAGTAGGCAGTACCCAGATTATTTTGTGTAGCAGCGCAGGCGCTGGGAACATTAGCTGGAGTGCGATACTTGAGAGCTTCAGTGTAGACATCTATAGCTAGCTGGAGATTTTGGGCAGGTTGTTCGTATTGTGCTAGATTCCAACAGGCGGTGCCGATGTTGTTTTGAATCATGCCATATTTGAGCGGTTCCTGTCCAGGGTTGTAGTGTAGAAGTGCTTCGTTGTAAGCTGCGATCGCTTTCTTTAAATGCACAATCGGTTGGTTGTATTGCCCTAGATGCCAGTAAGCAGTACCCAAATTGTTCTGGCAAGCCGCATACTTTAATGAGTCCATGTCGGCTGTACGGTAGCTGAGTGCTTCACTATAAGCTAAAACTGCTTGCTGCCAATTTTCAGATGGGTGAGAAAAACGAGCTAAATCACCATAAGCCGTCCCCAAATTATTTTGCACACGAGCGTAAGTTTCTAGATGTGTCTGGGGCGAAATCATCTTTAACGCCAACTGATAAAATTCTATTGCCTGCTCTATATAACTTTGTCCCTCCTCAGAATTGGGCGGTGTACGGTATAGCATCCAGTAGAGTGTACCCAAATCATTCAAGATATCTGGGAGTTGTGGTGAGGTTTCGTCATAGCTAATTGCCTCCTGATAGGCAATAATTGCTACCATCAGATTTTCTAGGGTTGAATCTCCTTGCTCAATCCGAAGGCGGTATAAGCTGCCCAAGCGATGATAAGCTTCTGCCAGTACCTCCCCTGGAACTTGCTTTTGGTGTAATTCTTCAATCTCCAACAAAATCTGCTGCGGTTGCAAGTAATCCTCTGTATCTTGAGCAATATTTGTATTTATTGTTGCTATTACTAGCTCCGTTAACTCGCTACTAATATGAGATAAAGACGACAGCGATTGATTATTACTCCCACTACCAGACCTATTAGTAGATTCCTGCTGTTGTGGCGCAGCCTTCAATAAATCTGCCGTTGATGGCGAAACTTCCTGGATTTTATGTACGCTATTCCCTTGTGTTTCTGCCGGAAAATCGGAATTATTCTTCAACTTTAACTCGCTGGCGGCGGTTCTGAGTTCTGCTTGGGTAACTGATTCATCTACAATCGACTGCTCAATATAGCCTAAATCCAAGCTTCTGGGATTAGAAAAACGTTCTGGATAACCCGAATTCTGAGTCGCTGGTGTGGGTTCTCCGGCAAACACAAATACGCCAGTCCGACAACGCCAAAACTGTGGCGCTGATTGCTTGATAGCAGATAACCAAGGACGCGATATCCATAACAGCAAGTTAGATTCAAGGAATCGGCTAGATTCTTGTACAGAGAAATATTGTTCGCTTAAGCGGAGATGGTGCAAAAATAACCGTTGTGTAGCGACTGGTTGCTTGGTGAGATGCTCCACGCCGACAATCTGAAATGCTGGTACTGGAAAAGGTCTTCCAGGGCTATCTTTTGATGCCCCAACAATTGGCGGTGGATAGTTTGCCAACCATTGATTTATTTGAACTATGGGATTGGGATCGTTTAAATTCAAACGCAACGTGACTAATCGCGGATAAGCTAGAGTGCTATTTTCTTGGGCATTTGATGGCTGAGATAGCACTTGTCCAATAGGATAAGCCAATGTAGAATGCAAACGGGTCGCTACTTGATTCCTTAAGTGTAAATCATCACATACTGCTAAAAAAATTTGTCGTCTTAAGCCAAGACTTAGGGCAAGTTTCAGGCGGTGGTATACTTGCCGATTCCAACTAGAATTATCATTTTGTGCAGTATCATTCACGCTCATGGCGGCTAAAGAGCCAAAACACAGTACATAATCACTTTTCTGGACGCATCCAAGTGGGCTAACTTCATAATAGAAATGATTTTTAAGCTAACGTTGTACCGCTTAGGATAAATTGAGTTTTTCAGGTATTGTAGAAGAAAACAGTATATAATTATACTTTAAATTTTAATTTAATTTTAACAAAAAATAAAAAAACAGGCTCCTTTTAAAATCGGAACCTGAAAAACTATCAAGAAAATGAAGTTTTATTAAAATATTTTATGATCAACTGCTCTTAGAAACAAAGAAGGCAACTAGAATCAAGCCGCCAACCAAAACTGTAGCGGCAATTCCTAGGAAGAGATAAGTTCGTTTTTGCCCTTCCGTGGGAGGTTCTGCTTGATAAATCTTTGGTTCCCGGGCAAAATTATTCAGAAGGCCGCCTTCTTCATTTGTATAGGGCATGAATTAATTCCTTTATCTTTATCGTTCATTTAATGTTACATAAATGCTAAATCCGCCCTTAAACTGCTAGACAAATCGTTACATTGAGCATTGGGGATTGGGGATTGGGGATTGGGGATTGGGGATTGGGGATTGGGGATTGGTTATTCCCCATGCCCCATGTTCCAGATACTGTTGATCAATTTACGAGGGGTTAAACCCCCCATCCCTAAAATCCTAGTTTTGCGTTGCTTTCCCGCCCTGCAATAAATTGCGGGCTAATAGCTAAAGTGCGTTGAAACGCACTGAAATTAAAGAAATTAAGATGGATTGGGGCTGATGGGTTAGAATCCCTACCAATTCGCCAACAGTATCTGCTCCATGCCCCATTCCCTAACTAGTAATCGTCCCAGTCAGAGGTGAACTAGGGCTGGCGTAGTCTTTGATAGGCATTCTGCCAGCAAGGTATGCTAGACGACCGGCAACTGTTGCTAAATTCATGGCACGAGCCATTGCTGCTGGGTTTGGAGAAAGAGCGATCGCACTATTAATCAACAAAGCATCTGCTCCCAATTCCATTGCCTGAGCGGCTTCTGAGGGTGAACCAATTCCGGCATCTACCACCACTGGTACACCCGCATTTTCGATGATGATTTGGATGTTGGCGGTTGTTTTTAGCCCTTGTCCAGAACCAATCGGCGATGCTAAAGGCATTACCGTAGCACAGCCTACTTCTTCTAAACGCTTGGCTAACATGGGGTCAGCGTTAATATAGGGCAATACTGCAAAGCCTTCTTTAACTAATTGTTCTGCGGCTTGCAGCGTCCCAATTGGATCTGGGAGTAAATACTTAAGATCAGGTATTACTTCTAACTTTATAAAGTTATTATCTTCCTGCCCCAACAATTTCGCCATTTCTCGCCCCAAACGCGCCACCCGAATCGCCTCTTCAGCAGTTTGGCAACCTGCGGTATTGGGCAACATCCAAATTTTTGTCCAATCTAAGGCTTCAGCTAAACCTTCATGTCCGGGGGCCTTGGTTTGTACCCGTCGTACTGCCACGGTGACAATTTGACAATCGCTGGCGGTGACACTTTGCTGCATTTCCTCAATGCTGCGATACTTACCAGTTCCAGTCATCAAGCGGGATTGGAAGGTTTTGCCAGCAATAATTAGTGGGGAGTCTTGAATGGGGAGAGACGCGATTAATCGCGTCTGTACTGGGGAATGGGGGGATATAGCAGGGTGATGCCCGTTGGAAAAATTGGCAGAGTGAGTCAGCATTGGCGTAGAGGTAGATGGCTTGGACTGGAAGCGCGAATAGTGGAAATCAGCAAGTAGAGGGTCAGACTTTTGTTCTAAGATGAAATCGGCAATCAATGCGGCTGTTACGGGTGCAAGTAGAATCCCGTTACGGTAATGACCTGTAGCAAGAGTTAAATTTTGACAGTGGCTAGTGCCAAGGATGGGCAACTCATCGGGGGTGGCTGGGCGAAATCCCCACCAGAATTCTTGGATGGGATAATGCTTTAGTTGCGGATACAGCCGGATGGCAGCTTGTAATAGTGTTTGAATGCCGTCTGGGGTGTTGTTGGGAATGAAACCAACGTCTTCGCTGGTTGCCCCAATAACAAGGCGATCGCGTCTTGGTACGATGTAAATATCCTGCCCAAACAAAACCCGCTTCAAGGGCAATTCCGGCGTAAATTCTGGTATCCGCACACTCAGCATTTGCCCTTTTCTGGGACGCACGGGTACTGGTAACAACTCATTTGACCAAGCACCTGAAGCTAAAACATAGTACGCGGCGCGAATTATTCCAGCATTGGTTTGTACGCCAACCACTTGTCCTTGCTGCTGTAAAAATGCTTCTACTGTAATCCCGTCTTTGAGTTCAACACCAACAGACTCAGCCGCCGTCCACAATACCTGAGCTAGAGCCTTATTATCAACTTGTGCGTCTTCAGGATACCACCAGCCACCAACTACCTCGGCTCCCAATCCTGGCTGATATTGATGAATTGCCTCTTTGTCTAACCAGTAAGCCGGGGATGAGGGGGATGAGGGGGATGAGGGGGATGAGGAGGATGAGGGGGATGAGGAGGAAAAACTTTTCCCTGTGCTCCTCTGCTCCTCTGCTTCCCCTGCTCCCTCATCTCCCCCTGCTCCCTCATCTCCCCCTGCCCCCTGCCCCTCTGCCTCCTCAAATACGGGTGCAAGGATGCCACAGGGACGGTAGCCAGTATTTAAGCCGGTTAGTTCTTCTAGTTTGCGCGTCCAGTCGGGATATAAAGCACGCGATCGCCAACACAATGAACGCATTGCCTCATTAGGGATGTTTTCCGCATCTGGTGCTAACATCCCGGCGGCGGCGTGGGTAGCGGCAGCCTGGAAGTCACGACAAAGCACGGTGACACTTGCCCCGCGCAGTTTTAGCTCAATGGCGATCGCTAAACCAATAACGCCGCCACCAATAATTACAATCTCACTAGTCATTAGTCATTAGTCACTAGTCATTAGTCATTAGTCATTAGTACATAACTAATAACTCATAACTCATAACTTATAACTTATAACTCGTAACTATAGACGGATCTATCGTTACCACAAGGCGCGAATTGGTTCGTTGCCTTGATTTGTATCGCCAGATGGCGTATTTGTTTGTGAAGAATCTGTATTGCCGTCTGTTGTAGTGTCAGCAGGTGATGTTGAGTCATCAGAAGGATTCTGGGCAACGCTGCTCCTGTTGTCAGGTCTTGGGGCTACAATAGTGCGTCTGTTTTGGTTTGTTTCAGTAGTTTCATTTCCTTCAGTTGCAGTTTCTTCATTCTTGCTGCCAGCACTGCTATTAACATTGATATTAGCTGGGAGGACTTGTGATTTTTTGTCACTGGGATTGTTAGCGCTTTGTACGCCCATCGGAAAGTTGATGCCCAGTAATGTACCAAGCAGAATGGCCAAACCTCCAGCCATTAAAATTAAGGGTGTCCATCTACCCATCTTGTCTTACTCCTTTTTAACCTTTTGGTGTCCACACTATTCGAGAACCTTGTCCCCAAAATCCATCAAACTTTGTCACTTTCACATCGCCTAAAACCAGAGTTTGACAGGCTAAACGCAAGTCTGTTGTAGGAGAATGGGGAGGAAACGAACGCCGTGCTCGATCACGCCAATTCGCTGCTGATACTTCGCCCTCTACCTTAACCGCGCAAGTTCCGCAACTGCCAATGCCCCGACAGTTGATTACCTTAGCACCGTCATTGTAGAGGTCAATACCATTTTGCAGCAAAATTGTTCGGAGATTGCTTTTGCTTACGCACTCAACTGTTTTACCTTGAGCTAGTACCTTAGGCATTTTTTAATTGCCAAACTGGCGTTTTGTTGTATATTGACACATTGCCTCGAAAGTTGTCTCGTCGGTCCCAGTTTTATGACCACAAATTCTTCACCTCAACTTTGGCTCTATGACACTACATTACGAGATGGCACTCAGCGCGAGGGGCTATCAGTATCGATAGAAGATAAGTTACGCATTGCTCGTAGACTTGATCAACTGGGAATTCCCTTTATTGAAGGCGGTTGGCCTGGTGCCAATCCCAAGGATGTACAATTTTTCTGGCAACTCCAAGAAGATCCACTCAAACAAGCTGAAATTGTGGCTTTTTGTTCGACTCGACGCCCTAATTCCACTGCCGCAACCGAACCGATGCTACAGGATATTTTAGCTGCGGGAACTCGCTGGGTAACGATTTTTGGCAAGTCTTGGGATTTACATGTCACAACAAGCCTCAAGACGACATTAGAAGAAAATTTGGCAATGATCCGCGACACGATTGAGTACCTCCGTTCTCAAGGGCGTCGCATTATCTACGATGCCGAACATTGGTTTGATGGTTACAAGCACAATCGGGATTATGCTTTACAGACATTAGAGGCTGCGATCGCATCTGGTGCTGAATGGCTAGTTCTTTGTGATACCAATGGTGGCACTTTACCCCATGAAATTAGCCAAATTGTTCAAGATGTGGTAAAGGTGACTGGGGAATGGGGAATGGGGAATGGGGAATGGGGAATGGGGAATGATTCTTCCCAATCACCAATGCCCAATGCCCAATGCCCAATGCCCCAAATTGGAATTCATACTCATAACGATTCGGAAATGGCGGTTGCTAACGCAATAGCCGCCGTGATGGCAGGGGCAAAGATGGTACAGGGGACAATTAACGGTTACGGTGAACGTTGCGGTAATGCTAACCTCTGTTCGTTAATTCCCAATTTACAATTGAAGCTGGGTTACAGTTGTATCACAGAAGACCAGCTAACACAACTTACAGAAGCTAGTCGTTTTATTAGTGAGGTGGTCAACCTCGCGCCAGATGAACACGCTCCCTTTGTAGGACTTTCGGCTTTTGCCCACAAAGGCGGTATTCATGTATCAGCGGTGGAACGTAATCCCCTGACTTACGAACATATTCAGCCGGAACAAGTCGGTAATCATCGCCGCATCGTGATTTCTGAACAGTCTGGACTTAGCAATGTTTTAGCTAAAGCCCGCAGTTTTGGCATTGACCTGGATCAACTGAAGGCAGAAGCCAAGCAAATTCTCCAGCGCCTCAAAGATTTGGAGAGTGAAGGATTTCAATTTGAAGCAGCAGAGGCTAGTTTTGCGCTACTGATGCACGAAGCTTTGGGAGGTCGCCAGAAATTTTTTGAAGTCAAAGGTTTTCAAGTCCACTGTGACTTGATTGAGGGGAAAGAAACTAGCAATGCCTTAGCTACAGTTAAACTCGCTGTTGATGGGAAAAATATTCTGGAGGCGGCGGAAGGTAATGGCCCAGTGGCAGCTTTGGATGCGGCTTTACGCAAGGCTTTGGTGAACTTTTATCCCCAAATAGCAACCTTTGATTTGACAGATTACAAAGTGCGGATTCTCAACGGACATACGGGCACTGCGGCGAAAACCCGTGTGTTGGTAGAGTCGGGCAATGGTCGTCAACGCTGGACAACGGTAGGAGTTTCTACCAATATTTTGGAGGCTTCCTATCAAGCAGTGGTGGAAGGATTGGAATATGGTTTGTTATTGCACTCCCAAGCGGAGGCGGCGGGAAAGCTTCTAGTTGATAAATAACACTGTATGGTGTAAATAAACTTTACACTTTTTAATGAAAATGGGAGGCGATCGCGCAACAATAGAGCAATCCTAAATGATTCGTGAGATCAGATCCCCGACTTGTTTGAGAAGTCGGGGATCTGTGGCTTTCAATTCTCACAAATCAAATAGGATTGCTCTATGACGCTTTAACTATTCTTTCACATCGGCAACATAATATTTGTTGCCCCTTGATTTATAGCTCGTTACTTATACTCTTGATGGTGCTATAGGTGTCCTTTATTATATCGCTTTTATTTTGTTCAAACTTAATAGCTTCTGATGTGTTGACTTTTTGACTAATTTGAAAAATTATATGTTCTTTTTCTTCTTCTAAGAGTCCCAATAATTCTCTTTCTAAATACTCGGTATGATTTTTGACACTGAATTTAACATATTTATTTATATCTTCTTTTAAATTACTAATGAAATTAATTAATATGTTTTTATATTCTTCTAATCCATCGATAACAATCTTTTCTAAACTAATATCCTGAGATTGTCTGAGGTTTTTACTTATTCTATTTAATTCATCGTTATAGTTAAAAAACAAGTAATCTACCAGACCGTTTAATCGCATTTCGATATCTCTCTTACTTAGCAAATTTTCTAAATTATTTAGTATTCTTTCTGGTAAGTAATCCTTGTTTACATCTTTAAGCTCTAAAAGAAGTTTATTTAGACGTTGAACAAAAAATGCTTCAATAGCAAATACTAATTTTTCTTTTAAAATAACATGAATTTTTATCGTTTCTTCAACTATGGGTAGGAATCTGTCATAAAATACTTTTATGTAATCGCCTGACTGTAATTTGTCTTTTAGCTCTTCTTTATTGAGTTGTGAAATTCTTCTATTAATTTCTTTTTCTACTTCAATTGTGTGTTCATTATTCCAAAAATCGATTTTAAGCGAGTCACGTACATGAAAGCTAAACTCTTGAATTTTCTGTTTTAGGCATTTAACAAAAATATCTGATTGTCTTGTGACTTCTATAGTGTGAATTTCTCTTGTTCTATCATTATCATCTTTATACCAATCATCGAAAACTTCTAAATGCTTTTTCAAAATTACTATTACTTGCAAAAGTTCACTTTTTGCATTTGTCAGAAATTCATCTTTTGCTTGATTATCTAAATAATCTAACAATGCATATCTAAAATATGAGAAGGCCTTTATTTCTTGATGCTCTAATAATTTTTTTGCTTCTTCTGAGGATATTTTATCTGCATTTGTTTGTGTTATTTTGATTAAGTCTAAATTACTAATCTCGCTTTTCAGCTTATCTGTTTGATTAATCGTTTCGTTTGCAATACAAGCCAGAAGCAGGTAATTTAGCGCTGAAGTTTTGAAGAATCTTTCACGAGTGATAGTTAAATTATATTGTTGTATTTTCTGAAAAAAGTTACCCTCCTCTTCAATTTTTTGATTTTGGTTTAATCTATCCCACTGATTAATAACCCAAAATGATCTTTGTAAGATTGTAGGATTAGTCCTATTCGTTTCTTCAAGGAAAATTATCTCTTGTCCTTCAAGTAATTGAAAAGGTTTCATGCAGACTACAAAAGCTTTAGCTTTTTCTTGAATATATTCTTTTGTAAATTGTATATGACGTTGATTTGCTACATTCAATCCAGGAAGATCAACTAAAACAATATTTTCAGGAACCTCTAGTTTCTCAAGATTGACTTCTATTCTATCTATAAAAAGAGAATCTTCATGTCCCTCAACATAGTTTTTTAATTCCGAAAGTTCTATACTTTTTTTTAAGATTTTATATTTATCATTATGCCATCCTGTAAAAAGGTTTTCAAGCGTTTTTAATGGTTTGGAATCTATTTGATTATTTACTTTTTCATATTCGGAAACCATTTCTTTAATTCGTTTTAAATGCTCAGATATATCTTCCAAATCGGATTCTTTATTAAGATTTTTATCAATTTTAATGCCTATTTCATTGCATAACTGATTCCAGAGAGATACTTTAGCGTTTTCATCTATATAATAAATCACTACTAAATCTTTGCTTCCTTTCCGTATGATTGTTGGAAAGGCTGTAGTTGATTGAATTTTTTCGGGAAGTAAGTCTCTATCTAAAATTCCATTAATAATGGTTGATTTTCCTGCTGAAAAGGAACCGAGAAAAGCCACAGGAAAATCTTCTTGTTCAAGTCTATGAATCCAGTCTCTTTTTTTTTCTAGAGATAGTTTTGTATTTTCATCAAGATGTAGATAAGGTAAGACTTTATCGTACCCATCAAATATTTTTTTAAATTGCGATATTATAGTGAGAAATCTATTACTAGATTTAATTTCATAACTTTCTGATTTTTCTAATATTTCAGAATCTACTAATTTTTTTTCATCTAATTTATATTGAGAATAACCTTTAAGATAATCTTCGAGATTTTTTTCAATATTTTCCATAAACAATCCTCTTTTTTTAATCAATAATTGCATTCAATAACACTTGTTCAAATGTTAAATTTCCTTCTTCAATATCTTCAATTGTAACTGTATCTACAATGTCATACTTAGCTTCGGCTTTTTCTTCTAAACTATCATCCAAAAATTTAAGAAATCTGGTTGCAGATTGATCGTTACCTATTTGAATAAAGGAGATAGCTAACTCTTCAGGTCTATCTATTTGTTTGGTCGCTTCTACAATTACTTTAATTACTTCAAACTGCTCGTCTGCTTCTCCATCAGTAACAACTAATATTGTTTCTCCATTTGCTTTTGCTTGTCCCTTTGCCTTTCTCTGAAAGTAGTTTTGTAAAGCATCTTGCAAAACACTTGCTAGGTTGGTACGACCTGAAGGTTCGTTTTCTTTAAATATTTGTTTAACCTTGCTGGCAGTAACATTTTCAAAACGCTTAAACTTATTTGAGAATATATATATAGTAATACCATCAGGATCGTATTTTTCGCATTTCCGAGCTAAAGCAAGTGTCGATTCTTGCATTACGTCCCAACGGCTTTTACTACCTTCTAAACCATTGTCAGGATCTGACATACTCCCACTTTTATCAATGATTAATGTGTAGTCCCGTTTTTCTAAGTTATGCTTTTCTGACATAGTAGATTTACCCTTAATTTAAATCTATGTTTTTATAACAGGATTAGACAAATTATTCCCTAAATTAAAATGCGTTTTTAAAACTAATTTCAAACTTAAAAATAATTATTTCCAATTTCAGTGCAGATTTAAACTGTATTAATCTATGCTCAGTATCTAGTAACTCTACGGTTTACCTGAACATTAACTATAACGAGCAAGATAATTAATGCTTTAATTATCACCTAGTACAACAATACAATACAAAAGTAAAAAACACATACATTGTAGTATTTTTAGCGATTTCAACTAGGTGGCTTATTTCCACCTACCTGTACTAGTGTAGTGGTCTGTCAAATCTATTTTGATGGTTAGAGAAACGCGATAAATCGCCGTCTCTACAGAGAATTTATTCGTCAATTATTCCTTGACAGACTCTTAGTTTTAATTTTGAAATTTTGTTTGGCATACCCGATGATTTGATCGTTAAATCTTTTTGGAATCCTTAAATATAGAAGAGATGTCAAGATATGGTGTGTTGCTCACACAAAAAATTGTATAAAAATTTTTCTATACTGTATTGTACTTGTTTGTCACATACACTATTTTTAACTACATATTTTTTAATAACCTTTAAAAAAAGTATAGTGATATTAAATCAGCAAAACCAGCTAATATGGGGTTCTGCTATTTTTACAAACTGCTCACACTGCTGATGTCAAGCTGTTATGCTGAAACCTAAAAAGCGATCGCCAATATTTCAATATTTAGATGCAAATCTATAAATCTCATGCTGCGACCAAATCGTCGATCGCCAAATTCTAAGAGAACTTTTCCCAGGATTGAGCAACTAATTGGCTCAACCAGCGACGTTGTTGCTGATCCAGCAGTGGATCTTCTGCTAGCAACTGAGCGGTTAATTCTTCCAAAGATTGACCCTGAGCGCGGACAATTTTAATTAATCCAGCGATCGCACTGGCAACTAGTTCTTCATCAATCGGCTGTTGTCGTAGGGCAACAATTTCCTGGGGACTGTCTGGAATGGGATAATTCATGGCGTGGGTTTACAGAAATACAAAATGAACAATAAATTTGACAAATTCTTAAAATTTCTTCACTGAATCTTTACGAAAGTAATAGGGCGGAGTTTACCTTACTTTGTGCCTTCATAAAATCTGTCTTAGTGAGTAGATTGATCGGAGATGTCAGGAAAACATGAGAGAAATCCTTTATTTAGAAGTTCCAACTCCGGATATAGCAACTGTGCGTAGCTGGTTACAAACAGATTTTGAACCCGGAAATGGAGAAAAAGTGCTTACCTCGGAAGGCTTTCGCCTCAAAATCCCCAGTGCTACTACAACTGCTGGGGTGGCTCTTTGGGGAAACTTGCCTGCGGAACTTTCGGTATTTGTCTGGTCGGTGCAACGAACTACTTATCTAAAAGTGTTTCGTTGGGCAGAACAACCCTTTCCCAAAGAGGGGCAGATTTTGCAACGCCTAACCAAAGAAATCAGAAGCCGTTTTGAGCATCATTACCCAGAACCGCCAGCAATTGATTTATCTAAGCAATCAATATTTGCAGCACTAGGCTCTGCTTACCCCCTCACCGTCAAGTATTTTCAGAAAATGCCCAACGGTGAATACGATCTAACGCGTGCCTACTGGTGGGAACAACGATGGCGCGAAGGAGTACGGAATCCGCAGCAGCCGCGTCAAGTGGTGTTTTCCAGTCAAGGGGACAGGGGAGCAGGGGGAGATGAGGGAGCAGGGGGAGATGAGGGAGCAGGGGGAGATGAGGGAGCAGGGGGAGATGAGGGAGCAGGGGGAGATGAGGGAGATGGAAAAATAATATCCTCCTCATCCCCCTCATCCTCCTCATCCTCCTCATCCCCCTCATCCCCTACTTACGACATCATCTACATCGGTGGCGCACTAGGCGCGATTCATGCAGCACTGATGGCAAAACTCGGATATAAAGTCTTGCTGCTGGAACGAATGCCTTTTGGGCGGATGAATCGAGAATGGAATATTTCCCGCGATGAGATTCAAAGCTTAGTTAACCTGGGTTTAGTCA
Organism: Nostoc favosum CHAB5714; assembly: GCF_020829495.1. Classification (GTDB taxonomy): domain Bacteria; phylum Cyanobacteriota; class Cyanobacteriia; order Cyanobacteriales; family Nostocaceae; genus Nostoc; species Nostoc favosum. The sequence goes on along the minus strand of NZ_JAIVFQ010000009.1, from coordinate 114,189 downwards.
CCCCCGCTGAGTTAGAAACCATCATTGCCAGGGAATACAAAGACGGATTCAATAAGTTTTTTGATGCTAATAATCCATCCAAACTGCGATCGCCCGTCCTCCACACACCCACAGTCCTAAATTTAGGTTTAGATTCCGAAAAATGGCTCCAAATGTGTGGGCAAAAACTGCAAGCGGCAGGCGGTGAAATCTGGGATGAAACAGAGTTTATCCGTGCAGATATTGATATATCACAAGTTCTTTTGAAAGTCAAGCACTTACCCAGTCAGGTTGAGAAGCAAGTAAGTGGACGACTGCTAATAGATGCAATGGGAACTGCGTCCCCCATCGCTTGGCAATTAAATGGTGGTCGGGCTTTTGATAGTGTATGTCCGACGGTGGGAGCGGCAATTGAGAGCGGATTTGAGCCGGAAGTATGGGATTCCCAGTATGGAGACGTTCTTTACAGTCATGGGGATATCTCGCGGGGAAGGCAGTTGATTTGGGAACTGTTTCCTGGGGCAGATGATGAACTGACGATTTATTTATTTCATTACCATGAGGTCAATGCTGAAAATCCCGGTTCCTTGCTAGAGATGTACGAGGACTTTTTCACGATTTTGCCAGAGTATCGCAGGTGCGATATGGACAAATTGGTGTGGAAGAAGCCGACATTTGGGTATATACCGGGGCATTTTAGTGTGGGAAGTAGCGATCGCACAGTTGCCTTTGATCGATTGATTGCGATCGGTGATGCAGCATCACTCCAGTCTCCCCTCGTCTTCACCGGTTTTGGTTCGCTAGTTCGCAACTTAGAGCGTTTAACAACCCTGTTGGATACTGCTCTCAAACATGACTTGTTAAGTTTCCGCCACTTGAACCAAATTCGCGCCTACCAAAGCAACGTTTCCGTCACTTGGCTATTTTCCAAAGGCATGATGGTACCCACTGGGAAATTTTTACCACCCCAGCGCATTAACTCCATGCTCAACACCTTCTTTGGACTGTTAGCAGACGAACCCCAAGAAGTAGCAGATAACTTCATTAAAGATAGGTGTGATTGGTTAACCTTTAACCGCCTAGCACTCAAAGCAGCGAGCAAAAATCCTGCCTTGCTTTTATGGATTTGGGAACTTGCTGGGCCAAGGGATTTGCTCAGATGGCTTGGTAGTTATTTCAACTTCGGTCGTCATGCCCTGGTTGGTGCTTTGCTGAGTCCGTGGTTCGGGCGCTTCTTGAACCGGGTAGGTTTTTGGTTAGAACCCCGGAATCCGGGATTGTGGCTGTGGCTGTTGGCGATTAATTATGCGATCGCCACAGGCAAACCGCGATCGCGCGCTCAAGTAGTAAAAGCCAACCCAGAAGCCATAATTCCGAAGTCAGAAGTAAGAATTAGTCATTAGTATTAAACAAATGACTAAGGACAAATGACTAATGACAACTAACTATTGACTCTTGGGGCGAAAATTTGGCAGTTCCACAGATGCCAATGACTTACGCCCCTTGGGTGGACGCTGGGGATAAACCACTGGTGAAGGTGATGTATCATTGGTGTTATCACCTAATGACTCTGGAGGCAAATCAGTTGCCGATAATTCCAACTGTGTCAATTGTGAAACTTCTGACCAGTAATCTTCAGTTCCTTCAGGCGGCGTCTCAGTGTGAGGTGAAGTAGAAGAAACTGGTAAGTTATTGGCTGGTGAAACTACAGAATCTATTGTCCAAGAAGTGGAGGTAGTTGTAGGAGGATTAATTTCTGCTTCCAACTGCTTCTCCTGTGGATTTTCTAATTCCTCATCGTCTTCTAAGATTGTTGCTAAAGTCTCCCAGATAGGGGCATCACCCTGATTACTATCCACATTCGTTTTCGCCGCAGGTGGTGGTGATGCAGATGCAGGCTGGGAGGTGAAAAACATTTGGATGAGACTATCTAATTGCTGATCTAAATTTGATGACCCAGAAGTTGAAACAGCTTCCGGTGTATCTGGGAAATCCTCAATTTTGGGAGAGGGGACTGATTCTGGTGGTGTTGAGGGATTTTGCTTAACTGACCAGTTCCAAGATGATGGCGTCGGAGTCGGTTCATTTCTTTGGAATGGGATTGGTGCTGACGGTTCGCCCCAAGAATTATCTAGATCATCAGTCAAGGATTCGGGTTCTGCTGACCAAGGTTGAATTGGCTGGGCGTTAGGAAATAAAGATCGAGCTTTTCTAGAGAATCTTCCTTGCCCACTAGTTATGTCTTTGGGATGTTTTGCAGTATCTTCTAGGGAGTCATAGTTAGGAACCGATGTATCTAGACATTTTTCCAAAGCTGCTTTATATTGCAGCGTCTGGCGTTGTTGTCGCATCAGTCTAGTACGTAACTCCCGACAAACAGTTTCTGATTGCAATAACTGCTGAGACTGTTCGCTACTGTTAGTGTGTAGCAACGTACATTCTCGCTCTAACTGGGCAAGGCGTTGTTGGCTGATTTGTAGCTGTGCTTTATAACTTTCGGTGAGAATTTCCTGGCGTTTAACAGTTTGTACAGCAGTTTCTAATTGTTGAAATAGGGATTTTATCTGTTCTTGAGCCGCAGCCAGTTCTTTTGCGTGTTGGTTGAGCATCGACTCACTAACGCTGGAACGCGTTTTCTGCCACTGCAAAACCTTTTCTGACTCAGCTAGGTTGTCTTTTAGCTGCTCCACTTGTTCATACAAGTTATTGTTAGCCGCACGCAATTCTTCGTTCAATGCCAGCAGGTTCTGAAATTCCGAGTCAATAAGTGCTTGTTTGCCGCTTTCAGGCTCTGCAACCCAGTCCTGCTGGGTGGTATCTTTTGAAAATTGTGTATCTTCAGCTGGCATGAGGAGTGGTAGTTTGCTGACTACCATATTGTCATTAGGTACAACTGAGTAAAAGGGACAACTCGCCTGCTCCGATTGTGGCGAATTAGCAGAATTTAGGGATTCCATCACAGCCCCCTTATTTGAGGTGTTAGCTTCATTCATCACTCTTGACTCACCTGCTTAAAAATATTCAGCAGTGCTGGCATTAGCATTGCTTATCAACTCTGTCTAATCAGGGTTTGCTCTAGAAGCTAAGTTTAACTCTCTCCAAGCACCAGCAATTAATCATCAATTGGTGTTCCCGATTTTGTATCTAGACTGATGCCGTTATAACACTATGATGCTCTTTCCCGTCAAGAAGAGACGGAAGCGAAATTCGGGCCGCCTTTGGGGATAGGCGGCAGAGAAGACAAACCCGATGCTTAAAAACTAAACTGTATTGGCTGATGAAGTTTTTCTACATGGAAAAACTGCCTCACAACATAAATTATTGTCTATAAGCGCATCCGCCTTAATATTTAAATTAAAAATGTATATTTAAATACATTTTTATGCGGAGTTTTTTATTACTTAGGATAGATGTCAGTACAAGTATCTACTATTATTTCATAATTCTGTAGTACTTACGCATTGACAGAGACAACTAGCTGTGAATTACCTCTAGTTACAAGGCAGAGCCGGGGAACAAGGTAGAGCAAGACTTTTAGCTTAACAAGCTTATCATGCACATCACGGAGAATGTATCAAGTACCTAAGATCCTATTCTGTTATCTTGGGCGATCGCTATTTAATGTCAGCAAACAACTAAGAGCTTCTCTGAGAACTGGAATCTTAGGAAACCATGATGATTACGAATAAATACTTATAAATATTTGTTCAAAAAGTAGCAACCTAGCTAAGTAAATTCATAAAACTTTTTTAAAGAATAATCTCAACTTGATACAGGCTTTTTTCTGAGTAAATACAGTCCTAGTAAGCAATCTCAAGCTTAGTTAGCGAGAGGCTTTCTCTAACAACTTGCCTTCAATGTGTCAAGTTTGTTTAATGACTACAAGAAAATTGTTTAAAGTATACTTGGCTACTTATAGCATAAAATACATTGTATAATAAAAAACTATAATTATATTATAATTAAGTGATAATACGGCTACCCTTTTCAGTTTATTTATTAAATAATAATTGGAATAACCGAGTTTTCTACTAGCAATGAAGTAATTATAAAGACCATGATTACTGCTAGTTAATATGATTGTTACGTTAGATAAAGCGTTATAGCAGTTAGACTTTTCCAAAAAATAAAAATTTAAAATAGGGGTGCTAAAGATGACCGACGTGCTTGCGATGGATTTAAATATAGAGCAAGAAATTGCCCTGCAAAAACAAGCCCAAAACATTTCTCTTGAGTCCGAACTATTTAGCATTCCTATACAGGACTACCAACAGTTTTACTGTCAGCGATTCCTAGAGGCGACAAAACTTGACTACACGATGGCGGCCCATCCATCGAGTGCTCGTTGGGTTATCAATTCTATCAAAGTTAATGAGAGTGAAAAAGACACGCACTTTCTATTTGTTTCAGAGGGCGAAGTTAGCCTCAACAGCAGTAACGGAGAGTTCTTATTGCGAAAAAACTGCTTTGCCGCAATTCCAGGGAACTTTTCTTTAGATGGTTCAGCCCAAGTGTTAGTCGCAACGCGACTCAACTACACTGGACTTTTCACAATTGGGGGGCCTATTGAACCATTAGGGCGATTGAATTATATTGATGGCTGCTCTTCAACGGTTCTGATTAATCCTTTAAGACGTGGAGAACCCTGCTTGAATTTCCTCTATGTTCCTCCAGGTGTATCGCAAACTCCCCATACCCATCCCTCATTGCGGATTGGGCTTGTCGCTGAGGGTAGTGGAACTTGTCAGGTGGACGAAGGAACGTTCAAAATGGAGCAGGGAACGGTCTTCTGTCTTCCAGAAAACAAGTTACATAGCTTCAGTGCGATTGATAATTCCTTAAGAATCATTATCTATCATCCCGATTCTGATGTAGGCCCAACTGATGATTCCCATACAATGCTAAATAATACTTTTGTTGGAGAAAAGTCAGCCAAAGTTCTGGATGCGATTAGAACAAAATAACCACGCTCATCAGGCTTGCCTTTTCATTCGAGTATGTAAACCACTATATACCTGCTCTAGGAGTGCTGATGATTTTGCTGACAAGCGATACTGAAACAAAGCCGACACAGGCCATGCGACAGGCGATCGCCACTGCTGAAGTTGGAGATGAGCAAAAAGGAGAAGATCCGACCGTTAACCAATTACTAGAACGGGTTGCAGATTTACTAGGCAAAGAAGCCGCTCTTTTCTTTGCCTGTGGAACCATTTGCAACTTTGTGGCAATCAAAACCCATACTCGCCCTGCTGATGTGGTGTTAGTAGAACAGATGGCACACATTATTCGAGCTGAATCGGGGGGTGCAGCGATGACTTCTGGTGTACTGATGGAACCGATTGCCAGCGATCGAGGAATTTTTACAGTCGATGCTCTGGCTCAATCACTTGAAAGAGTCGGGACTGCTCCTTACCTTTACTCTGCAATTCCACGGTTATTGTGTGTTGAGCAAACCCACAATTTTGGAGGGGGTTCGGTTTGGCGGCTCAATGAACTACGTGAGGTTTGCGAGTTCTCCCGTCAAAAAGGTTTAGCTACCCACATGGACGGGGCACGACTTTTAAATGCAGTTGTTGCATCTCAAACTACAGCCAAGGATTTTGCTGCCTGTGTTGATTCTGTCTGGATTGACTTTACTAAAGGACTGGGCGCACCAATCGGTGCTGTTCTTGCGGGCACACAAGAATTCATTGCTGAAGCACGTCGATATAAACACATTTTTGGTGGCGCAATGCGTCAAGCTGGCATTGTTGCAGCAGGTTGTCTCTATGCACTTGACCATCATGTTGAACGTCTACAAGAAGACCACGACAACGCAACATATCTGGCTCAACGACTGAGTGAAATAGAAGGAATTACAGTTCGAGATCCAAAACCTGAGACAAACATTGTTTTCTTTGATGTTTCAAGACTAGGACTCGACAAAGCCATGTTTCTCACTCTGTTACAGCAGCATGATGTGAAAATGGGAGCCGTTGGTCATTCTATTCGGGCAGTCACTCATTTAGATGTTTCGCGGGCTGATATCGATTTTGCAGTTGATGCTATTTCCAAAGTTGCGACCTCGTGGCACTCAGATAAGGGAGATCGATGAGTACTCGCACATTGCCAAAACTACCAGATTATTATACTGTGAGTTTAGGAATACTAAGCTGTTACGCATAAAACTAGTACATTTACCTGATGACCGTTGACCGTTGACTGATGACCGATAACCGTCAACCGTCAACCGTCAACCGTCAACCGTCAACCGTCAACGATTATAAAGAATGTTTATATAATTTAGACGCATATCAGCTTATCAATTTATATTTTTTGGGAAGCCGAGATAAATTATTAACAAATAATTACTAATTCGTAATTCGTAATATCATGTCTGCTTAATTACTTATTAAACCCAGAGAACCTGACCCCGCCAAAGGCTAACGCACCTAGTACCGTAGCAAGACTAAATTTGTACATTAGATTTATGGTGTAATAGCTAAAGGCTGATAGTTGCACTTTAGCTATTACACCATTTTAGCCTTGCTACGCCACTACAAGAGAGCTAAAGTCTAGATTTTTAAAAGAGGTTATATGAGTATTTTTAAAGTTTAAGTTGTCAAAATCAACAGCATTAATTCTCATCCTAATGCTGATAGGCTAGATATTGCCTCTATTGAAGATATGGCGTATCAAGTAATTATAGTCAAAGGTCACTTTCACCCTGGAGATTTAGCTTTTTACTTTCCTATTGATAGTGTTATTCCAGAAAAGTTTTTGGATGAGTTTGGTATTCGTAACTACTACTTGAAAAAACTGCGTGCTGCCAAACTTCGCGGAATTTTTTCTGAGGGTTTGCTTATTCCCGTTGGTAATAACTTTATGGGAAATGTCGGAGACGACTACACGGAGTATTTTGGTGTAACAAAGTACGAATATCCAATTCCTCAAGGGATGAGTGGGCAAGTAGAAAGTTTTGTTGGACATTACAAATTCCCCAGCCCAGAAAACCTGAAACGTTACAAAAATATACTAATTGAAGGTGAAGAAATTGTTGTAACAGAGAAGTTGCACGGAACTAACTTCACTGTCTTAGTTGATGCTGATGGCACAACTAAAATTGGCAGCCATAATTACTTCTGGAAAAACAGCGAAGTCAATAAAAAATTAGTTTATATTCGTGCTTACAACGAAAATGAAGCTTTGCAGAAACTTCCGCCAGGAACTCAGATTTTTGGGGAAATCTACGGCGTACAAGATATAAAATATGGCTTGAATAATGGCAATATTGGAATTGCTATATTTGCTGTGCGTCGCGGCAGTTATTTTCTCAATTACAGCGATTTTGTGGCTTTTTGCGAGGAATTTGCTTTGCCGAGAGTGCCTGTGCTTTATATCGGTGCTTACACTTGGGAAGCAGTGTCTCAGTTTAATAATGCCAATAGTGTAGTCAGTCCCAATTGCATCATGGAAGGCGTTGTTGTGCAACCGATCATTGAGAAAACCCATCCAGAAATAGGTAGAGTAGTCTTGAAGTTGATTAGCGATCGCTATCTGCTCCGTAAGAATGGAACTGAACTCCATTAGGTTCAACTCGAGTTTTGGTGGCGACACCTTAACTGAACTTCCGAAATCGACTTACGAATTATTCGCTCAAGGTAGCCATCGGGGACGAAATCCGGCTAAGGGGAGTTGTTCTGGTCTAATTTCAACAGTTGCAGCATCAGTAATGGGTAACAGAGGCATTAACCATAAGCTACTGGTTGCGATCGCATCTCCGTCATCAGTTTTCAAAGTGTTTGTGGGTAATGATGCTGGGGGGTTTGTCTGCGGTACTACTTGGTCAAATAACAAGCCCAAACCGTCAGCAGATAAACTCATTTGCACATTTCGTTGAGCGGGAGGCAGTACTAGCAGTGGTTTCTGTTGCCCAGTTTTCAGATCAATTGCCACCACATAAGGCTGTTCTATGTATTGTTCCTTGGATACTAGCTGTGTCAGCAAGCAATAGAGGGTGGGTGAGGCGATATCAAATTGGCAGCTGAGAATTGAGCCTGTAGTTTTTAATAGTTGTTTCTGCACACCTTGGTTTGTCACTAAAAACAAATCTCGTGTGTAATCTGTATTAAACTTTACCATCGCTGCTTGAGAACCATCTTTAGAGAAAGCTTGTACCAAGCCAAACTGCGGCAGAAAATCTAAGGGCTTACTAGCATCACCTTGCAGTGGTAGGATGGCTGCTCCCTGTCCTTGGGCAACTGCTACGGCTTGACTATCTGGTGTGATCATAAAGTCTCCCCCAGGTTGGCTTTCCAGACGTTTAGGGGTGGGTTTTTCTGCTGAACCGTCACTGGTTGCTGGCATAAACCATAGTCCAAAGTCGCCGGGATTAGTTTTATTTCCCCGTTGGATCACAATAGTTTGCCCATCAGGTGATAAGTCAAATTTCAGGTTTTGATAATCTTTACTATCTAAAATCAGGTCAACTCTACCTGCTGGTTCTACTTCTTGTTCAGATTTACCAGGAACGCCTGTTGTTACTGTGTACAATTGGGCTGAAAGTAAGTCTTGGTTGTTAGCGGTGCGAGCCGAAAATAAAATTTTCTCCCCATCAGGAAAGGACTCAAAGTCCATTACTATCAAATCTTTAGGGGTAAGTAGTCTTTTTTGCTCTTGGGTTAAGTTGTAAAGAACTAATCGTCCCTGTTCTTCTTTATCACTTCCTATGTAAAGAATGATGCGATCGCGTGTGCGGAAGCTACCAACAAAGGGCTGTATTACCTGATTTTTGCCTTCTTGCTCCGCAAACTTATCTTTGGCTCCCTGCAACTGCACTTTATAATTCGTGCCATAGGGTGCCGGTGTTATCAGTGTATAAACCATCCGCCGCCCAGCCCAACTGAATTTACCTGCTAGGGGTGGCTCGATTTTCAAGTTCTCCTCTACGCTTTTTACTTCCATTGGGCGACTGAAGGTGAGGGTGAAAGAATTATCTTCTGCCCCAATTTGTTGATTTTGCCAGGTAAATTCCCGGACACGAGCAGTCACCACATCACCTTGCAATATGATTAACCCAATCAGCACACTCAGCAGTAGCATTAGTGCGATCGCTATCCGATCTAGTGGTTGGATAAATGCTTTAGATTTTGTCATTGGTTATTGGGCATTGGGCATGGGGCATTGGGCATTGGGCATTGGGCATTGGGCATCTACAAATGACTAATGACTAATGACTAATGACTAATGACTAATAACTATAAGGATTCTGCGGTTGAGAAATCTTTTTGAGAGACGTAGCGGCAATGGTAAGTTGGCGTTTACCTGCCAAATTTTCTGTTACCATTTTTCCTTCTACTTCCAACCAGGTGTCAGGGGAATAAGCTTCTTGATTGTTTGGGAGTTTGACGGCTAATCCCACAGGGTAAGCATCTGCTGCACAGCAAGTTAAGACAAATCGCGCTAAGAACAAATATTCTTTTCCTATATCTGGCGGGTGGATAACAAATCCTTCTACCTTGACTTTTTGCCCTGTATATGTATCTGGTTCTGGATAGACATTGACAGTGCGTACCCAGTCTACAAGCGATCGCTCCTCTGGACGAACAGTAGCTCGAAAGGCTTGGGGTTTAACACGCGTGCTTCCCAATAAATCAGCCGTCACACCTCTTTGGAGTGCTTTGTCACTAGCAAAAACTTGCGGTGTAATTATAAAACCTAAAATCGCTGTAGTCAACAACAAAGCACTGCCCCAACCAGGGGGAAATAAACTAATATGCTGGGTGTTTGGCGTAACATCACGGCGACGCCGTTGCCAAAGTTCCTGCATCTTAAAGAAACCAATAATGATGAAGCTGATACCACACACAATCACCAACCAAAAATAATTTGGGTGAATCAAAAGGTTCAACTTGTTAGTTAGCCAATATCTCAACATTAAAATGCCCCAAGCTGTAATTGCTAGAGCATCCAGCCAAGGGAGTAACAGATTAGGGATTTTAGACTTGGGATTTTTATTAGTCATTGGTCATTAGTCATTAGTCATTAGTCATTAGTCATTGGTCATTGGTCATTAACAATTGGACTTTGGACAAATGACTAATATTTTTTTAAAAAACGTGCAAATTCAGAAAAAGGGTGAATACAAATGTCAATTGTCCTGCTAAAGCAAATAAGTAAAAGATAGTTTTGGGTTTAAAAATAGATAACATCAAACCAACACTTTTGATGTCAATCATTGGCCCAAACACCAGAAATGCCAACAATGAACCACTGCTAAAGGTTGAGGCAAAAGATAGTGCAAAGAAAGAATCGACTGTAGAACAAATTGACACCACTACAGCTAATATCAGCATGACCACAATTGAAGTAATAGGCCCAGCACCCAAACTGAGAATTAATTCACGGGGAGCTAGCACTTGAATAGCAGCAGCGATCGCACTTCCTAAAATCATCACTCCGCCTAATTCTCGCAATTCTTGGATGCTATTATCCACAACTAGGCGCAGTTTAGCTGCAAGCGGTTTATCGGAGGTAGAGATTAAGGTAGGCGGTACCAAATTCGCATCTATCCGCATAGGTATACTTGCTTTTCCCCCTAAGATATAAGTCCCGGATTGTAACAGATTCGGTACTGTTGCTTCCTGTTGTACTTGGTAACGTTTACCACGGCGTTTGGTTTGGGGCTGTGCGGGGGGATTAAACTTCATATACCGAGCGATCGCAGGTTGGACTATGGGATTTAAGTCCTTTTGAAAACTGAAAACAAAACCGATAATTGTGGCAATTGCTAGAGAAAATACGACTCGTAAAACCACTATTTCTGGCTGATCTCGAAATGCTGTCCAAGTTGCCCAAATTACAACTGGGTTAATTGTTGGTGCTGCTAGCAAAAAACCAATTGCGACTGGTGTGGGTACTCCCTGAATTAGGAACCGCCGTGCTACCGGTACATTCCCGCACTCACACACCGGAAATAAAAAGCCGATCATGCTGCCAACTAAAGCACCCAGCAGCGGATTTTTGGGCATTTTTTCTACTAATTTGCGCTCATCAACAAAAAACAGCAGCAAACTGGAGAATAAAACCCCAAGAAGCAAAAAAGGCATCGCCTCGACTAGCAGACTTAGAAATATCGTAAAACCATTGTTCAGTTGATTCATGGGCGTCGCAGTCAAAAGCGGTTTTTAGTTTTAGGGTTCTGCCTAGTCATTCTATCGAAATGGGGATCAAAAGCAGTTCGGGAAAATTAAACATTATTTAAGTAGCAAGTTGTCTCCGTTTCAAGCAGCGTTTAAGCGCTATAAACCTTTGCTTGAGCCAAGATACTGATATTTACCTGAGTGCATTTACTGAAGATGACCATTTCTAAGATTGTCTAAGTTCAGAAATTGTTCCAATTTAGAGGGTAAGTAGCTGCATAGATGATTTAGAATAACCTATGTTTATACTTACAATAATTTGCTGGATAAGATATTAGCTCGGCTGTATTTTCATCAAGGATTCACAGTTCTTCAACAATTGGGGTAGGCGTAGCCCGCACAACTCTTGGAGACGCTGCGCGTAGCAAGATCCCCGAAGTGGTACGACATGGTTCGACTCCCTTCTCCTGTCGGAGACGCTAACGCGAACGACTGCGCCCTTCTCTTCTTAGGCTGCGCCCTAAGCGTAGCTATGCCGCAGGCTTTACGGCTACGCTCTCCCAAGGCTCAGGACCAGCCGCTCAGTGACCATCGTAGACATCGCTCTTGGTTGCTACCAGCATTGATTTTAGCTAGTTTTGGCAAAATTTTATCTGGGCTTTGGTTGATTTTTTACTATAAAAACTCTAAAAATGCAATGCAATATTAAATTTTAGCAAACAATCTAAAAATCACTATCAGGCTAGAAACCTGGACAGTAATCACTAGGCTGCGCGCTGAGCCAGCACGGTTTTAGGAAAACCCCATAAGCGACTGGTATCAGGTTTCCCAATTTATTACCAAATAGTTTGAATAGTTGTTAATGCCTGAATTTGGAAATCACGGGTAACTAGAGGAAGACCTAAACAAAAAGCAGTAGCTGCTATGATCCTGTCTGGCATATCAGGAACAGTTGCTCTGTCAATTTGTCTCGTTGCGCCCGAAATATTACGATCTAAAGGTGCTAATACAATACCTACATTAGGGTCATCCAGAGCATTTAAAATTCGTGTTAATACCTCTTCTGCAAAACGTCCCTTCTCAACCAAATAAGCGATTTCAACCACTGAAATCGCTGAAACATAAATAGGATTACCACTGTTGACTGCTTGCTCTAAAGCTGTTTGGGCAGTTTTTGATAGTCTATCTAGGTCAAAAACATACCAAATTAAAGCGTGTGTATCTGCAACTACTGATGTCATCAAACAATATCTCTGGGAAAATTCCCCCACATTTCTTGACGAGCTTGGGTAATGTCTTCTTCAGTAATATCCACTGCTAAATCAGCACATAATCCTCTAACGCTACGTAAGGGACTTTTGGGAATATTTTTTTGATACAAAAATTCTGCAAAATTCAATAACTCTTGCTGCTTATCTATAGGTAGGTGGCGCAATTTTTCCAAAACTGCTTGCTCAATATTCATATATTTATCACCTTAGTACTACTATGATGCGATGCCTACGGCGGTAAACTACGCACTTTTTACCATGTATCATTCAGTTACCCGACTTCTTGAAATGGTTGAGTAACTGGTGTTCAGTGTTGATTAAGTTTTGTGGAGTTCCCCAAATCTTGATTTGTTGATCAAATCCACCACTGGCAAGAATTTTACCATCAGGACTAAAAGCGATCGCACTCACCCAGTCTGTATGTCCACTTAGTGTATTTATTAACTCACCTGTAGTTAAATTCCACAATTTAATTCCATCTCTACCAGCACTAGCAAGGGTTTGTCCATCGGGGTTAATGGCGATCGCATTCACCCAGTTATTATGTCCTGTAAGGGTGCGGACTAATTCTCCAGTATTAATATTCCACAGTTTAATCGTGCGATCGCGGCTAGCAGTAGCTAATGTTTGTCCATCTGGTGTAAAGATCACACTCCTAACAACATTATCATGAGCTACAAATTCATTAATTAATTTACCAGTACTCAAATTCCACAGTTTGATTACACCCTTATTGTCACCACTAGCTAAGGTCTGCCCATCAGGACTAAGGGCTAGGGTATAAATTAAATTATCAAAACGTACTAGAGTACCAAGCGGGCGCTGCTGTAGCAAATCCCATATCCGAATCCCATCCAAAGCTCCACTAATGAGAACTTTACTATCAGGAGACACCGCTAAAGATAATACGTTACTCGTATGTCCAACAAAAGAGCGGCTAAATTTAAAATTTTTCAGGTTCCACAGGTTAATCGTGTTGTCATCACTACAGCTAGCGAGGGTTTGCCCATCTGGCGAAATCACTAAAGATTCTACGGCTGTTTGGTGCGCTTTGTTAATATTCCCCAACTTTTTGCCATTTGCTGGGTTCCACAGGCGAATTACACCCTCGTTTTCTGCGCCTCCACTCACAAGAACTCTGCTATCTGGACTGAAAGCGAGAGATTTAACAGTTCCGTTATGTCCTTTGAGTGTGTAAAGTAGTTGGGCATTAGCAAAGCTGTTGGTAGTTTGGGAGTTTGGTGTTACCTCAATGGCAGCATGAGCTTCATGAATATAAAACCCTTCCCAGGTAGTCACTGGAAGGGCAACAGCTGCCATAAATGCCAGGATAATATACGGGCGTAGAAAATTACCCCTACCTCTTCCCTCACTACTCACTTTTTTTCCTCACTTTTATAGATACGGTTACTCCCATCAATTTTGCAGAGTTATTAAGTAATAACTCTGCACTTCCTAAAGAGGTGGTTTTTTCTTAGAAACGCTTAACATTGGTAAAGGCGCACTAGAAGAACGAGAGGGCAAATAATGTTGCACTACAGGCTCCTCTGGTAAAGGACGATGCTGCTGGAAACGCCACAACTTAAAAGCTAGCGCTATCCCTGTTGTTCCCAAACCAAAAGCGAACAACGACCAGCTATCATTCAATCCGCCAATCAGGGCATCTATAGCGCCCATCGTAATCAATACACTGATTAGTGGCTCTTTTCGGTAGGTTGACTTCAAAAAACGAGGTAATACAGCATTCATCACAGCTTGGTTGGTTCCAGTTCACCTTTTGTGTATATTTACCAAGAATACCTCACCCATAATTTGCCTTTCTCATCCAAGGCAGATACTAATATATGATTTTCTTAGGTAGGCGAGGAAGTTGACTCATTAATCGCTTTGTATATACTAGTAGACTGTGGGGGAAGTTTGCCTACCTTTAACTGTGGGATTTTGTGGGATTTTGCCCCTTGCCAAGTCTTGTTAATTGACATAGTAGCCGGATTTCCGCCGTACTGTACTAGTTGCAAGTCTATAATATTTCTATGACTAATAAATATTTTGATTCCTCTCTTGCTTACATTCTAGGGCAATAATTTACGAATAAGTCTAATTAAAGTATCTAGGGCGAAGTACTTGGCTATCAATTGTTAAAGTCAAAACCAACTGGTTGTTCCAGCTGGTTGAAACTCTTTTAATTACTAGCTTACAACTTCTACCTTGTGCTTTTGGGTGGCACTACTTCAGACCCAGCCATGATAGCACCCCTTGATTACTTGTATATTCAATCACCAGCAGCAAAGCGAAGCCAATCATTGCAGCTCGACCATTCAAGCGTTCAGCATATTCATTAAAGCCAAATTTAGGCTCTTCTAGTTTAGGTGTAATCGTTGGTTGTATTTGTGTCATTTTTAAGAAACCTTTTTTCGGCAAACGGGACTTGATATTAGACTTCGCAGCAATTGTCTAAGAAGGTGAGGATAAACGCTAAAGGTTAAAGGAATTATTTGCCCTTAACTTTTACCCTAGACTTGGTAGCTTATAAGCTGATTGCAGGCTTGAATACCAAGATGACTTGAGAAATTCAGCAAAAGCTTCATAGTAGGAAGCTATACAATCGCTCTTTTAATAAATTGTTACTATTCTTTATATATTGTATAAATACTGGGGCAATAGTCAAGGGTAAGAGTTTGAGTCTACTCAAATTAAATTGAGAAACTTAGGACACAGATTAACTATCTCTAATACAGCTATCTGTAATAGATCAGTAGCAAGCAAAAAATTCCCAGGCTACAGTTAAACAAAAAAATTATCAGAGGCGATATATGGAAATTGGCGTTCCCAAGGAAAATAAAGATCAAGAATTTCGGGTAGGTTTAAGTCCTTCTAGTGTGCGGGTACTGCGGGAAAATAGTCATAGCATCTTCGTAGAGACGCAAGCAGGTAATGGTGCTGGATTCTCAGATGACGACTACAGAAGTGCTGGAGCCGAGATTGTCCCTACATCAGAAACGGCTTGGAATCGGGAATTAGTTGTTAAAGTCAAGGAGCCGCTAACATCCGAGTATAAATTTTTGCAGAAAGGGCAGATATTATTTACTTATTTACATTTAGCAGCCGATCGCAAATTGACAGAGAATTTAATTGATTGTGGCACAACTGCGATCGCCTACGAAACCGTAGAACAACCTGGTGCTAACAGACTACCCTTGCTCACCCCTATGAGCGTTATTGCCGGTCGGCTAGCAGTACAATTTGGGGCGAGATTTCTAGAACGCCAACAAGGTGGTAGAGGAGTTCTTTTAGGCGGTGTCCCTGGAGTCCAACCAGGCAAAGTAGTAATTTTAGGTGGCGGCGTTGTTGGGACAGAAGCAGCTAAAATTGCCGTAGGCGTGGGTGCTAGCGTCCAGATTTTAGATGTGAGTGTCGAGCGCTTATCTTATTTAGAAACCCTGTTTGGCTCTAGAGTCGAATTGGTTTACAGCAACTCTGCTCATATCGAAGCCGCCGTCAAACAAGCCGATTTGCTCATTGGTGCAGTTTTAGTACTGGGACGTAGAGCGCCAATACTAGTATCCCGCGAATTGGTCAAACAAATGCGTTCTGGTTCTGTAATAGTTGATGTAGCTGTTGACCAAGGTGGTTGTATAGAAACTTTACACCCCACATCTCACACAAATCCGGTGTACGTTGAAGAGGGTGTGGTACATTATGGCGTTCCCAATATGCCAGGAGCAGTACCTTGGACAGCAACCCAGGCACTCAATAATAGTACATTACCTTATGTCGTCCAGTTGGCGAATTTAGGAATTAAGGCATTGGAAGTTAACCCAGCATTAGCTAAGGGTGTGAATGTGCAGAATCATCGCTTAGTACATCCTGCTGTGCAAGAGGTATTTCCTGATTTGGTAAATTAAGGTGTGCAAGGATTAGGCGATCGCTTATTTTAATAGAGGTAGCGATCGGTAATTAGACTGATTTCCTTGCCAAATGCGCGGATGGGTAGGTGTACAAAATGAGAAAGGGCAAAAAAGCCTGTACGCTCCTTCTATACAACAATTTCAGGGCAATGGTACTCTTAAACCATCCGCGCACCTTATGGGAACTGGTTTTCAGCGATTTGTATCTTGTGTCAGATATCGAGTCATTCCTAGTTGAGAAGCTTTCTCCTTCCCTTTTTACAATATAAATTCTTCAGTAAATACAGCTCCCTTATAACTGATTTCAACCTGGAATTCTTTATCCACTACTTCACTAAATTCTAACTGAATAGCATTATCAGTTTGCCTCGCACTGACTTCCTGACTTATAGAATCAGGGGTATTGGGATTAAGAGTAATTTTCAAGTTCAAGCCTGAAGGTAAATATTCTTCATGAGGAGGAAGAATTTGTACAAGCACACCTTGTTCTCCATTTTCTTCTTTTTTAAGATTGACAATTAAAGCTAAGGGTTGATTTTGCAGCAATAGTCCAAAATCAAATAATTTAGTTTGTGAAATAGGAAAATTATTTGACTCCTTCCGGCTTCTAACATAACCCCAAGTTAAGTTATTTGGAATTCTACTCCCAATAAAATCTGTAGATTGCCAACCTTCTTCAAATACTCTATCCCACCATTTACCCAGATTGACTAATGCTTTACCTACTTGAGTTGTTACCTGAGTTACTTCTCTAACTTTGTTATTACTTGTTACTACTACAGGTAATTTAATCGCAGATGGTTCTAAGAAACGAGTGTATAGCAAGAGGTTATTTAACTCCGTGTCAAACAAAGACAGGGGTAATTGATAACTACCATCTAGCTGAGATTTAAAATCTGGTGTTTGAGAATATTTAAATAGTTCATCATAACGTAAAAAGCCATGAATATTTAATTGTTCTTCTTCTTCTAACACCTCCAGCAAGACATAGAAATGAGCAGCCGTTTTGGCTGAGGTAACAAGTTTTGCTGGTACGATGACAAAATCATCAATCAGGTTATCTACAGTAATTAAGCAGAGGCGAAATTCACCTACAGTGAGATAACAGACATCATCAATTGCATTAGCACTCTTGTCTGGTTTAATTTTGATATTTGGATTTCGTTCTTTCAGACACTTTTCAAAACCAAGTTGTGCTAGTGCATTTAAATATATTTTCCATGCGCCGAACTCGCCGAACTGGCTAAAATGATTCTCACTAATTACTCGCGCTTCGTCAAAATATTCTGGTTCTAGCCAAACAATTTTTGGTGACAAGTTTATTTTTATGTTTTGTGTACCAATTATATAAATGTGTGAGTTAACCATATTTCCTCCGTGATTCATTGTATGATCCAATAGTTATGTATGTTTTATCATAAATTATTAATTATTAAGGTAGATGCGGATCATTTGAGCAAATAAGCTGTTTTTTATCTGTTTTTTACTAGCAGCTAATTCTGCTTTTGCTTCTTTAAATGTTTTCTCATAGGCAAATCCTCTAATTTCAGCAACAATATTTTTTAGATAATCAGGTTCATGAGAAATTCTAGTTAACTGATATTTATTAACTGATTGTAAAAGTTCCTCTAAAAAAATCTCTTCGGTTCGATACTGCACAACTTCCAAAAAGTTTTCTAATTGAAAAATTCGTCTGGCTTTACTCCATTCGATTTCCCAAAGTTTCCCAATTTCACTCAAGGACTTATTTTCTTGGTAATAAAGTCGTAAACCTTCCGGAAACCGTTGAGCAAAGTTTTTGTAACCTCTACTTTTTTTCAAATCTTCAATTCGCTGGTTAATTACCTCTGCTATTATTTTACATAACACTTTTTCAAACAAATTTTTACAGATTTCTTGTAATTTTTCTAATTCTATATCCTCCGGTTCGCGGTCTGTATAATAAGGTAGATCTGGGTTAGGAAGATAATCATTTGTTGAATTATCATATACTTCTGTGGGTATAGTTTTGGTAGTGCCTGTTTTTTTAAAAAGCCAGTCTTGACGCAATATTTCTGCGATGTCTTTGAGATGAGATACTAATTCTTGTGAAGAAAAAATAATATTTTCGGGCTGCAACAAATGTAACATTTCTTGTAATTGGGTTGATGTAGGTTCAAAACAGCGCCCTTTTTGCTGTGTTTTGAGTCTATTTCGTTGGTAAACTGTTTGAAAAGCTTTGACGATTTCACGGTCTTTTTTGGAGAGAAGCACAGATAGAGAACGAGGAATAGATTTACATAGTAATCCCCAATCACTGGGAGTTGCTAACCCAAACTCCCACAAAAATGATTTGATTTCTTCATTCTGGCGGGTAAGTCTGGTAGTCCAATTATCTAAGCTTTCTTTAGAACCTAAGTTGGGATTAAATCTTTGCAAAATGTCAACGCTAAAAAATCCTCCGCCTTTTGGAATGAGTTGAGTTGTACTATCATGATGGTTTAAGATATGTTGATTTTTACCCTCACTATCTACAATCACCAGTGCTGTACCATCGTCGTTTAAAACGAAGGGAAGTAAATCGGTGTACCTAAAAAGGTTTTCTGCACTGACGTTGTAGATGTGAGGGATAGTTTTGCAGGTGATGAGAATTCTGTGTGAAACATAGCACCGCAAACAAAGCCCTGCGATCGCCCGTTGGTAAATGTCATCAGCTGAACGAAACATTTCCCACAGAAGTGATTGAACTTGCTTATTTTCTTCTATCGATAGCGTGGGTTTGTTGCTTAGGTGAGGGAATTGTATTTTAAAAAACTCCTTAGCCCTACCGATTTCTCTATATTTTTTAAGCTGAACGTTTTCCCCTATAGGAAGTATCTGCATTTGCCAATATTTTGACGGTGACACCATAGTAATTTTAGTTACCTCAAGTCTCTTGAAAACATGACATTAACAGCGAAGCTTTAGCACCAGAGACTATTTTTTAATTTATCCTCCGGGGGCTACATCATATATATAGGTTTGTTTTTTTCAGCTTATACACTTTTGAGAGTTCTGAACTATAGCAATCCTATATGATTTGTGAAAATTGAGAGCAAAGCGGTGTGTGACTGTCGTGCGATTTGTAATCATCGAGGTCTGATGCAAAATGTGAGTCTATTGCGTCCCGTTATACTGTTTCACCTTAATCGCGTCTCTCCCGAATGTTATTTGTATCATGAATTTTGTGAAATGGTGTTACATCTTGAAGAAACATAATTTCCTGTAAGCTTTGATATATAAGGGTTAGAGATTTTTTATCTTGAAAGTAAATTTGTATTTGCCTCACACAAGTGTATAGGTCGATTGGACTTGAACTTATATAAAAGTAGAAGCAGGATAAACAAGTAAATACCTTCTGAGCAATATCAATATCATTTATTGCTTGTTTTCTCCTTGTTTCTATTACTTCTTCTTAACTATTTATCAATCATAAAGGTTCAGAAAGTATGAAACGTTTCGTTACCAGCCCTTTACTTATTCTCCCATTTGCTATTACGTCCTCACCAACACAGGTATCCGCAGCGAATGTAATTGAGAAAACTCCTGTGCAAACGCATATATCTGAAAGAGAAAGAGCTTTGAAAACTTCCAGAAGTGTGCCTTATTAGCAAGTCAGTAATGATTTTCTGACTAAAGCTGGAATTGTTTTTTTTGGTTGACATTGGGACACCTTACTTTTGGCTTTACAAGGATTGACCAACTATGAAGAATAAAAACAGAATTGTCAAAGACACAATCTCCTTGATTGTAACTCTTGGTATTACTGCGGTTGGGATGAGCGCGGCTAATGCTCGTCCTGTGGGGATAAACGCAGAAGAAGGAGCAAATGCTGTTTCTACTAATGTAGCAAACGACACGCAAAAACCGAATCAACCAAAAGCGTGCTCACAAGAAGCGAATACTGTTGACAGTCGTGCTAAGCGGATAACCCAAAAAGAAAATTGCAAACCACAGTGTGTAAGACGCGATGAAGAGGGTTACTGCATAGAGTTTGAGGAGTGCTTACACAAAGAGCAAGACTTGTTGAAAATTAAGTCCCTTATACACTCCAAGCCACCTATTAACAAGATTTTACGCAACTGAGTGATTCCTGATGGAAAAGCTTTACTAACGTATCCTTATTTAGGTTTCTCTAGCGATCCTGGCAAGAAGATTTGCCTCTCTTTGCCAGGATTTATCAATTCCTTCAGCCTATAAAAATAGAGGCTCTATTTAGGCACTCTTTTTCTTTTTGAACTCTTAAATTTCACTAAGTAGGTTGGCACAAATAAAGTTAACTAGTTAGATCGTCATTTTTCATTTGTCATTATTTATTAGTAAGGGTTTCAGTAATTTTATATTTCTTAACATAGTAATGTTTATTTCCGCCTATTTACTTATCACAACCCAGGAGTTTTAAGACAGGAGCGATTATTTCATCAGATATTGTCGGTAAAGGAAGCGTTTGCTTTTCGTCAAATTTAGCTATCTTTCCCCATTGAAAAACTACATCTTGACGTTTACTTTTATGTACTAAGTCTTCCAATGAACACAAAATACCGTATATCCATTTAACTAATTTATCTTTATTATTAGATGCAGATGGCTCCTTATCGTCAATCAGATCCTTTATCATTTCTAATGTTTTGTAAAACCAAGATATAGCCTCTGAATAGCGTTGTTGATCATAAAATAGGTAACCCAGTTTTCTCAAATTTTCCGCAATGTTTAAGTGCTTTTTTAAAAGTTTATTTCTAATATCTAAGGCATTGAGATAATGTTCTTCAGCCTTTTTATAATCTTTCTTGTCTTTATAGAGGTTAGCTAAGGTACTCAAAATATGAGCTGCCTCTAGATTCTCCTGTCCTTGTAATTGTTGATTCAGCTTCAACGCTTGATGATAACCATCTTCAGCCTTGTCATAGTTTTCCCGTGAATGGTAAAACGTAGCTAAATTATGGTAACATTCGGCTGCAATAAGCAAGTTTTCATCCTCATCGTTTGAGAAGTTTTCACTCCTCTGCAACGCTTTTTCATATAGCTTTTGAGCATTATCCCAGTCCTCCTGCACACGATAAAAATATGCTAAGTAGTTTAAACTCTCTACAATTTCTGAGTGATTTTCTGGATATTCGTTTCTGATTTTTAGTGCGCTCTCAAGTAGGGGCTTAGCTCTCCAATAGCGCTTTTGCAAGGAGTAGAGATAACCCAAATCAGCCTGACTTTTGGCTACATCAAGAGCGTATTGTTTATCTTTATCATAAGGCTTCTGTTTTCGGAGCTTTTTTCCAATCTTTAAAGCTTTGCGATATCGAAGTTCAGCATCCTGATCGCGTTTCAGAAATAAGTATAAATCTGCCAGGGCATTCTGACTTTTAACTACTTGACTTTTAACTACATCAGAACACACCTCTTTCAAGCGTTCTTCAGTAGTTGACAGGCATTTATTGTACCACTTTTCTGCTTCTGAATACAATCCCTGACCTTCATAATATCTTCCCAGACCAATGAAAGGTTGGATTATATTCTCATCACTCAGATATTTATTCAAAGCTTCTTCTGTTGCCTCTTGTATATGCTGAATGCTTTGTTCAACTTCTAAGATTTTTTTAATAGTAAGTCTCTGGGGAATTTCTCTAGCTACTTCTGCTATCGCTTGACAAAAATTGCGCTTGTATTCTTCATTTACCTTTGTCTCTAATAATTTCAGTTTATCTTTAAAAAATTCTCGAATCAGTGGATGCAGTTGGTAAGCATTATCGTCACTTTCTTTATCACTTTTTTTAATTAAACTGAATTCTATTAGAGTATGTCTGGCTTCCTCTAAATCAGTTGATTCTTCAACTTTTCCTGCACTTTCTACTTTTTCTACTAATAACCAGGGAATAGGAGAGGAGGAAAACAAACTTAGTAGATACCCTAAAAATTTTTGATTTTCATCCAAACGTTTCCAACTTAACTCAAAAGCATCAACAATACCTCGCTGAGCGGTCATCACTTGCCTCTTTAGCAAAACTTTACTTTCCAGACGCTGATTTTTTAACCTTTCTTGCATTTTTGCTAGAGATAAACTTTCGTCTATGCTCAAATAGCGTCCTACTAACTCCAACCCTAAAGGCAAATTATCTAGCCACTGACAAAGTTCTTTAGCAACTTTTAAATCATCTTGTACTCTTTTTCCCACTAGCGAATTCAATATATCCAACCCTGCTTCTTGAGACAGTACATTCAAGTCCAGTGGTACAGTAGGCGAACCTAACTTGTCCCGTGTGGTGATTAGCACCTTAAAGCGTTTATCTGTGGTGGGCGGTAGATAATGTACTATTTTCTCAAAATTCTTCTTCGTAACATTATCCACCACTAAAAGCACATTGCCTTCTAGCCAGTACTTCCAACAATATTTAATCTGACTCTTTAAATCCGATGGTGGTGGCTGCAAGTTTAATTCGGATTTAGCAAAGAGTAGCATTTCTCCAAATCCCAGATTAGAGTCTTCCTGATTTTCATCTTCCTCCATCTGAACCCAGCAAACCCCACCTTCATAGGTCTGTTGCTTGTAATGATGATTGGCATATTGAATAGCTAGTTCTGTTTTACCAACTCCACCCATACCAGTAATAGCAACTATATTTTTATCTTGGAAAAGCTTCTGTAGTTTTTTGAGTTCCTCGTCCCGTCCAAAAAATTGATCCTCAATGATGCCACTATGGGGAATGTTCGCTGGGATATTTAATGTTGCTTGTTGCTGTTCATCTGATTTTTTTTCTGATTTAGTTTCTGAGCTATCATCAAATTCAAACAGATATCCATCTTCGTTGCCATCATAACGCATGAAGATAACTGGACGATACCATTCGTAGTCATAATAGCGCATTGCATTAGAAGCTAGTGTTACTGCCTCTAGCAACGATTGTTTAGCACCCAAGGCACGATAAAACTGTTCTATAAACCTAGTTACACTATCTTCACTGATATTAAATGGTGTTGCTACAACTGCTGACACATCAAGAAGAAGTTTTTGAGCAATACCGTTGAAAACTGAATCACTTTCATAAGCTAGCGCTGATTTGCAAGCAGTGATGACTACTAATGCTGGTGCTGGCTTGCTAATACTCACCAGATTAGCAAAGGCTTCAGCATTTATGTAATTAGACTGTGCGTTATCATCCTCGAACAGAAGAAATCCTTCAGGTTTATTTAAAGGAACTTTGCAAATTTTGCATTTATTAACGTTTTTTGGATAAATAACTTCATTGGAATGGTCTTTAAGACAAGAAGGAGTATAACATCGTCTCTTAAAATAGCCATGCCCATTGAAATGGATTATGTCAGGACGTTTGCTACTTTCATTTCTATGATTGGTCAAATAATCACGTAATCTCTCACAGGTTGGTTTTTTTGGCGGTTGATACCAGGACAATAAACAAGCACTGTTCTCCAGTTCAGCTTTTCTCAAACCCTGACGTATTGCTAGTTCTTGCGACTGAATTCTTTGATTGTCATTTTCAAATGCCGTTGATGAGATTAGTAAAACTTTCATCTGCTCAACCGATCGTTTTCCCTTTGGTAGGGAATTTCTATGGGCAATTAGATATGAGAAGATAACTCGGCGTTTTGCTAGAAAATCCTGTTCATTATGTACCAATTGCCAAGGATATAAAGGTAAGTTAGATGTCTGAATCGCGTCAGCTTCATACTGAAGTTGAATATGTAAGCGCTCTTGAGTTTCCGTTGAACTAGCTTTTCCCAATGCCTCAAGCAGTGCTTCTTTAATTTCACCAGTGAATAAGGCATTGTAGAGTTTTATCCCAATCTTTTTATGCATTTCTGACGCATAAAAAAACCGCTTATTATCTTTAACGAGTAAGCCTTCTTGTAACATCCAATTCTTGTCATCACTTTTACTAGATTTGTATCTACGATCTAGAGCATTTAGTGCATTAAGTATGGTAAATAGATTAGGATCAGCATCACCATCAGAAAAGGGTAACTTAGACTCTTCGCTACCATACTTGTCTGCGGATATTTGAAACTTTATTCTGTCAATTGGAAATAGATTTAGCTTTAGCGTTATCATTCACTTTCCAAAGTATAGGACTCCTATTTGATTTTTGAACAAAACTTCGTACACTTTTATTCTTTCTTCTCTGTTCCCTGTTGCCTGTTCCCTTTTCCCTAGCTACGCCAGTAATTTCAGAAATCAAATCGGATTGCTATAGTTAAATTTTGTCATCATCACCATGTATAACTGTCTGTGAAGTTGAATCGCTAATTTTTTTCTGTAGTTTTGGATCTATTCGTTTCCATATTTCTTCAGTAGTAAGTATGGCTGGAGTGAGGGTGACTTTTATCTTGTGTATATTTTCTCGTTTCATCTTTGTAGTAGCTTCTTTGCTACCTTCTAGTCCACCGGAGACAACAAAAATTTTCCAACCAGCTTTTGCTTTACCCTGAGTTTTAGTCTCATTATCTCTGGAAATTGTGACTTGAAGTTCTAACTCGATCTTTTCTACGAAAAATACTGGGGATTCTTTGTTAGTATTCGCCAACTCTTCTTTTACTTTGGCAATTAGTTCACTCAAACCAATATCATTAGATTCTCCAGACATAGTAACTAGCCTTGATTTTAGTTTTATAGTTAACTGCTAATGTATCACATCTAACCAAACATGGATGACAAGTAATTTGATTTCAGAGATACAACCAAATATTTCTGCACAAATATTTCTATAAAGGAATACACTATGCTCCTTTGTATTTCCAGAAATTGTCTAAATATTTTGATTATAACAGCCATCTTAGAACTGGAGTACACGCCACAAACGTTCTTGGTTCGTCCTTGTACCCGACGTGAGGTAGGGATTCCCTTATCTGTGCAATCAAATCTTTTGTGTGTAGTGAAGCCGACCTCAGAAAAGCTAAAAATTTAACTCCAAAGCAAGTCTATACTGCCAAGAATTGGCGACAAGCCAAATATGACCCAGATTTTCAGATGTTATTACCAAAATAAGGAGGAGTAGTTCACTTTTGAGTGCCGATACCTTTACACAAAGTGCGATCGCTCTTACTATTGACCTTCAGTTGTCCAAAGTTTAACAGTTCTATGCTCACTGGCAGTAGCAATCATTTTCGCCAACAGTATCAATTAATGTATAGGCTTATGCTGAATGAAGACAAAAAGTGATAGGTGCAATTTTTATGAAAATCAGTAATTAAATTGTTAGCTCGTAGTAAATTCCAAAGGGAATACTTATAGGATTAGTAATATGACCGAAGTCGGCTTCTATCAAGACCGGAAAATCATATTCGCCTACAAGGATGTCTAAAATCTCTTTAAAGGACGACTTAGGCTGAAATACAGTACCTTTGTCTACTTGACCGAAAACTAAACCACTGATTTTTTCAAATGCTCCAGCTAGCTTGAGATGGGTTAAATACATTTGCCAGTAGTAGCCGTTGGTTTCAATGTCGTCTTCTAAAAACAAAATTGCTCCGTTGGGAATTTCAGGAGCAAAAGGCGTACCTAATAGCCAGCACATCACAGCTAAGTTACCCCCTACTAAAGGTCCAGACATACGTCCTGAACGATAAACTTGGAATTCTTGAATTGGCTTTCGCGTGAACCCGGAAAACTCCAGGGGACTTGCTAATGTTTTTTGAAACTGCCAAAACTCTGATAGTGGCGTATCTTCAGCAAAGTGGTGCAAATTTAGACCATAAATGGTCGGGATGTTAGCCTTTTGCCAAAGATTCCAGCATAGAGTGGTAATGTCACTCATACCAATAAAAGGTTTTGGATATTTAGCAATTAGTTTGTAGTCTATATGTGGGAGTATTTCATTAGAACACCAGCCTCCCACAGATGCCATAACTATATCGTATTGAGGATTAATAAAGCCCTCTTGTAAATCCGATACTCGCATAGCAATGGGACTGGAAATATTACCCCAGTTATCCAGTGCGTGGGAAGATAAGGTGACATCATAACCCAACTGATTGAGAATTTCGATGGAAGTAGTAGGGTTAGATAAATTAGGATCAATAGGCTTGGACGGAGAACAAACGTAAATGTGAGGCATAGTTAATATGACTGTTAAGCCATTCGTAACAAGTTAAGGAAAAGCAGGATTTGTCAAGGGTAGAGGAAAAGGCGATAAATCAAGGGGCAGTTTTCGAGCCTCAATCCTGAATCTAAAATCTAAAATTGTCAAAGCTTCTTGCACAAATCCCTGTTAATTTCAAGGGCATCTGCATCATCAGGATTAGGCTTGAGATAATTGTCTATGAAATTGCATCCTTCCTTAACTAAATAATCAAAATCCCATCTCCACATTCTTACCGTGTTGTCAGCACTGCCAGTTGCCAGCAGCTTGCCATCGGGGCTGAAGCTGACACCCCAAACCTTATTTGTATGCCCACTGAGGGTTTTAATTTCCTTGCCTGTGGTGGTATCCCACAGTTTGACCGTGTTGTCAGCACTGCCAGTTGCCAGCATCTTGCCATTGGGACTGAAGCTGACACCCAAAACCAAGTCTGTATGCCCACTGAGGGTTTTAATTTCCTTGCCTGTGGTGGTATCCCACAGTTTCACACTCTTGTCATCACTGCCAGTTGCCAGCAGTTTGTCATTG
Source organism: Nostoc favosum CHAB5714 (assembly GCF_020829495.1). Taxonomy (GTDB): domain Bacteria; phylum Cyanobacteriota; class Cyanobacteriia; order Cyanobacteriales; family Nostocaceae; genus Nostoc; species Nostoc favosum. The sequence goes on along the minus strand of NZ_JAIVFQ010000009.1, from coordinate 87,280 downwards.
GGACTGAAGATGACATAATTAACCGAATTTGTATGCTCACTGAGGGTTTTAATTTCCTTGCCTGTGGTGGTGTCCCACAGTTTCACACTCTTGTCAGCACTGCCAGTTGCCAGCATCTTGCCATTGGGACTGAAGCTGACACCCAAAACCAAGTCTGTATGCCCACTGAGGGTTTTAATTTCCTTGCCTGTGGTGGTATCCCACAGTTTCACACTCTTGTCATCACTGCCAGTTGCCAGCAGTTTGCCATTGGGACTGAAGATGACATAATTAACCGAGTTTGTATGCCCACTGAGAGTTTTAATTTTTTTCCCTGTGGTAGTGTCCCACAGTTTCACACTTTTGTCAGCACTGCCAGTTGCCAGCATCTTGCCATTGGGGCTAAAGCTGACACCCCAAACCAAGTCTGTATGCCCACTGAGGGTTTTAATTTCCTTGCCTGTGGTGGTATCCCACAGTTTGACCGTGTTGTCAGCACTGCCAGTTGCCAGCAGTTTGCCATTGGGACTGAAGATGACATAATTAACCGAGTTTGTATGCCCACTGAGGGTTTTAATTTTTTTCCCTGTGGTGGTGTCCCACAGTTTCACACTCTTGTCAGCACTGCCAGTTGCCAGCAGTTTGCCATTGGGATTGAAGCTGACACCATTAACCGAGTTTGTATGCCCACTGAGGGTTTTAATTTCCTTGCCTGTGGTGGTATCCCACAGTTTGACCGTGTTGTCAGCACTGCCAGTTGCCAGCAGTTTGCCATTGGGATTGAAGCTGACACAAGTAACTGAGTTTGTATGCCCACTGAGGGTTTTAATTTCCTTGCCTGTGGTGGTATCCCACAGTTTGACCGTGTTGTCAGCACTGCCAGTTGCCAGCAGTTTGCCATTGGGACTGAAGATGACATAATTAACCGAGTTTGTATGCCCACTGAGGGTTTTAATTTTTTTCCCTGTGGTAGTGTCCCACAGTTTCACACTCTTGTCAGCACTGCCAGTTGCCAGCATCTTGCCATTGGGATTGAAGCTGACACCATTAACCGAGTTTGTATGCCCACTGAGGGTTTTAATCTCCTTGCCTGTGGTAGTGTCCCACAGTTTCACACTCTTGTCAGCACTGCCAGTTGCCAGCATCTTGCCATTGGGATTGAAGCTGATGCCCATAACCCAGTCTGTATGGCCGATAAGGGTTTTGATTTGTTTGCCCGTGGTGGTATCCCACATTTTGACCGTGTTGTCAGCACTGCCAGTTGCCAGCATCTTGCCATTGGGACTGAAGCTGACACCATTAACCGAGTTTGCGTGTCCTCCCAAGGTGTTGGGCGCTACAACGTTGGAAACTGTATGCAATAATCCCAGTTCTACTTGGGTGTGGGTATCGGCATCTACCCAAGGTGTACGTCGCATTTGCACAACCGCTTTTAAACTTGTCTTCAAAGCCTTCGACCCGTAACGCAAAAGCGCATCGGAATTTTGAGCCAGAGAATTAATCTCATTGATAGTGGCACGCCACCAACCAACACTCGCTACCCCCGCCAAACCCAAGGCTATGATGGAGAGGCTACCAAGTCCGATAATTGTCAACCGTCGCCTGCGTTCCCCTTCTTGTCTCTCCCTATCCCGTTCTTGGGCGCTAACTTGGATAAAATCTTGCTCCTCCTGCGTCATTTCATCCACACGTTTGCACAACCAATCTTCCGCCACACTCAACGGCACACCCCGCAACAACGCCCCAGCATCATGGTTATCATCTTTCCACTCTCGTAATGCTACCTTCAGCCGCTCTTGCCAAATGCGAAACTCACGGTTTGCTTCTATCCACTCCCGCAAGGTTCCCCATTCCCGAATCAACGCTTCATGGACAATTTCTACTGTTTCTATTTTCTCAGTTTCATCCCACCTAGTCACCACTAAACGTTCATCAGCTAAACGTTTGACTAAACCCCAATTTTCTTTTCCTACCTCGTTGCAAGTCGCTACACGTCGGGTATCTTCCGTACCTTCCCCAGGACGCACTAATTGAATAAATATTTTTTCCGCACGTTTTTGATCATCCTGACTCAGCTTATCCAACACCGTATCGGCGTAGTTAGCCAAAGCTTTCTCTAAACCACCAATTTCTTGATAGGCTTCGTGGGTGAGAAACCATTTTCTCGGTTTGAGCCAAAGCTGCATCAGGGTAAACTCAAGTAAAGGTAAACGTCCCGATTCATTACCCAAATCTCTGATTAAAGTATCTGTCAACCCTTCCTCAAGTACAATCTTCATTTTTTGTGCTGGTTTTTCAACCGACCTACGCAACTCCTCCCGGTTCATGGGGCCAAGATTATAAATTCCCTGCTGCAAAGCATCGCTAAAAGGACGGTAAGATAAAGCATAGCCATAAAAATCTGCCCGCAGCGTTAGAGCCAAGGTAAATCTAGGAGCGTGGTTGATAGCGTAGATCAATGCATCTAAAAAAGGCTGGCGTTCCTCTGGCGGTGCGAGGGTGTAGAGTTCTTCAAATTGGTCGGCGATAAGTACTAGATGTCTTTTAGTGATAATATCATTTATAAACTGGGCTAACCTTGTCTCTTCATGCCGCAAGTCTACCTCTAAAACCATTTGGTCTAATCTGCGTTGTATATCTGTTGAATTTTCTCCTTGTAGTGGTGCAGGGGAATGACAATGATGATTTAATGCGATCGCTAAATTACCAAGAGGATTATTCCCCGGACGAAAAGAAATAATCTCCATATTCCCAACTTTTCGTAAACGCGGAACCAACCCCGCAAACACCACAGAGGACTTCCCACTCCCAGATGCACCAACCACAGGAACCAAAGATTTACTTTGAACTGCTGCTACCAACTCATCAACAAACTTCTCTCGACCAAAGAAAAAATCTGCCTCTTCTTCCCCAAACGCCGACAAACCCTGATAAGGACACTCAGGTAACTTCCCAGATAATCCACCCAAATCTGACCAACTGGGAGGAAGTTCTAATGTATTCTTGCAAATAATCGGTAACCAACTCACTCCTGGTAGGGGCTTTTCTCCCTCAGATTTTCCTGTCAGTTCTTGTAATTTACCCCTTGCTTTCAAAACAGCGGTAAATAAAGAATCTCCACCAGCGTAAGAAGAAAGAAAAAACTTGAGAAACTTGTGCGCGATTTTATCCGGTACTGGTTCCCGCCAAACTATGACGTAAGGTAAATTTAAATCTGCCAATCGTTGTGCTAAACCCAAACCATCACAGGAATTAAAAATTGCTAATTTTAAACCTTTACTAATTGCTGATTTTAAAGTATTGGGAATTTCTTCTAAATCTAAACTATCGTTGGGATTAAGAGCAATTATACCTTTTTTTCCATCCTCTTGAGATTCACTGTGTCCCGCAAAAAACAAAATATCACAAGGCTCGTCCCAAAGTTTTTGAAGTGACTCCCGCTTTGGTTCTTTCAAAGAAATAATTTCTGCGCCTTGTTTTTCTAGCTGTATAATTAATTTTTCATCGGTTTCTGTATCCAGGTTTTTACTATCTCCAAAAATACTGATAATTTTAATTCTTCGGAAAATTTCAGACTTTAACTTATTTGTAGATACAGCCGTTTTTTGCAGGTAATCTTTAAAAGAAAGCGCTACTTCCGAGGAAGAATGTTGGTCAAATAAATAACATTCCTGCCAAGGTATGCGATGTAAGATGTTTTTTGTAGGTTGTGATGTAACTCCGTGCGTATTGACAATTAAACGAATATCAATATTAGTATTTGAGGTAATTGCTGGTTCTAACTGTAACTTAATTGGTAGTAGCCATTGATTTAGTTTTTCACGTAAAGACTTAGCATATTCAGAACAGATATCTGCGGATACATTTGTAACTTGGTTACTTTTAAAACCTCTGCTGTCAGGTTGAACTAACAAGTTATAGATTTTTTTCCAACGTTCATAGCTATTTGGAATTTCTTCGGCTGGAGGTAATTGGATTTCTAGTTGCGTAATATTACTTTGAGTAGAAAAAGCGTCTATCTGAAGTTTTATTTTACTAAATCCCTGCTCAAAATCACCATCGCCAAATTGCAAATTTACCCATACTTCCATAAACCACCACTTGAAATTAATTTATCAAGGTGCCTTAATCACATATTACTGGAGTTTACAGCAGAAATCATGTATTTGAACCACATCTGTCGTAAGGGCACAGCAATGCTGTGCCCCTACCGCGTGGTCTATTTACCTGAAAATAGCTGTAAACTAAAAGTGAGCGATCGCTAGCAAAGCCATCCCCACTTACTGATATAAAAGTTAAGAAAGTCAGGGAAATTAATTATACAGACATACATTCAGTAGATCGAAACCTTTTGAAACTTGACGAAATCATAAGGGTTTCAGGCGATGGGTTGTAAGATGACGAGAGCGTTAGCTGCTCCCGCAGAAAGTCCATCCATAACGCCTGTTACTCAAAAAGTAGATTTTAAGGGGCTTCCAGGGGATTGTACTCTCTGGCTCAAATGATATGAATTATGAATTATGAATTAATAATTATTCGGTCAATCTAAAATTTAAAATCTAAAATCCAAAATTGTTTGACTAAAGCGATCGCCTTTTCAACCCAACAATTCATCTACAGCTAGATTCAAACCCAGTAATACTTTTTGAGTGCTAACCACATCACCAGCTTTAAACCCTAAAACCTGATTATCAGTCATTACAAAAACTAACCGACTTTCAGGAAATACTAGCCAAATTTCCTCGCAACCAGATTGCAAATACTCCTGCGCTTTGAGAAATAATTCTTCAGCTAAATCGGTGGGTGAAACTATTTCAGCAATCAACGGGAAACTCTGTGGCAAAGTGGGAACATTGCCAAATTGAGCTACCAAATCCGGCGTCAGATAAGCTACATCAGGACGACGCCCCTGTTTATATGTGCGACAAGGTACTTCAGTATAAACTTTCCCACCTTGTTGATTGGAGTTAATGTAACTTCTCCAGGAAAAGTAGATGTTGCCTTGAATTTCGCTATGTTTTAATGTCATCCCTGTTTTTTCTACTAGTTGCTCGTCTACCCATTCCATCCCTTTTGGAGGATTTGCCATGAAGTCTTCTAAAGAGAGGATTTCGGGGACGGATACAACATCGTTGTGTTTGGAAACTAACATTGTGAGCCTCCACTTTGGCTAGTTAAATATACAAAGTATAGAGTAATATTCATTTTTCAAAGCATTACCAAACTACTTTGCGTTTCTTCCTCTAGTTCATAACCATTAGCTAATTTTTCAATTGCTTGGTCAATCATTGCCAAACCCTGATCTACTTTTTCAACTAAACTTAGTTGTCCTCGAAGTTCGGCAGCACCAACGAAACCTTTAGCATACCAAGTCATGTGCTTACGGGCTTGACGTACACCGCGATCGCCTTTATATTCCCACAAGGCTTGTAAATGATCTCTTGCACATTCCAAACGCTGAATCGGGGTTGGTGACGGTAATATCTCTCCAGTTTTCAGGAAGTGATCAATTTCTCCCACCAAAAACGGATAACCCAAAGTTCCACGGGAACACATCACACCATCAGCGCCAGTTTGTTCTAAACACTTCACCGCCGCTTCAACGGAAAAAATATCTCCGTTCCCAATAACTGGGATAGAAAGCACTTCTTTCACACGGGCAATCCATTCCCAACGGGCATTGCCATTGTATCCTTGGGCGCGGGTGCGTCCGTGTACTGTGATCATTTTCGCCCCGGCATCTTCCATCCGCTTGGCAAAGTCGAGAATAGTAATTTCGTTATCATTCCAGCCAATACGGGTTTTTACTGTCACAGGTACATCAACAGCTTTTACCACTTCCCGCACAATTGCTTCTGCTACTTCTGGTTGCCGCAACAACGAAGAACCACCACCATTTTTAGTAATTTTATTTACCGGACAACCCATATTAATATCTACAGTATCAGCACCTTCTGCAACTGCTTTTATTGCTGCTTCTGCCAGGAAATCTGGACGGCAATCAAATAGTTGAACGCTAATTGGGCGTTCATTGGGATCTACCTCCATAATTTTGGGTAACTGCTTGACATAATGCAACCCTGTAGCATTCACCATTTCGGTATACATCATCGAATCTGGCGCATAGCGACGCACAATCCGGCGAAACACCATATCTGTCACCCCAGATAGAGGCGACTGGAGAACCCGACTTTTTACCTCAAAGGAGCCAATCTTGAGGGGTTGGGAGAGTCTAGCTTGGAGAATGGGAGAGAGCGAAATCATACAAAAAATAAAAAATTAATGGGAATGGAAAATAGCAGAAATATTTAGAGGTATCTGCGATGGGGGTAATTGTAGGTTACATAGGGCTATTTCATTCTCATCTAGCCCACCTCAGAATAAATTCTGAGGCTAATAGCAAAAGTCGTCTCAAGACGACTCATAAAGGCTTTTAGTCCACTAAGCGAGTAGCTGTAGCTCTGAGCCGCAGAACTTTAGTTCTGGGCGGTTTATGCTAGAACGAAATAGCCCTGGTAGGTTACATATCCTGACTTGGAGGATATTTTTGCATTTCTTGCTGAATCTCTTCTAGGCTCAAACCTAACTCTTTCGCTGTTTCTTCAAAACTCAATCCCAATCTCAACAACAAAGGTATCATTCTAAACTTTTCTTCACGCGCTCCTTCTTGCTTACCTTCCTGCTTGCCTTCTTGATAAACTCGTGTTTGTTTCAAATCACTTAACCCAAACATACCTTCAATCTCCTCTCGACTCATCGTCGGAAACTTGTAAACTAGTATTGTCTCTATCAATTCTAGTAACTGCCGCCGTTGTGGTTCAATGTTGATTTCTTGCTGGCTTGAAGTCTATTAACTGCCTAGCAGATGTAATTGCTGTCTCCTCTTCATCGACCACTAATTTCATCGTAGCAATTCCAACTGGCAATGATGCAGTTTCAATCGGAGATTGGATTGCAAGCTACCACGAAGAATTGATAGAACTATTAAAACCTGCGAAAAATAGCCCTGCCCTCATATAGCACCTTAGGTCGTGCCTTGTTACAGGTTAATTACGAGGAATATGGAGCGGGGCTTGCTAATACCATTTCTTTGTGAAGCTGCGCCAAATCTCTTAATTGATTATTTCTTGGCGTACTTGGCGCTCTTGGCGGTTCGTTCTTTATTTCTTGCACTATAGGCGCATCTTCATCCAGAATTGGTATAAGTTCTTTAATATACAACCAGTTTTTTAGCCTAAATTAAATCCAACTTTCTACAGGAAATTCCCTGGCTTTACGCATTCTTTGAAAATCACTATCTGATGTAACGAGAATTAATGAATGGCGTAAAGTTGTAGCAGCAATCCACAGGTCATTTTCACCGATGCCAATTTCTTGTAGTTGAGTTGTTTTGCGTTTACTCTTTTCTTTGGCTGCAAATCTTTTAATAATTTCCGACTTGAAATCTCCGTAAATTTCTGCCGTTTCATCATCAATTGGATAAATATCAATTCGGTTGAGAAATGCGCGAATTTTGATGAGATTTGCAGTTTTTTGTTGGGAGTTTTGTGCCATGAATCTGAGTTCACCTGCCACAATAGCACTGGTGGCGAGTGTAATTTTACCTAATTTCCGAAAGTGATTGACAACTTTTGGTTCACCTTCTATCAAAAAAGTGCAATGATTTGTGTCAAGCAAATACATTCTTAAAATTCCAGTGGCATACGAGTATCATGAACAAGCTGAAGACATTCTCTGATATCATCACCTGACCAAGTTCCTGCAAATTCTAGTAAATCTTCAGCTGTAGAACCACGTAAGTTATTTGTACTTGACTGTTTTGCTGTATGACTGGTTTTGATTTCTCGAATAAAATTAAGTGCTTCTGTTAACAATTCTGGTGGTAAAGTTTCTATTTCTTGGATTAATAATTCTTTGCTAGTCATCTTCTACCTCTAATCATCGTCCTTACTTTCCACATTGTAATCTGTAACAGTGCATCCATCGCTAAGGCATCAGGGTTCCCAAACGATAGTATCTAGATCAAGAATTGGAATCCTGAAGTCTTTACCAAGTCTATTTGCAAGAGTGCTTTTTCCAGGATCGGAATTGCCAAATATTAAAATTCGATGCATTGTGGTGATTTAATTAAGGTGCAGCAGAGTGATTTCTCAATTTTAAAACAGCTAAAATTATTAATTCTACGTAGTTAGTCATTCGTGGAATCGGCAATTGAAAGTGTTTCTACTAAATATGCAATTAGAATGCGTAACAGTTTATTAAGCCGACTGCGGTAAGCAATCGGCATAACAAATTCATGATGAATTAGTTGCAATTTAGCCGTGAGTTGCACCTTGAGGAGGACGCGAGACAACTTTTTTGGCTAAACCCAAAGTCTGCAAAACTAAGATGCTCCACCAAGTAACATCAATCTCCCACCAAGAAAATCCAGATTTTGCCATGTGGGGATAAGTATGATGGTTATTGTGCCATCCTTCTCCATAAGTGACGATGGATACCCACCAAAGATTACGAGCGCCATCATTGGCATCAAAGGTGCGATAACCCCACAGGTGTGATGCTGAGTTCACAAACCAGGTTGAGTGCCAAAGCAAGACACATCTGAGAAATACTCCGTAGAACACGAAAGGCCATCCTCCTAAGGCATAAAGCAGCAGCCCGAAGGGTATTTGCAGCAGCAAGAAGTAACGATCTAACCAGCAATAATAGGGTTGTCTTGCTAGGTCAGGGGCATATTTTTTATAGGTTTCATAGTCAAAAAATTCTGGGCGTGGGTAGAAAATCCACAGTATATGGCTCCACCAAAAGCCTCTTTGGGCAGAGTAGGGGTCTAAATTAATGTCTTCTGTGTGGGCGTGATGCTGGCGGTGTCCACCTACCCAAAAAATTGGCCCACCTTGCAAAGCCAACGCTCCGATGAGGGCGATCGCATACTCTAACCACTTAGGAACTTGGAAACTCCTATGGCTCAGTAGTCGGTGATATCCCAAGCAAATACCAATGCTCCCGAATAACCAGTGCAGAAACACTAGCAAACCTAATGCTGGCCAGGAGAAAAACCAAGGAGACAGAAGTGCTAAGGCATGAAATGTAGCAAAAAATACTACATTTGTCCAACTGAGTTGAGGTGAGTTGCCTCTCTCAGGGGCGATCGCCCCAAAATTTGCGGTCATAAAAGTTCCTGTTGATGGATCATGAAGCGATTTGCTTTTTCTTGGGCATAATCCCACTAGGATTTACCACCCTGTACACGAGTTCGTTACAGTAGAGTAAAGCAAGTATCACTTACATTTGTTATGCTAGCAGGATTCTAATTTCCGTGCAAGTGCCACTTGCATTTTTCTATGTCATCTCAACTCATTTCCACTCGTCAACGCCTGATTCAAGCTGCACTTGAGTTGTTTTCTGCTCACGGAGTCAGCGCTACCACAACTCGCCAAATTGCTGAAAAAGCCGAAGTTAACGAAGTGACTCTATTTCGGAATTTTGGCAATAAGCATGGACTGCTTTTGGCTGTGCTGGAAGAGTCCGCAGCCTTTAAGGATTTAGGTGAGTCGCTGGTGCGGCGGGCAACGCCTCCCGGCAATGTCTACCAAGCTCTTAAAGATTATGCAAGTGACAGCTTACATGCATTAGAACGAGTGCCAGAGTTCGTTCGGTCTGTGGTGGGTGAAGCCGACCAATTCCCGGCAGAAAATCGCCGCGCACTAGGCAGGGGAGTCACAGAGGCAAACCGCTATGTAGCTCAGTATTTAGCTACTGTAATCCAGCAAGGACATTTAAATACCTACTTACCGGCAGAAAAATTAGCCAGTTTGCTAAATGGGATGATCTTGGGATATGCCGTAATTGAGTTCACCAGCGAATTTCACGAACTTTGGGAGGATCGGGATGATTTTCTGGAAAATTTGGTGGAATTGTTTTTACATGGAGCCATGTCATCCTCAGCAGAACTAGCAACAAACTCCTTACAAGGAGGGTTCATTACCACAGAAGTAGCTGATTTACCTGCTACTTTAGTTCACGAAATTCTGCAACAAGCCAGAAAATGGGGAGTACGAGATTATGCCTTGGTTTATGTGTTATTTGGGGCTGGGTTATCTGCCACAGAAATAATTAGCTTGGAGCGATCGCACCAAATCTACGATACTCAAGGGCACTTTCTGCAAATTACAATTCCAGGATTTGTCCGACAAGTACCTGTGAATCAATGGATTCTGGGCAAACGCTACGGTTCTTTTACCAATAATCCTCTAATCAAATGGCTCAAAAGCCGTAAAGATACTCAAACAGCCATGTTTTTGAATGAAACAGGCACACCCATCTCAGAATCAGAGCTTCAGATACGTTGGCAAGTATGGAGTGAGGGACTGTTAACTCCCCAAGGACAAACGCCAGTAATCGCCCAAGCACAACAAACCTGGCGTGTAGAAATGTTAATGCGAGGGATCAGCTTGGAAAACCTGATTATTTTAACAGGTTGCGATCGCGCCCAATTACAGCCTTATGTCCGCCGAGCCAAAGAAAAAGCCGCCCTAGAGCAAGCGACTCGTTTGGATCATAAACCGGGATAGGGGAGTGGGGAGATAAGGGGAATAACGGGACTTAAACAAACTGAAGAATAAAAGCTAACCCTCGATGCAACGAATATTGAGATTATGAATCCTTGGTTGTCTCCAGAGTGAGCCAAACCCAACTTACAATATTGGCGATCGCCCGTTCACCATTTCAGCCATTGCGATCATACTAAGTTAAGCTAAAACTAATGTGAAATATTGCACCATGAGGGTTTAATCATGTTAAGTGGCATTAAACAGCAAGTGGTCGTTGGCAAGGATGGCAAAATCGAGATTCAAAAGTCTGATTTAGCAGAAGGAACTGTTGTTGAAGTGATTGTTTTGGTTGAACAAGATGTTGTTGAGACAAATGCTAACCAATCTATTCAACAAGATGTGACAGAGTATTTGCTGTCTACTGAAGCCAATCGTTACCACTTGATGACCGCTATTCAAAACATTGAAACAAAGACCAACTTGGTCAGTTTTACGCCTGAGGAATGGAATGAAGAATATAACATTCGCTCTTGAGGCATTTGAACAATTCAACGACTGGGCAGCACAAGATAAGAAAATTCATCGCAAGATCATCACCCTGATTAACGATATTGTTCGTCAACCATTTACTGGACTTGGCAAACCTGAACCTCTAAAGCATGAACTGAGCGGATATTGGTCACGACGAATTACGGATGAGCATCGTTTAGTGTATGAAGTGACTGAAACTGAAATCATCATTTTGAGTTGTCGATTTCACTATGATGTCTGAAGCAGTTAACGACCGCTCTTTAATTCATATCCAAACTGCGATCGCCCCTTTACTTCAACAACGTAGACACGGAGTGGCTTGTCGTTAGACATCGCCTCCTCGCAGTAGGAAAGCGATCGCTCTCTTAAGGCAATTGATCTCATTTTGACTAGCAGTAAGTCGTAGCGTAGTAGTCTGTCAATAAATAATTGATGGATAAATTTCCTGTAGAGACGGCGATTTATCGCGTCTCTTTAACGGTCAAAATGAATTTGACAGACCAGTAGAGCCGTTGCGGCAATCCAAGCATCTTGTGGGGATATTGGTCGTCTTGCGCTTTGTCGATTGGCACGAACCTGTGCCCATTCTTGACAAAGGGATTGATCGACTGGAATGATCAGGTAATTCCACAGGTATTGTTCTAGCTGTGTGAGGCGACGATCGCCTCACTAAAGCAAAATTGCCCACTGAAACAGTTCAATTTTAATTCATACAACTTCTAATTTATACCCAGAATCAGCAACACTCCAGCATGATGCAGTTAAACATTAGGGTAAAACAACAGAGGTTTTTTTACCATTGTTGTTTGCACCATTCAAGGTTGTAGCTGTACCTCAGATGGGGATTGAGTGTTGCTCGAACGGCGTGATAATTTCTTACGTGACTTGCCTCCCGCCTGGATATATTGCAAACTGTCTTTGCCATAATGGGTTGCCACACTCATTAACATCTTTTCAGAATAGCCGCCCAATTCTTCTTCAATTAGAGAGAGGCGACCTGCCATTTCATCTATGCTAGAGAGTAAAGTGTTGTAGGTAGATAGCTGGGTTTGCAAGGTTTGGATGCGGCTGTCGTAGTCTGTCAAATTTAATCCGTTGCCAAATTCTAGCGTCGGGTTAATTGATCGCATTCCTGCAATTCGACGGAGAGCCTTTTCGAGAGTGCGTGAACTGCGTTTTAGTCGTGCCATGAGATGCGCTCCTGAAGGAAGTTATCGGATTACTGCATGTACTCTAGCCAATGCAACCATAAATTTCTCTGAGAGATAATTCGGAAAAATTAAAGCAAATTCAGATCGACCTAATTATTTTTAGTGGATTGTACTGAGGTATTTATTAATTTTGTCAAAAAAGTAACATCAAATAAGCAACAGATACCTCAAAGTCATGTTGAGGTACTTGAACATCGTGTCGAGGTACTTGAACATCGTGTCGAGGTACTTGAACATCGTGTTGAGGTACTTAAAAGTCGTGTTGAGGTACTTCAACATCGTGTTGAGGTACTTCAAAGTCGTGTTGAGGTACTTCAACATCGTGTTGAGGTACTTCAAAGTCGTGTTGAGGTACTTTAAAGTCGTGTTGAGGTATTAGATGATGAGTTTTCTTGCCTTAACCCGATTTACGGCGAAGGCGATCGCACTGAAAAGTATCATAAATATAATTCAACTATAGGAGTCCTATTTGATTGCGTGAAAAAAACTCAGTAGACCTTAATCTTCTAGAATCCTTTTGCAAGAGTGCCTTTTGCCTCTTGCTTGCTTATTGCGCTTACGCTGCGCTTCGCACACCACCCGCTACGAATGAAAGAAACATTTTTCCCCTATACCCCTACACCCCTGTGTTTCTTGAAAGTTTATAGGTTTGCAGACTAGTTGGAGAGCGAAAAATAAGAAATCATTTATATGCCAGATAAAAAACTGTCCTAGCTCAGTATTAACACGGTTTTTTTAAAGTATTATAAAATAATTTCATATATATATGTAGCGATCAAAGCAAAAAATACGCTTTGATGCCGAAAGCTCATGGCAGTGATGAAGTTTTCGGTCTACCTCAACTTTGTCTAGTTTGAACGAAACTAACCAAAATCAAGCAATAGTCTCATAGAGGTTATTGTTTGATTTTGGCTATTTCAGAAAGCGTTGAACAACCTTAGAACGTTAAAGGTAAAAACATGAAAAGCATGAATTTACATCGCTTGAGATTGCCATTTTTGTTAAAAATAATTCTTATTTCTACTATTGCTACTCTAGTAATTGCAATTAACGAGATTTTATTAGAGCAAGCTTTGTTGAACTCATTTGGAATACATAAAATATGGAACACAGTGAACGAAGATTCATTAGGTTCTTATTTAATGCCTTTGACTATTGCTTTGGGAGAGGGTGCGTTGGCTATCCATATAGGTGAGCGGCAACCATTAAGAACTGTATTCCATACTTCCAGTTTATGGATATTAGTTATATGTTTGTATTTAGGTATTTTTGTAAAAATTATACTTGGTATCGAGCCATTACTTGTTGATTATTCTAACCCAATGACACCTATTGGCATTGTAATTGGTGTGTTCTTAATGGGAGAAAAATACTGGGCAAGACGTTAGTAATAGTAAGAAAATGGTGCCAAATAAAAAGGAGTTAAATATGTATTCCCTACGTCAGCGGTTGACAGCTATTTTTCTCATAGCGCTAATTTTTGTAACGGTATTTATTCCAAAAAAATCCCTTTCTACTCCCCCGTTTGATTCAGGAAGCTTTTTTGCTTCTGCTTTAAATTCGATGTTTGCAAGAGGTATTGGTGGACTAGAATCTAATATTGCAAGTAGTCTTGTACTCAAGCCATCAGATTTGTCTTATCAAGATGAAACGCTTTATGCCAATATTAAAGATAAGAAAATTCCTATTACAGTTAGTCCAAACATACTGCGAGAAGCAATTCATGTAGTGCAGCAAACTAAAAACCGAAGTTTTCAGGTATCTCAAGACCAACTTGCTGGGAAAAATGGTATTCTTTATACAGATGAGGCTTTAAGGAATACAGAAATCGGGAAAGTATTCTTACGTGCAGATAGTGAATTTGCTTCAATGGCATGGGGAAATGAAAAGTTGCGACCAAAAGACTCTAAATCCAAGCAACCAAACTATCTGGCTAGTCAGTTACTTAAAGATAAGAATTCCCCCTATAATAGGCTATTAAAAAATTGGGCACTTCCCCCTCTAAGCTGGCCACAAATAACTTTATCCTTTAATCCAAACCCTGATGTGGTATCTGGCTTAGTAGATTTGGAATATAAGCCACAGATAACATTTCTTTCGCCTTATGGTCATCCCGTTCAAGCAGAAGACCAAGACCAAAAACTTGGTGAAATTCCTTATAAACAGTTAATTCAAGATGTGAAAGCTCGTCCCGACGAATATCGAAAGGTATTACCTCTTGTAAATCAAGCTGCATCTATAACTGCAACAATGGGTCTTGTTGCCGCAGCTTGCCAAGAAGCAGAATCTTGCAAACACTTGCAACACCAAACGTGGATGTCTAACCTACAGCCTAAAAAGCTTTTTACTACTTGGATACAACAAGATAATAACAATTTCTCTAGACCACTGGATTTGCTGGGAATAATGTCCCAAACAAAGAGTATAGAGCTATTAAAATATCAATGGTTAGAGCGTAGTCTTGAAACTTTTGAGTCAGAAAAAAACGCATGGGATGCTCCCTATAATGCTGTGCTACAAGGTATAAAGCATAAAGATGTTGCTGAGTTCATCGAAAAAAACAGAGAGCGTACAGCTTTAGAGCGAAATGAGGAAGAAAATAAAGGAGACATAGATAGATCGATTGATGAAGAAAATAATAAAGTCATGGGAGAAATAGAAAAATCTGCCTTTTTAGTTGCAAATAAGGCACAGAAATTAGCAGCAGAACACTTCAAAGATTATCAAACAGTCCCCAAAAAATCTTTTATTTTGCAAGGAGCTTTAGCTGTTGTTGATGCTTGGAATGGAGAGTTGTATGTAGCTGAAGAAGACCTAAAAAATGCTATTCAATACTCTTCTCATCGCCCTAGAGAAGCCTCCGAGGCTATAAAACTAGGTCATGCTGTAGCTTCAATCATGCAGAGTAATAATCAAGAAGAATTCAAGATGAAAGGAAAGTGGATTGATTTCCGCATGAAATATTTACAGCGTAAGGCACTGAGAGAAGCCTATAATTCTGCTGATAACTACCTCAAAAGTTGCGAAACAAATAAACTTGACCAATTAGGATGTAGCGATAATGAGTTGTTGCTTAAATGGGAAGCCTATACAATGCGTGCTGGCTTATTTGAAGAAGATGTAAAAGGTAAAGATATCCCTTGGTTATATGGACGATTTGCATATCTTGTAGGAGTTAAGTTGCTTAATGATAATGATAAGCAACCGGAAAAAGCAAAAGACCGTCTAAGATTTTTATCTTCTTACGCAAATAGGGCAAACTCATGGCATAGCTGGAAGCTACATAGATTGGAAAATGACTTGAGAAGAAGGTTAGAAGAAACAGTATCTTAGTAAGTGAAGAGAATCTTCAATACTTTCTAAGTTACTCCAATAATTTTAGTAGGGATGTTAATAACATCTCTACTAATTTAGTACTTGTATTGACAGATACATACTAGTTAAGTTTATAAGAATAATTGCAATTTTTGATGTTATTTAATATCATGGCAATGACTACTAAATAAAGATAATAAAGATCTATTTTTTGATGGCAGTGTAACCACTAATTTGCTCAGGAAGTTACCATTCAAAAGCATGTTATTAAAGTAAGAATAAAAATTAGTATTTTGAATGATAGCTTAAGATAAAGCTATAGATTCATCTGATTACATTCTATAACGTAAATCTTCAAGGAGTTTACAAGCGGAAATTACAAGTGGATGATCATTACCTAGACAGTTTTGAAGTATTTCTAAAGATTTTTGAAATAAGTCTCTAGCTCCATTGTATTGATGTTGAGCCACGTAAAGTTCACCTAAGTTCCATAGCCCAAGAGCAACAACTGGATGTGTTTCTCCTAACAAACTTTGGTTTAGTGCCAATGATTGAAAAAATAAACTTTCTGCTTCACTATATCGATACATTTTTGTATAAAGACAGGCAAGATTATTTAAGCTTTCTGCAATATCAGGATGTTCTGTATTTATAGTATTCTTTCTAATTTCAAAAGCTTTCTGTAAGAGTCGTTCAGCTTTTTGTGTGTAACTAGAATATTGCCAAGAGTAGTGCGCTAGTCCTGCATATAACGTACCTAAATGGTTCAAGCTTTGAGCCACAAGTGGATGATCTTCCCTTAAACGAAATTTTCTGATTTTTAAAGCTTTACGGAAAAGCCTTCTAGCTTTTAAGTAACGTTCTTCTGTTTCTCTATAAACACTTAGATTGTATCTTTCTTGCTGAGTATTGTTATTTTGCTGAGAGTAAAGTAACGCCAAATTATTCATTATTGTGGCTACATCAAGATGATTATCTCCTAATCTATTTATAGTTAAATTTAAAGCTTGCTGATAATATATTTTTGCATCATCATAATGACCTAAATCTTTATATACATTAGCTAAACTATTTTGACTAGAAGCTACCTCTAAACTTTCTTCTCCAAAGCGTTCTATTGCATTTGATAGATAATTTTGATAACACAGTGCTGCTTCTTTATATAAACCTTGGGCTGTATAAAATCTGCCTATACCCACAAAAATCAAACAAAAATCTTCATCAGTTAAAAAAATATTACTTATAAGTATGGTTCTGTTTTTCACAATTTCGGTTACATGAGGTATAGCAGGAGCTATCGCTTGAATATCATGCTGAGTGGGTGACTCAGAAACTTTTTGAGCAACTGCTATCATTGCCTGACAAAATGAATGCTGAAGTTCATTTACCTGTTCCGGCTGCACTAATTTTTCTTGAAAAAATTTTTCTTGAAAAAATTCTCGAATAAGTTGATGTAGATGATAGGTTTGATCCCCTTGTAGAAAATGGAAATCTTCTAGGTTTACCCTGGCATCTCCCAAATCATCGGTATCTTGCACCGTCTTCACGCTTTCCACAAGGAACCAAGGAATAGGGGCCAACGCAAATAAACTTAGTAAATAGCCTAACTGCTTGCCTTCGTTAGTTAACTCGTCCCAACTCAATTCAAAGGCAGCAGCAACTCCCCGTTTGATATTGAGTGTAAAAGTACGGTCATTATCATCTTTATCCAAAGATTTGTGTCTCAAACATATTCCCTCTAGCCGCTCTAGCATTTTTTCTAGAGACAGCTTTTGTTTCTTAACGTATCGTCCAACCAATTGCAGCGCTAAGGGTAAATTTCCTAATCTTTGACACAGCTTTTTGGCATTCGCCAGTTCTTGTAGAATTTTTTCTTTCCCGATACACTGCTGTAACAAATCAAGTGCGGCTTCTTCTTCTAGTACGTCAAGGGTCAATGGCTGGGGAAGTTCTACTAATTGTAGCCTCGTTGTGATTAACACCTTAAATCGAGATGATTGGGGTGGCAAATACGGCTTCACCTTTTCAAAATAGTTGACATCATCAAGTACCAGTAGTACCTCTCCTTCTTGCCAGTGTCGCCAGCAGTAAGACACTTGATTCTCTAAGTCGATAACATCTGGTAGCTGCAAGCCTAACTGTGTTCTTGCAAATGCCACAATCTGATTCCCTACCTCAACATCTCGCCCTTGCAACCAACAAATACCTCCAGGATAAGTGTTATGTTGACAATGGTAATGAGCATATTGCAATGCTAATTCCGTTTTCCCAACACCTCCCATACCAGCGATCGCGCAAATAGCAACTTGGTTTTTCTCCTGTAATTTTTGGTGTAGTATTTCTAATTCTTTCTCCCGACCAACAAATTTTTGTATGCAAATGCGGGGGAGATTTTGAGGGATGCCAACAAGCCTGGGTTTCTGTTCTTGGATGAAAGTATTTAGAACGTCTTTGAGTGTATCTTTATCGACATGATAGTGAACCCCAACCTGTGCAATCCCACCCTCCACTAGAGTTTGAAAGCTTTTAGCATTATCTTGATTGATCTGAATCATGCGGCTTGCTGCACTCGCAAGTTCAGAATTCTCTAACAAAACAGCTTTAAAATAAGCGACAAGCTGCTTTGAATTTGCTTGCGGCTCATCTTTTAGCTTTTTAGCTACCTCGGTAAGTAGCAATTCCAATTGTTCAGCAAAGTCAGCCATTACAAATTACTGGATTCAGGGGGTAGACTATTGACCGTGGAAATGATTTTCACCAACGTAAGCAGTTCCACCCTCAACTTTAGTTTGCCAGCCTCTAGCATTATCAGAGTTGTACTGGGTCATGTGGCTGTTGTCTTGAAGCTTACCTGCGTTGATTTCTTGAGCAAGGGCTTGTACTTCAGTCGCAAACTCTTTATCCTCAAGCATCACATATTGCAAATAGCCTGCTACTTTATCTAATTCTACCTTGTTGCCTTGTTCAACAGCAGTTAAAGCTTTTTCAGCATTCGGATTTCCCCTTAACTTCTGCCAAATCTTCTTCCGTAACACATCAATCTTAGCAAGAGCTACTTCAGTAAATTTCTCGATTGTCTTTTCAAAAGCTTTTGTGAAAGCGAGAGTGGCGATCGCACCAGCAGTTAATGGCTCCATGTCCTACCTTGTTTACCGACATTTTAATTTATTACCACATGATTTTTGTTCTAAATTCCGCAATTAAGGTAAAAAATTTATAGTTAGCTTATCTTTCCGGTTCGTGATTCATGCAGCATTACACCAAAG
Source organism: Nostoc favosum CHAB5714 (assembly GCF_020829495.1). Classification (GTDB taxonomy): domain Bacteria; phylum Cyanobacteriota; class Cyanobacteriia; order Cyanobacteriales; family Nostocaceae; genus Nostoc; species Nostoc favosum. The sequence continues at coordinate 68,425 of NZ_JAIVFQ010000009.1, read as the reverse complement.
GGCATTAAGGTGAAACACATCCCTAGAACGGTTTATTTTCCTCGGTTCGCGCACCTCGCTTGTCGAAAATAACCCGCCATCACAGATTAATGGGGGTAAGGGGCAGATATAACAGGACAATCACTCTCCTAGTAAGGGTTACATATAAACTGTAGCAATTTGGTTACTCGCGAGTGTACATGATTTAAATGCCAATAAATAACCGAAAGCTGGTAAAACGAGAAAAATCTGGCATACTGACGGTAACGCTACCCCTTGTTCCGTCGAGTTTCGTCATTTGTCTGCCCTGGATATCTTAGCCGATCGCCAATCACCGAAAGTTGGTAAAACGGAAAAAACTGAGCCTGCTGTATCCAGACGCAAGTCGCCAAATCAGCGCAGATATAAGGGTGTGCGATCGCGGGAATATCCAAGAAGATAATGGCTGAAGGCAAGTCCCAAAATTCACATTGAGTCAAGCTGCTAAATTGAAAAAACCCCGTTACTGGAATGTCAGTAACGGGTTCTATGTTAACTAGCTTGATTAATACGCCGTTTTAACTCAGCCTCTAATTGTTCTGGAGTGCTGACCACTACCCCCGGTTTCGCTCTCATGATGCTGAGGTAATGCTGAAATGCCTCCTCATCCTGGGGGTTTGATATCACATATTGTCTTAATTCTTGCTCATTAAGAGTTAAATAGTCTGTCATCGGATAATGTTCTCCCCATTACTAAGAATTTCGGCGTTGCATATTTGCGGGATGATTTTGCTAGTTTTGTGGGATGGGCATCTTGCCCGTCCCTTGTATTTCAGGGCGGGCGAGACGCCCACCCTACAAGAATCATCCCTTGATTCAGCAACGCCAGAATTTCTACTTGGATGGTTTCGCCTATCAAAATCACGATTTGGCTTGTCCTCTCATCAAATCTAACCAATGCTATATCTCTAAGCAAATTACTAGCCCGAACGCAAAAATCAAAGAATGCTTTAAGTTGCTCGATGGTCGGTTCCATACCTCTTACCATTGAATAAAATTAAATCGGTTCATTCGTGACAAGTTAGGATAACATCGTCCCGTAGCGAAGGGGTTGACCCGCCATCGCCAATGACAATCAAAAAAAGGGAATGAAAAGGATCTGACTGACCTTCATATTTGCCAGACTGACTGCAACGAACGAATACAAGTCGTCAATTCTCCTTGGGACTGATAGCGATCGCACAAACGCACTAAAATTTAAGAAACCATCATGATGGGTACTGACATGGTATCGATCCCAATTACTTTGGAACAACTCATTACGGCGGTACAACAGTTGCAGCCAGACGAACGAGCAAAAGTCGCTAGAGCCTTGATTCAAATAGATTTACGTTCAGATTTGACGGCTTTAATTCAAGAACTTTATGCCGAACCCCCGGTGAATGAGATTACAGACGATGAAATCAGGGCTGAAATTAAAGCTGTGCGTCAGCAATCCCAGCAGGTCTGACTTCCTAAAATATGATCGCCCCCTTGACTAAAAGAGCGATGCCTCCCCACAGTAGGAAAGCGATCGCTCTCTCAAGTCGATTGATTTCATTTTGACCCGCGATCGCCATTACAATCAAGAAAAGGGAATGAAAAGGATCTGACCTTCATATTCACCAAACTTACTGCAACAAACGAATAAATATAAGTCGTCAATGACCTGTCCGATCGGAGCCGTTGCAATAACTTCAACAACTCCAGGCATAGACAAACCTTTGTTGATTCGCTCATAAGCATGGACAGTAATCGTTGCTATATCATGGGTAAGCAAGATGCGTTCTTCATTGGCTGCCCACTCTAAGATAGTGGAATCATCAGTATGGATTAGACCTACATCTTGGACACGAACAATATCCAATCCAGGTAAACGTCTTATCAAGCCCCGCAATATCGAGCCATTGAAGTTCTCATCAGTCAATAGACGCACTGGCTAGAATTCTCCTTGGGGCTGATAGCGATCGCGCAAGCGCTGCCTAAGATTAGCTAAATTATACTGCTGGACAAATTGATTTCGCTGTTGTTGAGCTTTTTTGCAACGCTGCTCTAGGTAATTGTCGATTTCTTGGCGATGGGTGAGATAGTATGCGATCGCTGCGTATATCTCCCCTAAACAGAGAACGGGATACTGAACAGCAATTTCTTCAGGTGTAGAGCCGTTATGGTATGTTGCTAGCAAGCTATCGAGAGTAACGCGGCTTTGACCGATGCGAATACCTCCAGCTTCATCCCAACGAAACGGTGGAGCGGTAACCTGAAATTCGATTTGAACGCTCATGGGGGCAATTCTTGGATTTGTGGTATTTCTGTCTTGAGTTTACTTTAGCCGTTAAAGAGCGATCGCCCTTAGGGACTTCCAAATAAAAAAATATACCATCGCTATAGAGGCAGGGAGCTCTTAGCTGGGGGAGGGAAAGTCGTAGTGAAGTCCAGAAATTGGATAATTTATTTTTTGGAGTTCCCTTACATCAAAATTCAAAATTGAGGAAAAAGACTGGAGGGGATGTAAGTCCATCGGTGTCAACTTAAGCAAAAAGTAGCTTAACTGAAGGCTTGACTCACCCGCCTGGAACTAAAGTTCTTTGGCTTTTAGCTAAAGTCTACTGAAGTAGACTAAAGATTATTGGGTATATTTCAGTCATCTTTAGATGACTTGAGCTATTAGCAAGGAACTTTAGTTCCTTGCGGGACATGGCTTTTAGGTTAAGTTGACACCAATGATGTAAGTCTTTCCCCTCCACCCCTTTTGCCCTATGTCCAATGCCCAATTAATTCAACGGCTCCATAATGGCTCTTAAACCGTTGCTAGAGAGTGTTTTTAGCATTTCTTTAGCGTTATATTCATTGCTAAATACTCCTGCTTGCATAACTCTTTGACCTTGCCAAACTGTGGGAAACGCACCAGGAGCAAGGAATCGCACTAAATCTTGATCTTTATCAGTGAAGAGTGGAACTACTACGCGATAACGTACACCTAATTGTCTTGCAGAGTTACCGCCATCTGGAATACTTGCAGAACTTGTTTGCATATTGCGAGTATTATTAATAGGGATATTGCGATCGGGAAGTGGTAAAAGTGCAGAAGCACCTAAAGTAGCAGTTTCTTGTATTGGTAATGGCTGCTGTGTTTGCTCCGTCATACTTGGATCTGGTGGCTGTGCTACTGAATTGGATGGGTACTCAGGAGCAGTAAACTCTATCGTATTAGGCTCAATCCGCACATAATTCAACTGTGGTGTATCAGGTGGCTGTGCTGCACTGGGAGTTGCAACTCTTGAAGTGTTGGTTGGTATTTGTCTAGCCGACAAGCTGCTAGGAGTAGGAAAATCGGCAACTTTAGAGGTGGGTTGCTGTTGATTGGATATAGGCGTGGAAAGCGGCACATTGGCTGGCAACAATGGCAGCAGTTGACTGTTTAATTGCCCAGAAACAGGATTATTTGCTGAAATGCTGTTGCTGGTTTGCCCATTAGTAGTTTCAGAGATTTCGGGAGCCGAGAAGGTGATTTCCCCATTTGCTGGTATTTCTCGTAATACATTGTTGGGGACAGGAGCAGGTTGAGAATTTTGTGTTGCAAGTGCTGTTGTACCATTTATATCTACCTTGCCAGTGATGCGATCGCTCACAAGGTTGTTACCAGCAGCAGAAATTACCTGTTTAGCAGCGCTGGCGTTAATGTCGTAGCGGGCATTATTTTGAAATTGATTACCCCCAGGTTCGGATGCGTTGCCTAAATCTGGCATTGCTTGAGCGATCGCAACTAAACCATCTTCTTTATTATCTTGAATAACATTATTCCGCAAAATCGGGCGGGCATTTGCTTGCACCACAATTCCCGATCTATTGTTTTGAATTTGATTCCCTATGACTATAGGAGCAGCATTTTGGGCAATATTGATGCCAAAACCCGTTTCGTGAAAGACATTTTCTTTCACTTGGGGACTGGAGTTCCCGGCAATTGTGATGCCATTAGCTCCATTGCGATCAAAATAATTCTTACTAATGGTGGGTGCAGCATTACCACTTACGGAAATTCCATCTTGGGTACTGCCAGTAAAGGTATTTTCCGCGATTACCGGATTGCTAGATTCAATCCATAAACCGTAACCACGGCGGTTTGGGTTCGTCACCGTCACCCCAGTGAGCAAGGTTTGATTTGCTCCAACAATTGTGACATTTTGACCGGCAAAGCTCCGGCTCAGGTAATCACCACCTCCCTGAATTACAATGTCCTTACCTTGATTGCTAGGATTGCCTTGAATTGAAACACCTGGTTTCATGATTAAAGGGAATATCTCTCCTGTCTCGGCGCTATAAGTGCCCGTGGAGAGCATAATTACAGTATTAGCATTAGCTAATCGCAACGCTTGGGTAATCGTTTTCACAGGAGTGGATTCGCTGCCATTGCCTGCACTGTCATCTCCACTATTTGGGTTGACAAACAGGACGTTAACCTGAGAATTTGTTTTCTCAACCAGAGGCGCCCAATCTGGTGTCGATGGCATCTGAGCGATGCCTTCTCTACGAGAGGCAACGCCTTCGGCGAGCTCCGCTAACGCGCTACCCAGGAACGCCATACTTGCCGCTCCCATGTTTACAGTAAAAAATAATACTGAAAAAATAAAAAATAAAAGCCTTGCTGATTTGATAAACTTCAGCTTTGCAAGCATAACATCTACCCTATGGTACTTAGGAAACACACGATGGTGAATCATATTTAACACAACTCCTCGAAGTAACAAGAAATTCTTATACTCTCTAAGAGTATTATGTCGATAATATTACTCACTCTAAAATTTGTTGACCATCAGTGAGGCGATATATATTGTGAGCTTTAATAATCGGCTTGGATGATATTTTGGGCGAGAAAGCGCTCTATTTCAAAGTTAAGATTTACTGTATAAATGCTCTCGAAATAGTATCCATGCAGTCTCAAATTTAATTTGCCCATTGTGGATTTTCCAGTGTATCCGCTCTGGCTAGTCCTTTGTAAGCTTGTCGTTTACCCTAAAATACTTGACTAACCTTAGTGCGAAACTGTAGCCTCAAACTACCCTGATCACTGCCTATAGGAAAATGGGATAATTTCCCGTAACCCTCACTACTACGTTATTTTGCGTATATTCTGCAAAAATTGAGTAAAAAAAAGCAAATTAATTAACTTATGGTTACTAGGACATATGATAATTCACATTCCGATGAAAGCACTAATGGGGTTGTTGTAATGGTCGAGCCATACAGCCAAAAAGAGCAAATCCAGCAAGTTGTCTACCGCATTTTAGACGCGAATTTAGATCGTGCTCGTGAGGGCTTGCGAATTATCGAGGAATGGTGTCGCTTTGGGTTGAATAATGCCCAGTTGGCTCTTGAATGCAAGCGGTTGCGACAAGATGTAGCCAAGTGGCATACCCCGGAATTGCGGGCGGCGCGAGATACACCAGGCGATCCTGGGACTGAGTTAACCCATCCTCAAGAAGAACAACGAGCTAGTATCAAATCGGTGTTGCAAGCTAATTTTTGCCGTATAGAAGAAGCATTGCGGGTTTTGGAAGAATACGGCAAGCTTTATCACCCAACTATGGCTAAAGCTTGCAAGCAGATGCGCTATCAGGTTTATACCCTAGAAAGTAGTTTAATGGGTCATCAGCGCCATCAATTATTGTGGCGATCGCGTCTGTATCTTGTTACTTCCCCACATGAAACTTTGTTGAACAACGTCGAAGCTGCACTCAAAGGAGGATTAACGCTTTTACAATACCGCGACAAAACCGCCGATGATTCTTTGCGTCTGGAACAAGCAAGAAAACTCCAGCACTTATGCCATATCTACGGTGCTTTATTCATTGTTAACGATCGCGTGGATCTAGCTTTAGCTGTGGATGCAGATGGGGTGCATTTGGGACAACAAGATATGCCCATTGCTGTTGCTCGGCAATTAGTAGGTTCGCAGCGTCTGATAGGTCTTTCTACCACAAATAAAGAAGAAATGCAAGGAGCAATTGCTGAAGGTGTAGATTATATTGGCGTGGGGCCAGTTTATGAAACTCCCACAAAAGTAGGTAAAGCAGCAACAGGGCTAGAATATGTCAGCTATGCTGCGAAAAATTGCTCAATTCCCTGGTTTGCCATTGGAGGAATAGATGCCAATAATATCAATGATGTGATCGATGCCGGAGCCGAACGTGTAGCGGTGGTGCGATCGCTCATGCAAGCCGAACAACCTACTCTAGTGACGCAATATTTGCTCTCCCAACTTAATCGCATTAAACCAGAACTTTGAAAGAGTCATTAGTCATTTGTCATTAGTCATTAGTCATTAGTCATTAGTCCAAAGTAAACAATCAATTCCCAATCTCCCATTCCCCACATTATTTATGTCTAATGAAATTACGGTTCAGGTAAATGGGGAAACCCATAGCTGTTCGTTTCAAACTTCTTTACCCGACTTGCTCCAACGGTTGGGTTTTAACCCCCGCTTGGTGGCTGTGGAGTATAACGGCGAAATTTTACATCGCCAGTTTTGGCCGCAAACAAAAGTGCAACCAGGCGATCGCTTAGAAGTAGTAACTATTGTTGGCGGTGGTTAGTTGATTTGAGCCAGTTTTAATCTGTTTCAACCTCAAGGGTTTTCGGCATATTTCTGATCAACGTATTTGGATCTGCAAAATTATCGTTAGATTCTAAAAGTCGCATTATCTGGGAACTTCAAGTAATAGAAAACCTTCTACAATCAATGTAAATTGAATTTTACGTATTTATACCCAATTTTATAAGTTTGTTGTGAAACGCATAGTAGAATTTCCTCTTGAAAGTGGCGAATCCATTCTTGTTGAAGTAGACGAAGCAGCACAGACCGACGATCGCATCGGTTTGCGAGACCAAGTGGTTGATAAAGCTACACAAACTTTCGAGTCAGCCCTAGAAACCGTCAAGCCGATAGCTAATGCGATTATTACCAAAATAGGCAGCATCAAACAGCCGGCAGATGAAGTGGAAGTCAAGTTTGGCATCAAGATTAGCGCTCAACTTGGGGCGGTTGTAGCTTCAGGTAATAGTGAAGTCAACTATGAAATCACCCTGAAGTGGAAAAGAGATTCACAAAATGGCAGCACCCCTTGAGTTATCTATTGTCAGGATTTACTCTAACGGTGGCAAAGTAATTGGTGCTGGTTTCTTAGTTTCCCAAAAGTACATCCTCACCTGCGCCCATGTGGTAGCTGATGCCTTGGGACTTTCTAGAACAACTGCCCAAATGCCAGATGCAGAAATCACCTTGGACTTTCCGTTAGTGGCAGCTAAACAACTCTTCCAAGCTCAGGTTGTTTTCTGGCTACCTGTGAATCCTAGTATGGCAGTAGAAGATATTGCTGGATTGGAATTAAAACATTCTCCTCCAGATAAAGTTCTACTCGCACCATTAATTACATCTGATGATTGGGCGGGACATCCTTTCGGAGTATTGGGTTTTCCAGCGGGACAACCAGATGGGGTTTGGGCTACTGGCGTTTTACGTGGACGCACAGCTAAAGGTTGGGTGCAGGTAGAGGATGTGAAACAACCAGGTTATAAACTAGAGCCTGGTTTCAGTGGTGCGCCTATATGGGATCGTGAGCTTCAGGGTATAGCAGGAATAGCAGTAGCAGTAGACATCAACCGACCAGAAGCTAAAGTTGGGTTTATGATTCCCACACAAGTGTTGGTGAGTGAATGGTCTGTGTTGCGTGAGCAAGCTATTGCCTCTTGTCCCTATCGCGGTTTATTTCCTTTCCGGGAAGAAGATACAAGATTTTTCTTTGGGCGGGATATTTTCACACAGAAACTAGTAGATACAGTCCAAAAACAATCATTGGTAGCGGTAATTGGGGCGTCTGGTAGTGGTAAATCTAGCGTAGTGTTTGCAGGTTTGATTCCGCATTTACGCCAGCAAGGCAATTGGCTCATCGAATCTTTTCGCCCAAAAACTCATCCTGTAGATGAATTAGCAGTAGTAATTGTACGCCTGCGTGAACCAAATGAAACGAAGATACAACAAGATATTGATGCCAGAAAATTAGCTGGTGCGTTGCGAGAGGGAGAACTAGCACATACTTTTTTATCCCGAATTTTGTCAGAGAACGAGGATAACCGCCTGTTACTGGTGGTCGATCAATTGGAGGAACTTTATACTTCTTGCTCAGATGTTAAAGAACGCCAGCTATTTTTAAATCAATTATTAGAAGCGGCTAAACTGGTACAGAATTTTACCCTTTTGCTGACCTTGCGAGCTGACTTTCTGGGATATGCACTTTCTGATCGTCGTTTCGCCGATGCTTTGCAGAATGCTGATTTAAAACTTGCTCCGATGAACCGAGAAGAATTGCAGCAAGCGATCGCTCGACCTGCAAACAAGCAAGGGGTAAGGTTAGAAGAGGGGCTTGCAGAGCGGATTCTCAGAGCAGTGGCGGATTCACCAGGGAATTTGCCATTACTAGAATTTACTTTGACGCAACTGTGGGCACAACAGCAAAATCGCCAAATGACTCATGCTGCTTACGAAGCCATCGGTGGTGTAGAAAAGTCGTTGGCGAACCATGCAGAAGCCGAGTTTGCTAGGCTCAATCCAGAGGAGCAACAACAAGCACAGCAAATATTTGTCCAACTGGTGCGGCCTGGGGAAGGCACAGAAGACACCCGCAGACTAGCTACCAAAAATGAGGTGGGAGAAAGTAACTGGGATTTAGTGAGGCGTTTGGCTGATGCGCGGCTAGTGGTAACTGGACGTGATCAAACTGCTGGTAAAGAAACAGTAGAGATTGTCCATGAAACCTTGATTCGGGAATGGGGACGACTGCACGGTTGGATGGAGAGCGATCGCTCTTTTCGCACTTGGCAAGAATTATTGCGATCGAGAATGCGTCAGTGGGAAAATGCCGGACAAGATGAGGGGCCATTGCTGCGAGGTGTCCCCCTAGCGGAGGCAGAAAATTGGCTCAAGCAGCGCCAAGATGAGTTGAGCCAAGCAGAGCAAGATTTCATCCAGCAGAGTTTAGCATTGCGCGATCGCGATCGTAAACAAAAAGAACGCCGCCGCAAGCTTACTCTATTTGGGCTGACTAGTGGTTTAGTAATAGTCTCAATCCTAGCTATGGTTGCATTTTGGCTACGATGGACAGCTGAGGTTGAAGGCTCAGGAGTCACTGCTTTAAGAAATTTTGAGTCTGGCGCTGGAGAAATCGAAACTTTAGTGTCAGCAATGGAAGCCGGACAAGAGGTCAAAAAGATGGCTTTTTGGAATAGTCAATGTTTGCAAGACTGTCCAGCCATAAGTCCACTGCTAGCTTTGCAGAAGATTCTGGATAATATTCATCAAACAAATCAAATCAATACTTACCAAAAAGGTGTAAACAGTATCCGTTTTTTTAAGAAACACAAACAAGAAGAGTTAATTGTTGCCGGTGGAGAAGATGGCACGGTTACATGGCGAAATTTCCGGGGAAAGGAATTGAAAAAGCCCATACTGCACAATAACAGTATCAAAAGTATCGATTTTAGTGAAGATCAAACAATACTGGCTACAGGTGCAAGTAACGGTTGGGTAAAAGTGTGGAATGTCTCAACAACTCAGCAGTCACCTCCTTTAATAACATCCATGCATCATAAATGTGTCAATGGCCAGCAGTTAAAAGAATACGACCGACCAAAAAATGGTGATAAATGTAGTGTCAATAACGTTCGTTTTCTTCCCAAGAGCAACCTGCTGGCAACAACTGGAGATGATGGCAAAGTCAAACTGTGGCGTTTCAATAGAGAACCTGTTTTAACAATAGATGCCCATCAAGGAAGTATCAAAAGCCTTAATCCTAATCCTGATAATATTCAGCAATTTGCCACGGCTGGAGAGGATGGCTTGGCAAAGCTTTGGGATATCAAGGGGGCAGAATTGGCAACATTTAAGGGTCATGAATGCAGTGTCAAGGATACTAAAAAATGTAGTGTTAACAGTGTCTGGTTTTACCCCAAGAAAAAGCAAGTTGCAACTGCTGGAGATGATGGTACAGTTCGGCTATGGAATCTTGCTGGAGAAGAGCTGGCAAAATTTGAGGCTCATCGGGAAGGTGTTGAGACAGTTCGTATTCCCAACGATGGTTTGATTGCTACATCAGGTAGCGATGGCAAAGTAAGGCTATGGAAGGATTTCAAGGGAACACTAGAAGCAGAATTTCTGGGTCATCAGGGCAGTGTTGTGAGCATCCGGTTTAATGGCGAAGGAGAGACTCTTGCCACCGCTGGAAAAGATGATGGCACGGTAAGATTCTGGGCAGTTCCAGGAAAATCATTAATCAAACCCAAAAATCCCTTAATCAAACTAAAGGGGTATGAAAAAGCTGTTAGCAGTGTGCGTTTTAGCCCAGATGGCAACTTACTAGTTACAGCTTCAGAGGATGATAACATTAGGCTTTGGACTCTTGAAGGGAAGCTGATAAAACCATTCCAAGCCTATCAAGGCGGTGTCAACAGTGTGCGTTTTAGCCCAAAACAAACAGAAGACCTAATTGTTACAGGTGGAAAAGATGGCACAATAAAGCTCTGGACGCGCACCGGAAAACCGTTAAAGCCTTTGAAACCTTTCGAGGGACATACTCAAGCAATACGGAGTATCAATTTTAATAACGAAGGAGATAGGCTTGTTACTGCTGGAGATGATGGCATGGCGAAACTGTGGGATCTCAAAGGAACCAAGTTGCAACAATTTCCGCACAAAGGTAAAGTTGAGACCACTAGATTTAGTCCAGATGGCAAGCTGCTAGCTACAGTTGGAGAAAATGGGACGGCATTGCTGTGGAATCTTAATAGCAAGCGGTTTAAACCATTGCTGGGTCATAGGGGCTATGTTAACACTGTCGGTTTTAGCCCCAAAGAGGAGAAACTGGCTACAGCTGGAGATGATGGTATCGTTAGGTTATGGGATTATTCAGGAAAGCAGTTAAAAGAATTTAAGACTTATGAAGGTAGAGTCACACAAATAACTTTCAGCCGGGATGGTAAGCTGCTGTCTACATCTTCAGCAAACTACACAACTAGACTGTGGAATTTATCAGGACAACAGGTGGCAGAATTTACGGGTCATCAAGGCACTGTGAGAAGCGCAGATTTTAGCCCTGATGGTAAACTGCTGGCTACAGCCAGTGAGGACAATACAGCAATTGTGTGGCGTATGCGGGGATTAGATGAACTGCTGCATCAAGGATGCGATCGCCTCAAAGATTACTTTATAACTCATCCCGAAGAAAATAAAAAACTTAGTGTGTGTCCTTGAATGTAATAAACATGGTAGCATTCTTACTGACATTAGTTTTTGGCGTAGTCGTAGCCCAACCTAATTCATAATTCCTAATTTAAAAACCTCACAAAATCGCGTTTTTTGCCTCTGATTTGTAAAGCGATCGGTGAAGGGTTCTACGCTTGGCTAATTCTTTACCTTTGCGGCCAAGCTGCTCACGTAATTGCTGGTCTTTGCACAACCGATTGAAAGCTTGAAACACTTCATAACCAGAATTGGGATTAACCAGTATCCCATTCTCTTCATGCTGAACTGTGTCTAGAACACCGCCTAAGCGAGGGGCAATTACAGGCTTACCGAAGTAACTTGCTTCTAAATAAACCATACCAAAACCTTCCATATTATTAGCTTTAGTATCCAATAAAGTCAGCATGGCAAATATGTCGCAAGCAGCATAATAACCTGCTAATTCTCGCTCAGGCACATATCCGGCAAAGTGGACGCGCTTATCTACGCGCAAACGATGCGCTAGAGATTTCAGTTCCGATTCACTTGACCCTTGACCGCAGATTATATAGTGGACATCGACCCCAAAAGTTAGCAATAGTGGGATATTATCAATTACTCGATCGAAACCTTTATGTTTTACTAGCCTTCCGATGGAGAGAATAACTATTGCTGTTTCGGGAATGTTGTAAGTTTGACGCACCCGAACACGTAAATCATCAAGGCTACTGGGACTCGCTACATTATTACCAAATTTTTCTGGCCTGATTACTGGGTTAATGACATGGGTAGGAGTATCTAATCGGAAAGCAGTTCTGAGATAGTCTCGTGTATAAGAACTGTTACAAACAATACCTTCGGCTCGTTTGAGTGTTAGTTTAAAGAGCGATCGCAGCACGGGATTGTGTAAAGTACAATGAAGATCATTGCCGTGCAGATAGATAAAAAAGCGAATAGGTAGAAAATAGCTCAATAGCAACAGTGAAGGAAAGTCATAGCCGTGGCCCCACTCTATATAACGGTAGTGATAGCGAAAATAGAGTTTAATTGCTAGGACAAATGAGCAGACGATATTCACCCAAGGCTTCAGGATACTTCCCACAAAGCCACTACGCCAGTATCTAGGAGAAAACCAGCGATACACCGGAAACTGTTGACCTTCATCAAATACTTTGTCTCCTGAGCAACTAGCCGCCAGCACAATTACTCGTTCTGGATCTTGGAGACAGCGATTGTAGATATATTCCCCAATTACAGCTTCTTTCGGCAGGAAGATCCGGGATATGACTAGGATATCTGGGTATGCAGCTTTGTCTCTGATTTCGGCTGTTAGTTGAGAAATATGTTCCATAATAAAGCTGATAACTTTACTTCAAATAATTTTTAATCTATTTACTATTAGGATTATTTTCAAAGCCTTAATTCTTATTTTATTTCTTTTAAAACGAATGTGGTAGACAAATTTGAAGCCGATTTTACAAAATTAGCCAGGAAGATTGTTTTTTTATTGTGTTGATTTGATTTTTGCTACAAATTTCTCACTACTTGAGAATTTCTGTGCATGATGAACAATAAATAAAAGCTAATACTTGTAGCCAAATTGATCAGTGAACAACTGTTGCGAAAATTACGACATTTAGCTACGTTCACATATAATATCCTGAATTCTCTAGGATGTTGTGCCAAAATGCCAAAAATTTGGATAAGTATTTGAGATCTGTCTGGTGTCTGTATACATTTACTGATAAGAATTACGGGCACTTTCTAGCCTCTGATGTACACGTAAATTTAAGGTTGTTAAAAGTAGTAAGTAGTACTCATATTTTAAAAATATCCTTTCACCTTGTGATCAAATACAGCGTATTTCAGGTAAATGAAGTACACGGGTAGGGGCACAACATGTTGTGCCCCTACGATTATCTGTACCTCACGCCTGTTGCAATCTGCTGTAAGTAGGGTGAAGTATTAAATAATTCGTAATTCGTAATTCGTAATGGGCAACTCTTAGAGACGCTAAACGCGAACGCCCCGCAACGCTTTCGTAAATTTTGTTTTGTAATGGGGATTTAACCCCAACACAAAACAAAATTTTTATTGAACCGGGGGACTTAAACCCACGGAACTAGTTAAAAAATTAATCAAAATAATTATTAAAAATTAAAAGCATCTGTATAATTCCAGACTGTAGCCTGAAAGTGCTAGTCCAAAAGGTAGCAACAATTGCCCGTAGGCGTAGCCCGTCGTAGACATCGCAACTTTCTGTAATTGTGAACATATCTTAAGGTACGGTTCCCCAGTCGAGAAATCCCCCCTGCGATCGCTGCCTACCCAACAGAAGACGCGGTAGATTAAATATGTAGCCTTTACTCGTGAATGCTACGTGAATGCTACAAAGCAAGCTTTTACGGGCTGGCGTTAGCGACAGATTGAAACACTCCTACCAGCATGGGGAGAAATCATAAATAATTCAGTTTTCCAAGCGATTGTATTATGCGTAAAAAACTACAACAAACCATCAAACCACTGTTAAAAAGCTTGTTAGCGCTAGGACTGGTGTTAACTTTGGCTCTTAGCCACGCCGATGGAGCATTAGCGGCCCGCAGTGGGGGTCGAATCGGTGGTGGCTCATTTAGAGTACCTTCGAGCCGCACCTATACACCGCGCACTTATGCACCTCCTGGCGGGGGCGGATACTATCCTGGTGGTGGTTTTGGTGGTGGTTTTGGCTTTCCCTTCCTACTTCCTTTCTGGGGTATTGGGGGAGGATTTGGTGGTCTATTTGGCATCTTAATCTTCTTTGCGATCGCAAATTTCATATTGCAAACTTTCCGCCGCGTCTCTGGCGCTGAAACTCCAGAAGCAGATTACACCAGTAACTCTCCTGTTTCTGTGACTCGTTTGCAAGTAGGTTTGTTAGCTCAAGCCCGTGAATTGCAAAATGAACTCAACCACATTGCTGAAACTGCTGATACTAACACCCCAGAGGGGAGAGCAGAAATTCTCCAAGAAGCCAGCCTAGCTTTACTGCGCCATCCCGAATACTTTGTATATGCAGGTGGTGGTACTCAACAAGCCAGTTTAAATTCAGCTGAAGGTCAGTTTAATCGGCTGTCATTGGCAGAACGCAGCAAGTTTAGCGAAGAAACTCTTTCTAATGTCAACAACCAGTTAAGAGCAGCCCTTGCCAAAGATGTTTTACCCCCGGCTGGTGAACTCGATAACCCCACCCGCCTCTTTACTGAAGGCCCTGGTGAATACATTATCGTCACCTTGCTGGCGGCGACATTAGGCAAGTTTGACATCCCAACAGCAATTAACAGTGCTGATGATTTGCGTCAAGCTTTGCGGCAAATTGGTAGTATCCCCAGCGAGAAACTTCTGGCAATTGAAGTTCTTTGGACTCCGCAAGCTGAAAATGATACCCTGACATCTGATGATGTACTGGCAAATTATCCTGATTTGAGACTTGTTTAATATTTCGCGCTTTAGTGCTAAGAAAGAACTTGGCATCTAAATACAACAAATAATATCATGTCCGCCAAATTACCCATAAAGAACCCCACCCCCAACCCCTCCCCGCAAGCGGGGAGGGGAGACAAAGCATAGCTTTGGCGGGGTGGGGTTCTTCGAGTTTAATAAGCAATCAAGCGAACCTGATATAAGTTCCCCTTTGAGGGCAATAACTAGAAAACCGTTTGTCAATGACAAGCGTTTTTTTGTATAACTTAGATATATCGGGACTTACGCACTGAAAACTGAAATCTAGATCCCTCTTAAAAAGGAAAGAACCCTAAAAGCCGCCTTTTTAAGGGTGTTGGGGTATCTCTTATGCGTAAGTCCTATATACTTCTATATTGTAGAAAAATTATTCTTAGCCAAGACTTTGGTAATATTATCAAAATGCATTATACGTAAAGCGTTATCTTATGCCTAGTGTTGAAGCCGACGAAAACCGAGAGCATCGCATTAAAACAGAGATCATTGTAGATGCTGAAGATAAAGAAGACCGGGCCATGGGTTGGTACTATTACCTCGAAGAGTCCCTGAATTTTCCCTTTATGGCTAAATGGACTAAGAAGGGACGCAAATCAGGTTCTACCGAGGAGAAACCAGTGGAAGTGCTGGGAATGGCCCCAGATGATGAGTGCTTAAAAGATATGCTTGTAGAAGTGGCTTACATTAATGGTAAAGATGATGATGTATATTCTGCAAAGTTATCTGAAATAACAGCCATTGATGTTGACAGCGAAACTCAAGAAGCGATCGCAGACTGGCTCTATTGGATTGCCAGAGGATATAAATTTTGAATTCTAGGATAAATACCGAATGACGCGGCAGGGATTGCCAGCAGCGACAACATTCTCAGGTATATCTTTGACAACTACACTGCCAGCACCAATGGTTGTGTTATCACCAATGGTTACACCTGGACAAATAATTGCACTGCCACCAATCCAGACATTGTTACCAATGTTAATTGGGGCAGCTAATTCTCTCCCAGAAAGACGAATTTCTGGCTCTGTTGGGTGATAAGCAGTATAAATTTGCACATAAGGAGCGCACAAGACATTTTCACCAATATGAACTGTATTGCAGTCTAAAATTACACAGCCATAGTTCATATACAATCTGTCACCAGCGAAAATATTACTGCCATAGTCACAGTGAAAGGGTGGCACAATTGATGCTTTGTCACCGATCTTTCCAAATAATTCTTGCAAAATTTGCTGCCGTTGCTCTTGCTGTTCTTCGGTTGTAGAATTGTACCTTCGCAACAGACGACTAGCTCGCTTATTTTCGGCAGCCAATTCTGGATCATCCGCCAGATATAATTCGCCTGCGAGCATTTTCTGTTTTTCGGTTTTTTCCATGACAGACTTATTTAGCTTCTCGATTCTAGGATACACCTTAGTAGCGGCTAGAGTAGCATATTCCATCCATATCAAAACCGCCATGAATCAAAATTTCAGATACTGGTGAAGAAAATCTGAGTAATTTGATTGAAGTGGCAGCAGAAAAGACTAATTAAAATAATTCGTAATTCGTAATTCGTAATGGGCTTCGCCCCGCAACGCTTTCGTAAATTTTGTTTTGCATTAGCGAACGCGAGTGCGTCTCCAAGAGTTGCTCTCTTCGAG
Source organism: Nostoc favosum CHAB5714 (assembly GCF_020829495.1). GTDB lineage: Bacteria > Cyanobacteriota > Cyanobacteriia > Cyanobacteriales > Nostocaceae > Nostoc > Nostoc favosum. The sequence goes on along the minus strand of NZ_JAIVFQ010000009.1, from coordinate 52,018 downwards.
TCCGCGTTCGCTTTTAGCGTCTCTTCGAGAGCGTCTGGGGATTTTAACCCCACCGCAAAACTTGTCGCGATTTAGAAGCGAGGGACTTAGACCCCTCAAAAATGTTAACTAAATATGGCATAAGTAGCTTTTCCCTGCCTTTTAGCTCGGTACATAGCAATATCAGCATCCCGCAGGAGAGTTGCAGGCTCCTCATAATTACTAAAATTCCAAGTAATACCAATGCTAGCTGTAGTAGATAATTGATATCCATTCAGGTTAACTGGCAATCGTAAGGAGTCTTGAATCCGTTTGGCAACATTGGTAGCGTCGGTAATATCTTTAATATCCTCCAAAAGAACAGTAAACTCATCACCACCAAATCGTGCTACAGTATCGCCACCGCGTAAGCACGACTCTAAACGTCTAGCGATCGCTACTAAAAAATCATCCCCTATTCCATGCCCAAAGCGATCGTTAATCTCTTTGAAGCCATCTAAATCCAAAAATAAAACTGCAAAATAATAATCGCTTCTGCGTTTGCTACGTTCAATGGTTTGTCTGAGCCGATCTAAAAATAAAACCCGATTCGGTAATTCTGTAAGCCCATCATAGAACGCATTACGCATCAGTTGCGCCTCAGTCTGCTTGCGTTTAGTGATGTCTTGAAAAACTAAAACCGCGCCAGTAATATTGCCATTTTGATCGCGGATGGGTGCAACATTATCCCCAATGGATATTTCTTTGCCATCTTTGGTAATCAATATACAGTTTTCTGGTAAATTTAAAACTTCGCCTGCTTCGATTACGTATGTAGCTAAATTTTCAATTTTTTCTCCTACATCTTTGTCAACTAAGCTAACAACTTCTACTAAATCTTTCTCGAATGCTTCACTTTGCTTCCAGCCAGTGATTATTTCTGCTATGGGATTCATCATTTGAATACAACCATTTGCATAAGTCACAATCACTGCACAGCCCATGCTGTTAATAATTGCCGCCAACCTCTGTTTTTCTTCGTATAATATCTTTTTGCTCTGATGTTTGTACAGAGCCATTTCAATCGTAAAATGTAAATCACTTTCAACAAATGGGTTGACTATATAACTAAAAGACTCACGTAGCTGATTTTTTTGTAATGTTTTATATTCCGAACCGTCTATTAGAAATACTACAGGCACATGGAAATGATTCTGGAGCGTATCCGCTACGTTTACACCGTCAATTTCCCCAGCTAGGCAGACATCAATTAATACTAAATGTGGATGAGTTCCTGCTACCTTTTTTATTGCCTCTTCACCAGACTTAGTTATTACTGAAACGGAATAGCCTAATTTTTCTAAACTTTTTCTAATATTTGAGGCTAGGATTTTTTCATCCTCAACAACTAGGATTTTGCGAACGAACATATTACAATAACCTGTTTGCTAAGGTTCATATTTTTGTTGTGAGTATCAACTCATCTAAAATTCATTATTTTATCATAAACAATATCTAACTATTTTGCCTTCTTGCTTGATATAAATACTGAGTCATGATCAGATAACATCATGTTATTAAGCTCCAATAATTTCTGTACTTGTCAAAGCTAATTCTGATTATCCCATATATCTAATATCAAGCTACTAACATAAAATATAAATTTTCATGTAATTACTAGTACAGATCGGCAAAAATAAATCTACCGTTTCATTACAGGCAAAAAGCCCCAATTTAAAGCCTTTTGAATGCGTGACTTTTGAATGCGTGACTTCCGCCTTGCGGTACTAGCAATCAAAAAGTGATTTTCAGAAATATGTAATAATTTTCCTGAATAAAATAAATATTAAGTATAATATTTATGTAAAAATTAATCAATAAGATAAGTTCATCAAATAACAACATAGTACTTTTATGTAAGTAAAAATAATCTAGTGTGTTATATTTAATATAATAGTATCCACTCCCTATAATATTACTAAAAACTTATCATTATCTGGAATTAAAAACTTTAATACCCCTTTGTCTACAAATAATTTTTGTCTTATTCGGGGTCTAACTTCCTGTCTGAAACTGTTTGAAATTTTCAATGGTGAGTGAAATGGTATTATTTAGAACTATTTATAAAAGTTTCCGACCTAGTAAGGTACGTTTTCAAAGCTATAGCGGTTCTCGTTTACGTGAGGTACACCCGTAGGGGCAAGTCTTTGCCCATAGGTGTCAACTTAAGCTAAAACGCTTATCCCACAGGCGTTTTACCCCACACGCCAGATGCTCCACGCAGGTGAACCCCAAGACCGCACTGGCTCCCCTTAATCCCCTCCCCGTTCACGGGGAGGGGAGATTTTGTCGCTAGACAAAAGCGGGGTGGGGTTGCGAGGGCATAATTAGTAATTGAGTAGGCTTGATATAACGTCATTGCAAGGGTTTCACGTTAAGTTGACACCAATGGGCAAAGACTTGCCCCTACACCCCGTGATGTAATGTTGTACCGCATCTGAATGGGAACGGCTATACTAACCTTGTTAAACAAGATTTGGGTGTACCTGAGTTGCTTAGAAAACGCTATATAGCAGTTTCTGCACAGATAAGTACAGAGAAAAATAATTAACCACAGATAAGCGTATATGCTCGTAGGGGCGCACAGATGTGCGCCCCTATCCAGTAACTTAATCACAAATCCTATGATCTGAAAATATGCAAGTTAAATGCTCATCAGGAGATCACGTAATTTTTTAGCTTTTTGCGAACGAGCGGGTGCTGGGAGCAATGGCAGGAAAAATTATCTTTGTCAGATACTTCCACGCTCCACGTAAACCCCCTCTTTTTGCTAGCTTATAGATCAGGACTTACGCATAAGGAACGGAAAATCGTAGACGCTGCATCGGCTTGCCGCAGGCTACCACAGAGGACGCAGAGAAGCCAGTGCGCCCTTGCGGTTAAGAGACTTGTTCGCGCAGCGTCTCCCCTTGGGAGAAGCAACTGGCGCGACACGGAGGAATAAGAGTTTGAGAGGTTTTTTGCGTAAGTCCTATAGATATTGAGAAAAACACCTTTTGTGCTTTAGAGATTGGACTTACTTTTAGTAAGTTCAATGCTAATTTTGCCACCAAAGTCTGGAATAGGTGCAGCAGGTTTGCTGAGAGTGACTTGGACTTTTGTTACACGATCGCATTCTTGGAGAATAGAATCTGCGATCGTTGCTACCAATTTCTCCACCAAAGCAAACTTAGACGTTTTGACCAGATGTTGTATCAAGCTAATGACGCTGCGATAATCTAAAGTGTCTTCGATCGCGTCAGTCTTGGCCGCTGTGGAGATATCCAACCATAACCTCACATCCACCTCAAACCATTGTCCTAGCACCTGTTCTTCTGGTAGATACCCAGTGTAGCCATAGCAACGAATTCCCGTTAAATGAATGCAGTCCATAAATGTTTGAGAGCAAATTGTGCATTTTGTAGAAAGTGGAGCAAGTTTGCTTGGAGATTTTCCTTCCCACAAACTCGCGTGGCGGTGTTGGGTTCCATCTTTGCATTTGTCAAACTTTCTCAGATGGATTTTAAATTGAATTCCCCTAAACAAAATCTAAAATTTAAGATTGTTTTATAGCTATGTTTGATTTAATGCCGATCGCTTATAGGAATGTTAATCAACTTTGGGCTTATATTTTAACAGAGACGCTAAAGCGGTTGGGATTGACTTGTGCTATCATTTGCCCTGGATCGCGCTCTACACCCTTAGCGATCGCCTTTGCTCAACAAGCACCTGAAATTGAAGCAATTTCCATACTCGATGAACGTTCCGCCGCTTTTTTTGCTTTGGGACAAGCTAAAGCAACCAGTCGCCCTGTAGTACTAGTTTGCACCTCTGGTACAGCAGGAGCAAATTTTTATTCAGCAGTCATTGAAGCCTCATATAGTGGCGTCCCATTGTTGCTATTAACCACCGATAGACCCCCAGAATTGCGAGATTGTCACTCTGGGCAAACTGTAGATCAATTGAGATTATATGGAAACTACCCAAATTGGCAAACAGAGTTAGCCTTACCCTCTGCTGATATCGGAATGCTAGCTTATCTGCGACAAACGGTAATTCATAGCTGGGAAAGGGCGCAAACCCCTACAAAGGGGCCAGTACATTTGAATATTCCCTTTAGCGATCCCTTAGCGCCTGTTCCTGATGGAACCGACTTGAGTTATTTACAGTCCCAGTTCCACCCAGAAGACTTTTTCGCAGGAATAACAAGCAATACCCCATTCCCTACTCCCCACTCCCCATTGCCCCTAATCCCCAGAGGGGGCCCCGAGTTCCCCATTCCCCAACAATGGAAAGAATGCGATCGCGGCATTATTATCGCAGGTGTTGCCCAACCGCTGCAACCACAGGAATATTGTAGAGCGATCGCGCACCTTTCCCAAACTCTCAAATGGCCAGTGCTAGCTGAGGGACTCTCCCCAGTCAGAAATTATGCCGAACTCAACCCTTATTTGATTTCCACTTATGACCTGATTTTGCGAAATCAGCAACTAGCAAAGCAGTTAGCGCCCGAAATGGTGATTCAGGTAGGTGAAATGCCCACGAGTAAAGAACTGCGTAACTGGATAGATGCAACTCAACCGCGACGCTGGGTAATTGACCCCAGTGACCAAAACCTCGACCCTTTGCATGGGAGGACGACGCATTTACGGATATCTGTAGAAGAAATAAAGGCAGAGGAGATAAATTTATCTTTATCTTCAGACTATGGAAAGCAATGGTGTGATGCAGAAGCGAAGGTTAGGTTAGCTGTTGACCAGACGATGGGGAAGATAGATGAAATCATTGAGAGTAAAGCAGCTTGGTTAATTTCTCAGATTTTACCGCCAGAAACGCCTTTGTTTATTGCCAATAGTATGCCTGTGCGGGATGTGGAATATTTCTGGAAACCGAATAATTTAGGAGTGCGATCGTATTTCAATCGGGGTGCAAATGGCATTGATGGCACATTATCCACAGCTTTAGGAATTGCCCATCGCCAGCAAAGTAGTGTGATCTTAACGGGAGATTTAGCGCTGTTGCATGACACCAATGGTTTTTTAATTCGCAATAAGTTTGTCGGACATTTGACGATTGTGTTAATCAATAACAATGGCGGTGGTATTTTTGAAATGTTACCCATTGCCAAATTTGACCCACCATTTGAAGAGTTTTTCGGCACTCCCCAGGATATTGATTTTGCTCAGTTGTGCGCTACTTATAATGTGCAGCATGAATTGATTACTTCTTGGCAGCAGTTGCAACAGAGATTAAACCCGCTCCCAGCTACAGGAATTCGGGTTTTAGAGTTGCGGACAAATCGCAAAGCTGATGCCAAGTGGCGACAAGATAATTTAAGGAAGTTTGCCGCAGATATTACGATTTAAATATTCCGTTAGGTGCTTTGGAATTAGGGGATGAAATCTACTAATTAAATGGAATACTTGTGGAATGAAAGTTAAAACTTATCTACCAAAAGTGTTTAACTTGCTAATAATGATAATCAATCTGGCTCAGTTATAGCTTCAACAAATGCCTTAGCTTAAATTTGCTGAATATTTTTTATTACTCTATGTAGTACATTAAAATAGTGCGCGTTCACAGGATTGTTTTAAATATGACAAATGAACTTCATCTTTATTTTGATGACTCTGGTAGCCGTAATCCAGATTCAGAAGCCATACCGCGCCGTGATGGTATTGATTGCTTTGCTTTGGGTGGAATTTTAGTGCAGGAAGAGAATATAGAAAATATTATAATAACGCATCGAGTATTCTGTGATAAATGGAATGTTACTGAACCATTGCATTCTACTAAAATTCGTTCTCGACAGAAAGCTTTTGCTTGGTTAGGTAAGGAAGAGAATAAACAGAAATCTCAGGATTTTTTAAGCGACTTAGAAATGCTGATGCTCGATTTACCGTTTACTATCATTGCATGTGCTATCCACCTACCAGGTTACAATGCTCGTTATAAAAACAAGTACAATAACGATATTTGGATGATGTGTAAAACTGCCTTCACTATTTTAGCTGAACGTTCAGTAAAATATGCGATTTACAAAGAACGCAAGCTACGCATTTTTTTTGAAGAAAGTGGGAAAGATGCGGATAGAGCAATTTTACAATATGCGAAAGAACTTAAAACTCAAGGAATGTATTTTGACCGACATAGTTCAGCAGCTTATATGGGACTAACAGCAGAGAAATTTAAAATAAATTGGTTAGGAGAACCACAGCATAAAACTAAAAAATCACCAATGATACAGCTTGCTGATCTAGTGTTGTATCCAATAATAAAGGGACGTTATGACCCAAGCTACCGAACTTATGAGTCCCTTAAAAGTAAGTTAAAACTTGTTGATTGCGTTCTAGAGCCGGACAAAATACCTGAGATGGGTATCAAATATAGCTGTTTTGACGACATATAAAACTAAAGACTCGGACAAATTCCGAGCCTTTAAAATTTCGGCTTTCATACGAAAACCCCGGGGCGTTGCCCAATAAATAAATCATAAGGCCATTTAAAATTAAGTGCAAGCTAAAATAGCCTTGTTTATTAAACTTTAAATTTTACTTCAGCGTCTGTGTGTAAAATTTCCCCTTTTAATTGAGCTTGTACCCACTCTTCCAAGCCAGCGATCGCAATCTCAATTCCAACAACGCCAAAGCTAACGCTTCCAACTGTTCCTCAGCAATTTCACCAAATAGTCGTTTTAACAGTCGCAGAACGAGCGATCGCACTTTTCCTTCCACCGCTTATATACCCGCGTGTCTGCAAATGCTTCTTCACTACGAGAAACTTTATTTGTAGCCATAATTATTTTACAAAGAGCGATCGCCCTTCTTCTCTGCGTCTGTGGGTGAAACTTACCCGCTTACTTCACCTTGTAACCATCCTTCCAAATCAGCAAGAGTAGAGAAATCCAACAAAGCATCACCTAAAGCTTCCAACTGTTCTAGCGACAACACCTGAATCTGGCGCTGAAGCTGTTCAGGAACTGCACCCACCCGTCGGTTTAACAGTCGTAAGATGAGCGATCGCGCTTCTTCTTCCTTCGCTTCCCGAATAGCCCGTGGTTCTTCCAAATTCAGTCCCAACATTGTTTGAATCTCCTCTCGACTAAGCTTAGAAAACTTGTAGACAATAATCGTCGTAACTAAATCAATTATCGCTTGCTCCGACTGTTGCCGTGCAAGTTCTAGCAAAAACCGCGCCCCTTCCACTGCTTCGGTTTCAGAAGTAACATTTGTCAGCAACATCAAACCCAATCCCAAAGGTTGTTGTCGCAAATCCCCCAACTCATCCAGATAAACCCGCTTGACTTGACCACTTGACAACAAAGCGCGGTGAATCGAAGAAGAAGAAGGTTCCAGGCTGCCAGAAGCAAAAATTATGACCCCAAACCAGTCATCGTAACGAATCGAGTTGCGGTAGAGAAACAAAAACAACTCACTAAAGAAGCGGTGATACAGGTCTTCGTCCTTCTGAAACTGGACTTCCGCAAAAAAGACGGTTTTGGAAACTGCATTCGCCGGAGGTAAAAATACTCCATCAATCCGAAAAGCCGTTTCTTTGACTTCAACTGATTCAAACTGGTAGTTTTGGGCTTCTGGGGGTGGTTCATCTACTAATTCAAATAGCAAACCGGGAAATTGCTTAAATAATTTGTAAAAGATGGAGTCGCGTCGCATTTTTATTCCTCAACACCCAGACAATTACCAGATTGTAAAGGCTTGAGACAACAATTTTAGCGTAGGCGTAGCCCACCGCAGGTATCGCATGTCCCTACGTCCGCGATAAAATTCTCAAGCACAACAGCGCACTCCATACCAATGCAAATTAACTGGCAAACTGCCAAAACCTACGAAGATATTCTGTATCAAAAAACTGATGGCATTGCGAAAATCACCATCAACCGTCCCCATAAACGCAATGCTTTCCGTCCTGAAACAGTCTTTGAACTGTACGACGCTTTCTGTAATGCTCGTGAAGATACTACTATTGGTGTTGTCCTATTTACTGGTTATGGCCCACATACTGATGGTAAATATGCCTTCTGTTCTGGTGGCGATCAAAGTGTGCGGGGACATGCGGGTTATGTGGACGATACTGGCATCCCTCGCTTGAATGTGCTGGACTTACAACGCCTGATTCGTTCGATGCCGAAAGTGGTCATTGCTTTAGTAGCTGGATATGCGATCGGTGGTGGACATGTCCTACACTTAATTTGCGACCTTACCATCGCTGCCGATAACGCTATTTTTGGACAGACTGGCCCGAAAGTCGGCAGTTTCGACGGTGGTTTTGGAGCCAGCTATCTCGCCCGCGTTGTCGGACAAAAAAAAGCTAGAGAAATTTGGTTTCTCTGCCGTCAATATGATGCACAACAAGCGCTAGAAATGGGCTTAATTAATTGTGTCGTCCCAGTCGAACAACTAGAAGCAGAAGGTATTCAATGGGCACAGGAGATTTTAGAAAAAAGTCCGATCGCAATTCGGTGTCTCAAAGCTGCGTTCAACGCTGATTGTGATGGACAAGCTGGTTTACAAGAACTCGCTGGCAATGCCACCCTACTTTATTACATGACAGAAGAGGGGTCTGAGGGCAAACAAGCGTTTCTCGAAAAGCGGCCACCAGATTTCCGCTCTTTTCCTTGGTTACCTTAAAACTGCAAAAATCGTACCCTTTATCGAGGTGCGATTTTTGTAGATGTCAACGTTTACAGCACTAAAAATCTTAAAAAAATCTTATCTTAAGCAAACTACAAAATCAGTTCAGTAATAATGATGACTAAATAACGACTGCTTTAGTCTTTACCTGTTGACATATAGAGGCAGCTATTTCCTCCACAGTGGCAACAGCATTGTCTAAATCTGAGGCTAAGGAATGAGAAGATGTTAAAACTGGGGCTGCATCTGGCAAAATCCAAGCATCTTCCAAGGTTTCCCAAGAAGGTGCAAAAGGTGGAAGCGCCAAAGAGCAAGCCTTCCAAGTTCCTTGAACTGGCGCTCCCAATTGCTGGCACGTTCCGCCACGGCGACCCTCTGGCTGGTAATGACGGCAATATTTACAGGCAGATGCTAAAAATTTAATGGGTTTCATTTGGATTCATCTTTAGTGCCGTTTCTGGCTGAATTTCATCCTTATATTTTGCTTCTATATATAAAGACAGATAAGAGCCAAAAAGCCATTATTTTCTATAGGTTTCAGCGATCCCAACGAAAAAATAAACTTTAGGATATTTTTATATTCTTGTTATATTTTTCAATAATGCTTAGAGTGGTTGCCTATGGATTTTGGCTAAAACTTATTAGGGATCAAGACTAAAAGTAAAGCTTTTGATTTATCTAGCCTTTTAACTTCCTCCTTAAGGATAGCTGAAGGCATAGAATTTCAGATAAATAGTCTGCTTTACATACCACGTTAGTCATACTTTAGCAGTAAAATATATTTTTTCTCAAGAATCAAAACTATATTTATGTGAAGCAGCAAGTTACTTGAGGATAAATTCTGCTCAAAAAATAATCGCTAAACTATTTTGCTTTCAATTTAAGTCAGGACTGACTTCCTTCAAAACTGTTTAGCAGCACAGACAGAACAGACTTCCCAGCGCTGGAGTTCGCCGGGTGGGGTGGGAGATTGACACTGGGGACAAAGGGGTAAGCCGTGCGATCGCGATCGCATGATCTTCGTCCAATGCCCAAAAGCAGCATTTACATCCTTGGCGGGTGTAACATCAGGGCGGTTAATCTCATCACCAAGGTAACTGGGATGCTCATGGGGCGAAACCGTTTGTTGCTGTTTTCTCTCCAGAGATGGATTCTGCCAGCCAGCAGTAGAGAAGCGAATATCAACCAGAGGTGTTGGCAGGTTTTTATTCAACTTTAAAAGCAGAGACGTGCGACCAAAAGTCAGATTTTGCGCCCAAGCAGCACTAGAAGTTGCTACCGACAAAACATCGCGTTGAATCGACAATGGTCGAGTATTTGCGGCAACCACTGACCCAACAACTTCTGGCCAACACTTGAGGAGGCGTTGAAATGGTTGCTCCTGCCATTTAGCTTGCTTTTCTAGAACGCCTAAAATATCATTAATTGATTTCAACGACATCGTTAAAAGTGGGGAGTGGGGAGTGGGGAGTGGGGAGTGGGGGAGATGAGGGAGATGAGGGAGATGGGGGAGAGAGAATAACTAATGCCCAATGCCCAATGCCCCATGCCCAATGCCCAATTTCCAATCTATCTATTTAGATAATTTTCGCTACTATTGTCACAAATATATCTAAAGTTAATTCCAGCAATCTACGTTTGAGGCACAGAGGCCATGACTCAAAACCCCCTGAATGATTCCGGTAGTCAATCGTCTAAAACACCTGGGTTGAAACCAGCACTAGCAGCAGCGCTAGCAAGTTTAGAGGTGCCGCTAGATCAGGAGTTAGCTCGATACCGACGCACGCGAACTGGTTTGGTGGCATCAAAGCAGCCCCGTGTTGCAAGTTACATGAGCAGTCAACCCCAGCCGTTAACTGCCATCCCTAAAACATCGGGCACAACTCAGTCATCAGTAATGGAAATTAAAACTAACGTGCCGCCTGCATCTGTACCCGTGAATCCTCAGGGAACTTCAGCGCCAGCTACGGCAAAAATTGACGTACCACCGACATCTTCTCTAGCTGTGAATCCTCAAAAGAACCCAGCGTCAGCTATGCCAAAAACTGAGGAACTAAATAATCTCAATGTGCCCTCCATCTCTGATTCTGCTAAAACACAAACTCAACTTCCGCCGCCGCCCCCCAACTTTAGTAGCAGCATCGTGTCAGCAATCGTTAAAGATACTAAGAGCGAAAACCTCTTGCAGCCAAATGACACCCCTAAGCACCCAGATGACTATTTGGAATCTAGTGAAGCACTGCTGCGAAGTCTGACAGAAGAACAACCAGAAACCAAGAAACCAAGCAATTCTAGCGATAGTCTGCTATCACCTTTGGGTATTGGCTCGATGTTGCTGCTATTGGTAGCGAGTCTTACCTTAGGTTATGTAGTGTTCAATCCCAAAAGCTTGCCACAGTGGAATTTAGGCAAGTTGTTTAACGGGAACTCGTCTCCTGCACCAGAAAATACTCAGGAAGTCGGAAGTAGTGTCCAACCTCAGATCCAGCCACCAAGCACATCTATACCCAAGTATCCGAATCTAGCTGCCCAAGAGTTTCCTGAGGTGAGAGACCCTAATGATGTAGTTGGCTTAAAACCCAAAGTCCAACCAACCCTCGCAGTAGTGCCTAATCCAGTCGTTCCCCAAAACCCCGCAAATCCTCAAGCGGCATTGCCTGAAGCTAACACAGCCCTAAAACCGACAAATCCGATCGCTTTAGCACCAGTACCGACAGTACAGCCCTTGCCTCCCCTGAATTTGCCTCCCACTTCAACGGCAAAAACCTCACCAAAGCCGGATGCAGAAATCAAACCAGCAACAGATGGGTTCTATCATGTAGTGATAGATAATAAAGATTCGGCTTTTGCCTCAGCACGGCAAGTAATTCCCGATGCTTATTTATCACCCAACAAAGAATTGGTTTATTTGGGTGCTTTTAAGACTAAAGAGCAAGTACAACAACATCTGAAATTGTTACAGGCAAAGGGAATCAAGGCACGGGTTCAGCAGCCATAAGTTGCAAAAATCTACGATACCATGAGTGAGTCCTTAGTTGACAATTAAATAGACAAACCTTTACATTTAAGCGAGTCTTTATCCCCTCAACAAGAATTGGTAGAGGATTTAATGGCTATTATTCATTGCTTCTCTTGTCGTTTATATGGTTTGAGGAATTACTCAAAAGAAATTAAGGATAATCTGAAAAATGTTATTGACAATCCTATACAAACCCTGACAGAATCAGACAAAAAAGAAATACAGTGTTGAGGTCGAGCAATGCTTTTATCCATTAAAACTAAACTCAAGCTAAGTAAAAACCAACAAATAATAATGAGTAAACATGCTGGTATAGCAAGGTTTACATATAACTGGGGTTTAGCTACTTGGCAAGATTTATACAAAAGCGGATTAAAGCCTAATAAATTTATTCTTAAAAAATTCTTCAACAACCACGTTAAGCCAGAACTAACTTAGATTAAAGAAAAGGGAATATCTCAACGTATTACTCAGTATGCTTTCGATCATTTAGGAGATGCTTTTTCTAGGTTTTTCTCTGGTAAAGGCAGCTACCCTAAATTCAAGAAAAAAGGTCAACACGATAGCTTCAGTATAGATGCTGGAGGTGTACCAATTCCCGTAGGTGGTAAGTCAATTAAACTACCTGGAGAAAGACTGGGATATCTTAGCTTTAGAAGTCGCTTTGGATCATGTACATTTATTTGTAGAGCATCAGCCGGATGTTGCTATTAACCAGATAGTAAAAGCCTTTAAGGGACGCTCATCTTATATGTTGCGTAAAGAATTTCCACAATTATTGAAATTGCCTAGTCTATGGACTAATAGTTATTTTTATTCTACGGCTGGGCAGGTTTCAGCAGATGTTATTAAAAGATATATCGAAGATCCGCATCATGGTTGATACTGAATGCGAATAAATTCGCCGTTGGCATTTCCTCCCCTGACTGAAGTCAAAGGGGCTTCCATGCCGTTCGGCGTTCTTCTTGTGAGAAGCTTGCTGAGGGCTAACCGCTCCCATGCTCCCTATGAAGCAAGAAATAAAGTCTATACTTGTATAGGTTTTATATAGCAGAGAACAGTCCTGAGTCATGAGCGCTAAGTCAATGAGTGTTGAGTGCTGAGTGCTGAGTGGTAGAGACAAAATATTGTTTGTTTACAACCCAACAACAAAAATTATATATACTCAAAACTTTAACTAGGCACTCAGCACTCCATAACTACCCTATGACAAAATATTATACTCAGGACTTTAACTAGGCACTCAGCACTCATTACTGGGTTTCGTGAATGGAGAGCCGACATGGCATTAATCAAGCGTATCCTGCGGGTGATTCGAGCTAATCTCAATAGTTTAATCGGTGGCGCAGAAGATCCAGAAAAGATTCTGGAGCAAACTGTCCTAGAGATGCAGGAAAATCTGGTGCGGTTGCGGCAGGGTGTAGCACAAGCGATCGCTACCCAGAAACGTACCGAACGGCAGGCAGGCGCTGCCCAGTCTCAAACAGAAGAATGGTATCGCCGCGCCCAATTGGCCCTGCAACAAGGTAGCGAACCTCTAGCACGGGAAGCTTTGACTAAGCGCCAAGCCTATAAAGAAACCGCTACAGCCCTCTTTTCCCAGATAGAGCAGCAAAACGAGATAGTCGCTAGGCTAAAAAAGGATATGCGATCGCTAGAGTTAAAAATTTCCGAGGCGAAAACAAAAAAAGATATGTATATTGCTCGCGCCCGTTCTGCCGAAGCGTCTTATCGCCTCCAGGAAATGCTTGGCGGAGTTTCTGCCACCAGTAGTCTGAGTGCTTTTGAGCGCATGGAAGAAAAAGTTTCGCAAATAGAAGCTAAATCAGAAGCAATAGCTCAACTCAGTAGCGACGACTTGGAAACACAATTTACTTCCTTGGAATCTAGTAATAATGTAGATACCGAATTGGCAGCGATGAAGGTGCAGGTTTTAAACGGGGCAGAAAACACACAGCACAACAATCTCCTCACCCAGGAGAGCCAGAAGACACAGCCTCTCCAACAGCAGTTACCTAAAACTCAGGACTCTTGAAAAACAGGCAAGGGAGGAGGGAGCAGGGGGCAGTTCTTGCTGGGGGCAGGGGGAAATGACCCCATCAAGAACTGTCGTGGAATGAGGGAGAGAACATGGGTCTGAATCCCCCACTCAAGCAAGCGTGGTTATCGTAAAGAGCGGGAAGCTAACGCAACAGGTGGGGGCGCGAATCCCAATTCTTTTCTATCTCCCCTGCTCCCAGCAAGAACTGCCCCCTGCCCCCTTCCTCTTCATTGAAGTTCGGCTAATTACCCCTCTTTGGAGATATCTTAACAATTAAGAGTTGTTAGAACGTACTGATTCAAACCGGAAAGATTACATTGAAATAGGTAGCTATTAAAAAATAAAAAAGCTAACTGTCCAACAAAAAGCGTAAACCAAACAAGGAAAAACAAAGTTATGGGATTATTTGATCGCATTAAGCGAGTAGTTAGTTCTAACCTCAACGACCTGGTTAACAAAGCCGAAGACCCCGAAAAAATGCTAGAACAAGCCATCCTGGAAATGCAGGAAGACTTGGTTCAGCTGCGTCAGGGAGTAGCCCAGGCGATCGCCTCCCAAAAACGCAGTGAGAAACAGTATAATGATGCCCAAAATGAAATCAATAAGTGGCAACGCAATGCCCAACTGGCGCTGCAAAAAGGTGATGAGAACTTAGCACGACAAGCTCTAGAGCGCAAAAAAACTTATACTGACACCAGCGCCGCTCTCAAAGCTAGTTTAGATACCCAAAGTACTCAAGTTGACACCCTCAAGCGCAACTTAATCCAGCTGGAAAGCAAGATTTCTGAAGCTAAAACCAAGAAAGAAATGCTCAAAGCTCGGATCACCACTGCCAAAGCCCAAGAGCAACTCCAAGGCATGGTGCGTGGGATGAATACCAGCAGTGCAATGTCTGCCTTCGAGCGGATGGAAGAAAAGGTTTTGATGCAAGAATCCCGGGCCCAAGCAGCAGGAGAGTTGGCGGGTGCCGATTTAGAAAGCCAATTTGCCCAGTTGGAAGGTAGTAGCGATGTTGATGATGAATTGGCAGCTTTAAAAGCACAAATGTTACCACCGGCTACTCCACAAAATCAAGCGCAACTGCCACCGCAACAAGAAACCACTGCTCCTAAGTCTAATGAAGTGGTTGATGCCGAGTTGGATTCTCTACGCAAGCAATTGGATCAATTGTAAAATTGGTAGAAAACTTATTTGAGCAAGTCCCACACCTGTTGGCTGTGGGATTTTACGTCATTAGTCAATAGTTAACAGTCAAAAGAACTATGAATTATTGACTATAAACTATTGACTACTTTGGGATAAAGTATTGTGTGTGCCAACTTTGATCGCCACCTGATGGAGACTGCAATGAGTAAGGCTGTAATCACCATAACTGATGCTGAGTTTGAAACAGAAGTGTTAAAAGCTGAACAGCCTGTATTAGTTTACTTTTGGGCTTCCTGGTGTGGGCCTTGTCAATTGATGTCGCCCCTGATTAACTCAGCTGCTACGAAATATAGCGATCGCCTCAAAGTCGTTAAAATGGAAATTGACCCTAACCCACTCACTGTTAAGCAGTACCAAGTGGAAGGTGTACCAGCCCTCAGACTATTTCAAGGCCAGGAAGTTTTGATATCCACTGAGGGAGTTATCGGCAAAGATAAATTACTCGAACTCTTAGATACGCACTTAAATAGTAATTAGTCATTGGTCATTAGTCATTGGTCAGTTGTACTGAGCGTTGCCGTAAAGCCTGCGGCATAGCTACGCTTAGGGCGCAGCCTAAGAAGAGAAGTATTGGTCATTGGACAAAGGACAAATGACAAAGGACAAATGACAAATGACAAAGGACAAATGACTAACATGGAATTTGCAAAGCGTTTACAACCCCTGCAATCTAATGTATTTGCTGATATGGACAGAGCCAAGGCGATCGCTTTGGCAGCTGGACGAGAGGTAATTGATTTGTCGTTGGGGTCTTCTGATTTACCAGCCGAGGCACATGTGATCGAGGCGATCGCCCAGTCTCTCTATGATCGCAGTACCCACGGCTATCTGTTGTTTAACGGAACTCTTGGGTTTCGTGAAGCCGCAGCCAACTGGTACGAACAAAAATTTGGTATCAAAGTCGATCCCCAAACTGAGGTACTACCTCTAATTGGTTCTCAAGAAGGCACAGCCCATTTACCCCTAGCAATACTAAATCCAGGAGATTTTGCCCTATTGCTCGATCCAGGTTATCCCTCCCATGCGGGGGGAGTTTACCTAGCCAGTGGTCAAATTTACCCAATGCCACTACAGGCAGAAAACGATTTTTTACCAGTGTTTGCTGATATTCCTGCCCCAGTCTTGGCTCAGTCGCGGATGATGGTACTAAGTTATCCTCACAATCCCACTGCTGCGATCGCTCCTTTATCTTTCTTCCAAGAAGCTGTCTCCTTCTGTCAGCAACACAATCTTGTGCTGGTTCATGATTTCCCCTACGTAGATTTGGTATTTCAGGAAACTGGGGAGTCGGCAGATTCTTCTCCCAATCCAAAATCCAAAATCGTTCGACTGAGCGAAGCCGAAGTCCAAAATCCAAAATCCCTAGTCCCTTCAATTCTGCAAGCTGATCCAGAGAAAAGCGTCTCTATTGAATTTTTCACCCTTTCCAAGTCCTATAATATGGGCGGCTTCCGCATTGGCTACGCCATCGGTAATGCCCAGTTAATTAACGCCTTACGCCAGGTAAAAGCCGCCGTTGATTTTAATCAGTATCGGGGGATTTTGAATGGTGCGATCGCTGCCCTAACTGGCCCTCAAGTTGGGGTAAAATCTGCTGTTGCAACCTTCCAGCAGCGCCGTGATGCTTTCATCACTGCTTTACATCGCATTGGCTGGCATGTTCCTACTCCCCAGGCCACAATGTACATCTGGGCAAAATTGCCCTCACATTGGAGTCAAAACTCCATCGAATTTTGTACCCAGCTAGTCAAACAAACTGGTGTAGCAGCTTCCCCAGGTGCTGGCTTTGGCAAATCTGGAGAAGGATATGTCCGCTTTGCCTTAGTGCATGAGCCATTTTTGTTAGAAACTGCTGTGGGAAGAATTGCCCAGTTCCTTCATTGAATTTCTTTTCAAGCTAAACACCAGCTATTCAATTTTTAAAAGTAGCTGTTTATTTAAACTATAATTAAAAAAAACTTGTAATAAAAGCTTAATTGTTGATTTAATTCAACAATTTTTAAAATATTAGAGTGTAGCTAATTTTAATTTATTCATATCTTTGGCTAGATTACATAAGTCAAATTTCTATTGGTTTTACAGTTTAAATACACTAGCGTTCTAGTTTGCGGTAATAATAGTTGGCTTTTACTTAATATAATCAGATAATATAGGACTAATATTTGATTTATGAAAAAGCTCGGTACACCTCGAAAAGCCTAATTCCTTATTCCCTACTCCCTACTCCCCACTCCCCGCCCACGTAGATAATTTCAAAAATCAAATACGATTCCTATAGGTAGCAATGACAGCACAATTATTCAATATAGATCAGCCTTTGCGGTCACAGAAAATTAGACGAATTTTGCTAGTTGAAGACCATTATCTCAATAGGTTGTTACTGAGTGACTATCTAATTTACTGTGGGTACGATGTCGAAAGCTTATCAGAAGGCTCTACTTTTTTCTCGACTATAGAAAAATTTCAGCCAGATTTAATGTTATTAGACTTGAAATTGCCGGATATTGACGGTTATTCGCTCTTAAAACAAGTCCAGCAAAAACCTAATTTGTCAAAAATACCTATTATTGTGGTTTCAGCTTTTGCTTTTAAAGCCGATCAAGAACTAGCTCTGAGTTTGGGCGCACGCCGCTATTTTGTCAAACCTATAAAACTCAAGGATCTTATACTTACGATTGAAGAAGAGTTGACTTGCTGCCACAAATAAACTTTTCTACTGGACGTGCCTTTATTCAGCTTTTTGGTCAGCGATGAACTCTTCAACTTGCTCACTAATATGTTGTACAGAACTGCCAATTTTTGAAATTTTATGTTGTACTTGCGCTAACAACAAAACTGCTGTTTGCAGATCATTGAGCGTTTCAGCCATCGCTTCCCGGTATTGGCCTTCAAACTCTTGCAGATTCATAGTTCAACTTTTTCCTAAAATTATTGTAATGGCTATATTTCTAATGATATTCGTAAATTTAACTTCCTAAATCCGTTAAATCGCCTAATATTCTCAGTTCAAATAAAACCTAAAAATCTTGTTTAATAATAAATTTTGTCTAATATTTATATAAGCAATACTAAAAAATTTAATTGTTTTTAATAATAAAAATATAAATTTAGGTAGATGAAGAAAACAAAATAATTTCTATATAAAAATGAATTTTGGAATAAGAAATAATTGTTGATTTTAAAATGCTAATTATAGATTCAAAAAGCCAAGTTTTTATTCTGACAACTTCAAAAAAACACGAAATGGATTGGGCTTTGCCCCGCTACGCTAACGTACCACTGCGCTAATGCGTGTCTACAGGGTTTTGATGACAAACCAACTAATCAAATTTAACGACATGAACCACTATCAGTAGTGTTGTCTACCTTTAACAAGGGGATTTTGCCCCAAGTCTTGTTAATTGAGATGGTGCGCCCGCTATCGTCGGAAACTAAGCCACCCTGCAAGAAGCCGCAGAAGCGCCTACATACTTCTCTGACTTTTCACGTTATGTGGAAAAGTCCACCAAAAACCTAACCCCCTAACCCCCAACCCGTGGCGGGAAGGGGGAAAATTCAAAGTCTCTCTCCTTTTAGGAGAGAGAAATAGAAGTGAGGTTTTCCAGATGACCTGAATTGTCAGACATACTTCTCTATGTACAGACTAAAAGCCTAGCTACTTTACATTTACTTGATAAATACTTTCTTAAATCGGCACGAAAAAATAATTTTTCTTAAAATAGAGGAAGATTACCTAATTTTGGTTGTGACAATATCTAATCAAATATTACCACTGGTTAAAGAGCCAGAACGACTGGAAAATCGTCTAGCCGAAATTCCACCGGAACCGGGGGTTTATTTCATGCGGGACAGTAGCGATCGCATTATATATATAGGTAAATCACGTAAGTTGCGATCGCGTGTCCGTTCCTATTTCCGGGATGGCTACAACAAGAGTGAACGCATCGCCACGATGGTCAAGTTGGTGACAGAAATTGAATTCATCGTCACTGATACCGAAGCTGAAGCCCTAGCCCTAGAAGCGAATTTGATCAAGCAGCACCAGCCATACTTTAACGTGCTGCTCAAAGATGATAAAAAATATCCTTATCTCTGCATCACTTGGTCAGAAGATTATCCGCGAATTTTTATTACCCGTAAACGCCAATTCGGCAAAGAAAAGGATAAATTTTACGGGCCTTATACTGATGCTGGTCTTTTACGAGAAATTGTCCGCCTGTGTAAGCGGATCTTTCCACAGCGACAACGGCCTCAACCACTTTTCAAAGACCGTCCTTGCTTAAATTATGATTTAGGGCGTTGTCCGGGTGTGTGCCAACAGATGATTTCACCAGAAGAATATCGCAAAATTGTGCAAAAAATAGCGATGGTCTTCCAAGGGCGAACTCAGGAATTGATTGATATTTTGACTCAACAGATGAACGCAGCAGCTGAAAACTTGAATTTTGAGTCAGCAGCGCGGATTCGTGACCAAATTTCTGGGTTAAAGTCGCTGACAGCCAATCAAAAAGTTTCCTTACCAGATGATACAGTTTCGCGGGATGCGATCGCACTGGCAGCCAACGAAGAATACGCCTGCATTCAACTATTTCAGATTCGCGCTGGACAATTGGTAGGACGCTTGGCCTTTGTGGCGGATACTCATGCAGAACCGGGAGCTATTTTACAACGAGCTTTAGAGGAACATTATCAAACTGCTGACTCAGTGGAAATACCCTTAGAAATTTTGGTACAGCATGATTTACCAGATAGCGAGATATTGGCGGATGTCTTAACTCAACGTAAAGGTAAAAAAGTCACAATCTTGACTCCTTTGCGGCAAACTAAGGCAGAATTAATTGAAATGGTAGAGCGAAATGCCCAGTATGAATTGCAAAGAATGCAAAAATTAGGCGATCGCAACGACCAAGCAATGCAAGATTTAGCAGCCATTCTCGATTTACCAGATGTACCCCACCGCATCGAAGGTTATGACATTTCCCATATTCAAGGGTCAAATGCAGTAGCTTCGCAAGTTGTGTTTATCGACGGATTACCCGCCAAACAGCATTATCGCCACTACAAAATTAAAAATCCCACGGTGACGGCGGGACATTCAGATGATTTTGCTAGTCTTGCTGAAGTTATTGGGCGCCGGTTTCGTAAGTATGGCGACGATCCACAGTTAGCACGTTTGGGTAATCCAGATTGGCCTGATTTAATCATGATCGATGGTGGTAAAGGTCAATTATCATCAGTTGTCGCCGTTTTGCAAGAGATGAATTTATTAGAAGACTTGCGAGTTGTGAGTCTGGCGAAGCAGCGAGAAGAGATTTTTTTACCGGGAGAATCTAAACCCTTAACAACTGATTCAGAACAATCAGGGGTGCAGTTGTTGCGGCGGTTGCGGGATGAAGCGCACCGATTTGCAGTGACTTTCCATCGTCAGCAACGCAGTGATAAATTGAAGCGATCGCGTTTAGATGAAATTCCTGGCTTAGGACATCATCGACAAAAGCAGCTACTAGGGCATTTTCGCTCAGTTGATTATATTCGGCAAGCTGCACCCACACAACTTGCTGAGGTTGCAGGAATCGGCCCGCGTTTGGCTCAAGAAATTTACGATTATTTTCATCCTTCTTGATATCGGTGAAAAGCATCTGACATAAGTAGTTGAAATTTTCAATGAGTGGAGTTTTAATTCCACAGTATTACTCGGCATCTATGCTGTAGTATTGATTCTCAAAGGTTGTCGAATTCTTCTGTGCTTCCTTAAAAAGCCAAAACATCAGGTAGATGCCAAAATATTGCTGTTTTTCTTTTTCGTCATAAGTCACAAATTTTTCAGCCTGTTGATATCGCTCTAACGCTTGCCGAAAGTTCTTTTTTGTAACTTTCTCTCCTAATGCTTGAGATAGCAATTGCCATAACGTAGACCCTACATCCTTCTTTATATAATCGAGGCAGTAGCCGCGATCGTTGGCAAATTGTTCGTATGTCTGATTTTCAGAAGATGCTTTTAACAAATCACTTTGTAAATCAGTCAAGTGTCTGCCAGATGATTTCGATACCACTTTATCCGCAATAGTTAATAACTCTTGGATGTTCATAGGTCAAACTAATCTGATGAATTTTATGTAAATGCTTAATTATCGGAAATTAAAGGGTTTAAGACCCCTTCTCCCAAAGGGAGCCACTGCATTGCGGGGGTTTTTACGGCAGTTCCTTCTCCTGTCGGAGACGCTGTGCAAACAAGTCGGACATTTCCACTCGTAGCAAGTGGCGTGAGAGGCTACGACAAGCAAGGCGCACAGTAATTTTGAATTGTTAATAGTTCATATAGCAATCTGATTTGATCTATCAACTTACTCGTGAAGATAGGGAACACGAAAGAAGAGAGGTAAAGGAGTAGGACGTTTTTTCAAAAGCCAAATAGGAGTCATATAAAATTTATGAACTTGAAATGATTGAAATATTGTTTATCTAAGTATTTGTAATGATACAAGGTATGAACTAATTTATGATGAAGTTTATTTGATCTTTAAAAAATGCGCTTCTATTGACTAACTTTTCAAAAAATTTATTTAAGCTTTATTTTATCTTTAAGTTTTTATTATCATTGCTTTAAAAATTTGGTTTTTTTTATTCTCTTTTAGAGCTAATCCTATATTCGCTCTATGAATATTAATATTTGCCATTTTCCCACTTAATCCCACAAAACCCCCCTCGCGTTTTTTTGCGATCGTTGAGAATATTAGTTCGTGATGAATAACGAACAGCAAAAGTTCAGAAACCTCGACACTTTAAAGAGTAAATCAAGTGGCGGATACTACAGATAGCCATGATACTCATTATTGTTTTAATGAGGTAAAGCACCCAATTAGTAAACCAAGTAGACCAGCGTAAAAATTTGTCGTTGGGATAAGGCAGGAAGCAAGAGGTAGGAGGTAAGAAGAAAGACAATTTTTATTAAATTTATCTTTCTTAACAGAGTTTGATTTTATTCTGCCAAGTTACTTAATCTATGACTCTTAACGCCCTTCCTTTGCAATATCTAAAAAACTTCAAATGTTTAAAAAAACTCTACGACTATTTACTAACCATTCCTTATTATATCTACTCGGAGTAGTTAGCATAAATCTCGAAGCCCAAGCACAATCTGTCACTAACTCTGTTAATTCTCAATCTCAGCCTAATCAAGAGCAGACTCTTGATAATCAACAACGGAACTCTGCTGCAATTAATCAAACAGGAGTTTACAACCTTGGTGAATCGGCTACTTATAAGATTCAAGGAGTAGCTGGAATAAATGTTGTGTGTCCGCGGCCATCTTTAATATTAGGGACTTCTTTGAGTTCTTATGACGGGATTAGTTTCTCTAACAACGCCTCTTATGCTATGAATGCTGCTATAGTTTTCCCTCTGGGTGGAAGCCTAGAAGGTACTTGCAAGCAAATGGCTGAAACTATTTCTCGTAAGACTCAATATGATGTAGAGATTATCAATGCTCGTGCCTGTGCTGAATTAATCAGTGCTGGTATCCAACTAAGCCCCGACAGCTTTCCTACTATTTCTGCTGTCTGTAAAGGGGTTGCTATAAACAGAACTAATACAAATGAACCTAACAAACTTCCCAGGTTCCAGTCTCAAGAATTACCTAAAAATAAGGCTGAAAAAGACAACTAATTCACAACGAGGATAAACTCATGAAAAAAGTTCTTGGTTTTGCTATTATTGCTACGTTTTTAGCTACCCCCGCTTTTGCTGGTGAAACATTTGTGCGTAATGAAGATTCATGGAGCGACAGTGTAACAAAGACCGATTTAACACTTGATTCTAAGACTTTTTCCCAACGTAACGAAAAATATAGTTCTTGGGCTGAAAAGGATTACGTCGATGGTACTCTTGATATCGGCAAAGTACGTGATGGTGGTGCAGAAATTTCCTTTGATGAATTTACCGTTCATGCAGCAGGTTCTGAACTATATGGTAAATATAGTGAAATTAATTGGACTAAGCTTGGTGGTACTATCCATACTACGACTAACGCATATACTGATGCTCACGAAACCAGCGCAGGTGTTCGTTAATTATTAATAGTGCTTGATGCAATTTGAAATAGATTCTAGGGTGCTTAATGCACCCTAGCACTTCTTTTAGTTACTTTGGCAAGATTAGTTTCTCTGACAAAGGCAACTAATTTATCATGAGGACAAAGTAATGAAGAAAGTTCTCGGTTTAGCTATTCTTGGTACTTTGTTTGCTAACCCTGCTAAAGCAGGTGAGACTTTTGTTTTGAACCAGTGGACAATTCAGCAAAGCAGAACAGAGACTAATTTCAACATCGATAATGTAACCAATTCAACTCGCACCCAAAATTACAACTCTTCGTCTAATAATATTTACATTGATGGTAGGGTTGAAGCTGAATACAACAATGGTAAAGTCGGAGAAGTTTTTAAAAGATTTAGTGTTAGGAATTCTGGTGCTGAACTAAATGGTAGTTTTCATGAAGAAACAACAGCTAGAGTATGGGGTACGATCAATACTATTATGAATTCATATACCAGTACCCACGAAAGTAGTGCAGGGATTCGTTAGTTATTACCCTACTTGATATTTTTGGAGAAAATTGTAGGGTGGAATAACCACCCTTTTTTTATGAAATATTCAATATTATTAGCTGTTGTTTTATTGGCATGGATTGCGTTTATATATTCCCATAGAGTTTTTTTTATTACTCAGATGCCAACCTTCTTTATGAACTCTATGTTCAAAGTCTTTAATCAAAATACTAATGAGACTATACAGATTAAACAGATAAATTTGTCATCTGAAATCAGAGAAAATTTATATAACTCTATATCTACAGGCATGTCTTATGATGAAGTTCGTTCCATTCTTGGCTGGGATGGTATTTTGATTTATGAAAACAATATCGATTCTGCTGATGGACAAATACATGAAAAGATTTACCAGTGGAACAATCAAGATGTTTATTTGACTGATTACGAATCTCAAAGAGAAGATATCAATCCATACTGGAGTGTCACACTTAGATTTCAAAACGATATCCTCATCAATAAAGCATCTTTTAACCTACAACCTTAGAGGAGCGATCACAAATCCCAACTGTATAAACACTTAGCGATCGCTGATTAATAATACTTAACAATAGTTCAGCATACTTATAAAGACTACATTGCTAACCCGTTGCTAAAAATCTTCTTGCATAGTCAAAACCTGATCAACAATTTCATCCTTTGCTAGAACACCAATTCAGTAATCCTGGAAGAACCTCTCCCCCAACCTTACAAGGGTTGGGGATTAGGTTTTGATTACTGAATCGATAGCGCAGAAATCACACGCCAAGAGAATTGTGAGCGAATCTTGAAGTTCTGCTGCGTACAAAAAAAGCCGTTGCTTTAGAAGTTGACTATAGAACTTACGTACGGGTAACGGAAAATCGTAGACGCAAAGCGGTGAAGCAGCGCGGTCTTCTCACATTGGGAGAGGCTAGCGCCAAGGGGGTTTCCCCCATGAGCGACTGCACCAAGCCAGAGGGCTTGCCGCAGGCTACCACTCCAGACACAGAGAACACGGAGGAATAAGAGTTTACAGCTATTTTCAGGTAAATAGACCATGCAGTAGGGGCACAGCATTGCTGTGCCCTTACGACAGATGTAGTTCAAATATATGAAAACTGCTGTAAGAGGTATTTTGCGTAAGTCCTGGACTAGTTTTAATGAAATTAGCTCACCACAATTTAATCTCACAAATCTTGCCAGCAAATATTAACTAAATCTTAAGATAGATATTTTGTGACTAAATATACAGTATTTTTCGGTGTTTAATTTTTGAATACAAGAATGGCTTTTTTTGTATTTGTCTGAAATGACTATAAATAAGGCTCTCTCAAGGTATTCTTCATAGGGATCAGTAAATCTCTAAGCAGCATTTAATTAAAAAACAATTTATGTATCTAAAGTAGGAGGGTAAAATAACCTAAATTTTAGGATAATATATAAAGATATCGAAAACTTTTCAAATCTGAAATTTTGTTTAAAATAATCAGCCAATATTAAGAGCGTTTGTTAAGTTAGGTCAAACCAAAATTTTTGCTAGTTTCACTGGCAGTTTTCTCAAATAAAAAATATTTACAACCAGGGGTTTTAAAATGCAGACAGTACAAAAAATTTACTGCCCAAATTGTGGCTGCCAAGCAGAACGCTATTACATTTCTGATAGTCAATTGACTCGAACACAATGCTCTAGTTGTGACTATTTGATGATTAGTTGCACTCGCACTGGCAAAGTGATTGAGGCTTACGCCCCAGGTATTTATGCACAGCGCTAGTAATTAAAAATTAAAAATTAGAGAATGTTTTCTCTAATTTCTAATAATAAAGTTACTTATTAAGAATTTTGAACATTTCACAGGTTGTCCTTCTGTTGTCTAAGTTGTTGCTGTCGTACCTGTTCTTGTAACCTAAATTCTTGCTGTTGTTTAATTTGTTGATCTTGTCTGAGTTGTTGCTGTTTTACTCTTTGTTGTTGCTGTCGTGTAAAGTCTTGCCATTGTCGTGTAAATTCTTGCTGTTGTAATCTCAGTTCTTGCTGGCGTATCAGTTCTTGCCGTTGTTGTGTAAATTGTTGCTGTTGTAGTCTCAATTGTTGTTGTAGTTGTGGTTGCTGAAACTGTTGCCGAAGCAATGTTTCTTTAAATTGCTCTTGTTGTCGTCTCATTCTTTCTTGAGAAGACTCAGGTAGCTGAGGATTCGTCTGAATTATTTGTGCATAGGCAGGAGAATTAATCGATAAAGCTTTTGCAAGCACAATCAATAGTAGCCATGCTTTAACCATTAATAAGCGATTCAACATGCAGTTATTTCCTCAATTGTTATAGATTGGATTGAGCGATCGCTAAACCATTAAAATGTAAACATTATTTACAATTGCCCTATACATAAATGCAGGAGCTTGAAATAGCTAACGAAAGCTAATGCTTTATTCACCATTAAGGCTTGCGCTATGTCTCCAGTGGACTACACTAACATACTTGTATTATTTAGCCCATATCGTTCTCTAAGTAACAGTGCATTGAGAATAGCTTTCTAAATCAAGGTTATATCGAGTGCATTATCTTGATTTTGCATAAAAATATCGTTTTTTAGATATTCATCTTAATTAAATTATACATTCACATTTGTTAGATAGGTTGCCGGATTTCCGTAATCCATGTATCTCCGGCGAGTAGGTTAAAGAAGGGATTTCAGGCGGTTTTACACCATAGATAAACAGAGATAATTCTCAGGATACATCTGGGTTTATCTGCGGTTACATGTTTATTTCTAAAATTGCCTGCAAGAGGTTTAATTCTTACTTGCTCTGAGTTGTCCGCAAGCAGCATCAGCTTCTAAACCACGGGAATAACGCACACTAACAGCAGTATTTTGCTGCTTAAGGACGTTGACAAATGCTTGAATGCGATCGCGGTTGGGGCGTTTGTAGTCTACTTCTTGAATGGGATTATAAGGAATCAAATTCACATGACTTTGAAATCCTCGCAAGCATTTTGACAGTTCCAATGCATGTTCTGGTAAATCGTTGACACCAGCAAGGAGAACATATTCAAAGGTAACGCGGCGTCCAGTGATTTCCACATATTCTCGACATTCAGTCAGCAAATCTTCTAGAGGATAGGCGCGGGCGCTGGGGATGAGTTTTTCCCGCAGTGCTTGGTTGGGTGCGTGGAGACTAACAGCGAGGGTGATTTGCAAATTATTTTGCGCGAACTGACGGATGCGATCGCGAATCCCAACTGTAGAAACTGTAAGCGATCGCTGCCCAATACCGACATCTTGATTCAGGGATTTCAGCGCTGCTAGGACATTCTCAGTATTCAACAACGGTTCACCCAGTCCCATAAACACGACATTGCTAACCCGTTGCTGAAAATCTTCTTGCACAGTTAACACCTGATCGACAATTTCATGCCGTGCTAGGTTGCGCTTGTAGCCTCCTTTACCAGTAGCGCAGAAATCACACGCCATTGGGCAACCCACTTGAGTAGAAACGCAAACTGTCAAACGGGATTTTGGCCCATCTCCCCCTTCTGCAAAGGTGGGAATGCCAACAGTTTCAATAATTTGATCGTCTGCTAATCGTAAAAGATATTTGACTGTGCCATCGGGAGCCATAGAGCGGTAATGTAAAGTTGAGCGCCCAATGGGGATTTCTGCTACTTCTTTCCGCCATTGCTTGGAGAAGACAGAAATATCAGCTAGCGATCGCACTCCCTTGTCATAAATCCATTCATGCAGCTGCTTTCCTCTGTAAGCAGGTTGTCCCTGCTGCTGCACCCAAGTACTTAACTCCGCAACAGAAGCACCGAGAAGGGGAGGAATTAATTCTGATTTTACTGGGTTGTGTAACTCAACTTGAGATACAAAAGGCGTAGCAGACATAAAAAATCAAGAGTTGATGTTAGGATCTCTATCCTACACCTGCCAGATTAACTTAGTCTTGACCAAAGAAGACGGTAAATTACCCAAAGGTTGTGCCGTTCCAGCCCCACATCGCACCCTTAGCGTCTGCAAACTCTATATAAATTCGATTTTTCGGCACACCTAGAGTTTGGTTAATCTGCTGGCAAAAGTCCTGACTCATTGCTGCGGTTTGGTCTGGCTTCATTGTACCAACGCTCTTAATTTCAATGTAGCAAACTGGGTCTGTATTCCCTGCAAAGGTCATAGGAATTTCTGGCTCAAAAGCAGTCATTACATAGGATTCTGGTTTTCCCAAATGTTTTGCTAACTTGGCTGATAGGTTTAAAAGCATTGATTCAATTTCAGCTTTTTGAGGAGCAGATGCAGAAGTTTGCACTTTAATTAAAGGCATAGTACCGAAATTAGAATTTTAGATTTCATTTACATTGTTAAGTTTATCGAAACGCAGAGGAGATGAGGGAGTAGGGGTAAAGCACAATGCGCTTTACCCGTACAGGGAGTCAGGGAGATGAGGGAGAGTTAGAAGTTGAAGCATTCGCTCAAACACTCATTCATCCACCTCAGATACTCATTCATCCACCTCAGATACTCATTCATCCACCTCAGATACTCATTCATCCACCTCAGATACTCATTCCCAATGCCCAATACTTCTCTACGAGAGGCTGCGCCCTAAGCGTAGCTATGCCGCAGGCTTTACGGCTCCCTTCCCTACGGGACGCTACGCGAACGACTGCGCTCAGGGCAAGTCGCTCAGTACAAGTGCCCTATGCCCCATGCCCAACATTTAGTTATGAGATGAGCGAAATAGATGACTATGTTCGGGATGATATAAACGCGATCGCCCTGTTGCTGCTGAGAGGGCTGGACTGATTATATAAAGTGTAGTGCGAATTAGTTTTTCTTTATGAGTGCAGTCTGCCATTTCATTCAGGGGGACAACCTTAATTTTTTCATCGGGCCATCCGATGCGAAAGCAAATTGCAATGGGGGTTTCGGCTGGATAATGTTCGAGTAGTTTGGCTTGGGCATTTTCGACGTGACGCGCACTCAAATACAGGCAGAGGCTAGCCTGATGTGCCGCGAGAGAGGCTAATTCTTCAGTGGCGGGGACTTCTGTACGTCCACTGATCCGGGTCAAAATGATGGTTTGGACTAAACCGGGGACAGTCAGCTCTACTTTGAGTTTGGCAGCTGCGGCTTGAAAGGCGCTGATACCTGGTATGACTTCAAAAGGAATATTTGCTTCTCTTAGAAGGTGCATTTGCTCGTGGATGGCGCTGTAGAGACTAGGATCGCCAGAATGGAGACGGACTAGAGATTTGTGTTGCGATCGCACCCGATCTATCATAATCGGCAAAATCTCTTCTAAAGTCTGATTCGCAGTTCTAATTATCTCCGCATCTTTTCGGCAAAGTTCTAAAATCTGTTCAGGTATTAAAGAATCAGCAAATAAAATCACATCAGCAACAGCCAGTAGTTTCTGCGCCTTCACCGTCAATAAATCAGGATCTCCAGGGCCTGCTCCGACAATGTACACAGATGGTTCTACAGCATATAGTGTTTTTTCATAACTCAGATTTTCTCTATACTCACTTTTAGAAGAAGACACGGCAATCCCTCAAAAAACTTTTTTGATATTTTCTCAGTATCTTTCCGGATTCACCCTCTTTCCCTAGTAGAGAGTAATGGTAGATGCACCCTGGTTAAGCCCTAGAGAATACTCTGGGGCATTTTTTATTTTTTGGGCATTGGGAATTCGGCATTAGTTATTCTTTCTCCCCCTGCTTCCCCTGCTTCCCCTGCCTCCCCTGCTCCCCCTACCTCCCCTGCTCCCCCTACTCCCTCATCCCCTCATCTCCCCATCCCCTTTAGGAGTAGGAACTACATCGGGTAAAGGGCGTTTGAGTAAGTAAAGCCAAGCTAATCCAACTAATCCAAATAAAATTCCTAGACTACTGACTACTTGTGCTATACGTAACGGCCCCAGCATCAAGCTATCAGTGCGAAAACCTTCTATCCACAAGCGTCCTAAGCTGTAGGCTGGCCAGTAAATTAGAAACAGCGTGCCTACCTTCAAACGTGGCTTACCGGACAAAGACCGAAAAAACAACGTTATGAGCAGCGCAAACACCGTTAAATCCCACAGCGATTCATAGAGAAAGGTGGGATGGAAGTAATCGAAACTCGCATACTCTAGAGGACGATGATCTGGGGGAATATACAGCTTCCAGGGTAAATTTGTGGGATCGCCAAAAGCTTCAGAATTAAAGAAATTGCCCCAACGTCCGATCGCTTGCCCTAAAATCAACGAAGGCGCTACTAAATCTGCCAGTTGCCAAAAAGAAACCTGCTTGATTTTGGCAAAGATTAACGCAGCCAAAACGCCACCAAGAATTGCTCCATGAATGGCAATACCTCCTTCCCAAATAGCAAAGATTTTTCCTGGAGTTGGGGCATATTTTGACCACTCAAAAAAAACGTAATATAGCCGTGCGCCAGGAATCGCCCCAATCAATAACCAAAAGAATAAATCGCCTAGCAACTCAGGATTAACATTACGGCGCTTTGCCAATTCCTGGGAAAGGATGACGCCAATTAACACTGCTGTAGCAATCAATAAGCCATACCAGCGAATACTGAGTGGCCCTAATTTCACCAGAATCGGTCCTGGAGAAGTAAATTGAAACGCCAAGGGCAAGGTGGAAAAATCCAGTGCCATGAAAAATTACCTAGAAGAGTTCGTTAACTACCCGCGCACTTTGCTAAGTACGGAGTTTCTTAGGTCTTGAATACTGGAACTGTACTTAAATCCTTCACAATCTCGTGGGGATACAAATAAAAATCCAGCATCCATATTTAGGAGTTTATAGCGGTTTTGTTCAACCTCACCCCCAACCCCTCTCCAAAGCATCGGAGAGGGGAGCGTTTGCTTTACTCAAATGCGGGGTGAGGTTCTGACTAGATTGCACCGCTATAGTTCCTAACGCCTAGTTGAGCATAACTTGTAACAGCAAAACAATTGAGTTTAGCATCCTTACTCAGAGCGCAAGATGGTAAATTTGAGTAAGTTACACAAAAGAGTTTCGATATAATCACCTAAACAACTTTGATATATCTAAAATTGTGATTGCTATTTATCCTGGTAGCTTCGACCCCATCACCTTGGGACACCTTGACCTCATCGGGCGCGGTAGTCGGCTGTTTGAGCGGGTGATTGTCGCTGTACTGCGGAACCCCAACAAAATGCCACTTTTTAGCGTGGAGCAACGGCTAGATCAGATCAGTCTTTCTACACAACATCTACCTAATATAGAAGTAGACAGCTTTGATGGTCTTACCGTCAACTATGCCCAAATGCGACAAGCACAAGTTTTGCTGCGGGGTTTACGGGCTGTGTCAGATTTTGAAGTGGAACTGCAAATGGCTCACACCAATAAAACTCTTTCTACCCAAATAGAAACAGTTTTTCTCGCAACCTCAAATGAGTATAGTTTTTTAAGTAGTAGTGTGGTAAAAGAGATTGCAAGGTTTGGTGGCTCTATCGATCATCTCGTTCCCCCACACATTGCCCTAGATATATACCAATGCTACAATCAGAACTCTCCAATGTTGAACCCAATCTCAACGGAAGCAATCCCCCCCCTCAAGAGCATCTCAGTGGAGAGGGAAGCATAGATATTCAGGAGGAACTCAACCGCCTAGAGGAAATGGTTCTCTCTAGTCTCAGGATTCCTCTGACGGGACGCACTCTCATAGATGAAGAAAAGCTCCTGGATCAGCTTGATTACATCCGGCTTGCCTTACCATCGCTTTTTCAAGAAGCAGCAGCTATCCTCAAGCAAAAGGACGAAATTCTGCTGGAAGCGGAAGAGTATGGACAGCAGGTTGTTGAGGTCGCGCAAGCTAAAAGAGCGCAAATTTTAGCTGAAAGCGATATTATTCAACAGGCAGAACAAGAAGCTGAACAACTGCGGCGACAAGTGCAACAAGAGTGTGAGGCAATAATGCAAGAAACTCTCTCCGAGATTGAGCGTAAACGGTATGCTTGTCAACAAGAGTTAGAGCAAATGAGGCAAACTGCGATCGCTCAGGCTCAAGAAATTGAAGATGGTGCTGATGCTTATGCCGATGGCATCCTGGAAAATATTGAGCAGGATCTCAAGCAGATGTTGCGAATTATCACCAACGGACGGCAACAATTGCAAATTGATAACCTCACTCAGCGCAATTCACCTCCTGCTAAGAAAAAATAGAGGTTTTAACGAGAGATGAGAAAAAATTATTGGTTGGGTTTCGCTATTGCTTAACCCAACAATTTTTATAAATAAAGACTTTTGCTTTTCTATACCTAACTGGTAATAGATTTAAAATTTTGGCTTTTAATTAAATAGGGTTTTTCAAAAATGCTTGCTTTAGCTCAAGTTAACTTTGGAGCAAATTCAGCTAGTATACTGGGACTTATTTATTTGCTTTTAGGAGTATTTTACTTGATTTTTATGGTATTTTGGCTAGTCAAATATGGAGCAAGACTTACGAGTTGGGCTTTAGCACTTTATATTATCCAAGCGATATTTACGCCAATTATAATGTTTTTGTGTGGGTTTATTTTAACTTTCCAAGGCTGGCGATTAGATCCAATTCTTCAATTTGGGCAACTTTTATTGAGCTTATTAATTATTTACCTACTTATCAAAGATATTGTAATTAATGCAATTTACAGAAATAGATGATTTTAGTATTGGGAGAATTTAATTAATGATATTTGTGTTTAAAACTCAGAAAAATGGGTACTGGATACTGGAAAAATTACTTAATCCCCAGTCCCCAGTATCCTTCACTGCGATCGCGATTGGTTAATTCGCTTTTGCAATTCGGCTTCAATTTCTTCATCTGTGCTGCAAAACACTTTTGGACGTTGCTCTAATCTATCCATGAGAATGTGGAAGGCTTCTACATCTTTGGGATGGTAGCGAACCCAGTCTTGCAACTCTTCATCAGTCATGGCTTGGTAGTTAGAATCTGTCATAAAAAAGGTGTAAAGGTTTGTAAATGATTAGCGTAGTTTCCGGAAGTAAAACTGAATCCTAAATAGGTACGTGGTTTTACTACGCGCAATATGATTGATTAAAGGAGCATTATAATGAGCACTTTCGGTCCGATATTTGTCGCTCAGGACAATAATTTTACTGTCGTTGATGGCGGATGGACTAGCTTTGACCTATATCCGCGTCAGCTTGGTGATATCAACGGCGATGGTCGCGATGATATTGTCGGTTTTGGAAATAGTGATGTCTACGCCGCTCTAGGTCAAAGCAATGGCACTTTTGGCCCGATATTTGTCGCTCAAAGCGATAATTTTACTGTCGTTGATGGCGGATGGACTAGCTTTAACCAATATCCACGTCAGCTTGGTGATGTCAACGGCGATGGTCTCGATGATATTGTCGGTTTTGGAAATAGTGATGTCTACGTCTCTCTAGGTAGAAGCAATGGCACTTTCGGTTCGATATTTGTCGCTCAAAGCAATAATTTTTCTGTCGTTGATGGCGGATGGACTAGCTTTGACCTATATCCACGTCAGCTTGGTGATGTCAACGGCGATGGTCGTGATGATATTGTCGGTTTTGGAAATAGTGATGTCTACGTCGCTCTAGGTCAAACCAATGGCACTTTCGGTTCGATATTTGTCGCTCAAAGCGATAATTTTTCTGTCGTTGATGGCGGATGGACTAGCTTTGACCTATATCCACGTCAGCTTGGTGATGTCAACGGCGATGGTCGTGATGATATTGTCGGTTTTGGAAATAGTGATGTCTATGTCTCTCTAGGTCAAAGCAATGGCACTTTCGGGCCGTTGTTTGTAGCTCAGGACAATAATTTTTCTGTCGTTGATGGCGGATGGACTAGCTTTAACCAATATCCGCGTCAGCTTGGTGATATCAACGGCGATGGTCTCGATGATATTGTCGGTTTTGGAAATAGTGATGTCTATGCCGCTCTAGGTCAAACCAATGGCACTTTCGGGCCGTTGTTTGTAGCTCAAAGCGATAATTTTTCTGTGGTTGATGGCGGATGGACTAGCTTTAACCAATATCCGCGTCAACTTGGCGATATCAACGGCGATGGTCGCAATGATATTGTTGGTTTTGGAAATGCTGATGTTTACGTCGCTCTAGCTTAATAGTTTGTTTGTCATTAGCTCCAATGTCACCCGCCCGTTAGAGGATGTTTGTAAAGTCTAATTTATTACTATAGCAATCCTAAATCATTTGTGAGAGAAAATATTGTTGAAAAGCCTATAATTACGTACTTTTAATCTTCGTATTTTCTCACGTTTCAATTCGGATTGCTATAGCCCTGACGATTATAAATCGTGCGCCAGTTGTTCACGGGGAAAACTCCCTTATCTACGGGACGCTACGCGAACGTTTGTGTAGTAGCGATTTCTATCGGCCCAATACTTTTCAAACATCCTCTTAGAGCTGATTCGTAAAGAAAATCTTAAGGATATACAATTGATTGCTGGGCATTACTTTCAGAGAATAAGCGCTTGATTGGCTCAAATTCCTGAAACCCTTACGAATCAAAGACTTTACTCTAGTTTACAAATTAGCTCTTATATCATGTCCGCATAATTAGTTATGATTCTTACAGTTATTGCACCCCGCCCCTTACTCCCCTTCCCGCTTTTCGGGAGGGGAGACAAAGCGTAGCTTTGGCGGGGTGGGGTTCTTCGGATTTAATAAGTAATCAAGCGAACATGATATTAGGGTAGATTTCTCGGTTCTATCGCTTCCTTGATCCTAAAGTGACTTACGCTATTTAATACAAAGTTGGAAAACTGTAAAACTTTTTCTCTATAAGAATAACAGGTTTAAAAAAGCAGTATGGATTTAATACTAGGAACTATAAAGGAAGCGATAGAGCCGATTTCTATCTGTTGGCTTTTGATTTCCTGTGAGCAAATGATTACAAAGTATATGTAAAATCATTTACTAGCATACCGGGAACTAAACTACCTCCAAGTTGACGACTTTCATAAGTACTTACTTCGGGAATAAACTCCTGAAAATTGGTCAAATCTACTAACTTATCTCCCCAAAAACGATAGAGACTTTCGTCAAAACGTAAGTTTTCAATGGGGGCAATAATTTCTCCATTTTCTACCCAAAAACAAGCATAACGGGTCATACCTGTGATTCTACCAGTGTGGCGATCGCTCCAATTCAAGTAATGTAAATTAGATACATATAATCCGGTATCTAAACTCGGAAGAATCTGCTCAAATACTAAATTCCCAGTAGTCACTTCTGGCGCTCGTAAAGTCTCTGAACCATTAGCACCGTTGGCAATTATCTGATATTCCTTAGCAGTCCGAGAATTCACCAAAGTATTTACCAAATGTCCTTTTTCTATTACAGGTAACTCCGGTGCTGCTATTTCTCCCAATTCATTAAATCGCGGCACTAATCCTCGTTGAAAGTTTTCTTTCAAACTAAATCTTGGAGAAAGTTGTTTTTCTTGACGCGATAAAGCAGCTAAAGCACTGTTTCCTTGTTGGATATCAGCTTCGCTTACTGCTCCCCAGGAAAGCATTACTAATAAATCTGCAACAGCAGCAGGTGCAAAATAAGTTTTGTATTGTCCCCGTGGCAATTCTTTAGCTGGGCGAGCAAGCAGTTCTAGTTGCTTTTTGGCTTCGCTAATTTTGGCTATATATGCAGATATATCCCAATTACTCCCAGCAAATGTGCCCTTAACTGCTTGTCCAGAGGTGGAAAATAGAGAATAATCTAATGTAAAAGAATCAGTAGCAAACCAGTGTTTTTGACCGTTGGAATCACCATAAGCTTTAACTACCAATCCCCCGGCATATATCCCTGTAAAATCTAATTCAGCAACTAGTTTTAGCACAGTTGGTACTACTGCCTCATCTGCCAATAAATTCCCAGAATGTATTTCTCTACTGGTATTATTTCCTGATGGCAAAACTAGATACGGATCTATGGGTAGTAGAATAAGTTCGTCACGTAGTTCCTGCAAAGCAGTATATGCTAACTGCCAATCTACATCCCAATTTCCAGTAAAAGGAAACTGCCGAACACTGCTGCGCTGATCTGCCATCAAAGTCAGTTCGATCCAACCATCAGCAACACAACCACTTTGTCGCACTTTCGCATGATTGAAACGAGTAAATTGACTTCTTTCACTGCTGAGTTTCACAGTGAATTGTTCACTTTCGGCTTTTTTAATCAGCAGAGTTTCAATCAGTTGATTAA
Source organism: Nostoc favosum CHAB5714 (assembly GCF_020829495.1). Lineage (GTDB taxonomy): Bacteria > Cyanobacteriota > Cyanobacteriia > Cyanobacteriales > Nostocaceae > Nostoc > Nostoc favosum. Next base: position 16,334 of record NZ_JAIVFQ010000009.1, on the reverse strand, counting down.
AGCTGACTTCTAACGCAGATAATTCCTCAATTTTCATAGATATTAAATATTAATAGGGAGTGGGGAAAGGGAGAAAGTGAGGAGTTAGGAGTTAGGAGTTATGAATTATGAGTTGAAGATTTTTTTAACTCCTAACTCATAACTTTCAACTCCTAACTTTTTTCACGTTCCTCCACCAAAAACTTCGACATTAGCAAATACACAAACAGGTGAACCATGTCCTACCCAAATAGCCTGATTTGGTTCTCCTTTACCACAATAAGGAGTACCATACATTTGCCAGTTTGTGGCATTTCCTACTTGGATTAAGCTGTGCCAAAACTCTGGTGTTGTGGCGCGATAGTTGGGATTGCGGAGGGTTTTGGTAAGTTTACCGTTTTCAATTAATTTAGCGTACTCGCAACCAAATTGGAATTTGTAGCGGCGATCGTCAATTGACCAAGATCGGTTAGATTCCATGTAAACGCCGTGTTCTATCCCGCCAATAATGTCTTCAAAGCTAGCGTTTAGAGGCTCTAAATTTAAGTTTGCCATGCGATCGATCGCAGGTCTATTCCATGAGCAAGCACGGGCACAGGCAACTCCTGGTACACCTGCTCTTGCTTGACTCTCTAGACTGCCTAAACCCCGTTGCAGTACTCCTTCTTTAACCAAATATTCCTTTGTTGCTACAGCACCCGTATCATCAAAGCCATAGCTGGCAAATTCACCAGGCACGGTGGGATCAAAGGTAATGTTCATCAGTGGCGAACCATATACTAGGTTGCCAAAATCACTTTTATTAACGAAGCTGCCCCCAGCATAGTTACGCTCATCTCCCAAAATTCGGTCAATTTCTAGAGGATGCCCGACACTTTCATGGATTTGCAGCATCATTTGGTCTGAGGCTAAAACTAAATTGGTACGAGTGGTAGGGCATTCTTCTGCTGTCAAGAGTTCTACTGCTTGTTCGCCAATTTGCCGCACCCGATACCATAAGTTTTCTTGTTTTAAAAGTTCTAGTCCACCTTGGTAACAGTTTGCCTGAGAACCATTGTTACTGCGTTGCTGTACAACCGCACCATCTTGGGCGGTAGCTCCATAATGAGTGCCTATAGATAGAATTTTTTGATAGACTTCTGAGCCGTTACTGCTAATAAACCAAGACTCTCTCTCAATGGTGCTAGCACTGGCTATGGTTTGCACAATCTTGTCGTCAACTTTCAGTGTTTGGCAAATCCGAACTAGTAAATCGTTGATTTCTCCCGGACTCAGAGCATCCAATGGCTCAAGATATGGAGATTTATATTCACCAACGACTTTAGGGCGCTCACTTTCACCGAAGGGATGTATCCACCATTCACTGGCTGCTAGTGCTTGTTTATAGGCTGTTTCGGCAGCAGCTTTTAGGGAAGACAGTTCCAGAGAGTTAGTTGCTGCATAACCCAGACAGCCATTTGCCAAAACTTCCAGCATGGCTCCTACAGTAAAAGATTTGCCATTTACCTGGGGTAAGCCGTCACGGACTGAACGGGTTGTAGAAGTCTCCTTTACGGCTCTAATACCAATCCAATCAGCAGGAATATCAAAACTAGCGATCGCTTTTTTGAGTTCAGGCCACATAATTTAAGGGAATGGGGAATTGGGCATGGGGCATGGGGCATTGGGCATTGGGCATTGGGCATTGGGCATTGGGCATTGGGCATTGGGCGTTGGGCATTGGGCATTGGGTATTGGTTATTCTTCCTCATCTCCCTCACTCCCTCACTCCCTCATCCCCCTCATCTCCCTCATCCCTTCATCTCCCCTCTAATTCCGATGCCAGCGTGTGCCATCACGGCTATCAATTAGCGTAATACCTTCTGCTTGGAGTTCGTCACGAATGCGATCGCTTTCGGCAAAATTCTTGCCTTTACGTGCTTCTTGCCTTTGCTGAATTTTTGCTTCAATTTCCGCATCGCTTAAACCATTACTCTTGTCAGGTTCCGCTTCTATCTCGGCTTCTAAACCTAAAACTCCAGCTAATGTGACGAGAGTTTGCCATTGACGCTTTAACTCATCAGGGGAAGTTTCGGTTTTCCCTTCATGCACAATAATATTTCCCTCACGGCGCAGTTCTTTGGCTAATTCAAACAGCACTGTTAACCCACCAGGAAAATTAAAGTCGTTATTCACAGTTTCTTGGAAACGTTCAACATCTGAATTTTGGATTTTAAATTTTGGATTTCGGATTGGGGAATTTTCCCCCTTTTCTAGTTCCCAGCCTAGTTTTTTACCGTATTGGTAGCCGAAGAGTAAACCTTCTTTAATGGTGTGCCAACCGTTGGTTGCTGCGGCGATCGCTTCGTCGGTAAAATCTATGGGTGTGCGATATTGAGCGGTCAGTACGAACAACCGCACTGCCATCGGATCAACTCCTCGATCCAGCAATTCTCGAATAGTGATAAAGTTGCCCAAAGATTTGGACATTTTTTCACCATCTACCTTCACCATGCCGTTATGTAACCAGTAACGCGCCAGGGGTTTTCCTGTTACAGCTTCAGATTGGGCAATTTCGTTTTCGTGGTGGGGAAAAATTAAGTCAGCACCACCAGCATGAATATCTATGGTATCACCCAGGCGATCGCGCACCATTGCCGAGCATTCTATATGCCACCCCGGACGACCTGCGCCCCAAGGTGATTCCCAAGCTGGTTCTCCCGGTTTTGCTGCCTTCCACAAAGCAAAATCAAAGGGGTCTTTCTTTTTTTGATATTCTGGATCTTCTACATTGACGCGATCGCTTTTCCCGGCTTGCATATCTTCTAACTTGCGTCCAGAAAGCTTGCCATACTCAGCAAACTGCCGGACTGCATAATACACATCGCCGTCAGCAGGGTAAGCAAACCCTTTATTTTCCAACTCATGAATTAACCGTTGAATGCCATTCATCGTATGAGTAGCACGGGGATATTCATCAGCTTCTTTGATTCCCAATCGCGCCATATCCTCAAAATATGCTTTGATAAAGCGATCGGCTACAGCTTCCATTGATGAATGTTCAACACAGGCTCGATTGAGAATCTTGTCATCAATATCGGTAAAATTTTGGATATATCGCACTTCATAGCCGATAAACTGGAGGTATTGGCGGATTACATCCCAAACAATGCAAGCTCTCGCATGACCCAAATGGCAGTAGTCGTACACCGTCACGCCGCAGTAATACATCTTAACCTTGCCTGCTTCGACTGTTTCAAACGGTTCTTGACGACGGGTGAGGGTATTGTAAAGAGTTAGGGTCATAACAGAGTAATGCTGAAATAAGAAGATACGTAATAATAGGGTAAAGCAGCTGGGATGACAGTCCAGCATCCCTATGCTAGTACGTCACGGCGGAAATCAACATACTATTGGACAAAATCTCGAAAGCCCAGAAATCAAAGGTTTTTGACTTTTGACTTTTGATTTTTGACTTCCGCGTAGCGGCGCTAGTGTTTTCTCGACTATCTGCGCTACATTACTATTTTTTGACTATTTGATAACAGCGCTATGCAATCAGCAGTTACACCCGAATCTTCGGCAATGGATACGCCCAAACAAGGAATGCCAGTAACAATTATTACGGGTTTCCTCGGTAGTGGCAAGACGACTTTACTCAATCATATCCTCAACAACCAACAGGGTTTGAAAACCGCCGTTCTCGTGAATGAATTTGGCGAAATTGGCATCGATAACGAGCTAATTGTTTCCACTGGTGAGAACATGGTGGAGCTAAATAATGGTTGTATCTGCTGCACTATTAATAATGATTTAGTAGATGCAGTTTACAAAGTTTTAGAACGGCAAGAAAATCTAGATTATCTAGTTGTGGAAACAACTGGATTGGCAGATCCACTACCAGTAGCTTTAACATTTCTGGGTACAGAATTGCGAGATTTAACTCGCTTAGATTCGATTATTACCGTAGTAGACGCGGCTAATTACAGCCTAGATTTATTTAACTCTCAGGCAGCATACAGCCAGATTGCTTATGGTGATGTAATTGTACTGAACAAGACTGATTTGGTTGATGAAGCCACTTTAAATGAGTTAGAAACAAAAATTAACGAAGTTAAGGAAGGAGCGAGAATTCTCCGCACCACGCGATCGCAAGTGCCACTTCCGTTAATTCTCAGTGTTGGTCTGTTTGAGTCTGATAAATATTTTGACACAGTGGTGGATGAACACGACCATCACGATCATGAACATCACGACCATGATGATCATGACCACTCAACATGCGGTCACGATCATCACGACCATGACCACGATCACCACGATCACCATCATTCTGACCATTTAGAAAATGATGGTTTTACTTCCATCTCTTTCCAAAGTGATAAGCCTTTTTCTATTAGGAAGTTTCAGTATTTCTTAGATAACCAGCTACCCTCAAATATCTTCCGAGCGAAGGGGATTATGTGGTTTGATGAAAGTCCGAAGCGTCATATTTTCCACCTTTGTGGTAAACGCTTTACTTTGGATGATGATGAATGGCAAGGTAAACTAAAAAACCAAATCGTGCTAATTGGTCAAAATTTAGATCGTGAGGCTTTAATTAGTCAACTTGAAAACTGCATTTGTCTACCTTCAACCTCTCGCGGTAAAGGATTTGGCAAGTAAAAGTTAGCAGAGACGCGATTAATCGCGTCTGTACGTTCCCAGGTTCCACCTGGGAATGCATTCCCAATGGCTCCGCCATCGATTTTGAAGAATGAAAATGAGAAAATAGCGTAGGCGTAGCCCGTCGTAGACATCCCTTCCTCACTCCCCTGTGTTTACGCGCGAGTGTTTCGCCAATAATTACGAATTACGAATTACGAATTACGAATTACGAATTAATTCAAATGCGCGTTGTTATCCAGCGAGTCAAATCATCTCAAGTTACAGTTAATGGTGAAATTGTCGGCAAAATTGGGCGGGGGCTAAATTTGCTCGTAGGCATAGCCAATACCGACACTGATGTTGAAATCGACTGGATGGTGCGTAAGTGTTTGGAATTACGGTTGTTTCCTGACGAGGAAGGAGACGATCGCTGGCAAAAATCTATACAAGAAATTGGCGGGGATTTGTTAGTAGTCAGTCAGTTTACCCTTTACGGTGACTGTCGCAAAGGTCGCCGTCCTTCTTTTGACCGTTCAGCCGCTCCCCAATCAGCAGCAGATTTGTATAATCATTTTGTTACCAAGTTAAAAGCTAGCGGTTTGCAGGTGGAAACAGGTCAATTTGGTGCAATGATGCATGTTACAATTGAGAATGATGGCCCAGTAACTTTGTTACTTGAAAAAGAAGCAATTTAAGTATATACACTAAAAAGATGAATAACAGTAGCCTCTAGACCGTGGTGTTCTAATTGATGAGAGAATATTAAATTAACCATCACAAAAGTTTAAATTCAGTCATCATGGCGAAAATCCAGTTTTCTAGAGGTCTTGACGAAGAAGTAATTCCAGAGGTGCGCTTGACGCGATCGCGCACTGGTGACAGTGGTACAGCAACATTTATTTTTACCAATCCAAAGATTTTAGATCAAGGTAGCACCGAAGATATTACCGGAATGTACTTGATTGACGAAGATGGGGAGATAATTACCCGTGAAGTTAAAGCTAAATTTGTCAACGGGAAACCGGAAGCATTAGAAGCACTTTACGTGATGAAATCTGCCCAAGAATGGGATCGCTTTATGCGCTTCATGGAACGGTATGCTGAAGAAAACGATTTGGGACTGAGCAAAAATGAGGCATAGGGCATAGGGAATCGGGCATCGGGCATCGGTAATTATTGTCATGCCCAATGCGCCATTCCCCATTATCTATGAGCAAAAATTTATGACTCAACTATGACATCACAACCTCACCCAGACTCGCCTAGAATTACGGTAACTTGTGCTGTGGTTACTGTCAGCGATACACGCACTTTTGAAACAGACAAAAGTGGCCAGCTAATTCAACAGTTACTCCTTGGTGCTAACCATGCTGTAGGAGCCTACACAATTATCAAAGATGAACCAATACAAATTCAAGAGCAGATAGAAAATTTACGTAAAAGCTCAAATTTGAATGCTGTAATTTTCAGTGGTGGTACAGGCATTGCACCAAGAGATACTACTTATGATGCCATTGAGAAGTTACTGGAAAAAACCTTACCGGGATTTGGTGAGTTATTCCGTTTTTTAAGTTATCAAGAAATTGGTTCGCGGGCGATCGCTTCTCGCGCTGTTGCTGGTGTTTATCAAAATAAATTAATCTTCTCGCTTCCTGGTTCCAGTAATGCTGTGCGACTGGCAATGGAAAAATTGATTTTACCCGAACTCACTCACTTGGTGAGTCAGATTTGTAATTAGTCATTAGTCACTTGTACTGAGCGTAGTCGTTGGCGCAGCCTCTCGTAGAGAAGTATTGGTCAATAGTCATTAGTATGAAAAAGTGCTAAGGTTTTGAAAAACTATTAATGACTAATGACTTCGATTTCTCCCATGTCTAAAGCCATTGGTTCTCCACGGTGCAAGGACTTTGGTAAAATGAGCAGCCTTTGAGAAAGTTACTATAAAAACTTTTGTAAAACTAAGGCATAAGTCACAAAAATCATCCTTTCTCTACTTACATTTTGAAGATACCAGAATTATAGTTAAACGGATAAAATTTTAATATTAGATCAACAATGGAGCCTATTTACTGGAATTGCATAATTGCTCACGGCATCACTGCATTTTCATACTTTGGCATCCCTATACTAATAGGGGTTTTCTTTGCCAAAACTAAGGCAACCATCCCTTCTAAGTTTTGGCTAGCCTTTTTCTTATCAGGTGGATTCGTACTGTTTTGCGGATTTTATCACTTTCTGGCGATCTTTGAGCCACATATAGGAGTGTCCCTGCTGCACTTAGGCGTACTTGATGTAATGGCGCTTGTTTCCTTGTCTGCCTTATTCTACCTGATGCCAACCGCTTATCAAATTGTAGAAGCGATCGCCAGACATCAAGAAGACACCCGCGAACTTCAACGCAGTCAGCAGATACAACGGCTATTCCTAGATCAGGGCCCGTTTGGAGCTTATATCAAAGATGAGCAATCGAGAGTGCTTTATTACAACCAGGAGATACAGTCTAGATTTTCGGTAGATCCACAAGAATGGTTGGGGAAAACCGATAGTGAATACTTGCCAGATCCAGAAGAAGGGCGGCGGGTTATCGAAAACGATCAAGTCGTTTTGAAGACTCTACGCCCTTTGAAGCTGATTGAAGAGGTAAAGATACCTGGTAACGATCAGCCGTGCTACTGGCTATCGTTTAAGTTTCCGTTTAGCGATGGCGCAACGGGCGCTTGCCGCATCGGTGGCATTAGTATCGATATTACAGAATCTATAGAAGCACAGCGATCGCTCACTGATCTAAATCGCCAGCTAGAAGAAAAAACACTGAAATTAGAGGCAAAAAAACAGGAACTTATATATCTCTCAGATATGGCGGATATGCTTTATTGCTGCGAATCTGAAGATGAGGTGTATCAAGTGGTCGCTTTAACCTGTTCTAAGCTGTTTCCTAATATGAGTGGTTGTATCTATATAATTGCTAATTCCAAGAATTATGTTCAGATGAATAGTTTTTGGGGAGATGAAATAACCAGTAAAGAAATATTTTCACTATCTGATTGTTGGGCATTGCGGAGAGGAAAATTAAACCTTTTATCGCCTCATACTTCAGGACTAATGTGCAATCACTTAATACAGCCTGTTAGCGGCACACATTTATGTGCCCCATTGTTTGGACAAGGCGAAGTAGTTGGGATCTTACACATCAATGCGCTTGAAGAAATCAGTCCAGAAGATCAACAAATTACTGAGATTATTGCTAGAACCTTAGGCATTGCACTAAATAACCTCTCAATAAAACAACGTCTAACCTATGATAATTTGCGGGATGGAATGACCCAACTATTCAATCAAAACTATATGCAAACCATAACGGAACAGAGACTAGCGGAGGCTGAACGGTCGGGAGAACCTCTTAGTGTTATTTTCCTTGATATCGATAACTTCAAATCTTACAACTCGCGCTATGGGCATTTGACTGCCAACATTGTTCTCCAGGGATTAGCAAAACTGCTGTTAAAATCTATTCGCTCTTTTGACATTGCTTGCAGATGGGGTGGTGAAGAATTTGTGATTGTGATGCCTAATATGACACTAGAAAACCTCAGGAAGCGAGTAGAACAATTAAGGGTAGATGTTGAACAAATGCAATTGAAGGACGGCGATCAAATTCTTGAAGGCATTACCGCTTCTTTTGGAATAGCTGTATCAGAACCAGGGATTACAGTTAAGGATTTTCTGAATCGGGCAAATCAAGCGATGCTTGAGGCAAAGCGAACAGGGAAGAATCGGGTTATAGAGTATGTAAACAAATATTATTAATTTTTAATTTTTAATTTATAATTCATAATTCAAAAAACCTCAAGCAGTGAAATGAGCAGCCCTTCAATTGGCATTGAGTGTCAGGCTTTCCAGCATGAAATCAGATAGGACTTACGCACTGTACAAATGCATTGTGATGTGCATTACCTATCTTGAGGAAGTTTTCAGGCTTTTCTTAATTATCCTGCGATCGTCAATAGACCATGCTGTAGGGGCACAGCAATGCTGTGCCCTTACGAAAGATATGGTTTTGAACCTTGATGCTGCACATTTGGTATTTCTTGTCAATGCGTAAGTCCGATCAGAAACTCATGAATTTCCTATATAAAAAACAACTCCCTGGAGAAGTGGGAGTTGTCATTTTGTATTCGACTATTTTCTCAAAACATGATTCAGAATGGAGCGATGCCTGCGGCGGGCTGCGCCTACGCCAAGCAGATGGCAGCCAAAATAGCAGCGATGACATAAAATACTCCAACCACTTGCAATTCTGACCAGCCAGTGAGTTCTAAATGATGGTGTAAGGGTGCCATTTTGAAGAGGCGCTTGCCTTTGCCATCAGGGCCTTTGGTCGCTTTGTAATAAGTTACCTGTGCCATCACCGAAAGAGTTTCTACGAAGAAGATACCACTGAGAATAAATAGAGCTACTAGGGTATTTGTCAATAGCGCTACAGCCGCTAAAGCGCCGCCCAGTGCTAAAGAACCGGTATCTCCCATGAAAACGCGGGCTGGGTTACGGTTATGGGCTAAGAAACCTAAGCAACCACCACTTAATGCAGCACAGAAAACCATCAACCCAGGTGCTGTAGGTGCGACTAAAGCACCTAATGCCAAAAGTGCGATCGCTACTGTTCCTGCTGCCAAGCCATCAATACCATCTGTTAAATTAGTCGCATTACTTTCTGCAACTAGCACAAAACCTGCTAATGGCCAAAATAGGAATCCTAAGGGTAGTGTGAAGCTAACCCAAGGCAAAGCAATATTTGTAATATTAGAAGGTTGATTAAACATCAGCCATAGACAAAACACTGCCGCAAAACCCACCTGCAAAGCCAGTTTCGTTCCGGGAGATATACCTTTATTTGATTTACGGCGCAGAATTTGCCAATCGTCGAGCCAGCCAATCAATCCGTAGCTGATTGTCAATGCCGAAACTGCAAGCACGTCTGTAGCAAAGTTAGACAAAATGCAGGCAATTATCACACCTACAGGGATAAAAAATATACCTCCCATTGTTGGCGTGCCTGCCTTTTTTAGATGGGCTTGGGGGCCATCTTCACGAATTATTTGTCCAGTTTTGAGCGCTTGAAGTAGGGGTATTACCCAATAGCCCACGACACCTGAACCCATAGCACACAATAGTAGTGGCAGGGTTAACGACATACTTTGCCAGGGTAGCCTATTGGCGATCGAATCCAATAAAAATGCTGTTGTAGCTAGCCCTACGGTTAATAAAGAGGCTAGAGCGATTCCAGAAATATTTAAACCTTGCTCAGGAGATAATTTAGCGTCCACAAAAGTTTCCCTTCACTCCACACATATAAAATTCAATATCAGCAACTAGGGATACTACCAAGTCGCTAGCCTGAAAAGGCTAATCCTCGGCGATTCCTATATTGTCATCATCATCAAGGTCGTAGCCAATTCCATCTTCTACACCCATTAGAGAGTCTATTTCTACTTCGTCATCTTGAAAATCCGGTTCGTGAACGTCACGCGCGATGATCCGACCGTTGGTTTGCAACCAGTCCAACAAAGAGGACTCTTGCTTTAAGGGGATAACATCGGCTCGCTGATTACGGGGTACTTCACGTAATGGAGAGTTCAACATATCGAGGAGGACAAGAAAATGTATACGTAAGTTGACATTTAGAGTCTATCACTTGGCACGGATTTATTTAGTTATCTTTTCAACCCTTTCGTTGATAAATCCGCATTCAGATAGAAATTTTTTATTTAATAGGCATAAGGCTTAGGTCAAGCGATTTAGTCGTAATTTTTATGACTCTACACATAGGTCATGAATATCTTGTTTATGCTGATGGAAAGGACTGATTTTTGAGGTGACAGGCGATGATGGGAAAAGCGGCTCTTATAGATACGATCGCACTTACTAATCGCGGTCTACTGGCGACTGAGCTACAGAAACAGGTTATCTTAGCAGCGATCGCCAATTTAGAAGATTTTAATCCTACACCCCGTCCGGTAGAAGCTAACAATTTGCTTGATGGCGATTGGCGATTACTATACACCACCAGCAAGGCTCTTTTAAACTTAGATGGTCTACCTTTGTGCAAACTGGGTCAAATCTATCAGTGTATCCGGGTGGATACTGCCAGTGTTTACAACATAGCTGAGATTTATGGCTTACCTTATTTGGAAGGATTAGTCAGCGTTGCTGCTAAATTTGAGCCAGTTTCAGGTCGGCGTGTCCAAGTGAAATTTGAGCGGTCTATTATCGGCTTACAACGTTTAATAGAATACAATTCTCCGGTAACTTTTATCCAACAAATTGAAGCAGGTAGAAAATTTCCCGGAATTGATTTTGCAATCAAGAGTGATAAACAGCAAGGCTGGTTAGATATCACCTATATAGATAACGATCTGCGGATTGGCAGAGGTAACGAGGGAAGTGTGTTTGTCTTAACTAAAACATAAGCTTCTACAAAATAAACGCTTGCGAACGAAGGTACGCTATAACGTGTGCCTTGTCAAGTGGTGTCTAATACAATTTTCAATTTTGGGTAGGGAGTGGGGAATGGGGAGTAGGGAGTGGGGGAGATAAGGGAGGTGAGGGAGATGAGGGAGAAAGAATAATTAATTAGGACTTACGCACTGTACAAATGCATTCTGATGTGCATTAACGAGCTTGAGGAAGTTTTCAGGCTTTTCTTAATTATCCTGCGATCGTAAATAGACCATGCTGTAGGGGCTAAGCTTTTGCTGTGCCCTTACGAAAGATATGGTTTTTCACCTTGATTCATATTTGGTATTTTTTGTCAATGCGTAAGTTCTATTAATATTCAATTCCCAATTCCCAATTCCCAATTCCCAATTCCCAATTCCCAATTCCCAATTCCCAATTCCCACTCCCTACTCCCAATTCAGACAAATAACTTAACAAAGACTCTTGCTGCTACCTTCAGGTTGTAGAGTGAAATCAATTAGCCCTCTAGATTGGCGATTGATAACTAAAAGGGAAAATAATCATGGTTCAACGTGGTTCTAAAGTACGTATTCTCCGCCCTGAATCCTACTGGTTTCAGGATCTAGGAACTGTGGCTTCCATTGACCAAAGCGGCATCAAATACCCTGTAATTGTCCGCTTTGAAAAGGTCAATTACGCTGGTATCAATACCAACAACTTTGCCCAGGATGAATTAGTCGAGGTTGAAGCACCAAAGGCTAAAGCACCTAAAAAATAGCAGCAAAGCTACAAGGGGCTTGTTTGATGCGATGATGAAGGGTAGTCTTAAGTCTGAAGTATGAAGTCTGAAAATTTCAGTTCATTCATCTTTCACCCAAGCCTACCCTAATCTATGAGAAGCTGCCCTGCGGGTATTTACGGTTTCTCTAGGGTAGTAAGACGAGCCATCTAAGGCTGTGTAAGTTACTACTCTATCTCTTCTTTATTGAACCCCCAAGTACATCAAAATTGCTTGCTTAATCAGTTTGAATGCCTGAACTGCCTGAAGTTGAAACAGTCCGAAGGGGCCTAAATCAATTGACCCTTAACCAAGAAATTACGGGTGGAGATGTATTGCTTGATCGCACCATCGCCTACCCGTTTTCTGTTGGTGAGTTTGTTGATGGAATTAAAACGAATGCCATTGCCACTTGGCATCGTCGCGGTAAATATCTACTAGCCGAACTTTCTTCCCCCTCTTCCACAGGTTGGCTAGGGGTTCATCTGCGAATGACCGGTCAACTACTATGGCTGCATCGAGATGAACCATTACATAAGCACACGCGGGTTAGATTATTCTTTGGGGAACACCAGGAATTACGCTTTGTTGATCAGCGTACCTTCGGGAAAATGTGGTGGGTTCCGCCTGGTGTTGCTGTAGAAAGTATTATGACTGGTTTGGCAACACTGGCAGCAGATCCATTTTCACCCGAATTCACTGTTGAATATCTAGCTCTCAAACTCCAAAATCGCCGCCGTCCGATTAAGACTGCACTACTCGATCAATCGGTGGTGGCGGGATTAGGTAACATTTATGCTGATGAAGCCCTGTTTAAGAGTGGAATTTTACCTGAAACCTTGTGTATAGATTTGCAGCTAAAGCAAATTGAGCGTTTGCGAACAGCGATAATTCAAGTGTTAGAAACCAGCATTGAGGCTGGCGGTACGACTTTTAGTAATTTCTTAAGTGTTAAGGGTGTCAACGGCAATTATGGTGGTGTTGCCTGGGTTTATAACCGCGCTGGAGAACCCTGTCGAGTTTGTGACACTCCAATTATGCGGATTAGGTTAGCTGGGCGATCTAGTCACTTTTGCCCACAGTGTCAAACGCTACGGGGAGTTAGGAGTTAGGAGAGACGCGATTAATCGCGTCTGTACAGGAGTTAGCAGTAGAGACGCGATTAATCGCGTCTGTACAAGAGTTAGAAGTTTTTAACTCGGAAGTCTCTTAAAATGCGGATAAGTCTAATCTAGAAATTTGAGAGGGGAATTCATGGCAGTCAAAAAAGGAGATATGGTTCGCGCTATCCGCGAGAAGCTGGAAAACAGTCTGGAAGCAAAAGCCAGTGATACTCGCTTTCCTGCCTATTTGTTTGACAGCAAGGGCGAAATTGTAGATATCAAAGGTGATTATGCCCTGATTAAGTTCGGGAAAGTGCCAACGCCAAATGTTTGGTTACGTGTGGATCAGCTTGAAGAGTTTAAATAATTAAAAATAAGAACCCCACCCCGCCAAAGCTATGCTTTGTCTCCCCTCCCCGCTCTTCGAGAGGGGTTGGGGGTGGGGTGTTAGGGGCTTGTCAAAGAGGTCTAATTTAGGAGTCAGCATTAATTCTGACTCCTAACTCCTAAATTATTGTCGATAAAAATTGTACTTTAATAATTATGTCTTCTTCGCCTAACTCCCCAGGCTACTAGTGTGATGGTAGAATCGATTTTGCTAAATCAGTCGCGGTTGTTGCCTGTGGCGGCGTATCTACAAGGTGAATACGGTTTAGAAGATGTTGTAATTGGCGTTCCCTGTCGGTTGGGATGCGGTGGAATTGAAAGTGTATTGGAATTAAATCTCACCGATGGCGAAAGAGAGGGTTTGCATACTTCGGCTCAATCTGTGCGTAAAAGTATTGAGCGATCGCAGGAAATTTTGGGTAAAAACAAGTGAGCAAATAATTCGTAATTCGTAATGCTTAATAAAGAAACCTCTCCCTGGTGTTACTACGTAAAACCGTCCCTCTCCGAGTCGGAGAGCGAAAGACTTGAACTTTAGTTCAAGGCACGGAGAGGTTGGTCGAACTGACGTTGATTCAGTCATGTTTTAAATATCAAATTGTTTTAGTTTTTTGCAATCTTGAAATAACTGCAAAAACAAAAGGCAGTAGGTTCAAATCCCTCTGCCTTATTTATTAGTTATTCCAAAATTTATTACCCTCTAAAAAGCAACATTACAACATTAGTTTCGCGTTAACGGCGGTAATCCTCATCTGCGGGATCGCCGTAGGGATCTTCGCTGGCTGGACGGACGTTACCAAATTCCCCTTGGTCTGCGGGGTCGCCGTAGGGGTCTTCACTGGCTGGACGTACATTACCGTAAGACGCGATGTCTCCAGGGTCGCCATAGGGGTCTTGGCTGGCTGGAATAAGGTTGCCGTAAGAGGATATATCTGCGGGGTCGCCGTAGGGATCTTCACTGGCTGGACGTACATCACCGTAAGAGGATATATCTGCGGGGTCGCCGTAGGGATCTTCGCTGGCTGGACGGACATTGCGATCACGGTATTCAGCATCTTCAGATTGATCGCCGTTACCTCCCAACAAGAGATCCTTCGCCTTTCGGAAAAATTCATCTACCATAATCTGTCTCCTGATTTAAGTTCGTGTTTCCGACGTGCGCGATCGGCGTTATCCTCCGGGAAACCCGCTTTCTTATTTACACACGCTTCGCTATCTAAAGTGCTGGAGCTGCGGATGAAGTTATGCCAGTTAGATCGCGACCTGAAGAACTCCCGTTATAGCCTTGGAATTGCCGATATTGTTGCGCTTGAGATTCTGGTACTCGAATTCCTTCTGATGGTGGAGTTACCCAGTGAGCGCGATTTTCAGCATCGCGGTAGTATACACGCCCGTTCTTGGAAAGATAGTACTTACCTTGCGCTCCTTCTTTTGGAGCATTCTTATGTTGATTGTACATGTAGTAAAGTGCCGCAGCTCCCGCCAAAAGTGCCACTTTTTGCCCCGTACCTAATCCTTTCTTAGCTTCGGGTTGGTTTGTAGCGTTGCGATCGCTCACTGTTCTACCAGCAGTATCATCAACAGGTGGTGGTACTGAAGCGTTTCGGGAACCTCCTCCGCAGCTACTCAGCAAGGGTACGGTTAGCAATGCGGAAAGCAGCACTGCAAATAGACGCGAGACTATTTTACGTTCTTTATATACTGTGTTCATCGGATTTCGTCATCACCTGTATTTACTAAAAGCCTTGCTGTTGCAAATACAAAGTTGGAATTCCTGTTATTTCACCTGGAATTGAAAGAACATATACCACTCAATTTACAACTGCACAGCTACAGCGTTTCACTGTTATGATGATCGATTTTCTCAAGTATTCCATCCTGCCTTTGAGAGAAACTGTATTCATCCGAAGGAAATATATTGTTGATTTTTTGATTAATCAATTTAGCCCAAACGCTGAAATATTCAGCAATTTCTCGGTTATCTTTTCGGGATAAATAATTTAAAAAGATACAGTTACTATGATGATCTTTGCCAAAAACTATATTCAATATGACATCAAAAAATACAGCCCAAACTAGAACTCGTCTCCTTTTGGCTTTGTGGGATTTGGGAGGAACGCAGCAGGAAGTTAAGAAGGGTCAACTCACTAAGCGAATTGTATCCAAAAGCCAGAAGGTAGCAGATTATCAGGGTTCATTTGAAGAATTGCAGAATCAGGGTGCGATCGCAATCTCCAAAAAAGGATACTCTCTGACATCTGGCAAGGGTTTAGAGGTGTTGGGTGAGGGTTTGAGAAGTTCTAATTTTAAATTTGAAGGGACGATTGTCGGTACTTGGGCGGCGAATGCGTTGGTGAAGTGGATTAGTAAGTTTGATGTTGCGGTAACTGGTGCAGATGTACCAGTGAATGGGAAGAGTGCGTTAGCGGAGCTTTCCATTCGCGTAGCGTCTCGTTCGCGCAGCGTCTCCGACAGGAGAAGAGAAGGAATCGCATCTTACGACGAGTTTAAGTCTGTGGCGTTGGAAGTCTACGACAAGCTGAACTATGAGTACAACTTTAATAATCTGGTGCCAATTTACCGCATTAGAAGAGGAATTGGCGATCGCGTCAGTCGTACAGAGTTTAATGATTGGCTGCTGGAAACACAAGCCGACGACATTTTGCAACTGCAAGGCGGGAGTGTAGAAGACAGCGCACCCGACAAAATTGAAGATTCGGTAGCTACAGAATTAGATGGATTACGCTGCTACGCCACACGCCTGAAACCTTAAACCTTATTTGACTCCTCACACATTAATTTCACAACACTATGACTGTTACCACATCTACCATTGATGATCTGATTAAAAATCAAAACCCTTTTGCAGGACATATTGCAATACGGTTCAGTTAAGGCTGAAAGACTGATTAGTGATATGAAATTTAGGAGCTTCAACTGGTTGTCCAGTACCTCTGTGTGTTGGCTTTTTAGAACGAAACTTTGATACAGGTTTTTTCACAACT
>NZ_JAIVFQ010000099.1 GCF_020829495.1 Nostoc favosum CHAB5714 | reverse complement strand
CAAATATTCTTGAAAGTGATGCGTAAAAAAAATTCCAAGCGTCAAGATGAACCGTGGAATAAGTATATTAAACAACATACTAGACATGATATTGAAACAGTGTTTAGTAGCATTACTTGTGTATTCCCAAAATCAATTCATGCAGTGACGTATGAAGGGTTTTTACTGAAGGTTGAAGCATTGATTTTTGCATTTACCCTCCAACAAGCATTCATCAGATGAGCTAAATTTAATACTTTAAGCTGATTCGACACTTATACTTTTGATTGAGTCAAAGTGGTGGTTGCGCTACGCGCAACCACCACTTTGAAGTGCGTGTTTGCATTCAGTAGTAAATTTGTATTTGGTAACTCGCAACTTAGGTTAATAGGTCTAGCTCAGCTTGACGTGCCTTAAGCTCAGCAACCACTCTATTCTCAGGAGTGTCCTCTAAATGGAGAGATAAGTATTTCTGATTACCATTGAATAAAACTCTAGGAAATCTTAATCTTAAACGACCTCTAAAGACTTCAATCCCAACTTTCATGACTACCTGACAGGTGAATAATGATAGTCATTTGATAGTCAAAAGAGCCTCATACAGAAATTCAGCTCCCTAGTACTATTCATGACTAGAAGCTGAAACGCTTATATTATTGTTCTTTTAAAGTGGCTCAGGTCGGAGTTGAACCAACGACCCCAGGCTTATGAGTCCCGTGCTCTAACCAACTGAGCTACTGAGCCATATTATCTTTAAATCACCTCCTAGTATAGCATACAAATTTGCTCAAGACTAGGATTTTTGCAATTTTCTTACAGCTTTCATCCCTATTAAGGTCATAAAAAGCAAAAGAGGGAGGTAAACTCCCTCAATTAACAAGGTAATAACTTAGTTACAGACAGCCAAGATTTACAGGCGATCCGGTAACATAGCTATTGGGTTAACAGCACCCTTGCCTGATGGATGGATTTCAAAGTGGGTGTGTGGCCCAGTACTGTGACCAGTACTACCCATTAAAGCAATTGTTTCTCCTTGATTCACCTGCTGACCAGGTTGCACCAGAATCTTGCTGTTATGAGCATAGCGAGTCGTGCTGCCATCAGGATGACGGATTTCCACAAGGTTGCCGTAGCCACCATTGTTCCAGCCTGCTTTTTCTATCGTCCCCTCAGCTGAGGCAACAACTGGCGTGCCAGTGGAGTTAGCAACGTCAATTCCTTTGTGCATTCTACCCCAGCGCCAGCCATAGCCAGAGGTGAGAGTACCTTTCGCCGGCCATGTGTAAGCTATGGTTGAGGAAGATGGAGGAGGTGTAAGTTCGTCAATGGGTCTGGGCAAATATTGATCCACTGCTGCCAAAGGCGGTACTATCTGTGGAGAAACTGTAGTTCCCTGCATCTTTCCTAAGGAGTCAGAGGCATTTACTTTTCCAGGAGGCGTTGCGACCTTTGTAGCAGATGGAGTGCGGGGGGGAGTCCACTGACTAGCAGAACCTAGATTAGGCAAGAACTCTGGGTTTACTGCTTCGCTAGGGCGTACAGTAGTACGGAATTGGGTCTTAATTGGTTGAGCAGTATAATTAGACTGAATCGGTGTAGGAACTGGAATTTGGATCGCTACACTATTCGGTCGAACGGCAGAGTTAGGTGCAGTGAAATTATTGGGAGTAGAAATAGGAGTGAGCATCGCAGCATTATCTGTTTCGGTAGCTGCTGCTGACACAACTAAGTTTCCAGACTGTTGAGCGCGATATTTCTGCTGTAATCTCTGGATTTCCGCTTGTAAGCCCCGCAAACGGTCATTCTTGTTATTGTTTACCCTTGCTACCCTATTTGCTGGTGTTTTAGGCTGTTGCATTTCGGCAAAAGCTGTTGGCATTGGAATGTCACCACCGACGCCAGAAGAACTAGCTGTAGGGGGGGCTGTTTCTAAGTCGGTCGCACTATTTGCCTGAATCTGAACAGTTACCGGTGTAGGGACGGTAATGTTACTGTTGTCGGCAATAGTTGGTGATTGTGAACTAGGTAGATATGAGTTGGCACTACCAATATTTACAGGGGAGGTAGCTACTTTTGGAGCTTTGCTGGACTCTACAAAAGTAGTACTCGCTACAGTGGGGTTACTTGCTACAGTTGCCTCAATTTGAACAGCAGGAATAATTAGTTGTTGACTAATTTTCAGTTCATTTGGATTATTGAGGTTATTTGCCTTGACTAGTTCTGATACGGAAGTGTTATATCTGCTGGCGATCGCTGCTAGTGTATCTCCAGGCTTAACTTCGTATGCTGTTCGAGTCGAGGACGCAATAACTGTTGGTTTAGCTGGTGTCAGTGCAGTCGTCTGTGTGTTCTGTTTTAACTTCGATATCAACTTCGCTTTGCTTGCATCGCCAGAAGTATCCGACTGGGCTAATACAGTCTTCTCAACTACAGTCGTTGGCGCAGCCAACCCCATATCAGCTTGTGATAAATCTTTGGTTTCGCCAGACCGCAACTGTGCCAGACTATTTCTTAAACGGTTCGATTTTTCTTGTAAACGATTCAGTGCGAACTCTTGTTGCGCCTTAAGTTGTGCATTTATTTCACTGTTGGCTGCGGTTGACGTTGCCACTGTTTGTGGCTGGGCAATTAGTGATGCATTTGTACTAACAGCACCATCAGCACTATAGTCAGACAGATTATTTCCTGTTGGGAAACTAGTTTCGGCTAAGGTATTGTTCAATCCCTGTGCCACTTGGGGCTTCAGGTAGGTGGAATTTTTATAACCTGCTGTTCCTTGAGAAAATCTTTCTGATGCAGGAACTTGCAAAGACATTCCATTTGCCGCGACTTGCCATTTAGCTTCAAGCCCAGGCACTTGTGAGACTGCCGTTGGTTCCACGATAACAGGATTTTCCGGCACGCTCGCTGATGAGACTGCTTGGGACTCCAGCTTTGTGGAGGCGAATTTCACCTCAGTGTCAGGAACAGCAGGAATCCTTGAGGTTGCCTTTTGGCTACCTACAGGCACTGCTGCTTGGGCTTGATCGCTTTGTCGAGTCACCAAAAGGCTGGTTGCTCCCATAGAGATTGCCAAGCCAATCATGGCGGCTTTTGTCCGCACCCGGCGGTTAACTTTTGGATTTATCACATTTAGCAGTTCTACCGGGGCATCATCGCTGTTGGGGTTATTGTTCAACACAGCTTTTACTCTCTTTTTTAATGCTCGTTTCAAAGACGACCTCCTATGATCACTAGCGCTTAACTGACCTCGATTTTTCAGTTGGATACTAGTCAATGATTTAGATCACAACGAATGATAGATCAAGATCACATTCACCAGAGATGCTTACGCAAGATTAACCTGCTTCTCTGATTTAAACAAGTTCACACGCATTAGCAAAACTTAAATTTTGCTGTGTTTACTTGTCCGAACCACTCCTCACACCACTTAGGACGTTTTACTTTTTACCATTGTCCGCGCTTGTCTTGCGTCAATCGCGGGGACTGGACAAACTATTTGCCAAGTCCATAGTCGCTGCCGAGAATTAAATTGCTGCGACTTCTGGAAAAGTGATGCCCCCCACTGTAGATATCTTCAAGATATTTCTACCCAATCAGTCTTCTCAACACGAGACTTTACGTTGATTATTCCCTAAAAAACAACCGTATGATCTATCGGCTACTTTGGGGCTACTTTCTAGCGTTGCTGGAACTAAAATGGCCCAAATCTTCAATATGACTGGGGTTTAGCCCTTTTGTTCCCCAATTTAGGATGTTTCAAATTCATCAAAATCTATCATTCAAATTTGGCAATATCCCAAGTTTTATATACAAATTTCTTATAACAACCTTCCTCTTCTTGTAAGTATCTTCCACTACAATTTAGTAAATAACCCAATTTTAGGTATCTTATTTTACATATTATTGCAGTAATCAAGAAAATTTTTGCTGCCAGAAATCGTTCGTATAATAGATATCTGGGAATATTACAAGTAAATATACTTATGGTAATCAAGGTAAACAGCTATTGTAAATAGCCTAACTGACGACGGGTTTCAAATAAGCTAATTGCTACACTGACTGACAGGTTCAAGCTGCGAACCCCCGGTTGGCTCATGGGAATATAGAGAGTAGCATCACAATCTGACAGAATTGCTGGTGGTAAGCCGGTAGTTTCACTACCAAACAGCAACCAATCATGAGCTTGAAACTGAAAGCTGACATAATTACAATTTCCACCGACAGTAAAACCCAACCATCTGCCTCCACGCTCCTGATGTACGGTTTTAAAGGCTTCTAGCGATTCGTGATAGTGCAGCTTGACGTAAGGCCAATAATCTAAGCCAGCCCTTTTGAGGTAGCGATCGCTAATTTCAAACCCCAAAGGGCCCACTAAATGCAACTCTGTACCCGTAGCTGCACAAGTACGGGCAATATTGCCTGTATTAGGAGGAATTTGCGGGTTAACTAAAACTACCTGGGGCATCGTCTGTATAATTTACGTATTGTATAAAAAAATTTATTGTCAATGTTAAATCTACCAAAGGGTAGAGGCGATTCATAGGTTTTGTTAATAATAATCAAGCATCCTCTATCAATTAGATTTTTAAAACGAAGCGCAAACCCTCCCAGAGCAATGCCTGAGAGGATGTTTGGTTAAAATCAATAAATATTAAGTTTTATGTGGAAATAGAAAGGGCTTATGTCTTTTAGGGCTAGTAGTGTCTCCAAGAAAATCTACCATTTGTCTGAAGAGGGGAGTAGGGAGTGGGGAGTGGGGAGTGGGGGCAATACGGTTCGGATAAGGTTTTTTAATGACACGCCCTAGATCACAGAGACGCGATAAATCGCCGTCTTTACAATAATCAGTCTCTTGCCTTAACCGAAGCGTATTGGGAGTGAGGGGATGAGGGGACAAGGGGATAAACAAAGTGTTTTCCCAATGCCCCATGCCCAATGCCCCATGCCCAATGCCCAATGCCCCTTGAGTTAAGCCAGGAGGGACGAACATAATTTGTCTTCGAGTTCGATTTCGCGTTCTTGCGTAGCGACAATAGCCTGGGTGATGACGCGATGGCTGTCAAAACCGACTGCGTGTAATTGCAACCACTGTTGAGCTTCATTACCTTCGCGGAGGATTTTTTGCAAAGGGGAAAGGAAACAGCCAAAGCCTTGTTGTTTAGCGATCGCCCAAACGTCTTGGTACATTTCAGAAATCCAATCTCTGGCTAGGATACTTCTGCCATCTTGCCAATGCTTCAACTGAGCATCGAGACTACCAGCAGCAGCAGCAGCTTCGTTGTCAGCAGTCAGGGTGACGAGTTCTTCGCCAGAGAAGGTACTTTGAGTTAACGGATCAATGCTGGGATTTTCGATTATTTGCAACAAACGCGCTTCTAATAAGGCAGTAATGGCTAGCAAGGCAATAGGATCTGTGACTAAATCGCAAATTCGCAATTCTAGGCGATTTAGGTCATAAGGACGGCGATCGCCATTTGGTCGTACTGATGCCCACAAATGCCGCACGTTTTGCATGGTTCCGGCAACGAGTTGATCTTCCACCCACTGGATATGATCGGCGTGGCTGGCAAATAACGGTACATGGCTAGGCGTTTGCGGAAATACGCCCCAACGGGTGGAGTGATAGCCAGTAGCTTTGCCATCTAGGAAGGGGGATGAGGCGCTGAGGGCGAGAAATAGAGGTGCTTCCATACGGATCACCCGACACGCCCGCATTAATACTTCTGGGTCGCTGATGCCTACATTGATGTGTACACTGGCGGTGACTACTTTCGTACCGTAGGTGTTTTCAATGTAATCATGATAGGGGTTTGCTGGATCGGAACGGAGAAAGCCATCGCTCCCACCCAAAGATAAAGTACTCCCCGGTATCAGGGTGTAATTGCCCAAACGATTGAGGTAGCTTCGTAACACCCGCCGGGGACGCAGCAAAGCACACAATAAATTTTCGTAATTAGGGGATGGTTGAGTTATGTATTCCACGTTGCGGCTATCTGGCTCCCGCATAAATCCATCCAAATCCGCAACAATTTTGTCGGAGAGACCGACGATTTCACCTTGAGGTGTGCCAGTGTACATCTCAATCTCAAAGCCTTTTAATAAAACCACCTTGTTCTCCTCGGCTCTCTCTGCCTATAAATTGTATCGAATCAGACGAATCTCTGGATCTATCTTTAAGTCAATCAAAGGTTAAGAATCATTTTGTTGATAATTCATACCAAATCAGGACGACGGATTTATTGGCTGTCTTTCGGAGAATTATTACTTACTACTGAAGTATGAGAAATATACTAGTTGAATTTACGCAGTGTATAGTTCGGCATCATGTATGTTCAGAATTTTGGTTATTTCAAACAGTTAATTTCAACCTCAAACTTCCGTACTATGTTTGTTTGAGTTTAGGTATATTGCGAAATAAAATTATCAGGTGAATCACTCTTTTGGGCAATATTGAGGCGTAGAAACTGCGCCCAGACTTCATCACTAAGTAAGTTTAAAGCAGTTTTGGGATTATTAATTGCGATCGCGCCTATAACTTTACGCCATCCCTGTTGCAATTGCTCAATAAAAGCCTCTTCAATAGAAACTTGACTCAGTAACGAAAGTGCAGTTTTAAAACTTGCTGAATTACCTGATAAATTTTTAGACTTTAACCCCTGTAGCGCTACATTCAACCATACAGGCAGAAGTTCAAACCAATTATTTTTGTGTATCTCTTTGAGTGCAATATCTTCCATACCTAGCGTACCCCACACACATAAAGACTCTATAGCAAGTTTATAATCGCGGTTTTCTAGAGCATTTACCCATAATTTTTTAGCGTGATTTTGGAAGCGATTAGCGAGAAATTGATAAGCTTCCTGAACTTGATGTGGAATTGTAACTTTATAAACTGACTCACCTCGTGGTAGGTAATCGCCGCGATAGGATAACCAGTTATGAGATCCGCAAAGATGAATTTCTTTATCAACTATTACTTCTTTAACATGGGAATCTCCCAACCAAAAAACCTGTACAGATGGTAAACCATCAGGTGTTTTGATCGCTCGAAGTTTTTTCTCTACTTCTGGTGGAATTAGTTTATCTTCATCTTCTTGTCGCCGCGCAATTCCATGTCCAATTAAAATCCAAACTCCATGATTAGCTAATTTCTGTAACAAAGTTAAAAATTTTTCATTTACAACTGCCTGATTCACCCAAGGAGAATAGATTAGAATCTGACTTTTAGCCGAATTTAAAACTTCTGAAAAAGCTAGGTTAATTTGTCCATCGCGTAACTGTACGGCTTCACCTAACGCTTTATAGTTATCTCCCTCACCAGTAGCTTTTGTGGCAGCTTCTAGCGCCTTTTGGCGAATCTTTTCGAGTCTAGCTTCTATTTCAGTATTTTTCTGCTTGAGAATGGCTTCACGTTCAAAATTGATGGTTTCGGTTGACAATTTGCATAATGTTTGCAAAGATATTTTACCTTCAGTGTGTAGCACTTCTAACCAATTTGATGCTGACTCTAAAATTTGCTTTCCATTTCTTATTTGAATGGTCAATTTATCTTCAAGAGCATCAAAGACAACGAAAAGCGATATTTTTCTCCAAATTTTTTGAGTCGAAGCTAGTACCCTACAGGAAGTTACGATTTTTCCCTCTTCTGGTACATGAAGTGCTAAACCTGAAGCTTGAATACTTTTTTGGATTTCCTCAAGGGGTAAGGAAGAGATATCAGCAATTGTACGATCAATAGCGATAAAGTCTGCTAAGTCAGGCAAAGTTATCGTTGTCTCATTTAAGGATTCAGATTGAAAGGTTATCTTGTCGCTTAAAGGGTCTGTAATAGCATAAATTTGTACAGGATATGGCGGCTGTGGTACAGACCCTTTTTCATAAAATGAGCGACCTTCAGGAGTAACTGTTAGTGGCGATGTTGGTGATAGAGTTTGTAAGGAACGAAGAGTTGTAGTAGTAGTTTTAATAAATACAGAATCAAGCCCAAGTACAGATGCTAATTCATCCTCTGTTGGCGGAGGTTGAAATTCAATAGCGGCGCGGATAATAAATTCTTCAAGTACGTTAAACTGGCGGGGTTCCTTAATATTTACTTCTATAGAAGTTTGACTTAAGCTATAGCGAAATTGACGCGCTGCTAAAACTGATAAACTAGGACTTTGTGCTTCTATTTCGTCTACCAATTTTTTGAGATTTTCATCAATCGGTTTAGCAGAAGAGGCGAGAAACATCAACGAAACCTCCATGTAGACGCACGATATTTGAAACTTCGGAGTACATACTCCCGACTTGTCCATGCTGCTGAGTGAATAGGGAGGGAACTAGAACAGGGAGCTTCGGTTAAAAAATGGTGTAAACGATGGTAAGTTATCCCTACGCATTTTCTGCCATTTGGAATAGGTTTTGTCTCCCCTGCACCCTGCGCTGTGCCTCTTCCGTCAAGTGGAAGAAATTCCCTGTTCCGAACCCACACCCTGAAGTTGCTAATGTAGCATTACTAAAGTCCAAATAACTTTTCAGAACGTAATAGTGGATGTAACTCAATTAGTCAAAGTTTCAATTATTCTCTTGCTGCTTGCTACAGTTGTAGCTCTGCTGTCACGGAGGTTACGAATCCCTTATGTTACGGGTTTAGTATTAGCAGGTTTGCCCATCACTGAGTTATTGTCTCGTCCAATTGGTTTAAATCCAACCCTTGTTTTGAATCTTTTTTTGCCAATTCTGATCTTTGAAGCTGGTATTAATACAGATGTCAGCCGCCTACGCAGCACCTTTAAACCAATTGCCCTATTAGCTGGGCCTGGAGCTGTGCTTTCCAGTGGTATTATTGCCGTTCTGTTGAAATCAGGGGTGTTACCAAAAGCCGTTTATGAAGAGATGCGTTCAGCTTATCAGGTGCGAATTGCTGGTGCAGAAAAGACACTGCGGGAACTTTATAATCGTCGCCCTGATGAGGTGGAAGGCAGAAGTGGCAGCAGCAGTAAACTTGATGCCATTCGCCGGCGTTTACTCCTAGCAGAAAAAGGAGCGCTCAATGAGGCAATGCGGAAGCGAATTCTCTCGGAAGAAATTGTGCGCGGACGGATACAAAATCTTGATGAACAATTGTTGAAGCTTGAAGATGATTAAAGATTGGGAACTGGGGATAGTCTGAGCTTTGTCGATGAACCTCTGAGCTTCGTGAGTGAACCTTTGAGCTTTGTCGATGAACCTCTGAGCTTCGTGAGTGAACCTTTGAGCTTCGTGAGTGAACCTCTGAGCTTCGTGAGTGAACCTCTGAGCTTCGTGAGTGAACCTCTGAGCTTCGTGAGTGAACCTCTGAGCTTCGTGAGTGAACCTTTGAGCTTTGTCGATGAACCTCTGAGCTTTGTCAATGAACCTCTGAGCTTCGTGAGTGAACCTCTGAGTTTTGACTGATTAGAATTTGCTGCCTCAAAGAATCGGCTTTGCGAATCCCCGCTTCTAACAATACTTCTGTACTTACAGCACTGCCTTCAAAAGCCATTGCTCCTACTTGTTCACGGGCATAGCGGCAAGCGATAGGGTCAATGTCAATTACGGCAACAGTATGTCCCAGTTCTACCAGTTTTTGCGCCAAACTTAAGCCCACTAAGCCTGCTCCACCAATTAGTACGTACATGAATGTTCTTGATGCTCTCTTTGAATTCCTATTCCACTTTACAAGTTAACAAAGGAATGAAAATGTAGCTTGTATGGAGATACTTTCAACCACTGGACAACCAGACTTGGCAATGAGGCAAACTACTTTTATGTTTTCAATAAGCCTTGGCGACGACTAGCCCACCAAGCAAATCCAGCGCCGGTTACAAACATTAGCAGAGCATAAATTGCCCCAGGAATGGCCATTGTGGGAGTATTCAGCAACGTAGGCGTAGAAGCGATCGCGATCGCCAGAGTCCCATTTTGAATTCCTACTTCTATGGTAATTGCCGTAACGCTTTTTTCTCCTAATCGGGTTAAGGTTGCGATCGCAAAACCTAAAGCCATTGCAACCACATTCAAAACCAGAGTTGCCCAGCCCACATCTATTACATAAAAAATAAAATTATTCCGTTCTCGCAACAGCACTCCAGTAATTACCACCGCCAGGAAAAATAAAGATAGCCACTTCACAGGTTTATCTGCCTTGTCTGCCAATCCGGGTGCATACCGCTTGGCTATCATCCCAATTGCTATAGGTAGAAGTGTGATCACCGCAATCTGCAAAACAGTACTTAAGAAAGGTAACTGTAACGTTGTTCTTTCACCTAAAAATCTCTGCATTGACAAATTTACTACCAGAGGAATCGTAAAAACCGTAATGAAACTGCTAATAGCTGTTAGCGTCACAGAAAGAGCAACATCACCCCCAGCCAAAAACGTAATCATATTAGAAGTAGCGCCACCGGGACAGGCTGCTAAAATCATTACGCCTACCGCTAATTGTGAGTCAAGGGGAAACACCGACGCAATGCCAAAGCCCACAATCGGCAACATAATCAACTGCGCTACTAAGCCAATCACCACCGCTTTGGGATAGATTATAACTCGCTTGAAGTCCTCTAGGGTCAAGGTTAACCCCATGCCTAACATGATAATAAATAGAGCTAGGGGCAGAAAAACAGCCGTCAGAAAATTTGCTTCCATCCTTAATCCGCGTTGGTAACAATAAAAGTTCCTCTGGATTGTACCGTGTTACCGTTAAAATTCTAATTGAAGAACTGTAATAGGTTTACAGAAATCGTCAGCTATTTCTGAAGCGCTTGCTGAAAAGTCTTGATAGCATCAACATGATTCACCATATTAATGCAGCGTAACAACAAATCCAGATCGATACCTTTAACCTCCTCACTACTGGAAACTCTTTCATAGTGAAGTGCGTTGCCTTCTTTTTGCAGGTGATAAACTTCTAACACTCCATCTTCCCAGAACCACACTTCTGGAATCAACAGCCGCTTGTATGCCTCCAGTTTGTTGATACCGCCACTGGTAAACACCACCTCTATTGCCAAATCGGGACGCACTCGACCAGGGGCAAGTTTATAAGATTCATCCGCCTCTCGCTTGACAGCACCCGATTCACTTTCTAAGGTCATTGATCCAGTTGGAGTAAAGTCAAACCCTGCCATGAGCAGGTAAAGTTCTAACAATGCGGCAATTCTCTTCTTAACGGTTTCGTGGGGTTCTCCAGGCATTCTTCGGATCTCCAAAACACCATCCAGGAAAGACAGCCGATATCCTGGACGGTCTAATAACTGCTCAACTGCTTTGAATTCTCTCCAAGTCAGTCCTTCAAACAAAAGGGGTGATTCTTTTGTGGGTGTAGCGATCGCTGCTGGGGTCATAAAAGTCTCCAGTCTGTTTCTAAATGAGAAATAATCAGTTTTGGAGGGCAGTTTGTTAATTGTAACTTCTTTTTAGGAGCTTAAAAATTACTTTTTCTCCCTTTTTTATATTTGCTGTTTCTCACCTAAGCCTTTAATTAACAACAAAACCACTTTTCAAATAATTCGAGTATCTATCTTGCTATGATTTGCATCATGGTGAAGCGTTTAGCATAAATTTTTACCACTCATAACTTTTCAAACACCCTCTTATACACTAAGACAACATTGCAGGTAATTCGCTAAAAGAAATCACATATTTCTCTCCAATATTGCGTTTCAATATCTTAATCGCCGCTTCATGATATTCCTGCCCACCACTAGAAGCACAGCCATCTGATACTATAAACGTCTCAAATCCAGCATCAAAGAGTCCTAAAGCTGTAGCCATCACACAAGCGTCTGTATCAACTCCACACACTGCGACTGTAGTAATAGCATTATTTTGCAGTGCTTGGAGCAGGGCAGATGACATCACAAAAGAAGTAGGAGCATGAGCATGAGAAAAAATAAAACGGGATATAATATTTACTTGGAGCGAGGTAGATGAAATTGGAGAATATGAAGGTTTATCAAACGTTTTGCTGACAACCGGAATTAAGGTTTTAGAAAGCTCTGTTTCCTGTCCAGACACCATCTCGTTCCAGTTGAGTTGACGTGAAAAGTTAGGATTCCGGTTAAAAAAGCGAGTTGCCCAAACCTGATGAAACTTACTAGCATTATTAACTACCTTTAGCACAACCGCTTCACATTCAGGTGTGATCAAAAAGCCATTTTGTAAATCTACCGCTAACAAAATCCCTTTACGTTGACTTAATGAAGTAGACTGCGCCTGTACTTTCATAGCGGAGGCAAGTTGGACAGCTGCCAATGTTCCTGTCAAGGTGATAGCACCGTGAAGAACAGTTCTTCTATTGATTCTATTTTCTAACATAGTATGTTTTTATTTACTATTCATCTATTGCTGAGTCTGAAAAGATAATTCTAGGAAAGTTCGGGATTGTCAGTATCCCGATACGTTGTTTCTGGCGTGGGGTCATTCGGGTTTGATAGCTCACCCTTGTTTCTACACGATTGTCTACATAGTTTCTATACCAGATGATGCTATATGTATTTAGGGTTACATAAGTAACATTTTGTGGTATGGTGCTGATATTATAAGCTGTCAAAAAATTGTATAAAAATTGTATGATAATGATAATTAAAAAGAGTACAGCTTGATAGTTGTCTAAGTAAAGAACTATACTGATTAATGATATATTTATTAACATTCTGGGCTGATAGCTCAACTCCACTCCTCAGTCTTCTTTAGAAAACTTTAGCTATTAGCCTCAGAATTCATTATGAGGCGGTTGTTGAAACTGGTGCAAGATTTCAGTTACACAATTCTTGAGGTTGTCATCAATAGGTTTAGCTGAAGAGGCGAGAAACATCAACGAAACCTCCATGAAGACTTACAATATTTGAAACTTCAGAATACATACTTCCGACTTTACCTGCTTGATGGGTAAACAAATTATGACAACCCACAATTATCAAGAGTTCTTGAGCGCGAGAAAATGCAACATTTACCCGTTCTGGCTTCTTCGCAAATCCCACATCTCCTTTGCTATTGTTGCGAACCATACTAACAATTACAACAGGTCGTTCCATACCTTGAAATCTATCTACTGTACCAGTACGAATTTCTAATGAAGGGAAAAGATCAGATTGCAGGCGTTCATCAATTTTTCTTAATTGAGCGCCATAAAATGTAATTACGGCAATTTCTTTTTTCGGTTCACCTTTAGCAACTCTAGAAGCCCAAGTCGTCTCGAACTGCTGACACAGACGTTCAATCGCATCAATTTCTTGAGTATTAAAGTAAGAAGTTCCATTTCTTTGCTCTAAAAAATGATTCTCAATAGGCGTTTTTACCCAGATAAGATGCTGAGATTCTTGGATAATTTCGTCTGCTAAATGATGTGCGCGTTTTGTGTCAGGTTCCAAAATACCAGATTCTAGTTTACCGTCATAAAACTGATTGATTGCTCCCATAATAAATGGATGCATTCGATATTGTGTAGTTAGCATTTGTTTGATGCTTTCATCAGCAGATTCAAACTGGCTTTTAAATAGTGATTCTTCTAAAAATTGTAGTTCATCTCGTGTGTTGCCAATTGTTTGAGCAACTTCTTCCAAAGTGCTAGTATCAAGCATGGGTGGTAATTGCCGATGATCGCCTACCATGACTAACTTTTTGCCTTTCAAAGCTGGGATTAGTAATTCTGGCGGAGTACACTTACTAACCTCATCAATAATCACAACATCGAAAGATTTGAATTCTTCCGAAAAACCTCTATTTGCAGCTTGAACACAAGTGATACCGACGACATTGGCATTATCTAAATATATGCGCCTTAAATCGTCGCGGTCGCGTTCATTTGGCTGTCTTAATTTTTCAATCCAATCTTGTACAAACTTTTGATATTTATTGAGATAATCTTCATCTTTTTTTAATTGCTGTTGCCAAGATTCAAAGCTGATATTTATGCTGCGTAATAACTCTATATTAAACAAGTCATTAGCAAACTTGTCTGGTTTAAATTTATCCGGTATTCTTTGCCATTCTGTCAACCACCAGCTTCTTTCTTCTATTAAACTTACTGATGGCTGTGGTTGTAATTTTTGTTCTATTTCGCGTAGGCTAATTTGTAATTTTTGAAGCTGCTGTAGGGAAGTTTCAGTTTCTTGTTGTACCTTTGATAAATGCTCATAGAGAGAATTTTTAATCATCTCCAGCACAGCAAAAGGTTCTAATAATGAAATTAAGGTTTCAAGTTGACTAATAGAACTTTCCCAATAATTAACTTGATTTGAAAATTCTTGCGGCTGCTCCCAAATATTTGATTGTGTTGCGAGATATTTTTCAGTTAAAATGCGTAATTTAGCAGGTATGTTTTGTTGGTTAAGTTCTTGTAAAATATTAATAACTTGTCCAAGTTGGAAATTAGCGTCTTGCTGTGCTTTTTCGGCTTCAGCTTGAGTAATGGATATTTGCTGCTGGCTAACTTCATTTTTTTGAAGTTCATTTAATTGGCGTTGCAGATGCTGAAGTTGTTGATCGGTTTCTGTTTTTACTTTTAAAACGCATTGACGTGCATTTACAAGAATAGTATCTAGCAATTCTTGTGTAATCCGGGTGAGAGTAGAGTCGATGTTATTCCATTCCCATGATGCACCATAAGTCCTTTGCATTCTAATTAAAAAAACCTGGGTATTTTCAACCAGTAATTTTCGCTGTTTTGGGTTGAGTAGCTGATAATTGTTAAACTGTTGATAGGTTTCTTGCCATTGGGTGCGATCGCTCTTTGATAGCACCATTGGAATCTGACTAAAATTTTGTTGTAAAAAATAACTAAAATTATGCTGTTTACCCCGTCTGTCAGTAAAATTACCGTCTATTTCATAAGCGATCGCCTTTGTCAATAACTCCCATTCTGGCAGATTAATTTTGTAAACTTTTGGTAATATTGGTAATTTCAAGGTATTCGCAAACATCAACAAACCTAACGGCAAGTCCACTAAATTTTCTGTTAGTGGTAAACCTGATTGTTGACAATCTTTCAAAGTTTGATAAAGATGAGAAGGTGCTGTAGATTTCCATTCCTTAACTGCTGAAATAATATAATCTATTTCGCGTTTGCGGTTTTCCCATATCTGGATTGTTTGCTGTATGTTTTGCAGTTTGGCAAGATATTTATGATAATCTGGTTGTAGCTGATTTAACGAGGCGAAATTCTGTTGAACAATCTGTACTGATGCTGCAACTTCTGATATAGCTTTACTTGCATTTTGAGCAGAAGTCAAAGCTGTTTTAAATCCAGAAATTTCTCTTGCTACAGTTTCACGCAACCAAACCGCTAAACCAAAAGCACCAAGCGCCGGACGCACAAAGCCAAGTTCATCAGTATATTTGATAGTTTGACGAACATTTGCTAAAAATTCTTCTACTAAACTGTTACCTTCTGTGTATGGCTTAAGAAGCGGCAAAAAATCTGTAACTTCTGGAGCTTCCCAGTTTATATTTGGTGCAGTATTTAGTATATTTCCCAGTCCTGCAATTAGGGATTCAAGCTCATTCTGCTTTTCTACGGTTTCGTTGTAAGATTTTTCTTTATTTTTAAAGTCGTTCTCTACTTTTAACTTATTTTTATTGAATTTAATTTGTTGCTGGTTGAATTCTTCCTCTGCTTGGAAGTAGGCTGTAAATCTTTGTGATGATGCGAGTAATTGACTGAAAACTTGGATGTTTTCGAGCCGTTGAGTCAGATTATTTTCACAATCATAAGCTGTATTTTCTAGCCATCTGCCAATCACTTGGTCTTCTAAAAATGGCTGTCCTTCTTCGCCAACTTTCTCGGCTCTACCTTTTCTTACAGCCCGAATCACGGGGTTGTGAACTAATCGACTCAGGGCGTTATCTACTGCTAAATTGGCTTGAGATGCGATTAAGGTACGTCCACCGCGAAGCGCAATTTGATAACAAATCTCGGCAATTACGGTAGTTTTCCCAGTACCTGGTGGCCCTTGGATAAGAACAAGATCCTTAGCGGCAAGTACCTTTTCTACTGCTGCTTTTTGACCAGGATTAGCAGAAGATAATAACAAATCCTGTGGTTGAAGTTCGATAGTTGTTTTGATTTGCCTAGCCTGGGAAGCATCGAATAAAAAGTTACCCAAATATGGATTTTGGGTGTAACCATTATTTAAATCATCTAAAGCTTTTTTCTTGCGCTGAATCTGCTGAATATCACCAACTGCTTCAAAACACAAAAATCCGGTATCTGGCAACTTATAACGCTCTGTTGCCATGAATTCAGCTAAGTCACGTTCTAGCCTGAGACTGATAATACAACGGTTGGGGTCAACTTCCTCAACAGTCCCTAATTGACGACCACTAATCCAATTTTTGCCGACGGGAGCAGTTTCAAAAAGCTTTAAATCTTCGTTTTTTGTGCGTCTTGCTCGTTCCCAAAAGTTTTCTACATCAAGAGAATTTTGATAAAACCCGTCAAGGGTGGCTGAAGCTACATCTATTTCAAAACTGATTCGTCTTTTGAAGTTATAGTTATGACTTACGTAACGCACACAAAACTGACGTGCTTTAGCGATTTTTTCCTCAATTTGCAAAAATGCTTTCCAAGCTTTAAGCTGATCTT
This sequence comes from Nostoc favosum CHAB5714, assembly GCF_020829495.1. GTDB lineage: Bacteria > Cyanobacteriota > Cyanobacteriia > Cyanobacteriales > Nostocaceae > Nostoc > Nostoc favosum. The sequence continues at coordinate 7,063 of NZ_JAIVFQ010000099.1, read as the reverse complement.
CTGTGGGCACATTTTCACCACAAACTGGCGCGGCTGCGATGCGTTTCAATGTTGCGGGTGGAATGTCGAGATGATGCTGATGATTAGGTAGCAAACGCAAGCGACAAGGTATAGCATAGCTATCAGCGTGTCCCCGTGAGGGTTGTAACAACTGAGCCGAAAGTATTTTTATACCGCCGCGTCCATCTTTTGGTACAGCCGCTCTAAATCCTAATGTTTTTCTAAGCTTCTCAAGTCTTGCGGCTAATGGAAAATCATCCGAGTCTGTTGCTATTGTCAAATCCCAAATTTCTTCTCTTGCTTCTTTCCCCGCACCTTTGCGACGCACATAAAATAGAGAAGGCTTTTTACCGACACATTCATACATTAACTCATTGGCGCGATCGCGCCGCTCCCTAAATTCGGGATATGATTTCAGGGCAGCTTCACTTTCAAGATGGCGGATGAAACTATCAATTGCTGAAGCTATAAACATATAGCCCCAATCTTCAGAGTTTGTTTTAGTTTTCGAGGATTTTGCTGTTAGCTTATTTGCTACTGAACGAATACGTTCTGCATCGGATTCTGATATTGTACTGGTATGGCTTTTGACTACAATTTTGAGCTTGTCGCAAATTAATAATAGCTTCTTGCTATCTAAATTCAATTCTTTTGCTAGTTCGTAGATTCTGAGTTTGCCGTTGTTCATCCAGTACTGCCTTTGCCAACAAAATTTTCAAGGACAATTGAGGGTTTAACTTTAAACGCAGAGGGGAGGCAGCGCCTTGCGGGGGTTCCCCCCGTTGTAGCGACTGCCGTCGCGCAGAGGTAAGCGCAGAGGAGCGCAAAGTTGATTTTAGTCCCATTTGCTACAAATTAAATTTGGTAATACTCTGCGTACCTTTGCGTTTACTTTGCGTTCCTCTGCGTTTAAAAACTCTACGATTTCGGTTACTATTACCCGTTAAATGACTATAGTTTGTACTGATGGTAAACTTCGCTAGCGGCCCGATGCAACAGAGAATGCCGCCAAACTAAAGATTTCATGTCATCAGCATAACCACCGCCAATGACGCAGGCGACTGGATAACCGCTACTCATACAGGTACTCAAAACCTGCATTTCCCGGCGAAAAATGCCAGCATCAGTTAAGGCCAATTTGCCCAAGCGATCGCCTATATGAGGGTCAACACCTGCATCATAAAATACTAAGTCTGGCTTGACTTTAGATAATAAATCTGATAGATAATTCGCTAAAGTTTGTAAATAAGCATCATCCTCCATTCCCATCGGCAAAGGAACATCCAAATCGCTGTTTTGTTTAGTACCGGGGAAATTGACTTCGCAGTGCATGGAAAAAGTAAAAACGCTGTCGTCGTCTTGAAAGATAAAAGCGGTGCCGTCTCCTTGATGCACATCCAAATCTACAATCAGGATTTTTTCGACAAGTCCGAATTTTTGTAAAACGCGACAGGCGATCGCTAAATCGTTGAAAATACAAAAACCAGATCCATAACTAGGAAAAGCATGATGGGTTCCACCAGCCGTATTACAAGCTAAACCCTGACTTAGTGCCAGTTTAGCAGTCAGTATCGTACCACCTACCGCCACACAAGTACGATTCGCTAATGCTGGACTCCAAGGCAAACCAATGCGACGCTGTGCTTTGGAATCTAGGGTTCCCTCATAGTAAGCTTGAACGTAGCTTGGAGTGTGGACTAATTCTATCAATTCTAGCGGTGGACGTTCGGGGGTGTGAAATTGCTCTTGATTCGCTACACCATCAGCTAACAGCAATTCGTAGAGTTGTCGGAACTTAGACATCGGGAAACGATGTCCTTCAGGTAGCGGGGCAATGTAATCTGGGTGGTAAATAATTGGCAAGTCCATATTATTAATTTTTAACCATAGTCTGATGGCAAACTATGAGACAATTTTCTTTAAGAAATCCTAATACCAATTCTGTATGAAGATGCGCTAAAAAATATTTAAGTATAAGAAAGAATAAAGAGAAACGAACCGCAAAGGACGCAAAGGACACAAAGAAAGAAAGAAAGAAAGAAGTTAAAAGGGTTTGGCGCAGCCTCACAAAGAAATGGCATAAGTACCCAACGTAAGGTAAACATATATTGATTAAAAAGTTGCACAAACGCTATAGCTTTTCCTAATCAAATGACATAGATCATAGCCCCCTCTTCGCTTGCGGGGAGGGGGTTGGGGGTGGGGTTCAGCAATATGGCAACCAGTATCTACTCTTAAACTTAGATTGCTAATGCTCGTTTTTCTAATGGTAGTTCAAAGCGATCGCCTGGTTTTGGCTCAAGTATCCGCGTCAAAAGATTGTTTTTCTCAAGTAACGAACGAAATTCCTCAGCAGTTCCTTTAGTCTGAATCAATTTCATCAGCAATCCCTCAAACGACACATCACCACCTGCCGCAGTAGGTAATATTACTTGAGGCTGTAACGACTTTACTACTTCTAAAGCACTATTTTGTCCTTTAATAATCGACCCAAGCAAAGGTAGCGTCATGTCAATAAAGGGTGTAATGACTACATCTATAGGTGCAGCTTGCTGAAGTTCTGGGGAATGATACCCGTGAGGCTCGTAGTATACAGTTAAACCACTCTCCAATTCTTTGAGGAGATAACTATTTTCTACCAGAGTGGGGCCAATTGGAGAGCCTGGAAAAGCCTTAATTTCAATTTGATTATTTAAAGTGAAAGTTTCACCATGAGCCAATACTGTTACTTGGGTGTAACCTAACTGCTGTACAACCTTGGCAGCATTGGGAGAAGCTACAACCTTAATGTTGTGATCAAGTAATTTAAGCGTTGGTGGATGAGCGTGGTCTTCTAAACCTTGAGACAGCAGAATCAGATCAATGTTATCTGGTATTGGGCGATTTTGCGATCGCGAGCCTTTAAATAACCAATCCAAATTGCTGAAAATTAACGAACCAACCAGCCAAGGGTCAATTAGTATTCGTTTCCTGCCGATTTCCAGCAGCCAAGAGTTGCTGTCGAACCAAGTTAAAAACATAAAATTTGTGAAGATAACGCCTACCTTCATTATCAATCGTGTCAGCTTTCTTAGTAAGCCCTCAGGCCAATACCTACATTCGTCCGGTTAAGTCTACACACGGAGTTTTCTTGATGTCTGATCTTGGTTTTACCCACATAGCACTTGCAGTCACTAATGTTGATGCAAGTATCTCATTTTATGCAAAGTATGCTCAGATGACAGTCGTGCATCGTCGCACTGATCAAACAACTCAAGTAGATGTTGCTTGGATTAGTGACCTGACCAGACCTTTTGTGATTGTCTTAATTAAAGAAGCTAAAGTAGAAGGCGCACTGTTACCACAATCCCATCTAGGGGTAGCTTATCAGAATCGTGAGGAAGTTACTCGCCTATGTGATCAGGCACGCGCAGAAGGGCTACTGCTGGCTGGGCCAAATGACTGGGGCCCTCCGGTTGGTTATTGGGCTTATCTTCGAGACCCAGATGGTCATACACTAGAGATTTCCTATGGTCAGGAAATTAATTTTACAGTTAAGCAAGCTAGAGACGCAACTGGTTTAACTTAAATTCATAATTTAATCAGCAAAAAGGCATATTACTTTCTCAAAACTTCATATTCAATAAGCAAAAAGGCATATTGCTTACTCAAAATGCTTGATTGCTTTCTCAAACCTGTGATTGCTTTCTCATTTCAGTAGATTCAGCAAGTAAAAAGGCATATTGCTTTCTCAAACCTGTGATTGCTTTCTCATTTCAGTAGATTCAGCAAGTAAAAAGGCATATTGCTTTCTCAAACCCCAGTTTGCTTTCTCATTTCGGTAGATTCAGCAAGTAAAAAGGCATATTGCTTACTCAAACCTGTGATTGCTTATACCATTTCTTTGTGAGGCTGCGCCAAACCCTTTTAACTTCTTTCTTTCTTTCTTTCTTTCTTTGTGTCCTTTGCGTCCTTTGCGGTTCGTTTCTCTTTATTCTTTCTTATACTTAAATATTTTTTAGCGCATCTTCATACAGAATTGGTATTACTCATTTCGGTATATCGCGCACTCATTTTAGTGTTTTGGGCAAGCAATTGCTTGTTTCTTTGATTAATAAAGCACTAAGTATAAGGCAAAAGTCCAGAGTCAAGAGTCAAGAGTTTAGAGTTTTTTGACCTTTGACCCTTAACCCTTGACTTTCATACCAAAAGATATGTGTGCCAGTACTATGATTTAAGAAACACTTTATGAATCTTATTAATGACTGTAACTACACAACAGCTTGCAACCCAAGACGCTTTTGAAAAATTCATTTGGACTTGGCAGGGCTACAAAATCCAGTACACTGTCATGGGTACAGGACGCCCTCTGGTACTGGTTCACGGCTTCGGTGCTTCCATTGGACACTGGCGCAAAAATATCCCAGTTTTAGCTCATGCTGGCTACCAGGTGTTTGCTATAGACCTTTTAGGTTTTGGCGGTTCCGATAAAGCGCCGATTGATTACAGTGTGGAAGTTTGGGTAGAACTGCTAAAAGATTTCTGCACAGCACACATACACGAACCTGCTGTATTTATTGGCAACTCCATCGGCGCACTTTTGAGCTTGATTGTACTGGTAGAACATCCAGAAATTGCTGCTGGTGGTATTTTAATTAACTCTGCGGGTGGCTTGAGTCATCGTCCCCACGAATTGAACCCGCCACTACGGATTGTGATGTCAACTTTTAATCGGTTTGTGCGATCGCCAATCACAGGTAAATTTGTTTATAACCGCATCCGCCAAAAAGCCCAAATTCGCCGCACCCTCTACCAAGTTTACCGGAACCGTGAAGCCGTCACCGATGAATTAGTCGATTTACTTTATACTCCCTCTTGCGACCCAGGAGCGCAAAAAGTATTCGCCTCCATTCTCACAGCCCCTCCTGGCCCAAGCCCAGAGGAACTTTTGCCCAAAGTAGAACGTCCTTTATTAGTAATTTGGGGTGCTGACGATCCTTGGACACCAATTACCGGGGCAAAGATTTACGAAGAGGCGCGTGAGAATGGCAAAGAAATCAAAATTGTTCCCATTCCCAATGCCGGTCATTGTCCCCACGATGAAGTTCCAGATATTGTTAATGCCCAGATTGTCGATTGGCTAGCGCAAAGTTAAGAATTTTGCGCCAAGACGCAAATGCAAAGACACTTTCTGCTGATGCGCCTTGACCCATGCAGGGTAGAAATGGGGCTAACAATCTGGGTGAGTGGATCTTAATCTTTATAATTGCACCTTGACAGAATCAAACTCGTATGGTCTGTAATGGAGCTTGATGTGCGTAATGGACATAAAGGGGTAATTCCCTTAAATCACCATCCAGATTTTTCCAAACAAGGCTATCAAGTTATCAGCGAACTAGGACGCAACCGAGAAGGGGGACGCATTACTTACTTAGCTAATGTCCTCAACTCTAAGCAACAGGTGGTGATTAAAGAGTTTTGTTTTGCTCGTGCGGATGCTGATTTGTCTGGTGTAAAAGCATATCAGCGCGAAATCGAAATTTTGCAGCAACTCAATCATTCTCGCATCCCTCGCTATATAGATTCTTTTGAAATACCAGGGGCTTTTTATCTGGTGCAGGAATACAAAAATGCCCCATCTTTAGGCTTAACGAGCAGCTTTAATTCAGAAGAAATAAAGCAAATTGCTTTGTCAATTTTAGAGATTTTGGTTTATCTACAAAAGCAAATTCCGCCAATTATTCATCGGGATATTAAGCCAGAGAATATTTTGGTAGATGAGCAACTAAATGCTTATCTGGTTGATTTTGGTTTGGCTAGAATACAGGGTGCAAAAGTAGCTCTGAGCAGCTTTGTAGCAGGAACCCCAGGTTTTATGCCACCAGAGGAACAGTTTGGTCATTCCCTGACTGAGGCATCAGATTTATATAGTTTAGGAGCAACACTGATTTGCTTACTTACTAATACCCGTTCTGTTGAGATTGGGAAATTAATTGATGATAACTATCGCTTTAATTTCCAGCAATTAGTTCCTCAAATCAGTCCGCGTTTCCGGCGGTGGTTGATGAAAATGGTGGAACGCAAACGGAAACGTCGTTATGCTAATGCAGCTGTTGCTTTAAAAGCACTTGGGTCAATTGAGGTTATTGGTAGTGCCACTGGGATAGATAATTTAATCAGGACAATCAAACCTAGAAAACAAGCTACTTGGTTGGGACTAGCTACTGTTGTTACACTGGCTGCGATGGGGGCAACTTTGATGAGTTGTCAGCCTGGTGATACGGTTAGGCAATTACTGGAAGCTACAGAATGTCAAAGTTTTGATTTAAACGCAAGTTGCCAAGAAAAAACCGGACATTAAGATTAATTAGGTCGCATCCGGCTAAGGATTACAACGGTTTCCAATTGAATAGAGTACACCTGTAGGGGCACAATATATTGTGCCCCTACAATTATGTGTATTCCACGCTTGTGAAAATTGCTGTCATTTTCATGAGTATCAAAGCCTCGTCCACGGAGTTCTGAAGTGAATTCACGAGTATCAAAGACTCGTTTACGGAGTTCAAAGGTGGATTCATCCAGTTCAAAGACTCGTTGACGGAGTTCAGAGGTGGATTCATCCAGTTCAAAGACTCGTTGACGGAGTTCAAAGGTGGATTCATCCAGTTCAAAGACTCGTTGACGGAGTTCAGAGGTGGATTCATCCAGTTCAAAGACTCGTTTACGGAGTTCAGAGGTGGATTCATCCAGTTCAAAGACTCGTTGACGGAGTTCAGAGGTGGATTCATCCAGTTCAAAGACTCGTTAACCCAGTTCAAAGGTGGATTCATCCAGTTCAAAGACTCGTTAACGGTAATGCGCTATCAGTAATTGTCTAGTTACCTGCTGTAGTAAACTACATCTAAGCCAGAACCCTGCATTCAATAGTTGATAGCGCTGTGAAAAAAATCCTGATTGTTTGACACTCCCCATGCGTAAACGCAGGGGATTCCAGCGTCACTGACGTTCCTTGCTTTTACAGGTCTTTCGACCAATAGAAGTAGAGGGAACATCTCGACTGGCGTTACTTCCCGGATGCCCTCCG
>NZ_JAIVFQ010000098.1 GCF_020829495.1 Nostoc favosum CHAB5714 | reverse complement strand
ACCCAGAGTTTCGCCGTTATCAAGAGACACTAATCAAAGGCGAACTTGCAGATTTACGGGCGGAAATTGACAAATTACAGGGTGAATATCCTAATCTTCAGAGTTTTACAACAGAACAGTTCCGAGGCGAACTGCTGGCAATTGAGGCAGATACTTATGCAGAATTTGTCAAATCTGGTCGGTTAAATAAAGAATTAGCATCTATGCTTGAGAATGTTTTGCAGAATAATCAATCTCAATAAAATTGAATTTTTATCGATAATAGGCTAGACCTCTTGCACTACGCGAACACAGAGGCCATGCAATTTTAACCAGCTTCGCCATAGTACTTAGATGCCAATTGGAGTATTACCAAGAAGGGGAAAAGGGGAAGGGGAAAGGGGGAAAGGGCACAGAATTTAGAACTTTTCCCCACAAGGTATAAAGCCCCTGTTTTTAAATATGGAGAACAAAAAAAGAAGATTTTTAAGACACGTAGTGTGATAACTTAGCAGTCTCCATATTTGAAACCCCTGCTTTTAAGTTACTGGTTCCCTTTCCCCTTTCCCCCTTTCCCTTTCTTCATGTCGATGTTCCAAGTAACCATTTAAACGAGCGATGTCTAGCAACAAGCCGCAACTCTTGGTTCGCGCAGCGTGTCGCAGACAGACGCACTCGCGAATGCGTCTACACAACCAAGCGCCCAACTAATTTGGTACAGCATAAATAAAGTAATTTCAAGTTACATTTGGTATAACCATTAATTCCCCCAGGGGCTACAGTAATTCCTAAGTCTAGTAAAGTCAGTCGAGAACAGCAAGCAGTTAACTGTGTCTACAGTTATCGCTTTAATGTTTGAGAATGAGATTGTCTGAGAAATTAAAATCTTAAAACATGTTTTGCCGTTGATAGCCTTAAAAATCACTCTGATTTTTTACCTTCTGGCAAAGTAAACACTTTCTTGGTAAGAATCTATACTAATTTATTTATACATCTCAAATATAACTAAAAAGTGATGATGTACCGCAAAGGATACTCTGCTAAAAAAAGCAGATTCATCAACAAAATAACCAAAATGAAATGTGCTATAACTATTCAAGCAAACATAGTTATAAGCTTTGGGATTAAATTAGAAGATTTCTAAATATTTTTTATTAGTTATATATGTTTCAACGAGTTTTGATTTGCACAGACTTTTCCGACGGTTTACATCGTCTAAGACATTTTATTTCCAGCCTTGCGCTTGCGGGGATGAAGCAAATAGTTTTTCTGCACGCTGTTCCATTATCGGAAAGAGGCATTATTCCACAAGTTGATAGTGAAAAAATAGAACAAGCTCAAACTCGGTTCGCAGAAGCTATTGGTGAAAGCCCCACTGATGTAGAAGTAAAAATAGAAGTTCAATCGGGAAAGCCTGTTGATATCATCCTTAAAGTTGCCCAAACCTATAGGTCTCAATTAATTATCCTGGGTTCTCAAAGTCACAGCTTACTCACGGAAAAATTGGTGGGTAGTACAATGTCTAACTTATCTCGTCGAACACCTATTCCCCTACTGGTACTGCGTCCTCAGTTGATCTATGCTTATACTTCTGAGGAATTAATACTCCGTTGTCAGCACCTTTTCCGTTCTTTGCTACTTCCCTACAACGGTACTCAAGCGGCGGATTATTTGGTGCAAAAAGTAAAGCAATTGGCTCAACAACAATCTGGTAGATATCTGCAACAATGCAAGCTTTGCTGGGTTTTAGAAGATACTGGTCGTAGAGAAATACCAAGAAAAATCTTACCACAGCAGGCTGAACAAGCTCTATCTCAGATTAAAGCTGATTTGGAGGTGGAAAATTTACAAGTGGAGATAGAAGTTCGGGAAGGATACTCTGTTACCGAGGTTTTAGAGGCGGCTGCAATGGGTGATATTAGCGCGATCGCAGTGTCTTCAGGAACGATAGGTAAACTCCAAGAATGGTTGGTTTCCAGTTTTGCAGCTGAATTATTGCGTTTTAGCTGGTATCCCATACTCTTTTTTCCAAACGAACGTGGCTAAACCTGTGCTACAGATTTATAGAGGCGGTGGACGTAGAGATTTGATTGAATCTTCCAAAAATGTTGATCCTCTTGTTTTATCTGACTTTTTAGTTTTTTAATTTGTGTTACATTAATGACGACTGTAATGTGTCAGTAGCCCTAGACAAACCAACGAAAATCATGGAAATTGGCAATCCTAACACCAAAGCTAATCTTAAATAAGCAAGATGTTGGTCTAAATCAGTGATACTATGCGCTACTTGTAGATAACCCGAAACCTGATTTTGAGTATACAAAGGTAAAGTGATTTCGCGGTATCGAGTGCCAGAATAATCTGTTAATATTTGCCAATGCTCTAATGCTGAGGTAATCGGGAAATTGTCAAATTCCATGCCTCCACTAGCAAAAATTTTTCCTGAGCGATCCAATAAGCGTATATAGTAATTAACTGGATTCGCCGCCTCTGTGATTGATTTTTTAATGGATGTTGTTTTAAGCAAACAATTTGTCTGAGCCACACATAATTCTAAAGAAAATTCTTTAGCAAGGCGTTGTAATTCTCCAGGTTGTTGCCAAGCTGGTTCAATACTTTTATGGAGTGCGTTTGCGACTGATTGCAATCCCTGGTCTATGGTTTCACGATAAGCATGGGCAACCACACTATAAACCCCCAAACTAGATAGCTCCAAAATACCGCCCATGACGAGGGTATACCAAGCTGCAAGCACTCCCACTGTTTTCTTCTTCGGATGGCTGTTGCTCACATGAACGCTTGCGATGTTTCGCACCTTGATGAGACAGCAACCAGTTTGCCGCTGTGTATACAACTGCACCACTGAAAAAGAGCAATCGTGTCGATTTAGGTAACTAGCAGCATGGATTAGTAGCGATCGCTATTAACCATCATCTGTTAAAAAGTTTGCTATTGCTTCCAGTTTCTTTGCTTGACATTGCTATCCACAATTTATCTCCTTCTAGAGGACGATAAGAAACCCTAGCAATATTGATACCATACTTTCTAAGTGCGTATGTCATGTAGCCAAATATAAGTTTAATTGTCTGTTGAAGCTATCCGTCAAAAAAATTTGGATACTAGATTTTTTGCTCTATTGCATAAATATTTTCTCGTATTTTGTGGTAGTTCAAAACACAAGCTACTCATTTTTGTCTGAAATGTAAACCTGATGAATTAGGAGTACTCACTATGAAAGCGGCTGTTTTTCACGGAATCGGAGATATTCGATTAGATAACGTACCATGAAAATGTTGGTATTGTTGAAGACATTGGTTCCCATGTGCGGAATCTCAAGGTGGGCGATGCCTGACGGCAAGCCGCTTTGCGTCTACGCGTTGTCGTTCCCTCGACAATTCTTTTTTGACATCGGCAAGTTCCCCTACTTGCTGATAGTTTTTGATTTTAATTATAGGAGGTTGTACAGCACGACTTAAATTTTTTATGGAAGAATCTTTGCCTATTACTATTTTGATAAGTGTAACGGTTGTAGCTGGTATTGCTGCTCAAGTTTTAGCTGGTTATTTTCACATTCCTAGTATCGTCTTGCTACTTCTGTTCGGGATTCTTCTGGGGCGAGATGGTTTTGATTTTTTAGATCCATCATTATTGGGTGTTGGTTTAGAAGTTCTGGTTTCGCTGTTAGTAGCGGTGATTTTATTCGAGGGTGGTTTAAATCTACAGTTAGGAGAGTTAAAAGAAGTTTCTACTAGCCTTCGCAATCTTGTCACTTCAGGAGTAATAATTACCTTAACTGGTGCTGCAATAGCTGCACACTGGCTAAGTGAATTTCCTTGGTCAATTGCTTTTCTTTATGCTTCTTTAGTAGTTGTGACAGGCCCAACAGTTATTAATCCGCTCCTCAAACAAATTGGTGTAGAAAAACAAGTCTCAACACTTTTAGAAGGCGAGGGGGTTTTTATCGATCCAATTGGTGCAATTCTGGCTGTGATCGTGCTTCATTTTGTGTTGAGTGGAAATGTAGAACCTTTCATTTTAATTAAGGGTCTAGTTTTGCGTTTGGGTCTAGGCATAATTATTGGTGTAGGCGGAGGCTGGTTGCTATCCCAACTTCTCAAACAGGATCAATTCTTGTCCCAAGAGTTAAAAAATCTAGTTGTTTTAGCTAGTGTCTGGGGTTTATTTAGTTTGGCACAGGTGCTACGTGGTGAGTCTGGTCTAGTGGTTGCTGTAGTTATGGGGATAGTTTTAAGAGCTAATAACCTGCCTTCGGAGCCTTTATTGCGTCGATTTAATGAACAGTTGAGCATTTTAGCTAATTCGGTTTTGTTCATTCTGTTAGCAGCAGACTTATCAATTGCCAGTGTTTTCGCTCTAGGTTGGGGTAGTGTTCTGACAGTTCTAGTGCTGATGCTAATAGTGCGTCCTATTAATATTTTAATATCTACCTGGAATGAAGATTTTAACTGGCAACAGCAGTTATTTTTATCTTGGGTTGCTCCCCGCGGAATTGTAGCTGCTTCTTTAGCTTCATTATTTGCAGTTTCACTTACAAAACAGGGTATTAATGGCGGTGATTCAATTAAAGCCTTGGTATTTTTAACAATAATGATGACAGTTTTGCTCCAGGGATTGACGGCTGGGTGGGTTGCCGATTTACTCAATTTACGTTTAACTAGTCAAACTGAGCAGGAGTGTTTGCACGCAGATGATAATGATATTAATACGCAAGAAATTAGAAAAATAAGTAGGATTAATTCAGAGTTAGTTTAGTCGTATTTACATTAGTTGATTACTTTCCACAGCTATAGCTTCCATTATCAATATTAGTTTAATTATGCCATCTAAAATTTGTAGTCAGCCTTATTTTTAACTACCCAGTTTTCTAACCCTAATTATCCACTTTTAGTATTTCTACCTGGAATGGATGAAACTGTAAAGGAATTAATGTATATTCAAACAGAAACTTAGAAGCTGCTTTTAATGTACGTTCCTTTGTAATTCCTCCTGATCAGCTAACAAGTTGGGATCAAATGATAAAAGTAGTATCTTTAACCAAGATAGAATTAGAAAAAGTACCGCGTTCACCTGTTTATCATTGTGGGGAATCATTCGGTGGTTGTTTGGCGCTCAAAATATTAGAAAAATTTCCTCAACTATTTACCAAAATTATTTTAATTAATTCTGCTTCTTCATTTCATCGAGTACCTTGTCTAAATTTAGATTCACTTTTGTTTCCTTACATACCTCAATTCTTTTATAAAATTTCTTCGTTTTTATCTTTGCCATTTTTAGCTAATTTAAGTCAAATTTCACCTCCTGCAAGCCAAGGTCTTTCAAAATCGACCAGTTGTGCACCAAAAGAAACTACTAATCAACGGCTATCTTTAATGAGGAAATTTGATATTGATGAAAATAAATTATCTCAAATTACTCAACCTGTCTTACTAATTGCTAGTAGAGATGACCGACTTTTGCCTTCAGAAGCAGAAGCTAAACATTTAAATAATATTTTTCCTAATTCTCAGACAATAACTCAAATGCTAAATACAACTTATCTGACCCCAGGATAAAAGCAGCAATTGCTATTGATCCAGTGGTTAGCAGTATTTTTGGAAAAGCTAGTCTTAGCCAAATCAAAATTCCGGTAATGATTGTATCTGGGAGTTCTGATACTGTTACTCCAGCTTTAACAGAGCAAATTGAGCCTTTTACTTGGCTAACAACTCAAAATAAATATTTAGCACTTATCAATGGCGGTACACACTTTTCTACTATTGCAGAATCACCAAATGCTACCATACCTGTTCCTACACAGGTAATCGGTTTAAGTCCAGCCTTGGCACGTCGTTATGTTAAAGCTTTGAGCGTTCCATTTTTTGAAACGTATGTTGCCCAACAGTCAAGTTACCTTCCCTACTTGAGTCCAGATTACGTTAATACAATTAGTCAGCAACCACTACCGTTAAGTTTAATAAAATCTTTGACATCTGAACAACTACAAGAAGCGTTAAAGTAAGGATTTTGAAGCTAGATAAACCTGTAGAGTGATGAACTAAACACTAAATATTATTAATTTTGAAAGCAAGGGTTAGTAATTAGCAATAATTATGAATATAGCAACTCGCAATGATGTTACTAAGTTTTTTAACTAATATGGTTGGGAGACGGGACATTGAATAATTAAAGAGCTAATAAAAGAATTGCATAACCGAACGTACCTAATGCAAACGCCCAAAAGCGGCTTTCTCGCTCTTCTGGTAGTTCTTCCTTAAGGACATTGAGTACAATACCTCCCGATAAAAAGGCGAAGAGAACCGCAACAGCCGCCTGATGAATTACCGTGCCAATGCCAATTACCCAACCAACAATGATTGCAGCTACTAACAACCACCGCCCAATCCGATCATATATTTGTTTGTGGTTTTCGCGCAAACCATTATCGTTGACTACAAAATGCAGTGCCATCGCAAAAGAATAGAACAATAAACTCTTGATACTTGATTCTTCTCGGTGTACTAACAAGTAGCCAATTAAGGCGTTATAAACAGCAAAAGAAGCAATATGTATCCAAAAAACGTCTAAAGCAGTAACATCTCCCTTCCCTGCTTTTTGATTGCGTTGACGCGACTTGTTTGCAAATCGTTCTAAGCCATAAAATACTGCTAAACCTAAAAGTGCCACCAAATAAACGTGATGCTCTAAAAAAGCAAGTCCAATATTCAAACTACTTTGGAGTGTTATTTGGGCTTTACTCAGTTCTGGCAAAATGTGAACGAACACATAAGCGACAGATACCCCACTGCCAAATGAGAGCCAACGACTACGCGGTTTAGCTCTCATAAATTGTAGTTTACCTGAAAACAAATGTATGATGGCTAAGATGATCGCACATATTGCAGTGATCATGCTTTTTACTATACCAAAGCCGGAATAACTTTCTCACCAAACACTTCGATAAATTGCTGCTGTTCCCGGTTAACGTTGTGCAAAATCAGTTCATCAAACCCCAATTCAATATCTTTTTTTAACCACTCGATGTGTTGTTGAGGATCTGCGGAAATGCGGACGTGTTCATATAACTCTTTCGGCTGCACAAACTCGCCAACCGCATCAAACTGTTGGGGCGATCGCAGTTCTGTCATCACGATATTCTTAAAGATATTATTGCGCCATTGCTGATGAGCTTTTTGGAGTGCTGTTTGCTCGTCACGCTCATAGGAAAGCTGCACTTTCAATATCATTGGCTTGCCTTCCCCTCCGCCTCTACGGAAAGCATCTACAACCTTTTTTAACTTCTCTGGAGAACGCGAAGTTGTAATCAATCCGTCTGCCCAACTGCCCAACCATTCTGCGGTTTCAACGGTAACAGCAGCGCCAATAATTAAAGGTAGTATTTGGGGACGTGTATAAAGCTTTGCTTCTTCAACACAGATTAGACCGTGATGGGTGACAGTTTCCCCTGCCCAAAGCGCACGGATAACATCGACACATTCTTTAAGACGAGTATTGCGATCGCTTTTTACGGGCCAGTGTTCTCCAGTAATATATTCGTTAAGTGCTTGACCGCTACCGACAGTCAGCCAAAAGCGTTGGGGAAACATTTCTGCTAAAGTTGCCGCAGCTTGGGCAATTATCGCCGGATGATACCGTTGTCCGGGAGCGCAGACAACCCGATAGGAAAGTGTTGGAGTTGCTTGCATTGCTGCACCCAACCAAGACCAAGCGAAACCACTTTGCCCTTGGTTTTCACTCCAAGGGTGAAAATGGTCAGAAGAGAGAGCATGAGTAAAACCTGCCTGTTCTGCCATTTGCGCGTATTTTAGCAGTTCGCTCGGTTTAAATTGCTCATGAGAAGCGTGATATCCGATGTTTGCCATAAGGATAATACCAATTCGTAATTCGTAATTCGTAATTCGTAATTAAGAAAATCAGATTCAGTCTGGTTTTTCGAGGTTGGGTCTGTTGCTTGATTTTGGAGAATTGGTATAAGCTGTTGAATTACTTAACGCGAAACCAGCGATAGCCGTATGCTTCTATTGGAATGGAAGGCAAATTGATGTCGAGAGGTTCGTATTGGGAATCGCCAAATATATCAATTAGATGGTTATACTCATCAAATTTTAGCGTGACTGTACATGAGCGATCTCCTAGATTATGTAAAGCGATGGCAGATGAACCTTCCCACTCGCAGCAGTGAGCAAACACACATGGTTGATCAGTTTCTAGAATTTGCCACTTACCCGAACCAAACTCTGGACACTGTTTGCGAATACGGATTATATGTTCCATCCAATTGATTAAGGAGTTGGGGTCGCGTTGTTGCTCTGCCACATTCACCCGTTTATAACCATACTCTCCTTCTTTAATCACAGGTCGGGTAAGGACATCTGACGAAGCGGTGGAAAAGCCACCATTGGTTGCATCTGACCATTGCATGACTGTGCGGACGCTATTTCTCCCCTCAAGTGAAAGGTCTTCACCCATGCCAATTTCTTCGCCATAGCGTAGCAGAGGTGTCCCAGGTAAGCTGAATAGCAGACTGTATGTGAGTTTAATCCGACGTTTGTCACCTTTTAACATTGGTGGTAAACGACGACGAACGCCTTTGCCGAAAACCGCGATCGCTAGCTTGATGCATGAACTCGACAAAATCTCCCAGTGTCCCCAATCGTGGGTCAACGTTGTAGTAGTCCATGACATCGTAGCCGTTATCTCGATTGGGCGAAGGATAAAATGGTAACAGCCATAAACAAGTAATTCCCAGTCCAGAAAGATGATCCAGACACTTAGTTAGTCCTTGGAAATCGCCAACACCGTCGCCATCTGAATCCATGAATGTCTCGACATCCAAGGAGTAAAAAATTGCATTTTTGTACCAAAGTTTCTGCATTTTCCTATCTTTTTAATTACTGAAAATCTAAACGATAGCGCTGAGTAAGGCATTCTCAGCCTGTCTGGAATTAAGTCAGGGATGCTGTACAACTATCAGCAAATCTGACTCAACAAAGCTGGCATAGTTGCGATCGCAACAACTCACAAAAGTGATTAATATTACATTAACGAGCCGCTACTTTTTCACTAACTGTTGATTGCACTCTTTGGGCAAGTTCATCCGATATAGGTATATATCCAAGTTGTAAAGCGTATTTGTCGCCCTGAGTCAGCGCCCAGTCAACAAAGTTTTTGAGAGTCGTTGCTTGGGCAGGATTATCGTATTGGTTATACAACAAAAGCCAGGTTAAACCTACAATTGGATAGGCTTGCTGTTCTGGAGGGTCTGGAATTTCCAGAGCAAAGTTTTGTGGAATTGTTTGTCCTTGCAAGGCTCTAGCGGCAGACTCTGGTGATGGGTCTACAAATTGGCCAGCTTTATTTTCTAGAGTTGCCATATTCAAATTACTTTGCTTGGCATAGACATACTCAACATAGCCGATGGCTCCTTGAGTTTGTTGAACTTGCGCTGTTATCCCTTCATTACCTTTAGCGCCGATACCTACAGGCCAGTTGATTGACTTACCAACACCTGCTTTCCAGTTGGGACACACCTCACTAATGTGATTGGTAAAGAGGAAGGTAGTACCACTACCATCAGAACGATGAACAAACCTGATGGGAGTATTTGATAGGTTAACGTTAGGGTTTTGTTTAGCAATTAGCGGATTGTCCCAAGTTTTGATATCACCCTGAACAATGCCACAGTAGGCTTGGCGTGAAAGCCTTAAATTGTTGACATCTCCTCCTAAATTGTATGCAAAGACAACAGCACCACCCGTTAACGGTACTTGAATCGGTTCAGTATTGTATTTTGCTCGAAACTGTTGACGTTCTTCTTCTGTTAGAGGCGCATCGGTAGCTCCAAAGTCTACAGTTCTTCTTAAATACTGGTTAACACCAGCACCACTACCTATTGATTGATAGTCAATTTTGACATTTGGATTTTGTTGATTGTAAACATCGAACCAAGTTTGATACAAAGGAGCAGGAAAGGATGCTCCAGCACCAATAAGAGAGACTTGGTTGCCTGGGGTCTGTGATTGGCAAGAGAGTAAACCTGTAGTCAGTACTACTCCAGTTATTGTAAGAACCCAATGAGGAGTCTTAGCGTTATTAAATGTGATGTTACCTAATTTTTGTAACATGATCGCTCCATATTTTATAGATTTCTAACTCTGCGTTGTTTTTCGCAGTTCTACTCACCTACACCCAATTCCTGCAAAGCAATCCGTTTGCAAAGACCTTCTACCGCCAGTGTTAGAGATTGCATCAGTTCAGAATTTTCGCTGTAGTCAACAGGCGCGAGGTTAGCAACCCGTTGACTTTGAGTCATTTTTAACTCTCGTCCCCATTCTTCTGGAGTACTGTCTTTATATAATGCGATCGCTGTACCCTGTTCTTGATTCATTAGAGAAAAGCAGGGAATATCTGACTCACCATCACCAACATAAATCACCTGTGCCAGTGGAATGTGCAATTCCTCTGGTGGTAAATCTCGGTATACAAATGTTTTACCATCATCTTGGTAATCATCAAAACCTTTAGCAATTTGGAAGAGATAGCGGGTTTTCTCTGTGTGAGTAACAATCTTCTTTAAAAACTCTATGCCGTTGCGATCGCCGTATGAAAATTCACAACCCCACATTGCTTTAAAATTTGGAGCAATACAGTTATGACGAGCAATTTCCACCATTCCGCAAGTTATTAAATAAAATTCTACCTCTACTTTTGGATTTAATTCGTGGGCGCGTTGTTGCAAGTGGTCAAACATTTTATTAACGCCATCAAAGGGAGCTAATTCTTGACCAAATTTGGCAATATATTCTTGTGTAATTTTGTTACCTTGTCGTTTTGATTCTTCAATAAGGGCATAAAATCGAGCTAGTATTTTATCCCATCCTTTGTCAATTAAGGGTCGAATTTTTTCTTGGCGAAACTCCAGAGCATCAATACCTAAGCTTTCTAACAAACTATCAACGGTATCTGGAACCAGAGTATCATCAAAATCGAAAACTATAGCGATGCGATTAGAAAGGGGTTTGGTCGAAACAGTCATAACAAAAGGTTCTCAACTATGGGATTTTTGCAAAAGTATAGTAATTTTGGATAAAATCCTAAAATAGCCAGGATAATTAGTTAGAAAGTCGAGCAATTAATGGCAAAATAACCAGCTTCACAAATGCAGCAAAAATTAGCGCTTTCGTTAAAAATTATAAATTA
This sequence comes from Nostoc favosum CHAB5714, assembly GCF_020829495.1. GTDB lineage: Bacteria > Cyanobacteriota > Cyanobacteriia > Cyanobacteriales > Nostocaceae > Nostoc > Nostoc favosum. The sequence goes on along the minus strand of NZ_JAIVFQ010000098.1, from coordinate 12,776 downwards.
GCAATATGCCGATAGCGAGCCTCTATTCCTGAATAGATGCCATAAGCAATCAAACCCAAACCCACTACAGCCAGAAGCCAAAGACCAAAGGGGTGTTGTGTCAGAACTGCCAATGCGCCACCCAACCCTCTAGCCTGAGTGCCATCAGATTGAATTGCCGCCAGCATCAAAAAAATGCCGATAATGCCAAAAACAATGCCACGGGCAGCAATGCCAAATCTACCCATACGTACTGCCCAATTTTGCTCAGTTAGACTCATTTGAGAAAGTTTTAAATGGTAACGAAATTTGCCTTTATACGCTTTATAAAAGTAAAAAATACCAACACTAACTACCATCATCCCTGCCAGTGCTACTAGCCATCGCCCAAGGGGTTGAGCCAAGATATATATTGTCCAATCCTCAGTTGAATCGCTATCGCCAACGACTGAACCCATAATCAGCTTTACAGATGTCAAAGCCAAACCTGTATAAGCGAAAGCACTGATAGCATAACCAATCCGTTGGGCAATTCGTTTAGCATTAATTGGTTTTCCACTTTTTTCAGGATCAAAAAACGTCTGAACTAAACGCCAAAGTACATACCCAATAATTCCGAGGGTAACGATACTTAGCAAAAATTTTCCAAAAGGTTGGACAACAATTGCCTTTAACGCACCAGTTGCATTCGTGGTTTGACCACCAGAACCAATGGCTGCTTGGGCTGCTAATAACCCAACAATAAAGTAAACGACGCCTTTTGCTGCGTATCCTAATCGTGCTAGTCGCTCAAACCAAGGGAGAGAAGTTATTTCTTTAACTGGTTGCTTAATTGGTTCTAGGGGTGAATTGGGTAGTGTCACGTCGCTTCGCTCCAAATTCAAAATTCAAAATGACGCTCGCGGACTCGCTAACGCTGCGCTAACAAAATTAATAATCTCCATAAATAAATAAATTTATTTACTCTGGATCATGAGTCTGTTTTGGTCATACGGCATAGTAACTATTTAGAATTCAAAAAAATGAAACTGCTCTCCACGCTGTATTTATTAACCTGAACCGCCGCTTGAGCCAATGATACCAAGCAGTTGCAACAGATAAATAATTGCAAATACACCAAAAAATATTCCCGCGATCGCTGTTCCACCAAAAATTATTTTTGATGGTTGCAGTTCCTTGGGCAACATTCGATGATTTAAGTAAAGAGTCAGTCCAGTGACGATGGGGATGTGAGCAGCTTCAATTCCACCTGCGGTTTGTAATAAGCCGACAGGTTCACCAAAGAACAGGTAAACGGCGATGGGTAAGGCTACCAGTAGCACTACAATATAGAAACGCTGCAAAAACTTTTCATTTGTCCAGCGTCCCTGCACGCCAAACCCTTGCAAAATAATCTGTGTACCATCGGCAAACATCCGCCCAAAACCATCTTCTACTGAAAGTACGGTGCTACAGAAGGTAATAAAAACGATCGCCACCATAAACCAAAAGCCAAACGGTCCCCAAAGGTCGCCGAGCAAGCTACCCAGAGTTTCCGCTATTTGATTTTCTTTTGGCACAAGTCCTTGTGGACGCAGTAACTCGCCACCTAGAATCAAAAAAGACAATGCCGCCAAGAGCGCACCAACCACTGCTAAGGTGTTGGATATGGTCATGAGATTTAGCCAACCGCGCAGCTTTTTTCTTTCTTCTCGGTTGAGTTGCTTGGGGTCTATGCTCTCTTGCCCTTTAACACTAGCTGCACCATATCCTCTGGCTTCTACCCAGTAGGAATACCACATTAATCCGGCTGCTCCTGCTAACATAAAACCCAGCCAAGGTAGTATTTCTTGATACTGTACATCTTGTGGAATTTGCGGTAATAAACCTGATGCTAGTTGGCGAACATTAGGGAAAACGAAAATAGCAGCAGCTACCACTGCTACAGTACGGGCAATCCCCACATAAGAAGAAATCTTTTCCACTACGTTGTATTGCCCCAAAAGTACGATCGCAGCTGTCACAACAATGATAATTACTGTCCATAGTTGTACACTTCCTCCAGCAACCAAAATTAGCGCTGTAGCGGCGGCTCCTGAAAGTCCAGCAACGGTAGAAATTGCTACCACTACCTGCGGTAGCAAAATCAGCCAGATTGCCCAGTTTTTGGGGCCGGGAAGTTGGTTAAAGCCTTCTAGGATGGTTGCGCCGGTACAAACTGAAAAGCGACCAACTTCACCATTAATAAACCATTTCAAAATCACAGCAGCAAGTAGCGCCCATAATAGTGTGTAACCGTAGAGTGCAGCAATTCTTGGCGTAAATAGCAATTCACCCGAACCCGCAGCCGAAAGCATCCACAAAAAACTAGGGCCTAGCCATTTCAAGTTATCCCAACCTTGGGGTGAATCTGGGATGTTTACAGTGTTTTGTGGCTGCTGTTTGTTACTAGTATCTGTTGATAAATTGCGCTCGCTTTTATTATTCATTTTTTGCTATCTCATTAGCACCAATATCGTTGATGAATTTATCTCAAAGTAGTACTGCTCAATTTGCCTTTGGATGGATTGAGCAACCATCGCAGGTAGATTTCTGCAATTGAGCGAATTACGTCTATCTGTTAGAACGACGACGACGCACGGGTGGTATATCACTACGTAATGCTTGCCACGTCAGCGCTCCTACCCTACCATCACCAACCAATCTGTGCGATCGCTGAAAGGTAGCTACTGCTGTAGCGGTTCTAGGACCATAAATACCATCAATAGCTCCGTTATAAAATCCTAGCCATTGCAGGACAGCTTGCACATCTCTCACAGGCTGTCCACGAGATCCAGGCGTAAGAAAGGGAGCATACAAAGGAGAGTATTTTGAAAGCCTACCTCTAATTGAGGCATTATTATTTATCTGCGCCTTAGCCTGACTTTTCACGGTATCTGGAAAACACCTTTTTGAGCTTTTCTCAGACCATGATTTTTACGTGAGTCATTTTCATTAACTTAAAGCTATTGAGAATTAGCTTGTGGAAAAAGTCACGTTGTTTCGCGGTTTGAGGACTTCCCGTGAAAAGTCAGGCCTTAGCAGGTGCAAAACTAAAGGGTAACATCCCCAAAAACAATGCAGAAATCAAGCCAAATGGTAAAATTATTGAGGGCATAAATCGAGTATTCATGAACTTCTATTTCTCCAAAATTAAACAAAATAAACTATTTTTATAATTGGATTAAGCTAAAATATTTGTAATAATAATGCACCCTTTGTTTGTCTCTTATTTCATTGTGACTTTAGGCACTTTTAGATCCTTCCTAACCCACGCCAGTCGCTCCACTTGGGGAGACCCCATCGCCCTTGGCGTCTCCCCTTGGGAGAAGACCGCGCTGGCTCCCCTTTTTAAGGCTACGGTGTACACACAAGTCTGAAATAGCTGATTAACCAAGGTTTTACCCCACCCTAACCCTCCCCTTATAAAGGGGAGGGAACTAGATTTCTTGTTTCCCCCCTTAATAAGGGGGGATTAAGGGTGGTAATTCGACTTGTGTGTACACCATAGCTTAAAAAGGGGGGGGAACCGGAATCAAGAATCAAAGTCCCCCTTTTGAGGGTTTAAAGGGATCTAAAACTTTTGATACTGGTAAGAGGACTTTTCAAACATCCTCTTATCAAATTTTTGCTCTGTTTGGATTTCTCCCATTTCTTAGGTTTTCTTCATAGGTTCTGAAGTTGGGATCGTTCAGTTCGTAAAAGTAAGGCTCCAGCGTGTAATTATAAAGAGCAGGAGTACCTAACATAGCCGGCATTAAGGAATATCAGGGCGAGTGCTATTTGCTGCCAATTTTTGACCAACTTGGTTGACATAGCGATTCACATTTTGATTGCGATAAAGCTGAATATCACTGTTAACTAACTGTTGATTAATCTCCTTACCTAGTTGGACTTCTTCTCGATCGGAAATATTGGATAATTGAAATATTTGGATTCCTTGAATCAAGAGGTCAAACAATGAAATTGCTTGGCTTTTTTGGGGTGAACCCATACCAATACCAACCGCTACTAAAACTGACAGCAATAAATACAACCAGCGACGAAAAAAACGACGGTAAATGGAAGAAAAAGAATTTAACATAGGCTCATTCAAGTTAACTACGGTGTTCAAAATTAGTGAACACTCCCTGCCAGCGAACTTGCTCAAACTGCTCTACATCCAAGCATTGCCCCCGATTAACAATTTCATTGCCGTCCACCCAGACTTGTTGCGGCTCAAACCCGTGGAGGTGCAATTTAACACCCGCATAAGGAAAAGCATAATCTCCCTGTTGTTTCCAAGTTACTTCCAAACAGTCTTGATTTTGCGTTAAATAAAAACGATCCAACCGCGATTCACCATAGCCATCTCCCGCGTCACTGTAAACCTGACCTTCACTGGTTAAGAATACTGGTGGGTAAATATGGAGAATCAGTTGATTATCTTCCTCCATTGGTAAGATACTACCCGCCTTTACTAATAGCGGTATCTGTTCAAGGGATACTTTGAAGTTGACCGACTTTCCTCCTTCTAAGAGTGCATCATCCCAGAAGTTATACCAGTTTCCTTTAGGTAATGCGATCGCTCGTGAGGTTGCGCCTTCTTCGGCGATCGCACAAACTAAAAGAGCATCGCCCAATAAAAAGGCATCATCTATACTCCAAAGTTGAGGATTGTCTGTATCTGCCCAAAATAAAGGACGTACTAAAGGATGTCCCGTTTGAGCCGCTTCCCAAGCTAACGTATAGAAGTAGGGCATTAAACGATACCGTAGTTGCAAAAAACGCCGTACAATACTCAAGGTTGGTTCCCCAAAACTCCAGGGTGTACGGGGCTTGGTGTTGTTGGCAGAATGGGTGCGGCAAAATGCCATAAAGCAGGATATCTGAAACCAGCGTAAGTATAATTCTGTACTGGGATTGCCCTTGAATCCACCAATATCAGAACCACTGTAGGGAATTCCTGATAATCCCAGGTTTAAAACTGTGGGAATAGTTTGGCGTAATCCTTCCCAGCTAGTTTCAATATCGCCCGTCCAAGTCCAGGCGTAGCGTTGCAAACCTGCCCAACCAGAGCGCGAAACAATGAAAGGTCGTCGTTGAGGTTGGTACTCAGATAGTGCTTCGTATCCAGCCTGAGCTTGAAGTAATCCATAAAAATTATGAGCTTCGCGGTGGTCACCACCTCTACCTTCCAAAGAATGCCAAGTTGAATGGGGCGGTAGTGAAGGGTCGCCCCAAAGTACAAAAACCCCTGGTTCATTCATATCATGCCAAAATCCAGTAATGCCTAGATCGAGCAGATATTCATACTGTCTGCTCCACCAGTGACGGGCTTGGGGGTTGGTAAAGTCAGGGAAAGCGCATAAACCTGCCCAAACCGGAGCGCTCGCAGGTTTACCGCTAGGGAGTTTGCAAAATACATCCTGTGCGCGTCCCTCCTCAAAAAGTTTGTTTTTTCGAGATGCTTTGATACCAGGGTTAATGATGGTAATCAACCGTATTCCTTTCGCCACCAATTCTTCAGCTAACTCAGAAATATGGGGAAAGCGATCGGGGTCAATGGTAAAAGCACGAAAATTATCCAAAACATCTATATCTAGATGCATTGCACTCACTGGAATGTCATGTGTCTCAAACCCCTTTACGACTTCCCGCAGTGCAGCTTCTTTGTCATACCCCCAACGCGACTGGTGATAACCAAATGTCCAACGGGGTGGTAGAGGTGGGCGACCTGTTAATTCTGTGTATCGCTCCAACAATTGAGGCAATGTACCAGCAGTAAAGTAATAGCGCAATGCCCCGCTTTCAAACTCGGCTGTAGCTAACTCTTGGAAACTAAAGCTAGCAGGAAAAGAGTTTTCATAGAAAATTAAGTAGCTACCTTCTTCATGCAGACCCAAATAGAGTGGAATGCAAAGATATAATGGGTCAGTTCCCGGCCCATATATGCCACCTGCATCATAGTTCCACATCCGGTAGGTTCTGGCTTCGCCTTTGTCGCCGAATGTGCGGAGGTTTAACGGAGCCGCCCTTTCTCCCAAACCATAAATATGTTCCTCTGGACGTAGTTTCGCCTGATGTAGCCAAGTCTCATCTTTTGTTTGGGGTGATAGCTTTGTTGGTCGCTGGGGAGGTAGTTCTTCCCGTATTGTCTGCCCTAAAGGATTTTGAAATTTCAAACTGCCATCAACGCCAACAATAACCTTTAGCTGTGGACTAGAAATTGTCCAGCCCTCTTCCATCTCTTGAAACGTCGTCTCGACCTCTGGCCAATCTTTACGCGAGATGCCATAAGAAATGGGATATATCCCAGGTTTCCACTCAATTCGGACTAAATCGGCGCTCAGAAAATAAATTTCCAACTCAATGTGTTTGAAGTGGAATTGTCCGCCTCTGTTAGTTGCTTCAGCCCTCTGAATTTCTCCAGTTTCCTCAACAGCTTCTAAACTTTGAGACTTACGAAACTGACGTTCTAACCAATCTCGTTGCAGTGGGTAGAGCAGCGACCCTAAAAACCGTCGAAGTTTAATTGTTCGCAGGTTGAGAAATGCTTCGTTGAGGATATCCATAAAACCTCACAGAAAGTACAGCATTTAAGACGACCATGAAAAACTAAGATTTCTAAGAAGGATGATATATAGTTTCAGCAACTAAAATAGGTCTGTTGCCGTACTCAGCCTCTAACTCTCTTTTTACATTTAGATCCCAGGTGAAGTCATAGTCTTGCTCAATTTCAGCAATAACAAAAGGACGAACTTCACCGGTTATCGATACTGTCTGACCCTGATTTATTGCTACTTTGGGCGGTGCTTTTAATAAAACTAGCAAATCTTGCCCACCAAGCCATTGGTTTTCATCTAGCGTTAGTAAAACCGGACTGCGGATATTGTCCACTTTCCCCGTAACTGCAACTTGACGACGATAATATTGTTCGGGACGTTGTGTTATTTGGCCAGGTTGAGGCGCTAGTACAAGGTATCGAGCAATAATTGCAGGTTTATTGATGTAATCTTTGTAATATTCGTCCTGTATGTTGAGATTAAACTCTTGCTCAATTTTAGGAATTACTAAATTACGAACCTGACCAGTAACTTGAACTTTAATATTTTGGTCAAGTGGTATATTAAAAGGCGCACCTGAAGCATTGACGACTACAAGAGGTTCACCGCGAAAGAACCGTGCATCGCTAACTGTGAATGAACTTGAACCAATTTTCTGAATTGCTCTGCTTTTAATCGTCACAGAGTCACCCATAAATTCGTCGGTGTTCTCAGCAATTTCGGATGTACTAGTAATAGTTGCTTTTGCATCAAAAAAGCTACAACTTCTTACTACCATAGCGATCGCTACCAGGAAAACTAATACCCCTGTTTGACCTAGTGCCTGTAAGAAATTTCCCCTTTGAGGATTGTCATTCATTGCCCTTATTCTTATTTGTCTTGAGGCTATTTATTGAAAGCTTTCCTGATAGACAATGCTGTAGAATACCTTATTGCGGAATTGCTGAGGGATATACCTCTGTTGCAACTAACACAGGTTTATTGCTGTATTCTGCTTCTAGCTGCTTTTGTAAAGTTAAATCCCATTTAAGGTCATATTCTCGTTCTAGTTCAGCTACAACAAAGGGACGCAACACACCTGTGACTGCAACTTTCTCACCTTCATTGACAGTTACCTTTGGGGTACCGGCGCGTATCACTAACAAGTCTTGTCCACCAAATAATTTGTCTTCGTCTAAGGTGAAGGAATTGGCATTTCTGATGTTTTCCACTTCACCTGTCACTGCCAAGTTTTTACCGTAGTATAGTTTAGGGTTTGTGGTAAGTTCACCTGGTTTAGGAGCAAGTGCAATTGATTGAGCGATAATTGCAGGTTGGGTTTCGTACTCTTTGTACAAGTTTGGATCTAAGCCCAAATTGTAATCTCGATTAATATCTGCAATCACAAACTTACGAACTGGTCCTGTCGCTTGAATTGGTGTATTTGGGTCAGTAGGTAAAGTGAAAGTTTTACCCGAAGCATTTACAACTAAAATTGGTTGAGCATTAAAAAGTTGCTTATCGGCAATTGTGAAAGTTGACGGCCCCAATTTTCTGACGGGTGTACTTCTAATTGTTACAGTTTTACCAATTAGTTGGTTTGTATTGTCTGCGACTTCTTCTGTAGTCACATTGGTTTCTGGTACTGCGGCCTCTCGCTCTAAGTTGTTCGTACAAGCTCCAAGCAGCAATGCGGAGATTGCTAGAGCAATAGCTCCTTTAGAACTCCACTTAGTTTGAATAAAGTTGATCATTTCAAAATCTCCATTTAGGTTGACTAATATCAAGTTTAGATGATGACCACAAAACTCTTGATTTGTTGTAATAAGCGTTTTAACGCTCTGAAAATTCATGCGGTGAGCCATATTAATTCAAAAAGACTTGACCATCCTTTTGAATTCTCAATACACCTTGATTGTTATCGAAATTGGTTGTTTCATCTAACGAAACTGCGAGTGTTCCTTCACCTTCAGAGGTAGACATAGGCATAACTTTTAGCAGTCCACCATCTTGACGTACCAAAGTAATACTGATAGGTGTTGGTAAGTCTCGTAGGACAAACTCTTGTCCACCTGCAAGAAATCGAGGTTGGGTATGACCAATTGCTTGATAAGAGATACCAGCGTTAGTGTTATTTTTTAGTTTCACATCGACTGTACCTGCTGTTGGTGTGATAGTTGCAATGGCACTTTGCCGACTTTCTGGAGCAGGTGGTTGTATAACAGTTGTGCGTCTTCCATTCATAGGATACGCAGGAACCATAATACTCTGGGAACCAGTAGTTTGCTGTTGTCCTCCAAATCTTAAAGTTGCAGCATTCGGCGGACATCCTGCTGGAGCCAAGACTCGATTACGGTGTGGTTCTTCGTAGAAAATACTAGGGCAAGGATTAATTTGGGAAATTCGCGGCTGTGCTACTGCTGATTGAGTAATTGCAGAGAACCCGACTAGCAAAGTTCCACAAATTGTTCCTACTAATCCAACTTGTTTTGAAGAAGAACGATTTAACTTGTACATAAATACCTCCTGATAACTTCATCTTTGATTTTTATTTAAAAACTCAAATATTGACACGTAGTGAAAAATGAGAAAATACTTTTAGTAAGTATCTAAATTATTATTTTTGCAATGCAACAATCAGAAATTTTGATTATGTACTTTAGGTTTAGGTAAAGTTGAGCTGCTCAACCAAAAGAGGAGAATGAAAACAGACTGTCTGTATTTTTAGGTTAAATCTCAATAGTGGAAAAGTCGAGTAGAATTGTAATAGATGTGGCAAATACTCCTTTAGATATAGGTTAGTACTTCTATAGTAATAGCTGGCAAAATCAAACTGTGCCTATTACTCTTCTAACCAATAAAGTAGACCCAGAGAAGTAACTCCCCCAAAAAAGTGAGCGCCAATCATGTTGACGTTTGCTAACATTACAAAAATGTCTAGCGAACGAATTACATTTTCTGGCTGATAAATTGCAACACCTTGAGGTTGTGCTACTGCTTTACCCAAAATGATTGAAACCGTTACTTCAGAAGCAATAAAAGCTATTAATAATCCTATCAAACTCACAATTAATCCAATTCGTAAATTTTGAATTACGTCTTCCTTCTTGGGATGGTTTTGAGAATTTGGTGTTTGTAAAAGTTTAGCCATTTTTCGATAACGCAAAGCCCAATAGACTCGAAAGCACAGCAATAAAATACCAACAATAGCCAAAAATATCCCAAACCCTATTCCTGCATTGCTTGTCTGAGTAGTAATGTTACGGCTAAAACACGCCAGCAATATAGCAATGCCAGAAATACCACCAAGCACTAATTGTACCCAAAAACTAATTCGACTCACTAAACGCAATGTAGCAGCGAATTTTTGTTTGCTTGGTGGATGTGAAAGTGATTCTAAATCATTTATCATATATATACCCCCTAAGTAGATGATTGAAGTAGAGCTAGGAAATTGGAGTTTTATTTCATCTTTTTATATAAAATAAAACTCATCAATTAATGTATCTACTTTTTTATTTAAATATTAGTTTTTTGTTAGGGAAGAATTTATCTGTAATTCAGAACTAATATTTAGTTAGTTCTAAATTAGGGATTAAAAGTGGAAAACTAGTGGAGAATATGTATTTTGTGGAAAATTCCTACTTAAGAAATAGACTATTACAACTATAGATAGACCATTCTTTTCAAGCAAATCTACCCTAAATTAGATATACTACAGTAATCCTATCTTTGGCACCTAAAATTTCACAAATGATTTATGACTGCTATAGTATTACTTAATTTAGGAATAACTGAACTGTAAACGCCAGATTTTGTAATATACTTTAGCTCAAGGCTGCTGCTACTTGAACAGCTAGTTTCTGAGGATTAAATGGTTTACTGATTATGCCTCTGACACCTAGATTATTAAATAGGCTTTTGTCATTATTACGTCCTCTTGCTGTAAGTAAAATCACAGGTATATGTTTAGTTGTTTGATTAGCCTGTAGTTTTTGAAAAGTTGTCAAACCATCCATATCAGGCATCATTACGTCCAAAAGTATGGCATCGGGTTGAGATGACTGAGCTAAGAATAATCCTTGATTACCAGAAGTAGCAGTCAACACCTTCCAGCCCCCCATTATTTCTAGACAAGTCTGAATCAATTGACGGATGTCATCTTCATCATCAATAACTAAGATTTGCTTAGAGGTCATTGTTATTATCTTCCTGTTTTAAATTATTATTCCTTAGTGCTTTAATTCTTCCAATGTAATGAGGGGTATTGTTTAGAGCTACCATCCTCTTAAGATTAGTTTTTTATGGTAAAACTTGAAAGTGGAAAACTAGGGTAGAAGTTTAATAAACCTATGGCATAACCAGAGGTAATAGAAAATGTGGAGATTGACGCGATGGGCTTCTCTTCTCCTATCGGAGAGGCTGCGCCAACGAGAGGCTGACGCTCGAGGACTCGCTACCGCTTCGCTAATGCCAACGCCCCGTCTTTCCTACGGAGACGCTACGCGCTCGCAACTACAACGCTATAGCATTGCATTCTTAACGGTTTTCCTAGCTTTACTGCTGACACTGCTTCTATGGCAGCTACACAGGCTGAATTCCATTTACCCACTGTTTTTAGCTGCTGTCATGGTTAGTTCCTGGTATGGTGGTTTCAACCCAGGACTGTTGGCAACTTTTTTGTCTGCTATAGTCTGCGCCTACTTCCTTTTGCCCCCTTTTTATTCTCTGGCTGTTACTGGGTTCAGTGTAATAGGGTTGGTTCAGTTTGTGCTGGTAGCAGTGTTGATCAGCTCACTTAACTCCGCACTGCGCCAAGCGCGATCGCAAGCTCAGAAAAACGCGCGAACTGCACAGGATAATTACGAGTGTCTACGTCAAATTCAAGACAGTCTGCGCCAAAGCGAAGAACGTTATCGATTGCTAATAGAAGGAGTAACTAATTACGCAATTTTTATGTTAGATCCAAACGGTAACTTTACCAGTTGGAACATTGGAGCCGAACGTATTTTAGGCTATCAAGAAGCAGAAATTATTGGTCAACCTTTTGAGCGAATTTTTTCACCAGAAGCAATTGAGCGCGGACAACCACAACAAGTATTAATAAAAGCCGTAACTGAGGGTTTTTCTAAAGAAAATCGTTGGCATCTCCGTAAGGATGGTAAATTTTTCTGGGCGCATTGTGTAATCACACCTTTACGAGATGAAAATGGAAATCTGCGCGGCTTCTCTAAAATTATGCAAGATATTACTGAGCGCAAACAAGCCGAGGAAGAAAAAGAGCAGCTGCTGCTACGAGAACAAGCCGCACGGGCTGAGGCAGAAGCTGCAAACCGTTCCAAGGACGACTTTCTAGCAATAGTTTCCCACGAATTACGTACCCCCATGACTGCAATTATTGGTTGGGCGGGGATGTTACAAACGGGTGCGCTAGATGAGGCTAAGGCAACTCTCGCACTGGAGACAATTGAACGCAACGCAAACTTGCAGATGCAACTTATTGAAGACTTACTTGATATTTCGCGCATTGTTAGAGGAGAACTTTCACTCTCCATTGACTTAGTTGATTTAGTCGAAGTAATTACAGCAGCAATCGAAGTTGTACAATCACTGGCAGATGCTAAGGATATTCAACTTGAATCCATACTTGATACTTCAATAGAAAAAATTTGGGGTGACTCAGATCGCTTGCAACAAGTTGTGTTAAATTTGCTCACCAATGCCATCAAATTTACACCCAATGGCGGACGAGTTAAGGTGCAATTGTCATTCAGTCCTGAGTTAAACTCGTCCCGCTCGGAACGGGCTAAACGTCCCGCTACCGCTAACAGAACTCAAAACGGTCTAAACGCCCCGCTACCGCTAACAGCACTCATTGAAGTGAGTGATACGGGTCAGGGCATTAGTGCTGATTTTCTACCTCACGTATTTGAGCGCTTTCGCCAAGCAGATAGTACCCATACTCGGTCAAATAAAGGACTAGGTTTAGGACTAGCGATCGCACATCATATAGTGGAACTGCATGGTGGTACAATCCAAGCCCAGAGCGAGGGAATAGGGCAAGGAGCGACATTTACAGTCAAATTGTCCATTTTAGAAGAAAGCAGAGAGATAGGGGAGCAGGGGAGGGCGTTGCATAATAGAGGGATGAATTGAGGTTTTCTACTGTGTATTGTCCATACTGTGAGTCTACTGAAATTAGAAAAAATGGTAAACGAAGAGGTAAACAAAATCACATTTGTGTAAAATGTGGTC
>NZ_JAIVFQ010000097.1:10231-24248 GCF_020829495.1 Nostoc favosum CHAB5714 | reverse complement strand
TATAAGAGTAAACGCCGACAAGGCCCTGTGAAGGCGATCGCATCCTTGATTGCTCTGAGGAGATATTTAGTTCAAAAGTACTATAAATTAAGAAGTTAAGTTTTGGATGGGTGCGCTTATATTTGATGTATAGCTGTTGCCATAAAGGTTTGGAGTTTTGCACCGGGAACTAGTCTACTAAAACTCTTGCTACTTGCAGCAAGTTAAAGGTGTTGGTCGTGGATATTGCCTGTAAAATTGACATTAATTCTGTTTCTGTCACACCACCAGCGATTTCCATGACATGATTGGCAGTGATATCTTCATCTAAAAGACTCACCTGACCCAGTAATTGCAGCGCATCCCGCAATCCACCATCGCTGAGTCGGGCGTTGGCGTAGCCCGCCGCAGGCATCGCTGTTAGTGCCTGATCATCAATAGAGATAGATTCTGCATCTGCTACAATACCGAGGTGCTGCACAATTGCCTGAACAGACAAAGTGCGGAAATTAAACACCTGACAACGGCTGACAATGGTAGGTAACACCTTGTGCAGTTCTGTTGTGCAGAGAATGAATACTACATGAGATGGTGGTTCTTCAATACACTTAAGTAAGGCATTGAAGGCGTTACCAGTTAGACAATGACACTCCGTATTTGTAACTCAAATTGCGGCGTTGCATAATTGAAGTATGAATTGGAGCGATCGCTATGCAATGTCCAAGGTGTGCATCAACTCATATCCGCAAGAACGGGAAAAAGGCTGGTAAACTTGCATTACATTTGTGTTAGTTGTAGTCGTCAATTTATCGATTCTTACGAAAATCTTGGTTATTCAGAAGAAATAAAACGTGAATGCCTAGAAATGTATGTAAATGGGTCTGGCTTCCGTGCGATAGAAAGAGTGAAAAAAGTACATCATACAACAATAGACCTCTTGCATAAATCAAAAATAAAGAACCCCACCCCGCATTTGAGTAAAGCAAACGCTCCCCTCCCCAAAGCATCGGGGAGGGGTTGGGGGTGGGGTGTTAGGGACTTTTGCAAGAGGTCTAATAATTAATTGGGTAAAAATGATTGGTAATACTTTACCAAAAACCCCTGATTATGATGAGATACCTGTATTATCTTAACGTGAGTTCGGGATAAGAAAGGGGGCAAAACAGGTAGGCTGAAAGTGCTAAATTCTCATCCATCTGCTTGCCCTATGTTCACTCTAGAAGAACTATTCTGTTCTATCGATGACTTCTGTCAAACCTTTGAACCACAGTGGGAGCGCCAACTGTTGGGTAATGGGCTGCAAAAAAGAAAGCGCGATCGCAGTCTGTGTTTGAGCGAGATCATGACGATTCTGATCGGCTTTCATCAGTCTTGTTACCGGAATTTCAAAGCCTACTACCAGGATAAAGTACAGGTTCAGTGGCAAGCATACTTCCCCGGTTTGGTCAGCTACCATCGCTTTGTGGAGTGGATGCCTAGTACCCTGTTGCCTCTGTGTGCTTATCTGCGCTCCTGTTTTGGCTCCTGTACAGGCATCAGTTTTTTGGATTCTACCAGTCTCAAAGTCTGTCACAATCGGCGGATAAATCTTCATCGGGTGTTCCAAAATCTGGCTGCTCGCGGCAAAACTTCAGTTGATTGGTTCTTTGGCTTCAACAGGACATGTAGTGGTCAATGATCGTGGAGAATTGCTGAATGTTGTGCTGACTCCAGGAAATACCGATGACCGTATCCCCGTGCCCAAATTGCTGCAAATGCTGTTCGGCAAAGTGTTTGCGCTCCTTGGGCTATGTCTCTCAAAAATTAGCAAAACAATTACTCGAGAGTGTTGGGATACAACTGATCACCAAACTCAAACGTAACATGAAAAATCGCTTCATGTCGTTAAGCGATCGCCTGTTGCTCAGGAAACGCTCGATCATTGAGACCATCATTGACCAGTTCAAGAATATCTCCCAGATTGAGCATTCCCCTCACCGATCGCCTGTCAACTGCAAGCGTCAACATCGTTTGCGGTTTAATCGCTTACTGCCACCAACCTAAGAAGCCTGCGATCGCCATCGATCACAATTTGCTTTCTGCCGCCTAATCTTAACCCGAACTCACGTTATCTTAAGTACGGTTCCGAGGCGCTGCGGGCGCTATGCGCCCGCAAGCTTAAGGCGATCGCATGATTCATACTTTGATTCAGCGACGCCCAAATTGCTAGTTAGTTCAGGAAATTTGGAGTCCCTTTACCACCATTCTTACCAACAGCAGGAATTTCTAGTAGGTTATCGGCAGCTTTGCCAGTACCATCATTGACAACATACATAGAGTTACCTAGATGTCCATTGGGAACGAACAGTTGCGGGTGGTCAAAGGGGGCTTTCTCAGAGACAACTCGCTCATCAGTGAGTCCTTTCAGGAAAGCCACCAAGTCATCTTTTTCAGTTTCGCTTAATCCCAATGGGCGGAGAACCCCTTGCTGACGGAAATCTCCACCACGATTGTAGAAGTCCACCACTTGCGGCAAAGTCAAATAGCCACCATTGTGGAAGTAAGGAGCTGTCAGTTCTATGTTGCGTAATCCAGGAGTCTTAAACTGTCCGTCTGCAACTACTGTATCATTGGGGTTAACTGTAACATTGGGGCTTGAACCGAAAAGTAGTGGGAATTTCCCCAAAGCAGCTACCCGCGACTCCGAAAGCGGATTACCAAATGGGTCTTGACCACCAACACCGATGTCTTCTAGGGTGGGTCTAACACCGATATTGAAGAAAGCTTTGTCCGAGACGGTTCTGGGAGTAGTGGTGGTGGCTCTGAGCCTTTGGTTCTTGACGTTGCTAACCGAAGCACTGGTGAGTTCCAACCCACTATGGCAGAAGATGCAGGCAGCTTTGCCCTCGAATAGTTGTTTGCCTCGTTGCTGCTGCACGGTGAGGGCGGTGGTGTTTCCTTCTAAAAAGCGATCATAGGGCGTATCGTTGGCAATGAGTGTAGACTCGTACAACTGAACTGCAAGCCCAAAGAATAGCGAGAAGTTATAATCCAACAGCCTGTACTCATCGGTTTGGGAAAAGTTATCAGGTTCGTTGACAAAAGTCCGTTTACCTTCAGCATCAACTTGGATCAGTTTATTAGAGTTCCACCACTCCGGTTTAAAGGCATCTTTAATCAGATCCTCGTAGGTTTTATCCTTGAGTCCGGGCTGAGGATAACTACTGTCTGCACCTAAAACGCTGTCTTGTGGATGCACAACCTGTTTGCCTAGTGGTGTGAGTCCAGACAACTTTTGCCCCAGTAATCGAGGGAGCTTTGTACCCCCAATTGACAGAATATTGTCCAGCGAACCGTTGACAAATATAAATTTGCTGAGGTCAATTTGCCCGAACTTATCACCAATTTCTTGAAAAGTGCGACCATCAGCAGACGACTCGAAGGAACTGAGTGGCGGACCAACCGCCTGGGAAGCCAAAGACGAATTATTCAGGCTGACTTTGACAAATTTAAGCTGATTTGGGTTTTCTGCTTTCACCACAGAGGCGTTAGGGTCTCTTAAACCGAAGGGATTCACCCCATTAAAGATATCTTGTGCCCTTCCATCCCAGAAGTTGCGGAAGTTGAATGCTGCATTAATTACGGTTGGCGTATTACGCGGCTGGACGCGGCGCACATTGATACCTCCCACGTTAAACACTGGATCTGGCTCACTTGTTTCTAAGTCTCTTGGGCTACCAGGTATAACATCAATAAACTTTGTATTGGCGACTCCCTGAGAGGAGCTAACATCGTTACTGTCAGATACAACAGTCGTAGAATCACTAGACAGCTTATGAAAGGGAAAATCTTCTTTTCTTAGCTGGTAGTTTGGCGCACCGCCTATATTAAAAATTATATCTGGATTCTCTGTACGATCAGCGTTAATTCGCAAAAGCCCAGGAGCAATCTGATTTATGGATCTATTGTCGGCTCCAGCATGGAAGTGACAAGTAGCACAGGAGGTCTGTCCGTCGCTCCCAACCTGCATATCCCAAAAAAGAGTCTTTCCTAGCTTTATCGCGGCTGCTTTGTCTTTTACAAAGTCTCCAAGATTATCAGGTTCTGGAACCGATACGCTCTTGAGCGAAACTGGAGGCGACCCCGTAACCTGCGCGGATACACTATTTCCAGCTATTACTGCTACCATAATAATCGCAGCAATTGTTATAGTCTTGGAAAATCTTGATCCTAGTCGGTTAAGCTTGCCAAAGCTAAGTCTCCACCATTGGCACTTTATTTTTGTCACCAAAGATTTGAGCAAAATTCCACCTCTTGAGGTCAGTAGGAAGTAAATTGATAAGCCAGTAATAAAGGCTACTAAGCTTAGTATAAGTATAATTCCCATAATTTTTGTCATCAAATAACACCGAAACAAATTATACATCTGCGAATAAGTTTTAAATTTCTTATTCATGTAATGGGCTTTCTTACTTTTCAGACATCCTCTTAGGAATAAGTAAGTTGGTGAGAATAATTAAAACTATATTAACTAATGTAAAAAATATTGAAATTAGTTTGTAGTGAGGACTTTAGCCCTACTTTGAGGGCTAAAGTCCTCACTACAAACCTTTAATTATTTACGCCGTCCTACTTACCGCTCTTTCATGACTCTCTCCAGAAAAAAAAGCAATAATCCTTATTACAGAAGACTTTCTGACAAAAGAGATGATTTTAGCCATAATGTTAGAAAATAAAGCTCAAAACCAACTTTCTGTAGCTTGTTTAGAAGTTGGCTAAAATTTTTCTTTGACCAGAGTGATGAAAGAGCGTTACTCAAAAATCAAAAATAGGTAAAAGTCAGGTAAAGTCAGTTGATGAATGAAAATAGTATAATTCTTCTCTAGGACTGTTAGATAATAAATTATTTATATGACTGTATATGAAATTCAAATTAAATATATATATTGGAAAATGTAAAGGACAGCCTTGATGACAGCAGCGAAGTCAAACTTTGAATATCAAATTGGAGGGAGTCTTGAGAGTAGCGCTCCTAGCTATGTGAAACGACATGCTGATACAGAATTTTATGAGCGCTTAAAGTGGGGTCAGTTTTGTTATGTGCTGAACTCGCGGCAGATGGGCAAGTCTAGCTTGCGAGTGCAGATGATGCAAAGGCTACAAGCAGAAGGAATCATCTGTGCGTTTATTGACTTGACAGGAATGGGAACACAGGATGTAACTCCAGAAAAATGGTATGCAGGGATTGTCCAATCTTTAGTGAGTAGTTGCCATCTGCACTCAAAAATTCAATGGCGGAGTTGGTGGCGTGAGCGGCGAGATTTGCTTTCACCGGTGCAGTGTTTGAGCCAATTTATTGAAGAAGTACTGTTAGTAGAAGTCAAGCAAAATATAGTTATTTTTATTGATGAAATTGATCGTGTTTTGAGTCAGAATTTCTCATTGGATGATTTTTTTGCTTTAATTAGATTCTTCTTTCAGCAACGAGAAGTAAATTATAAATATAGGCGTTTGACTTTTGCACTATTGGGGGTTGCAAATCCTAACGAACTGATTCAAAATAAGACTCAGACACCATTCAATATTGGCAAGGCGATTGAACTGCAAGGATTTCAGCCTGATGAAGTACAACCATTAATAGATGGTTTGAACCAAAGAGTAAGTAACCCTGAAGGGGTTCTCATGCAAATACTAGAATGGACAGGTGGGCAACCGTTTCTCACGCAAAAGCTGTGTCAGTTTATAGTTTTGGAGTCAACTGCTCAAAAATTTTCATCGGTTGAGCAACTAGTAAGGTCGAACATTGTTGAGAATTGGGAATCTCAAGATGAACCTGAGCATTTGAGGACGATTCGCGATCGCATTTTGTACAGAAATGAAAAACGTACAGGTAGATTATTAGAGTTATACCAGCAAATTTTACGTCAAGGAGAAATTTCTGCTGATGGAACTCCTGAACAAATCGAATTACGGCTGTCAGGGTTAGTAGTTGAGCAACAAGGCAAGCTCAAGGTATATAATCGCATTTACGAAGCTGTATTCAACCACAGTTGGGTTGAGCGTAAATTAGCAGAGTTGCGACCCTATGCAGAAGCGATCGCAGCCTGGTCAGCATCAGCTTGCGAAGATGAATCCTATTTATTGCGAGGACAAGCCTTACAGGATACCTTAGCTTGGGCATTAGGTAAAAGCCTTGGCGATTTAGATTATCAATTTTTAGCCGCTAGTCAGGAATTAGCCAAACGCCAAGCCCAAATGTCACTGCAAGTACTAGCACAAGCTAATAAACTTTTGGCACAAGCTAGACAAAAAGCCAAGCCAGAAGTTTTGCAACGGCGAATTGGCTTATTTTGGATACCACGGATTGCTATATGTGTGACTGCACCTATTCTGCTGCTGCGCTTTGGTGGACTGTTGCAGGGTGGCGAGTGGAGTATACTTGACCAGTTTTTTCGCTGGCGACTGTTGCAAGAGTCACCAGAGAAACGGATAGCGATTATCACTATTGATGAAGAAGATATAAAAAAGGCAGGAAAGTGGCCTATTCCTGATCAAGTTTTAGCTAAGGCAATTGCTAATATTAAAGCCCAAGAACCTAGAGCTATTGGTTTAGATATTTATCGAGATTTGCCTGTAGAACCTGGGCATCAGGACTTAGTTAACATCTTCCAATCAACTCCAAACTTATATGGAATTGAAAAAGTTGTGGGAAGTAAGATTAATACCATTGCCCCTCCTCCCACTCTCAACCAAGAAAGAGTGGGCTTTGCCGATCAGGTGGTGGATGCAGATGGTAAGGTGCGTCGTGCATTATTATCAGTAGACCTCTCGCAAAATGAAACACGCTACAGTTTGGCAATGAAACTGGCGCAGCACTATTTAGAGGACGGAAAGATAACCATAAAATTAGTTGACAACGATCCCCAACGTCAAAGGTTGCGTTGGGGTAAAGCAGTGTTTGAAAGGTTTGTGGGCAATGATGGAGGCTACGTCCATGCAGATTCTGGAGGTTATCAAATTTTGCTGAACTTTAGAGGAAATCAGGAAAATTTTGCTACTTTCCCTTTAAGAGATATCTTGGAAAAGACCATTCCTCCTGATAGTTTACGCGATCGCCTAGTTTTGATTGGCACTACTGCTGCAAGCATTAAAGATGTATTTTATACGCCCTATAACAGTGGTCTATTTAGTTCTTCACAGCCGATGACTGGGGTGAGTGTTCATGCCAACATTATCAGTCAAATAATAAGTGCTGTTGTTGATGGCAGACCTTTGCTTCGTGTTTGGCAAGAACCCATAGAATGGCTGTGGATTTTAGTTTGGGCGGGATTAGGAGCATTAGTTAGCCGACAGTTGAGGTCTTCAATTGCGATCGCTGCCAGTATAATCTTTGCTGGTGCTGGGCTTTTGGGGATTGGCTTTTTAGCCTTTTGCTTGGGCTGGTGGTTACCCATCATTCCCTCGCTGTTAGTGTTTTTGGGGTCAGCAGTCGCCTTAGAGTTGGTTACTCACAAGCAACTTGAAAGACTCCAATTCCATCATACTTTGGCACTGCTTTTAGAAATGTGCCAAGACCATCCCCTTGCTGGAGCAATTGCCATTGAATACCTCAAGCAGTCAGAAAGCCAGGATAATCAGGCTTTTATCGAGCAGCAGTTACGAGAAAAACAGTTAACCACTTCTACAATCGAAGTGGTTGAGTAGCGATCGCTTCTAGCCCTACGGACTTAAGAAAGTCAGTCCAGATATCTGCCATGACTTGATCATTAGGTTGAGCATTTCTGATTTGAGCTAGATTAATGACAGCATCGTACCAAATTCCTTGTTCACTGTAAGCATCTGCCTGCTCCAAAGTTGTCCTCGGCTGACTCTGGAGTTGAGGTAAAACCACACGGCGTACCCACGAGGTGATTACTGGATCGTTAGGGTTAGGTTTTTCTCCACATATCAACACTAAAGACCACTGATAATTTTTGCTTACTTCCAAAAGGGGGAAGCTATCTGGTAACTTGATGCTAATAATACCAGGTTCACCTTTAATAGGAATGAAGCTTTGGGAATGAAGCTGATTGTCTTCTGTCATCAAGCTTAAGACTACTTGCTTGGCAGATGTTTGCGGCAGATACACTAAAAATGTCGGATGCTCTGCTATAGTCAACCCATAGTTGCTGTCAGTGGGAGTAAGAAGCATCAAAGGGGTTTTATTGGCTGAGGTAGTGTTTAATGTTGCATCTTGAGGACATTGCCAATTACTACGCGATCCACCCGATGATGTAGATTTTGGCTTACTCTGATTTGGTGGTGGTTTGAATATTATCCGTTGGGGTTTTGAGCGATTAGTCGGCGTTGGAGTATTTGCAGTTGATTGGGCAATTGTTGGTTGCGTCCCCATCAGAAACAACCCGATCGTCATTAGACCAATCAACTGTTGACTATTTAACATGGGTTATCTTTTGGTAAAGTCTATCTTTAATTAAGTGATACTCATTATTAATGCTCAATTCCGAAAAAATAGTATATTACTTGCTGGCTACAACCAATTACCTACTAAGACAAATGGTGCCCAGTAGTAAGGACGATGATAATTTGGCGATCGCAACAGGAACAACTGAGCTTGACGAAGTGCCTCAGCTTTAGTTACCCCAGGTTGGTTCAATTCTGAATAGAACTTGTTCATCAGCTCAACTGTAGATTCATCTTCTACTGACCAAAGCGTTGCTAATGTACTACGTGCCCCTGAACGCACCGCCACCCCTGCTAGTCCCAGAATCGCTCGATTATCACCTGCGGCGGTTTGGCAAGCACTCAAAATTAATAATTCTAAAGGACTTCGACCAGGGCGATCGCGTCCTTGCAATAATTGGTCTAATTCTTTAACATTAATCCGACCGTCCCAAGTCAACAAAAAGGTATTCTCAGCCTGGGAAGAAAACTGACCGTGGGTTGCTAAGTGAACAATGGGGAAGGGTACATTGTTGATTTGAACTTTCAAGCGACTGCGGGTAAATTCTTGGTTTAAAAGAACTTCTGTGGGAACTATTTTTGTAATCTCCTGAACTTCCTGTTCCACTCCCGGCAGTTTGGAAAACCCTTGCCTAGCCTCAGCCAAACCTCCTACTAAAGTTTGCAATTTGTTTGGGGAAAGCGAAGCTGAATACAACAGCTGCAACCCTGGACTCAAAGCAAGGTTATATTTTTCAATCAGATACTTCTGCTTCTGACTATCATAAAGTGCCGACATGGGTACTGCACGCAAAACTCCATCTAGTACAAACACCAAAGTTTTAATGTCATCCTTTTCCAGTTCTGCTTCAATTGGACGGATTAACCAGTCATAAAAAATTTGTTGTGGACGAAGTGAATCTAAGTTAGAACTGTAGATGTTACGGGTGAAGCCAGCAAGCATATTATCGTAGACACGTTCGACCTCCCCGACTTCCCCTGGCTGGGAACTAGGCTTTAGAGGCGTTGCGTAGTATTTTAAATCCTTTTGAGGTCTAGACAAGATGACAGCAAGGCGATCAGGCAAAATAATCGAATAGATAACCGCAGCATTTGGATCTACCTGGTCAATTGGTTGGGGTTGACTGGTTATACAAGCTTCCCGAAAAAAGTTAGTCAGTTCTGCTAATTGGAGTGCTTCTATAACATCACGAGCTTGCTTGAGATTTTTCTG
Organism: Nostoc favosum CHAB5714; assembly: GCF_020829495.1. Lineage (GTDB taxonomy): Bacteria > Cyanobacteriota > Cyanobacteriia > Cyanobacteriales > Nostocaceae > Nostoc > Nostoc favosum. The sequence goes on along the minus strand of NZ_JAIVFQ010000097.1, from coordinate 14,614 downwards.
ATTAATCTCCGTTTGCTTTATCTGTTGAGAAGCTTGGGGTTGCAAGAGCAAATTGACCAGTTCTCGATAGACTGGTTCTACACTATCACGAAAAGTAAATTGAATTTCTGGGTTAATACCAACTAAGTCTTTACGCAAAGACTGAAGAGTTTCGTAGGCTAAGGTGTAGGCTTGAAGTGCGCTTTTTTGGTTTTGTTGAGTTTGGTAAATCCGTCCTAACTGCCACTGCCAAAGATAGGTAATACTAGAATCATTAAAAGCAGATTTTTGCTGTAAAGCTTGTTCAGTTAATTGTCGTGCCTCTGTCAATTTCCCCATTTGCTGGTAAACTCCTCCAAGATAACCACGCACATCGGCTTCGGCTTGCTTGTCTTGCAATTGTTGAGCTTGGTTGAGGGCGGTTTGTAAAATTTGCCCAATTTCCGGCCATGAGGGAATTTTTGAGGATTCAAGAGTTTTAACACCAGTGCCCGTAGGTGTATTTTTTACAAAGCTACATAGTTGCAGAATCGGGGATGATAAAGCATTTGATGAGTTTTCACTCAGTCCTGATTGCAGACACATCAAACTTTGAGCAAATTTAATGTGAGCATAGACAGTGGGATGAGTAATAGGTAAGTCATTGAGATGAGACGTGATTTCAGATAGCAAGGTTGGTACTTCAGACCATTGTTGAGTTTGTACCAAAAGGCTGAATCGATTCAATTGAGCTTGTCTTTTGATATCTGATGAGGTAGATGATTCCGCTTGCCGATAGCAAGTAGCAGCCTGTTGATAAAATTGGGCAGCATTGGTTATACTGGCTGCTTGAATGCATATAGACTGTGTAAGGGCTGGCTGTTGTTCGCTTGGTTTTCCCAACTGTATTTTTCTATTACCCAAAGACCGGGCTGTATTGCCTAAACTCAAGTAAATAGCAGCCAGATTTTGCGAATCTCCTGATTGTTGAGCTAATTGCCCAGCTGCAAACAAGACCATTTGCGATTGTTCGAGTTGACTAACAACTCGTAAAACATTACCGAGACTACGCAAAGCCAGGATATCTAAAGAAGAGGAATTTTCCTTGTTGACAAATCGTTCTTTTAAGGTTTGCAGTTCTTCTTTTGTGATCTGGCAGTTTTGATGATCAAGCTCTAAAGTTTTTAGTAAGGTCTTGCAAGCCATTGGGTAAAGACCCAAGTCTTGCATGGCTTGAGTTTGGTTAATCTGGCTTCTAATTGCACCATTTTGATTGCCGAGATTTTGATAAATTTCAGCCGCTTGTTTCCAAGTTGCTAAGGCTGCTTCTGATTCTCCTACTGCTAGTTGCAACTGTCCTTGGATATCTAATGTAGAACTGAGGATTTGCGTTAGCGCAGCTCCTCCTTCGGAGGCTCGCTGTGGTGTTTTTGGCTGTGTTTGGAGGATATTTAAGCTGGTAGCGATCGCTTTTTTGGCTTGCTCCCACCTACCGAGTTGTTGAGATGTGAGGGCAAGATTGCTCAACGCCATTGCCTGGTTGAGTTTATCCTCTCGCGCCGCAAAAGCCGCAGCAACTTGTTCCCAAACGGTTAGGGCTGACTCAAATTGCCTGTTTTGGTAAAGTGATTTGGCTTGTTTTACCAACTGTAAAGGCTCTTGTTGAGTTTGTCCGATCGCAGTTGATGCCCAAACTTGGGTAGTAACCAGCACTCCTCCCACAGACAAGAAAAATAACAGAACTACTAAAATTAGCGATCGTACTTGACTACTATAGAGTCTAGATTTGTAATGGCTAATTTGCGAGAAAAATCTTGCTTTGAGCGTAGGCGTAGCCCCTCGTAGACATCGCCCTCTCTGCTTTTTTTTATTCATATTTTATCCTGTCAAGTAATTCACAAAAATAATTGTTTTCACCTTTTTGGCCTTATCGTGCAGGACAACTGCTTAAATTTTTAGGTAGACGATGGGTTCCAGTGACGTTGGGATTGTAAGCGGTGAGAACTACTTCACCTTTATTGTTGAATACCCATCCTTTAACTGGCACAATCGGGCTGGGAATTTGGGATTTTGAACTCTCGCTGGAGGAGGTTTTCTGCGGTGGTTTTACATTACTGACTATTGACACTGGTTCAACTAAAGCAACCTGAGTAGCTTCTTGGCTTAAGTCTTCGTTGGGGCTAGGAGGCAGTCCACCACGTCCTGTGATCGTGAATTCACTCGCAACACCTTTACTACAAGGATTTTGGGCGATTTGGTCATTGGGATCAACAACATTTGCAGGTAATTCCACTAAATTCTGCCTGGAATCAATCTCTTGATTGATGTTCACCACTCCCGGATTGCCACCAAACTCTGAACTAGCGGTGATCTCATTGAAAAAATCTCTAGGCTTGTCCTGAAATTCAATCCCAAAGATAGCAGTAGCTGTGATGTCAACACGACCACCATCACCATAAGTTGCATTTGCAGTTATATCACTACCCTTTGGTTCTGAGGGTGGTGCAACTAGAAATTGAGTGTCAATCTTAATGTTGCCGCCATTACCAATTGCCCCTGGTTGGCTTTCAATGCCTGCATTGGTAGTAATTTTGCTGTCGTCTTGCATCAGTAATAAATCTGCTACCTCTAGGCTGATATTGCCGCCTGTTTCTTTGGCGGTTTCGGCTGAGATCGTTCCCTGCTCCAAAGTTAGAGAATTGGCTTGCAGAGATATATCGCCTCCTATGCCGCTTCCCCTGCTATTGACAGAAAGTTCGGCGCCATTTTGAATCAGGACATTTTTGGGGGAGCCAATCACGAAGATATTACCGCCATCACTAGTAGAAGTGTTTTCAGTCTCAGCTAAGACTGCGGTTCCAAAGTCAGACAGAGTAAGGCTGTTTGGTACATTCAGTGTGATATTGCCTGCTTTTGAACTCGCTGAAGTATTAGTGCGGATTTTTCCGGCGCTGGAGAGGTCAATAGTGTCAGATGTGACATCAATGTTACCAGCATTGCCATCTCCGTTAGTATTGGCGCTGACAATAGCCGCATTACTTACCTGCAAGCGAGGAGCGTTGATAGTAATCCCTTCGGAGGCTCCGGTTGCGCCAGTCCCAACTTCGCTGGCTATGGCGGAAACAAGAGAGCGATCCCTAGATGTACCATCAACAACTACATTATCAGTAGCTGTGACTCGAATCGAGCCGGAATTGCCCTTTCCTAAAGTACTAGTATTTAGTTCTGCGCCATTGGTAACTCTCAGGATCGGAGCATTAATTTCAATTCCTCCTGACTTGCCCGTAGCAGTCTCTGTCACTAGGCTAGTTGCAGCACTGCCTTCACCCTGCCTCGATTCGCCATCAAAGATTACCTTATCATTGGCAGTAATGCTGATCGTGCCTGCATTGCCTGAGCTTTTAGTGCTGGCATCAAGTAAAGCGCCATTCGTCACCTCCAAAATCGGAGTTCTAATCTCGATATCACCAGATTTACCATTTGCTCCGTCAAAAACTTGACTGAATGCAGCAGTGCGATCGCCTTTGCTCGATTGGCCATCAAAGAGTACCTTGTCAGTGGCAGTAATGCTAATCGGGCCTGCATTGCCTGAGCTTTTAGTGCTGGCATCAAGTAAAGCACCTTTCGTCACCTCTAAAATCGGGGTGTTAATCACGATCCCGCCTGAGTTGCCATTTGCTCCGTCAAAAACTTGACTGAATGCAGCAGTGCGATTACCGCCAGATTCGCCATCAAAGATTACCTTGTCAGTGCCAATAATGCTGATTTTGCCTGCATCTCCCTGTCCGGAAGTACTGGCACTGAGTTGAGCACCCTTGGTGATGGCAACACTACCTGCGTCAATCTCAATTCCGCCTGAGTTGCCTACAGCACCTTTTTCCACCTGGCTCAATATAGATTTGCCATCTACCAATACCTGATCGCGGGCAGTAATGCTGATTTTGCCTGCATCTCCCTGTCCGGAAGTACTGGCACTGAGTTGAGCACCCTTGGTGATGGCAACACTACCTGCGTCAATCTCAATTCCGCCTGAGTTGCCTACAGCACCTTTTTCCACCTGGCTAAATGCAGAACTCAGGAATCCTAAAGAAGATTGGCCGTCAAACACGACCTTATCAGTGGCAGTCACTCGGATTGTGCCCGAATTTCCTTTTCCAATAGTATTGGCTTCCAGATAACCGCCATCAGTCACCTCAACGGTACGTGCATTAATCTCGATTCCACCCGAGTTGCCTACAGCATTCTCTCCCACCTGGCTGAGTGCAGAACTACGGAATCCCAAAGGAGCTCCGCTAAAAACCACCTTATCAGTAGCATTCACTCGGATTGTGCCCGAATTTCCTTTTCCAATAGTATTGGCTTCCAGATAACCGCCATCAGTCACCTCAACGGTACGTGCATTAATCTCGATTCCACCCGAGTTGC
>NZ_JAIVFQ010000097.1:0-10132 GCF_020829495.1 Nostoc favosum CHAB5714 | reverse complement strand
AATAGTATTGGCTTCCAGATAACCGCCATCAGTCACCTCAACGGTACGTGCATTAATCTCGATTCCACCCGAGTTGCCTACAGCATTCTCTCCCACCTGGCTGAGTGCAGAACTACGGAATCCCAAAGTAACTCCGCTAAAGACCACCTTATCAGTAGCAGTCACTCGAATTGTGCCCGAATTTCCTTTTCCAATAGTATTGGCTTCCAGATAACCGCCATCAGTCACCTCAACGGTACGTGCATTAATCTCGATTCCACCCGAGTTGCCTACAGCATTCTCTCTCACCTGGCTGAGTGCAGAACTGCGGAATCCCAAAGTAACTCCGCTAAAGACCACCTTATCAGTAGCAGTCACTCGAATTGTGCCTGCATTTCCCTTACCACTGCTACTGGTATTTAATTGACCGCCATTTTTCACTTCAACGTTATCCGCGTTAATCTCGATCCGACCTGCGTTACCAGCAGATCCAGCTTCCACTTGATTGAATGCAGCACTGACAAAGCCGTCCGATACTCCATCAAAAACTACTTCTCCAGTGGCATTAATTTCGATATTTCCCGCCTGAGTTCCAGGTGAACCCAAATCTTTGCCTATTCCAGCTTGCAGCTGACTTCCTCCCAAAACATTCACGTTACGACCGTTAATCGCAATACTACCGCCACTCGTACCTTGAAGATTCACAACTGCTTCCTTAGAGAGTGCAACATTCACCACTGCTTTATCAGAGAGGGATACATCGGATCGTTCAATACCATCGGGAAAACTTAGAGAAGCTACTCTTGGTATTCCTTGGGACTCTTGGACATTAAAACCGACTATTCCCGCACCAGTCAATCCTCCCAACTCAATGCGACCCCAAGCTACTTGCAAGCTCCCACCATCAAGGATGACATCTCCACCTACCAGTGCCAAAGTGTTCTCCGGCCGTAAGTAAAGAACAGCAGATGATTGATTAACAATGCTCGCTGAATTCTCTCTCAAGCGCAATCCTACAGGAATATTCACTGTCAGCAGTGGCGGGGAAAGCGGGTTTGTGGCGCTAAACTCCAACCCATTATCAAACACAAGGCTATCTGCGGTAGAAGCTACAAAGGAACCCCCCATATCCAAACGGGCATTGGGGCCAAAGACAATTCCATTAGGATTAATGAAAAACAGATTCGCTGGGCCTAAAACCCCCAGAGTTCCCAGAATATTCGAGGCATTACCTCCTGTCACCCTAGTCAAAATATTCGTAATTCCTCCTGGATTTGTAAAATAGGCTGCTTTTTCAATAACGTTAAATTCTTTGAAGCTGTGGAATAGGTTGCTTCCTTGAATTGCTCCCCCATTAATCCGCTCAATATCACTGCCTCGAAGTTTGTCTTCTACTACAACTGAACTTTTATCGCCTAGAGTCGCATCAGGTGTAATTTGAGATGTAATTTGTGCTTTTGCTGGACAGGGAGCAATACAAGAGAACAAAGCCAATACAAAATTCACCCCTATAGATAGAGGTAAAGTATTGGATAGGAGCGATCGCTTGGAGTGTTGCATAACTTTTGATTTCTAGACCTTTGTTAATCAGAGATTTTGTGACAAAAATTTTTAGAAAGGATTCGCAACTATTGAGAAATAAATACCGTCTTCCTGTAAAGTCCTGCCTCTGTCTTGAATATCTGTTAATGGAATACCATAATCAAGGCGAGCATTAAGGCGATCGCCCATTTGCCACTGTAAACCCAATCCCAACCCCAGCAAAGTATTAGGATTTGCGTCTGCACTCCCGGAACTATTCCAACCCACACCAAAATCAATAAACGGCACTACTTGCAAAACTCCTCCGACGTTTTCTACCCGCAGTACTGGTAATTGCACTTCCGCTGATGCCAAAAAGCCGTTATCTGTCAACAGAATATCTTGTCGATAACCTCGAACACTACGCAGACCGCCCAGCCCAAATTGCTCTAAAGGCACAAGGGCACGGGTTGTCAATTGCAGGTCAGAACGGATCACTAGTAAAGTTTGCGGTGCTAAAAGTCGCACATATTGTCCTTGCCCGCGCCAAGAAAAAAACCGACTATCAGGAGGGTCATTGTTGACGGTAGCATTGAAAATATCTAAACCAAGGTTAAATTGAGAGCGCAGGGCTAAGGCTTGTTGAGAATTACGCTGCTGATATTCTTGGAAGAATTGTAAGGCAAAAATGCGGGTTTCTCCCTGTTCATTAGCACCGGGTGACAGAGAAAAACCCCTACCTAGCAGTTCAGATTTGCTTTCTTGTCGTAACGCGGATAGACCCACAGCAAATTCTCTGTTGGGAGATAAGATTAAAGGTTGGCGGAAGCCTAACTCGAAGTAATTGGAATTACCAATGATATCTAGGCGGTCAAAGGGTGGTTCGACAATTTCAATACTCGTCAAACCACCTCTGAGGGTAATTGTGCCATTACGAGGATTAACAGGTATGTTGTAGCGCAAGTCAAAGGAGTTGCTACCATCAGTATTGATATATTCCAGATTCAAGCCATCCCCAAAACCGAATAAATTTCCTTCGTTAATGCGGACACCCCGTCGTAAGCTACCAACACTAGGCGCACGACCATTATCTATAAAAAATTCTGTATTAAAGGAGTCGGCTTCTATTACCTTGACTGTTAGTAAACTTAATTCGGGACGCGACCCAGCAGACAATTCGGCTGATATATTCTGAATTAGGGGGTCAAGTTGCAATAGTTGCAAAGCTGACAGCAAGCGCTTTTGATTTAGGGGTCTAGCGGTAGCAATGGCTAATCTGCTGCGGATGTAGTTCGAGTTCAACCGTCGTGTACCCGTTACCGCAATTTCTTCTAGTCCTCCTTCAATAATCTGGATTTTGACGACAGATCCCTGTTGAGATAAGGTTTGACCAGCCGGAATCACAGCACCACAATTGATATACCCCGCATCGGTATAGAGTTTGGTGATAGTAGCCTCAACTTGTAGTAATTCTACAAAGGTTAGCGATCGCTTGGTGAATTGGGCAGTAATTTTAGTTAACTTTTCGTCGCTAAATGCCGTGTTCCCATCAAACTCGAATTTCCTAACAATGATACTTTCAGGAAGGTCTAAGCCTTCTTCAGAGGAGGGAAATGTTTGAGGAGGAAGTTCTAGGGCAGGTTCTGGTCGTGGCTGTGGAATTGGGATTGGCTGTTTTGGTTCTGAGTCGAGAACCTGAGATAAAATTGGGTCTAATCTTAGTTGATTCAACTTTGATAAGCCTGTTGTGAGTACAGGGATCTGACGCAATTGATCCTGGCTCGTTAACAGACGAGTTTCTGATAAAGTTAAGTTTTCAATTTCTTCAACAGACTGTCTCTGGCTCTTAATAGGTAAGATATCAGCAAAGGCACTACCTTGGTTAAAAGCAAGTAACACTCCTAAAATTCTGGTAAATTTTAGAGCTAGTGTTAAATCCCAGAAGCTTACACAGCATATTTTCCCCATTTTTATGAAAAAGCTCACTATTTTTTAAATCATTCTGCCACCACCATAGTGAGACAAGCAAAAAACTCTAATTTACAGCAATTCTTCACCTCTTTAGCTGCTACAGAAAATGCTTTGAACAATCGTATTACTTTCCATTTTTTTTATAAAGCTACAAAGTACAGAAACGGATTTGAGGAAATATTACCACAAAGCGATGTGTGCGACGGGCTACGCCTACGCCTAAAGCTTTCGCAATAAGCAAGAGTTAATGACATTATTTTAAGTCTATTTGTAGCCAAAACCTGAAAATTAAAGCTCTGAAAGCCTTTTAGCGATTGGGTTATCCCAAAGTGACAAAACAGGGTTATAGTTTGATTAACCTGGCTCAAACATCTTTGTGTAATGCAATAATGCTTAATGTACTATCCATAAATACATTTAGGACGCCAAGCCTAAAACAGATTCCGTCGCTTCTCGAAGAGTGTCAAACAAAAGAGAGTTGTTTGCTCCCCTCGTTCACCTCGGTCTGCTAGAGAAGCGCAGAATGCACTGAAATTTACTCTTTCAGGCGGTAATTTTTCGGTTTTTAACTCAAACACTGCTGTAAAAACAGTTTCTTTCGGGCTGCTAGAAAAAATCTTTCTTAGTATTGTAGAAATTGGTAGAATTGGCTACCTGATATTCCTCTTGAAGGGTTGAAAAGTCATGATGGCTCAAAACAATAGCAATGGCAACATCCCTCATACTTTGTGATTTTTCCAGTTTCTCTCCCAAATAAATCTGCCAATAAACTTCCACATCACTTTCGAGAACTGGCTTTTTAATTTCTGTAACAACACCATTCTGCTTTGGATGAATCGAGGAAGCACTGTACTTCCACTCGAATCTATCTTTAAGAATGATATCAGGGGAATCACCAATCTGTAATTGGAGATGTAACTCGTTTAGACGTATCCCTTGATACATATAAAACATTGTTGATACAAGCCCTTCAGGGGGGCGTGCAGCTACTTCCATCAGAATCGCTTTTTCGCTACCTTCTTGTAGCAATAAATCAATATTGAGTACACCATTTTTAGGGTAATCGTGTTCTAAACTTTCTAACACATCACTTGAAAATTGCCAGAGTTTCTGAAATTCTGGTTCTTCTTCTCTAACAATAATATTGCCGATTTGATGACCATAAATGAACTCATCATTAGGTCGATAGTACTTGCAAGCAGCGAAATAACAAGGTTGACCATTTTTCATGACAACACTTGTATTATATAACTGACCTCTAATGAATTCATTCAATTCAAACTCTGAATCTGAATCTACATTGCTGTCACACCAAGCTTTCAAATCATCAACAGTATAGATTCTTCTAGTTTTTTCACTTCCGGCTCCGCTAACTGGTTTGATAAAGATGTGATTACCTAGCTCTTCTAGAACAAACTTTAAGTATGAAACTGGCTCTTTACGGTATTGGTCTTGAGCAAAAATCAGATACTTGGGCACCCGAATAAGGGAATTTTTGACGGCAGATTTGAGGTAACTCTTATCAGTAAACTGGCGGATCATCGTTGGGCGATCACCTGACAGATTTAGAGCTTCACGCAACTGTGCAGTTAACAGCACTGAATACTGATCATTGGTAACAATTCGACAGTTGTCATCTAATAGTTTATAGTCAGTCTTAATCTGTTGATAGGTTTGAAATAGATTTTGTAAATTATAAGGTTCTACAATCTGCACAAAATCCAAGTACTGATACTGGGAGGGTACAACCTCACTGAGTCCTCGCCTACTACAGAGTAAAACTAGATTTCTATTATCTGAGCAGATATACCTAAAATCAGTTTTGCTCAGAAGCATATCATGTAGCACAAAGACAGTCTGCTTATTGCTATCTATCTTACTACTATGCAAAGCAACTGGATTTGCCGACTCGCGGAGCATTTGTTGTACCAACTGGACAATTTCTTGTGAACATCCCCATGACAGAGTTACGCCTGACCCTCCATGTCCATAATTATAAAATATGTGTGTGTTTAAAACTCTTTCCACACAAACATTTTCCTCTGTTAATGGTCGTAAACCAGTCCTAACAGGCTCCTTCTCATCAAGCGGCAGTTCTTTTAATTCCTGTAGAAACTCTAAACAACCATCATACATCTGTCGAATAATTGGAACCTCAAGAGATAGGTCTGTACCCCATTGGTCTTGCTGCGTTAATCCTCCCAAGACCACCAAATCATCTCCTCTAGGAACTATAAAAATGATGTCTTGCTCATTTAAAGAAGATTCTTCATGGGAAATGCAATGAGCGTCCTTCACAACTTTCCCTAGATTCTTAACCCTGACAAGTGCGCCCCTCACGGGATACATGGAACTATCTCCTGTAGTTGCTATCGAACCTAGTCCAGCACAGTTAACAATTGCCCTTGCATTAAAACGGCTAAGTAGTTCCTGTTCATTTTGAACCACATTGACAGTGATTTTTGACTGGATAATCTCACATCCAATATCCTTTGCGTATTGAAGTAACCAATTCATGTAGACATCGGTGTTTGTCATCGGAGCCATGTGTTTATAAGCATCTTTTATACCTCCTTGAAAATTCAAATCAATCGTTTTTTTGACAATATGCAAACCTCTTTCAAATCCATCAACTTTATCCTTCAACTCATTCATTTTGCGAAGGTCAGCAGGTCGATTTTCCAAAACATCCTTGAAATAGAAATACCCATCCCTCAAATAAATTCCTGTTTTTTCTGAACCAAACTCTGTGTGTATTTTCTTGAATTTATTATAGGTAGTCATACACCAGCCTTTAGAGCGTTCCAGGGATCTGGGAGATCCATGACGGCCACAGACTGCTGGCGGCCATTCCCATAATGCACCTGCCACAATAGAGGTTAAATCTGGGGCAAAATGATCTGCAACAATCACAACATTAAAACCGGCCTCTCTCAGACATATAGCAGTTGTTAGACCACTGACTCCTGCCCCAATTACTAAAATCTTCACATCATTCTCCGGCAATGGGTTGCTCATTAAAGGTTATCTCGATTTTTTGCAGGACAAAATAAATGCGTTCTCTTCCACATTAATAATATTAATTTGGGCGCTTTTGGGCTGGCGCCGCGTTAATAAATTCTTAGTATTTGGCATTTTCTACAAGGATTATTTATCAATAGTTTTCGGTTAATAACTAAGTATAAGCACTATTAATAATGGAAAAAATGAGTGGCTGTTGTTGAGTACTAGTTCAACGATGAATGAGCTTCTTAGTACAACATTTCATAATTTTGTGACGAATTGAGCAATCTACTGGTTAGGCTTTGACAGACTCGATAACGCTACGAACTTGTGAAATTTCTTACTTACAGTATGTCTGAAAAGTAATATTGCCCCCCAACACGCCACTCATCACTCCAATACCCCAAATCAGCACAGCAGGCCTTTCGGCAAGAAAAGGAGATTCGATGGTTTGGTCGATTGGCTACGGCTAAGGGCATTCGTGAAAGGGAAGCGATCGCTGTAAAAGCACTATTAGAACAAATAGTTCTCTTCCACAAGGATGAATTCACAATCTACCTGAGAAAAGTTTTTATCCTTTCACAAAAGCAATTATGCTGTTAGTACTAGCTTGTTCTATATCAACTACTAGGTTACAACTATAAAGGTACGCGAATTATTTACTACTAGTATTTGCATTTTCACACCTTTGGGATATTTATTTTCATCTAAAAATTTAGATGAAATTACTAAAATACACCGATATTTACTTGTATTTTAATTTAGCTATCTAGTGCCAAGGGAGCTAACTTGTGATGTCTCTTTTTAATTTTCCCTTACAGATACTCAATGTTGAGCAAACTCTCAAACAGTTTTGGAGAATCAATGCGCCGATGACCTTCGTTGGTGTTTTCACTTTTGGGCTATTGCTGTTGATGCTGCCAGGACTGCTAATTGATGAGCGTGTTATTACTGGCGCACCCGCTTGGCTCAAGCCCTGCAAGTTTGCGTTTTCAACTTCAGTCTATTCGTTCACTTTTGTATGGCTGTTGGGTTTGCTCAAACAACATCGGCGACTCGCTAGTTTGGCTGCAAATGCTACGGCTTTTGCATTGGTTGTGCAAATAATAGTCATCATAGTCCAGGTAGTACGGGGTACAACTAGCCACTTCAACTTTAGTACTCCTGAAGATGAAGCCTTCTGGAAATTTATGGAAATTGCCCTGGTTTTTCTTTGGGCAGCAACTTTAGTTACAGTAATTTTACTGCTGCTAGAGCGTTTGGATAATCCTGTTTTGGCGATCGCGTTGCGGTTTTCCCTTTCCTTAACCTTCATTGGTATGGGCTTGGGCTTTTTCATGACTCTACCCACACCTGAACAAAGTTCGGCGTTGGCAGCAGGTCAGCCAGTGTTACATATCGGTGCTCACAGCGTGGGAGTAAAAGACGGTGGCCCTGGTATTCCCATACTTTATTTAAGTACTCAGGGGGGTGATATACGACTTCCTCATTTGCTGGGTATTCATGCTGTGCAAGCCTTACCATTACTAAGCTGGTTGATTAATTCAACTTTGTCGCACCTGAGACAGCGCACACAGGTGGCTCTGATGTGGATTGCTAGTTTTGCGTATGCTATGCTGATGTCCCTATTCACTTGGCAAGCATTGCGGGCCCAGCCGATAACTTCCCCCGATGCAGTTACTCTGGCTGCTCTCGCTGGGTTAGTTGTAGTGACTTTAGTTGCGACGGTAACAAGTTTAGTTGTTGACCGCTATCAATCGCTCAAAACACAAAGTTTTAACGAGTAAAATCTATGTCTTGGGGTAGAGCTAGCGAAGCTGTCATCAAGTGCAAACTAAACCGTTTAGTTTATAACTTAAGTTTTAAAGTAATAAATAATACTAAAATTAACGAAATAGCTTTGAGATTCAGAATCCTTAGATGCCTTATAAGGAAAGCCACAGTAAGGACAAAACCGAAACTTCAATGACGTAATTGGTTCATTACACTTAGCACAACTATTACGTAATGCCGTACCGCACAAGAAACAAAACTGCGATGCCTACGGCGGTAAACTACGCGGCAATAACCAAATTTCTTCAAGAGTTGTTCCGGGAGTCCAGCAGTGGGGGCAAAATTTTAGGACATCGGTTGCAGACATGGGTACACCCCGGATAACCGCATCAAGGTACTCAGAGGGAGCAATGCGATTTTGTGAGGTGCTTAAAATTCGCGTGCTAAATCACCTATTTAGGGGTGCGATCGCAGCCAAATAACTGTTTTTATTGAGAATATAACTCTTTAACTGAGAATTAAAGTCAGTAGACCGAAAAGTTTTGCGATGCCTTCGGCGGGCGCAGCCATCGCTAAAAATGTTTCCACTTCAAAGTGAGACATGAGGTGCTGGTATCTAAAAGCACTAAATTTTCGCAAAAATCCACTGGAGCAGGTATTCTTGACAGAGCGATCGCAGAAGTTTTCGGTCTACTCAGGACTTACGCAACTGGCACAGGCGATCACTAAATATTAGTACATCTGTATTATAAAAATGACGCAACTGGCACAGGGCGATCGCTAAATTTTAGTACATCTGTATGAAAAATACAGATAATAGAAAGGTATTGCTGAAATTAGTAATAATAATCAATTATGTAAAATATAAGAGCAATTTTTTTGAGAAAATTAGTGGAAAGTGCATCAAATAAATACCAGAGTTGATGAAATTTACTAAACTGAACTATTGCCAATACTTGTTAAGTAGTCAGATGAATTATACTCTGACGAATTTGGCAGCTCATCTAGAACAGATTAGTCATGATAAAATTAACCGCTATCTCAAGAATGAAAAGCTAACACCACGTCTACTCTGGGATAATGTCAAAGATGTTATCGAAATAAATGAAAACTGCTATGTAGTGTTTGATGACACAGTAATTGATAAACGACACGCTACAGAAATCGAGACAAGTAAACGGCAATATAGTGGTAATGAACATAGTGTAATACAAGGAATTGGGCTAATAAATTGTCTATATGTCAATCCGGAAGTTGGCAAATTTTGGGTAATTGACTATCGGATTTATGACCCAGACCGAGATGGGAAGACTAAGATAGAACACGTGAAGGAGATGCTGCAAAACCTGGTGTATCATAAGGTTTTACCGTTTCAAGCCGCTTGAATGGACAGTTGGTATGCTACCAATCAATTGATGTTATATATTGATAGCTTAGGTAAATATTATTATTGCCCTCTCAAACGTAATCGACTGGTTGATGATACGGATAAGCAAAAAGATTATCAAAGAATAGAATTGTTATCTTGGAATGAACAGGAGTTAAAATCAGGTAAACTCATTAAAATCAAAAAGTTCCCTCAAGCCAAAAAAGTGAAACTGTTCCGGGTAACTGTCTCTACCGACAGAACGGATTTTATCGCTACAAACGATTTATCTCAAGATTCTAGGGACTTTGTACAAAAAGTGTGTAAGGAACGATTGCAAGTTGAGGAGTAACACCTTTGAATTAAAACAATTGACTGGCATTGAATCATGTGTAACCGTTCACAGGATTCCCAATGTTACCGCAGAAATATAAGTACAAATTGGTGGTAGATTGAAAGGCATGGATATTTTGTGCCTCTTTTACGGGATTGAAATCCCCAACTCGGATTGGGAAAAAA
>NZ_JAIVFQ010000096.1:1561-24625 GCF_020829495.1 Nostoc favosum CHAB5714 | reverse complement strand
GCAGCGATAAATATAAAAAATAGAGCGGTAGGGCATTCCGTTCTTAAAGCCAAGAGCCTCCTAAGCAATAGCCGGATTGTCTTGGAAGCCTACACTGTACTCGCAGAGTCAGTGTAGGAGATGTCACGAAACCAAAATATTAAACCCTTCCTAGCAATCCTGGAAAGTTATACCTGGGGATTTGCGCTACCCTAAGTCAGGAAGCCAAGGATAAATCACATGAGAAAATGGATTTGGCTGATGCTGTTGGTGGTGATGGCAGTTGCCGTGGTGGGTAGCAGAGGTAGCACGTTTTTTGAACAGCGTCCGTCACCAGCAATTGTTGAAAGTATTCCAGTAGAAACACCCCAACCACAGCCAGAGTCAAAGGAAGTTGACAGTGCGCCGCAAGTGTCTACTAATAAGCTGTTAACCCATATCCAAAAGTTGAATTTTCAGCGCTACACAACAACAGAGCGATCGCTTACTCGCACTTATATCACAACTGAACTCACAAAATTAGGCTGGAAGCCCAAATTAGAAAAGTTCTCTGAGGGTGTGAATATTTTTGCCGAACGTGTAGGAACTAACAAAGCAGCTAAAGCAATTCTCGTGGGAGCGCATTACGACACTGTTGCCTTATCCCCTGGTGCTGATGATAACGCCAGTGGTGTAGCTGTGGTGCTGGAAGTAGCCCGGTTACTTGGTTCCCGTCCCATGCCACGGACGTTACAGCTAGCTTTTTTTGACAAGGAGGAAGCAGGACTTTTGGGTAGTCAGGCTTTCGTTAGCAAGACAGCACGCTTACAAAACTTGAGCGGAGCGATCATCATGGATATGGTAGGTTATGCATGTTACACTACCGAGTGTCAAAAATACCCTGCTGGATTGCCTGTTACCCCAATTAGCGACAAAGGCGACTTTTTGGCAGTAGTCGGTGATACAGAACATTTGCCTTTGCTGAGTGCCTTTCAAAACTCACAGATGCTCCCCTCAACCGCTCTGAATAAACAAAAATCAATGCCATCAGTCCTAACACTACCAATTCCTTTTAAAGGTTTACTGACACCAGACACCCTACGCAGCGACCATGCACCATTTTGGTATCAGGGTGTGGGTGCTGTGCTGGTAACTGATACCGCAAATTTACGTACTCCGCACTATCATCAACCTAGCGATGTTCCAGCGACTATCGAGCGATCGTTTTTTACGGGAGCAGCACAGATTGTAGTCAATGCTACTACTGCCTTGTTAGAGAAAAACGAAGTTTTGGAAACTCAACCACCAAGCTGACTGAATAATTCGTAATTCGTAATTCGTAATTCGTAATTCGTAATTAAAGAAGAAATGACTAATTTCTTGTAGCGGTACTAGTTTTTGGTTCAGGGAAAGTCAAAGTCCAATTGTTTTTATCATTGATTTGAAAGTACAAACCTTGGAGAATCAGGCGCAGAGCCGTTCGAGTTCTAATAAAATTCCTCACCAGATAAGTTCCTGGTTCAGCAAAGATATCATTATAGTTTTTTTTCTGACCAAATTGTTTTGAACAGTAATTGCCAGCACCTTTTACTGTTAATACAAAAAATGGAGCTTTTTTATATTTATCAGGAATCATAAAAATTCCATATACATGGTGACGACCACGCCACGGCTGAACTATAACCTTAGTAGCATGTGCTTGGAACTTTGTAGCTTTTGAAGCAAGAAAAGCCTCGGAATTGCAATCAGGATTATTCACAGGCCACCACAGTATAATAATACTCAGGGAGAGCAGCAAAATCAAAATATAGCGGAGTCTGCGATGCATAAAGCCAAGAAAAATTGTTGATGTGGCTGGTAGAATTTGATGGGTAATGATAGTGCAGTTACAGCAGTAAGACTATCCACCTGCAACACCTCTGCAACACGTTCTAAAGGGCAAAGATAAAACATTAAGCGATCGGTTAAACTTTGCTGTAAAAAAAATTGCAGTCAAGACATTAGCCCACAAAAAGTTCAGATTGTAGATGCGATCGCTTTACCTGTTCTAGAGTTTTCTTACAGTATTAAACCTAGCTGAGAAACAATCAGGCTTTTGTGGCTGTGAACACTGATTTATGCTCAATCTTTTTAGCTGTGATGAATTCTACAATTAGTTGCTTTTGTTATGTTTTTGATGTAATTCTGTTCGCATCTGCCGATGCTTTGAGGAGATCAGCGCAACGCCGATAGCGTACCCCTACGGGGATCTTGCTACGCGTAGCGTCTCGTAGAGAAGCGGTAGCGAGTCTTCTCCCTACAGCCCTTCTCAAGACAGGAGACGCTGTGTTTCGGCTCCGCTCAACATAAATTCGCGTTCGGGCATCCTACGGCAGGCGCTAGCCTCTCACGAATGGGATTCGGGGAGACGCCAAGGGCGATAGCGCAGCGTTAGCGAGTCATCTCCCAAGGGGAGACGCAATCATGCGAACGAGCGTCACGAGCGTCATAGCCCGTCGTAGACATCGCTATCCAGTTCAGCCAAAAATCTGCTTTTATTTCTAGGTGATTAGTGAGGTAGTCAAATACACAAATACCCGTTATAAGCTGTTAAGCATAAAACTAGTACATTTACCTGATGACTGTTGACCGTTGACCGTTGACTGATAACCGTCAACCGTCAACGATTATAAAGAATGTTTATATAATTTAGACGCATATCAGCTTATTCCCGTCAGTAGCATTTGGTATAAATATTTATGAGAAGAAGTTGGGGAAGTCTAAAGACAGTTGCGGGTTTCTTTGGCGCGATCGCACTTACACAGTTCGGGGCAAATACTTCGGCTATTGCGGCTGACACAGTTGTTGTGCGTGTCGGTTTATTTACAGAAACCATCTCCCTTGCTGAGTTGCAAAAGGCTGCAAAAACTGGGGAATTGCCTAGGAGTTTGCAGCCTTACGCTAAAAAATTATCTGAACAACAAAGTCGCTTCCTCTTGGGAGCGCTGGGTATGAATATACCGATGAATGTTGTCACCGTTAATAGGTTAGTTAATACCCAGATTGGTACAACTATTCTCAATGACTTTGCTACAGCCTTAGCCCGAAAGGACAAAGCTGGGGTGCAAGCACTCAGAGCAGGATTGGTATTAGGTTCTACTGCACCGCAAGGTCTTTCTATACTGAGTTTTATCGCGGCTTATCCCAGTAAACGCCTAGAAATTGATTTGCCACAGGCTTTTGTAGTTGCACGGAATTTGAATACAGCTTTTTGGCGCACCCAGCAATTTATGCTAGCTATCGCTCCCCAACTCGACCCCATAACAGCACAGCCGAGAACACCGCAGACTGCTTTCCGTTTTGATCCCAGCCAACCAGGAATAGCTCAAGTAAAAATACTCAACTTAAGCCTGAATGACCAAAAGCGTGACCGGAAAATTCCAGTTGATGTTTACTGGTCAACTGCTGCAACTCCCGACAAACCTGTAATTGTCTTTTCTCACGGCTTCATGTCAGTCCGCACAGACTTGCATTACTTAGCAGAACATTTAGCATCCCACGGTTATGTAGTAGCAGCTTTAGAACATCCCGGCAGTAATGAGACAAATACTAACTTAGCATTCCAAGGCAAAACCAGAGTTATGAAGCCTCAGGAGTTTTTAAATCGCCCTCAAGATATTAGTTTTGTTCTCGACGAATTAGAAAAGCTCAACCAAACGGCTAATCATCCCCTGCAAGGGAAACTTGCAACCAATAAAGCGATGGTCATTGGCTATTCTTTTGGTGGTGGTACAGCTTTAGCACTTGCAGGAGCCGAGTTACAACTGGAAGGTCTCAAACAAAGCTGTAAAAAGAACTTGGCTATATTGAGTCTGGGAGAAGCTATGCAGTGCATTGCTCAAGAACTGCCAGAAAATACCTATCAACTACGGGATACTAGAATCAAACAGGCGATCGCTCTCAATCCTACAACTTCTCTAATGTTTGGCGAAACTGGGTTAACTAAGGTGCAAGTTCCTACCCTAGTGTTAGCAGGTTCCGCAGATAAAACCACCCCAGCTTTAACTGAACAGATTGTAGGATTTAACAAAATCCCATCCCCCAAATGGCTAGTTGGTATAGTTGGCGGTACTCATCTGAGTGTAAAAGACCCCAGTAAGACTTTGGATCAGATAGGACAACCAAATACACCAATTAGTGGCGGTGAAGTTGTGGGTGAACAAGCAGCAGATGTTCGCAAGTACCTTAAAGCTATAGCTTTGTCCTTTGCTTTCCAGATGACTCCAGAAGCTAAAAACTACGCTATTTTTCTGACATCAGATTATGCCCAATTTGCTTCGACTGCGGCATTTCCATTTCGCCTAATTACGCAGATTCCTCCTGATGCTATGGCAGTGGTGAAAGAATTTGTTGATAAATAAGCGACTTCCAATTAAACAAATATCTAATTTTGTGAGTAGCAATCTTTAAGAGTAGGGATACTTACGGTGTACACATAAGTCGAAAAAAGCTCGATTTCCATTGTTCTCTCGTTCCCATGCGGAGCATGAGAATGGCTGCCTCAATATCTGACTGGAGGCAAAGCCTAGTGAATGCATTTCCAAGCGGGAACCTCTTAACGAGGAAAGGCTCATCTAAGAGGTTTTATATGATGTCCGGATAATTAAGCATAATACCTGGAACCCCAAAGAGCCAAAGCTACGCTTTGTCTCCCCTCCTGCTTGCGGGGAGGGGTTGGGGGTGGGGTTCTTTTATTATGGGTAATTTGGCGAGCATGATATTACTACGCAAAACCTGTCCCTCTCAGACTCAGAGAGAAACTTTAACTTTAATTCAAGACAGGGAGAGATTCGTCGAACTCACGTTTCTTAAAGTTCGGATTTTTGGCGTGACCAGCCCATAAGTTACCAAACGTCTTTTACAGATGTCTAATTAAGTCCTTGTTGGAGTCGTATTAGCTGCTTTTGTAATGTATTCTACTTGAGAAATTAATTTATATATTCAGTAATATACAGCTTATAAAATTCCACTTAATTTTTGATATTTTGCTTGATAAAAAACATATCAACTTGATAATAAACGTATGGTTACTGTTAAATCAATACTAAACTTTTACAGTAAAGCTAATTATTTAGACATAAACTTTATATTTTTCTTCTTAAAAATAATAGAAACTTGAGAGTGTAAAAAAAGTAGGAGCATCTGCTAGATAATACATGTATATTCTAGGTTAAATGCCAAAAGTAAAGGAACATAAGCTACTTGGTGCAAAAATATACCTGAATATTTTTTGCATAAATTTTCTTAAATTCACAAAAATACTAGAGCATTTTTATGTACTACAACCCATATATAGCGGTTCTCAGTTGAGTAAGGTGCAAGAACCCCTTCCCCGTAAGCGAGGAGAAAGCTATGATGTACTTAATTTGATTAGGAAAAACTATACCAAAAATCTCAAGGGTTGTTTTTTTACGTAGATAATAATTAGTTTCAGACAGAGAAAATAGCAATCTTAAATCATTCGTGAGAAAGAAAATCGCTGAAATACCTATAAATACGTACTTTCTCTCTACGTATTTTCTCAGGTTGAAATTCGGATTGCTATATTGTAAAACTGATTTTTGATTCAGAATTAAACAATTATTTCGTTTCACTCAAGCTCATGGAACTTTATACAACTCTTGAAATAGAACAACTCCAGCAAAATGAAGACCTTCCTTACTTGATTGAAATTATGGAGTGGGTAAAAAATTTTTTAGGAAGACCTCATCCTAACTTAGGAAGGCCCGGCGTAGTTTGCCCTTTTGTACCTCACTCTCTCAAGTCAAACAGTATTCGTCTGGCAGTTATTCGCACAAAAGATTTGTGTGCAGAGCAATTAGAAGAGGTTGTTGGACGCTACCGAGATATCTTTCTTAAAATGGATGTTAAAGAGCAAGAATTAGCGATAAATAGAGCTTTTTTACTCATCTTTCCTGACATCCATATAGAAGATGCTTCTAAACTGGTAGATAGTGTCCAACAAAAACTTAAACCTTTGTTTGTTGAGTCAGGACTGATGATAGGAGAGTTTCATAAACGTAATGAAACTCCTGGTCTGCACAACCCAAACTTTCGTCCACTTCGTAGCCCTATCCCCTTGTTGGCTATCCGGTTTATGGTTGAAGCTGACCTCCCCTTTCTTGAGAGTCCGGCTGATCCATACTTACGTATTCGATATCTGGAAGCTTATATAAACTGTTTTGCTAATAAGTTTACAGATGAAACAAAGTTTAAAAATGCTCATCAAGCATTAGCTTTAGCGAAAGAACAAACAGCTATTTTCAAGTAAATATACCACTCTGTAGAGGCACATCAATGCTCATGCGTATCAACATTGGGCTGCTGCCAGAAGTCAAGAGGTGGCAGCGCCCACTAGAGCCATTGACATGGCTTTTCGTTCGTTATAACCAAAAGTCATATCATAACCACAGGTGAACTGAGCAGGTAATTCTTTACTACCTTTAAACTGATTTACGATCTGCACTTCAGTAATGGTAATAAGCTGTTTCACATTCATCACTGTTGCCACAAAAAACTAGGCTCGATATGCGATGCTGAAATCTTTTTGGTGTAAGGTTTCTTGCTTAGTTGTGTTGCCTTTTGGTCGGGTGGAAAGCCCCATCTCCTTGAGCAAACGGTTAATGTGACAACTGCTAACTTGAATTCCCAATTCTTTTGCCAAATGCTTGCTTAACCATTGTGCTGTCCAGTGATAAAATGAATAGCCAACAAGGCGCGGACTATGGCTTACCAATTCTTTCAAGCGAGCGAGGTATTGCTCATTCACAGTTTTAGGTCGTCCCATCAAGCGATCGCTCCATTTGTGAGCTTGTCCTATTTGTGCGATCATAATCCAGTAGCGTCCAGTCTCTTGAGAACATCCCAAAGCTTCACAAATTTGAGCCTGAGATTCACCTGCATCGAAAAGCAGCATAATTTCAATACGACGGCGGTATTCTGCACGTAAATCGGTTTCTAAACTTTTCAATAGATATCTGCGCTGAAAAGGTGTTAAGCAAAGACCTGGATTTTCCATCTGGGCTTTGTCTGCGGAGCGATCGCACGCCCATAATAAAACTATCCCCTCTATGCTATTTGCTTATGGCGATCGCAATTCAACCCCAACTAACTTTAGACGACTTTCTCAAACTGCCGGAAACTGAACCAGCATCAGACTTTATCAACGGAGAAATTATTCAAAAACCTATGCCTCAAGGTGAACATGGCCTGATTCAATCAATTCTGTGTGAAGTGATTAACGGCGTAGCAAGAAATAAGAAAATTGCTGTAGCTATTTCAGAACTACGCTGCACCTTCGGTGGTGCTTCTATCGTCCCCGATGTCTCTGTGTTTCGCTGGGACACAATTCCTAAAACTCCATCTGGCAGAATTGTTAATCGCTTTGAAATTCATCCCGACTGGGCAATTGAGATTCTGTCTCCAGACCAAAGGTTAAAAAAAGTCTTGAGTAAATTATTGCATTGTTCGCGCAATGGTACTGAACTCGGCTGGTTAATCAACCCGGAAGACGAAAGTGTACTGGGGATTTTTCCTGGACAGCGAGTGGAATTATACGAAGGTGCTGATAAATTACCCATCCTGGAGGGTATCGAATTAGAACTAACTGTAGAACAAGTTTTTGGTTGGTTGAGTTTGACATGAAGATATCTTCTGATTATCGCTGACCCACATATTAACAATTCAAAATTCACGCATTCACGCATTCAAAATTGAAGAGAGTTTCAGACGGGGATTTAAACCCCGACTGAAACTGAACTACGTGTAATGGTTGGGGTCTTAAACCCTTTTATTTCCGATAAAACTATCCCCTCTATGGTATTTACTTATGGCGATCGCAATTCAACCCCAACTAACTTTAGACGACTTTCTCAAACTACCAGAAACTGAACCAGCATCAGATTTTATCAACGGAGAAATCATTCAAAAACCCATGCCTCAAGGTGAACATAGCCGACTACAGACTAAATTTTGTAATGTCATTAATAACGTAACTGAAAGCCAAAAAATTGCTTGCGCTTTCTCAGAGCTGCGTTGTACCTTTGGCGGTGCTTCTATCGTCCCTGATGTGTCTGTGTTTCGCTGGGATAGAATTCTTAAAACTTCATCTGACAGAATTGCTAACCGCTTTGATATTCATCCTGACTGGGCAATTGAAATTCTTTCTCCAGATCAAAGATTAAAAAAAGTGTTGAGTAAATTATTCCATTGTTCGCGCAATGGTACTGAACTCGGCTGGTTAATCAACCCTGAAGACGAAAGTGTGCTAGGGATTTTTCCTGGACAGCGAGTGGAATTATACGAAGGTGCTGATAAATTACCCATCCTTGAGGGTATCGAATTAGAACTGACTGTAGAACAAGTTTTTGGCTGGTTGAGTTTCACGTAAATAAAGCAAAGGCATTTCCCAAAGAAAGTTGCAAAGGATTGTATCTGTAGGTTTATTGTAGAAACTGGGCGGTACAGCCCAAATTCGTGTGTACTACAAAAATTTGTATGCCGTACTTTTATGCAAAATCAACTAGGATTGGTTCTGAAACTGCTTTTACTCTCGGCTTTGTTATCGGTATTAATTAAGTATGCAGGGCCAAGCCTATCAATTCCGGCGACAGCAACCAACGCCCTAATTATAGTATTGTTGCCAATTGTGATTATGGCGATCGCGCTACTGTGGCGATTCCAAGCACAGAAACAAAATTAACTCAAGCCATCCACGCACAAGTTCCTAAAATCAGTTAACCTAGCTAAATTACAATAAAATTGCATCTCGCCAACCGTTGGGAGTCAGCCTGTGAACCTCGGTCAATGGATCGGCTTAATCGCCATAGTTCTTTCTTTATACATCCTGTGGCAAATTCGGGAAGTAGTTTTGCTCATGTTTGCCGCAGTTGTGTTAGCCACCACCTTAAATCGGCTAGCGAAACGCTTCCAACGCTTTGGGATGAGGCGTGGATTCGCCGTACTCCTTGCGGTAGCTATCTTTTTGGCAGGTGTCGCGGGTTTTTTCTGGCTAATTGTGCCACCATTTGCACAGCAATTTCAAGAACTAACCTATCAGGTTCCTAAAGGGTTTGGGCGCTTTAATAGTTGGCTTGACGCCCTGAGAACTCGTATTCCTAACCAGTTGGTTCCTTACATCCCAGATATCAACAGCCTTATCCAACAAGCACAGCCCTTTGTGAATCGGGTACTGGGAAACTCTTTCGCCTTTGTATCTGGCTCTTTGGAAGCCGTCCTCAAGATTTTGCTAGTGTTAGTTTTAACAGGAATGATATTAGCCGATCCCGTGGCTTACCGCAAAGTCTTTGTGCGGCTTTTCCCTTCATTTTATCGGCGGCGGGTAGATGGGATTTTAGATAAGTGCGAAGTCTCTTTGGAGGGATGGATTACAGGCGCTTTCATTGCTATGTTTGTAGTAGCGCTGATGAGTCTGATTGGCTTATCAATTTTGGGTATAAGGGCAGCACTGGCTTTAGCGATTTTGGCAGGATTTTTGAACTTGATTCCTAATCTGGGGCCGACAATTAGTGTAATACCAGCAATGGCGATCGCACTGTTGGATGATCCTTGGAAAGTGATCGCTGTCTTAATTCTCTACTTTGTTATTCAACAGGTTGAGAGTAATTTCATCACGCCAATTGTAATGGCACAGCAAGTTTCGTTGCTGCCAGCCGTAACCTTAATTGCCCAACTATTTTTCGTCACTTTCTTTGGCTTTTTAGGATTATTTCTGGCCCTACCCCTGACTGTTGTCGCTAAGATTTGGTTGCAAGAAGTACTGATAAAAGATGTTTTGGATGAATGGGGGAATAACCATACAAAAGAGACTGAGCTTGTGATAGTTCCTGAATCTCCTAGAGCAGATGATAATTGGACAGCAGAAAACCCCGATGTTAATCGGGAGCGACGGATTAATGATGATATCTTGCAAAAAGAAGATTAGGAACGCGGATTTAATAAAGTACAAAACCCACCCCTAGCCCCTTATATCATGTTTCCATAATTAGTTATGCTAACCACAGTCATTACACCCCACCCCCAACCCCTCCCGAAGAGCGGGGAGGGGAGACAAAGCGACGATTGTCGGGGTGGGGTCTTCGGGTTTAATAAGCAATCAAGCGGACATGATATTAGAGATTGTTTGAAAAGTATTATTGCTAACATCTAAGCCTCAGAAACCTAACCCTCCGAACAAGCCTTCCCTACAAGCAAATGGGCGTTTCAAAGCCTCTCGACTTTTCGGGGAGAGGAATGGAAGCGGGGTTTCTAGTATACTTTGCGACTTTTCAAACATCCTCTAAGGTTTTTCCGAAACAATCGGTTCTGCTGCAATATCATCTAAACGGATGCTGCCTAACAAATTCTGCCACTCTGCTTGCAGTGCCGCATCTTTAGGATTTTTCTGACGCAGTTGAGCCAGTGCCGTCAGTGCGTCGTACCATATCCCGTTTTGGGCATAGATAGTATAGCGCCTTAGAAGTTCTGTCGTTTGTAGCTCTTTGACTGCGGCTGGATTGAGTTCGACTCTTTGTATTACCCCTTCAACAAAAGTCGGAGGATATTTCTTTTGCTTGTCACAGTTAATAAGGAAAAACCAGCGATATTGTTTGTCTAGCGCCAAGGGAGGAGCAGTGCTAGGCAAAGAAACGCGGATGATTCCTGGTTTCTCTGGTAGAGCGATCGCTTTGTGGTAAATCTCGTTAGAGTCGTTAGAGTCGTTAGAGTCCGCATCTTCTTTCAGCACAAATTCAACTTCATAGGGTAAATCTTTGGTATATGGCACATAGAAATACCAGCTTGGGCGTTCTACCGTTGTCTGTCCCCAGACATTGAGCACTGAGTTAGCTCCCTCAGTAGAGTGTACTAAAGCAGTCAGGTCAAGTTTACTAACTTCACATTCACCCCCGCGCTTCGCTCCACCACGAAGGCGACCTCCAGGAGGGGAGCCAGGTGGAAGTGAAGGTTGATTAAAGATTGTGCCTTGAGCAAGGTTCGTTTTAGCACCACGATCGCTAGATGAAGAACCAAGAGTTGGTTTTGCCAGTACTGGAGTCAGGCTAGCTAGTAAACTGGTGCAGCTAAAAGCTACTACTAAAAACAGTTTTATCGGTTGTGAATGTGACTTCATAAAAACCTTCCCTTAAGTATGCGAACCTTGTAGATTTATCTGCTGGTTATCTAAAAATTTAATAAAAAAAATCCTTCCCCATTTCTTATTTAACTCCAAAAAATAAATTAAAAATTATATTATCTAAATTCTTTTGTCCAATACAATTATCAGATTCTTCTCCCCCTGCTCCCCCTGCTCCCCCTGCTCCCCCTGCCTCCCCTGCCTCCCCTGCCTCCCCTGCCTCCCCTGCCTCCCCTGCTCCCCCTGCCTCCCCTGCTCCCCCTGCTCCCTCTATTCCCCACTAGCCACCCGAACTTTTGTTGTTGTATAAATTGACATCAAGCCAACCGTGATAACCAACGACAAAGCCGAAGGTACAAAAGGCACCCAAGCACCCGAAATTAATAGACCGAAACAAACTAAATATAGAACACTAGAGGTAATACTGACTACCAATGCCAACCAAGGGGACGAAAGCTTTCGCCAAGCCAGGACTCCCCCTACCAAAGACCAGCACCAAATCCAGGCTACCTCAGCCCACAGTGACCAAACCCGCAGCAACGGCCGCCCATCCTGGACTGCACTGAGGATTTGACTGACCATCTGGGCTTGTACTAACACTCCTGGCATTTGCTCATCTAAAGGAACGCCATAGGGCGTAGGCCAGGTGTCTGGAGAATCCCCCTTTGCCACCACACCAATCAAAACAATTTTATCTTTGATAGCACTAGGGTTAATGGGACTAGATAAAAATTGGGTTAGCTTCACCTGTTCGGCTATTTGTTTTGAGGAACGGTAGTTGAGCAAGATTTGACCGCCATTAGCATCAATATTTTGATAGCCGCCAGTACGAGATTTCAGGTTCGGAAAAATAGTTTTACCTAGCTGCAAATTCCCTTCAGGGGTGAACTTTGGTTCAATTCCCGAAGGGCGCAGATAGAGAGAGGCCAGTTGTAGACTGAACGCCAAGGGAGCAGGACACAACGATGTCGCCTCTTGGTTCATGAACAGGAGATGCCGACGGATAACTCCATCACGATCATGAATAAAGTCACTGAATCCCAGATTTGTTTTGGGGATTTCTGGCGGCGGCTCATTGCCTGGGATATTTACTGTGCCATCGCTCCCCTTACATACGCCAATCAAATTCTGAGTTTTTTGAAGACGAGTAATTAAATCTGGTTCTTTAGCCTTAAAATCACGGTAGATATCCAAGCCGATCGCACGGGGTTGGTATTGCTCCAGTTTTGCCAGGAGTTTGTTGAGAGATTTTTCGGAAATGGAAGCTCCAATTAAGGACTCGTTATTTTTTCTTTGAATTGCCAGATCGTTATCGTCAATTGTGATTACCAGCAATCGGGAATCAAGTGCCTCCACAGGGCGCTGACGCATCATCAAGTCAAAGGCTTGAATCTCTGGATTTTCCAGCAATCCCAGCAATCTCACTCCACAAACGAAGGCTGTAATCGCCAAACTGGATAACAAAGTTGTCGTAAATCTGTGTCTGGTAGACAAAGCTAAATTTGGTATATCTTCAGTTTTTGTAGACCTTAATTCATCCCAAGTGGGTGGGATTTGCGCTGGATTTTGGCAAATTATTGGTAGCCAAGTCGCACAGGGAAATTTATCCTCAAGCCCTTGCAACCGCTCCCGCCCTTGACGTACTGCTTGATATAAAGACTCGCCACTGGCAAAAGCTTCGAGAAAATACTTTAAGAACTCCTTGGCAACCTGGTCTGGCACAGGTTCACGCATGATGATCATCTGAGGGATTTGCAAATCAGCCAGTTCTCGCGCCAATCCCAATCCATCACAGGAGTTGAATATAGCTAGTTGCAAGCCGTTTTCAATGGCATTCCTTAGAGCATACTTTAACTCGCCAATGGTGAGGCTATCAGTTTTATTCAGGTAAATTCGTCCGCTTTCTCCATTTTTGTTACTGGAACTGTGCCCAGCAAAAAAGAGAATATCCCAGTTTTTTCCCCAAAGATGGTCAGTCAATTCCTTGCGTTGTGGTTCTACCAAAAAGCTAACCTCTGCATTACTACACTGTTGCAGTAAAGCTTGATCAGCCTGGGTGTCAATTCCCTGACTATTGCCCACAATTGCTAAAATATTGACTAATTGATTTAAGGTGCGTGGTTTTTGAATGCGATCGTAAGATGGTGAAGAAAGGGCGATTTCAGCCTTGGGGTAGCGTTCTAACAAGTCCCACAGATGCCAGGGTAATAGCTGCAATTGGCTATTTTCTGTTTGCAAAATCACCCGCACTTCTTCCGTGGACGACAATCTTTCTAACCACTTTTCCCTCAAAGGGCGAAACTCTTCTGCTCGCAGCCAGGTATTAAAGCGTGCCCGCAAAATATGAGAAGCGTTTTCGCAGTCTTGAATCATAGATACATTCGTCACCTGCATTTTGTCAGCATGGAGACGATAACGATTGCCTATTTGCCGATAACTAGACTGCCAATGACTGTAATAGAGCGGCATTTCGGGAAATGAAGGTAGCTTCCCCGTAATTTCTGTTGTAGCACGCTCGCGTTCTTCACCAATTTCGAGGGTGACAGCAAACCCTTGCTCAAAACTACCCTCTCCGAATTTCAGAACCACTAACTTACTCATGACCGTTGCTATCCCCCTGTGCAAAACCATGCCCTGTTCTAATGTCTTATAACAAGCTCTACAAGCATTTACAGATTTTTTTCAAAACCCTAAAAGCCGGCTTGAATTTTTAATTTTTAATTAACCAATTACCACTTAATAAGTTACTGACAAAGAGGGAAGATAGCTAGATGTTTTAAATCCTAAAATGTTCGGTAATGCTAGTATCATTTATAGCTACCTTAACGCTAAATTGCTCTCTAGGTTCACCACGAAAGTGCAACTGAATGTAGTTATCTAATTTTCTAGATTGAGCATTTAGAAATACTGTTCCCGAACTATCCAAAACGGTGAGATGAACTCCTGGTGGCAAGTAGATTTGATTCCCAGTGGCGTGCAATTGCAGATGAATACTGGTTTGCTGGTTCTTTTCTGGGCTGATTTCCACAATCAACATCACGGGTTGGTTGAGAATTTGAATACCCAAGTCAATCAGTTTTGCACGTTTAGTAATTGATTCTGGTTGGTTAAGGGCATTTAGTTGCACAGTGTCAATACTGCGAAAGGCATAAGTTGGTCTGAGTTCCGGTACGTTCCATAGCGATTCAACAGTCTGCCAACCTGTCTCAAATATACCAGTAAACCACTGACTTAAATTCACCAGTGGACTAGCTGGGGATTGGCGCAGTTGACCCAGGTGGTCGATAAACGCTTCCAATGGTTGCAGTTGCGCTAAAGGCAGCGTTTCAGTTGCGACACTAGGGATAAAACCAAGCAGCCTCGCTTCTTGGAGTGATTCATCAAATTGAACTACTAAATAACCCACCCGTTCTTCCCAGGTTTCTGGAGGAACGGAAAACATCTGCTGATGCACATGGACAGGGCGACACTCCAGACGACCAATTGAAGGCACTTCTAAGTCAGCTACATTCCCACAGAGGCGCATGATGGGGTTCCAGCTGTCACTAGCTTGGAGGTCAGTAGGAATATCCATCATTTCTAAGTAGTCATTCACCACCCACACAGCCAGCGTATTCAACCGAACTTGCTCTGCTTTTTCAGAATTTGGCTGCTGGTTAGCAAATTGCTGGGCAGTTATGCGAGCTGATTGGGAAATCGGCAATATTAAAGCGGAATCGTCAAGCTGATAGGTGGAGTTATTCATAAGTTAATCTCTAATGATCAATGCTGCTATATACGTATCACTCGCATTCACTAAATTTATGCCACAAAATAGAGAATAATTATTGGAAAAAGAGAATTGAGGATTGAAGGGTAGGGCGTGTTTTCAAACTACTCGTTTAGCCTCCTAACTTTTTAGATACCTCAAAATCCCCCTTAAAAAGGAAGACTTTGATCAGTTTTTGCCCTCCTTTTTTAGGGGAGCCAGCGCGGTGTTATCCCTACAGCCTTTCTCCTAAAAGAGACGCTGTGTTTCGGCTTTGCTCAACATAAATTTGCGTTCGGGCATCCTACATCCTACGGCAGGCGCTAGCGCAGCGTAAAGCCTTCTCTACTAGAGGCTTCTCTACGAGAAGGCTTCGCCAACGCCAACGGCATAGCAACGCTATGAGCGAGTCCGCGTACTCCTGAGTCAAAGCAAGCTACGCGTAGCGTCTCGTAGAGAGCGTCTGGGGTCTCCCTAAGTGGAGCGACTGGCGTGGATTGGGGGGATCTAATAAATAGTAGGACAAAAATATTTACAGTCATTGCGAGCGAAGCGAAGCAATCGCAAGGGCATCGCAAGGGCATCGCAAGGGCATCGCAAGGGTATTGCAAGGGCATCGCAAGGGCATCGCAAGGGCATCGCAAGGGCTGGGATTGCTTCATTCCGCTTCGCTCCATTCGCAATGACATTGTGTAATTAATTCTGTCTGGCTAGTTATCGTGTCCGGCTAAAGACTTATCATTTAGAAACCCAACATTTTCGGACATTTGTTGGGTAACACGAATGTTCAACCCAACCTACAATTATCCTTAACCCAAGCGTATTGGATTGCAACGCCAGGTCATTAATGTCTGAGGGAAAAGTTTTGTAACGATTGTGGCTGGTTTGTGTAAAAATCGCAATCAATACATGAGATATATACAGATTCGCAAGTTTGTGCGTTTGAATTCGAGGTCTTTTATGACTAACGACTGGAGAAAACAACTAGATGTACAACTTAAAGAATTAGCGCTCAAAGCTCAACAACACCCACACGCAACCAAAGAACAGAGGGTAGCTTTAACACGGCTGATGAATGCCATTTGGCAGTCGGGTACACTTATTCATCCTTATAAGGGCCAATTTCAACTACTTTATGAAGATATTTATGATGAGGCAGTACAAAATTTATTTTTCTATCTTTGCCAAAATAACAATATTAATAAGTATGACCCAGAACGCGGCGAAGTTATAACTTGGCTAAATATGCTATTGAGTAAACGCTTTTTTCCAGAAGCTATCCCCAAAGTTATCGGCAAAGGAAATGAAATAAATCTCGAAGACTCTCATCTGGAAAATATACCATCAGATCAATCTCAACCTATGTCTTTATCTGAACAAATAATAGAATGTATAGAATCTGATCCAGAGTTGATTTTTTCTAAAGAACACATCAAAGGTCATCCCGAAGCAAATTTTCAAGCTATAGCTAAAAGAAGATGTTCTGGAATTTCTTGGAAAGATATTTCGGCAGAATGGGGCATTGGAATCACATCTCTACATAGTTTCTACCAACGATGCCTGAAAAAGTTTACTGAGAAACTTCAAGAATATTTATGTATTTAATAATATTTAATCATTTGGTAAAAAAAATATGGCGAAAATCGCAGATACTTTAACATTTACAGGGCCTATACCGCTAGATGGAAGACATCGAGCAGAAGAGTTATGTAGGCGACAAGCTACGCAAAAAAAAGCTGAACAAGTTTATCTCAATACTTTGTCTGTATCTTTTGTAAACTCTTATCTACAATACATGGGATTTGAGACAGACTTAGACAAGAGCGATAGTTGGAACCTTGTACAGCAGACACTTATGGATGTAGCTGATTTGTCGCTAAAAAACTTGGGATCGTTAGAATGTCGCCCAGTGTTTGAAGATGCACAATTTATTTACGTACCGCCTGAAGTACAGTCAAATCGAATTGGCTATGTGGCTGTGCAGATAAGGAAATCATTTCGAGAAGCGACGCTGCTGGGATTTGTCAGGCAGGTACAAACTGATTCGTTAGCAATCAACCAATTGCAACCTTTGGATAATCTCCTGGAGTATTTAGAAGAACTTACTCAAGTGAGGCAAGTTGAGTTAGCTTGTCAATCGCTCACTGACAACAAGACTTTAGTTAACTTGAAACAATGGTTGGAAAATATTTTTGAGGCTGGTTGGCAAGAAATTGAAACTCTCTTTGATTATCAAAGAGCTAATCCAGATTGGAGTTTGAGAAGTGCTAATGGTTCTTTTGTTAGCAGGGGTAAGCTGATTGATTTAGGAAAAACAGGAACAATCCAATCTGTAATTTTAGTCGTTGGCTTCATTCAAGAGAAGGAGCAGGAAATAGACATTATCGTAGAAGTGCATCCTATATGGGGAGAAATTTATCTGCCACCAAATCTCCAACTGATGGTGCTTGACTTTGAAGGAGCAGAGAGAGAATCTATTATGGAAGCGCAAACTAGAAGCACTAACAAAAATATTCAATTGCAGTTTAGTGGCGAGGTGGGAGAACGTTTTAGTATTAAATTGGTCTTGGGGAATATTAGCGTTATAGAAAGTTTTCTCATCTGAAGCGAAAAACAATAGGGGTGCTGCAAATGGGAAAGTTAGTTGTTCTGAAGCTAGATGGCGATTTGCAGTTAGGGGTGCGGGTGATGCTGGAGATTGGAGAAGATGGCAAACGCCCCAGCATAGAAACTTTTGGTCATTTACCTCCCAATCTAAAAATAGCTAAAGCAATTGACGAGTGGCGGTCAACTTATTGTAGTCTAGGAAATGGCCGCATCAAAGCCAAAAAAATTATTTACGATGGTTCTATTACCCAACGGCGTGATGACTGTCAAAACAAAGCTTGTGAGTTGCGATCGCACTTAAATCACTGGCTAAATTCAGCGTCATTTTGGCGGATTCGGGAAAAATGGCTTAAACACTTAATGCCCAATGAGGAACTGCGAGTGCTGATTCGCACTGCTTCTATGCAGCTACAGAAACTTCCTTGGCATGTATGGGATTTGATTGAGGACGATTACACCAAAGCCGAAGTAGCTTTGAGTGTTCTAGAGTCAGAACAAGTAACCCGATTGCAGACATCTACCTACAGACAGAAAATCAAAATATTGGCGATTTTGGGCGATAAAGCTGGTATTGATGTAAACGAAGACTGCGAATTACTAAAAAAATTGCCCAATGCTACCACAGAGTTTTTGCCACAGCGCCAACGCGATGAGATCAACGATCAGCTGTGGAACCAACCTTGGAACATTTTATTTTTCGCTGGTCATAGTAAAAGCGAGGGTGAGACTGGTCGTATCTATATCAATGACAAAGATAGTTTAACAATTGCAGACCTGAAATATGCCCTGAGAAATGCCGTCACCAATGGTTTACAGTTGGCGATTTTCAACTCCTGTGATGGATTGGGATTAGCGCGAGAACTACAAGATTTACATATTCCCCAAATCATTGTCATGCGGGAACCTGTGCCCGATCTTGTGGCGCAAGCATTTTTAAAACATTTTCTGGCAGCTTTTTCTTCAGGCGCATCTTTATATATTGCAGTTCGCACTGCCAGAGAAAAACTGCAAGGATTAGAGGACAAATTTCCAGGGGCAAGTTGGCTGCCAGTCATTTGTGAAAATCCTGCTGCCATACCAATGACTTGGCCAAACCCCCGGATTAAATCTAAGAATGACCTACTGATAAGGGGATTACTAATAAGTGTGATGCTCACCATCAGCGTGTTAGGAGTCCGGCAAATGGGAGGATTGCAAACATGGGAGTTACAGGCTTACGATCAATTAATGCGATCGCGTCCCCAAGAAAAGCAAGATTCGCGCCTGTTGATAGTCACTGTCACCGAAGAAGATTTTCAGTTACCAGAGCAGAAGGAAAGAAGAGGGTCGCTATCGGAGCTAGCACTAGCCCGACTTTTGGAAAAACTTGCACAGTTCCAACCCAAAGCCATTGGCTTGGATATTTATCACGATCAGTCATCACAACGCAACCAAGCTTCTTTGGCGACTAGGTTGAAAACAGATGACAAGCTTTTTACAATTTGCAAAGTTCAAGAACTTGCAAAAGACCGTCCGGGAATTTCACCTCCTTTGGGAGTTCCGCTAGAACGCCAAGGATTTAGTGATATTATCCCAGACTCAGACCACGTTCTGCGTCGTCATTTATTGGCAATGCAACCAGCAGACGTAACGTCCCCTTGTACTGCACGCTACGCCCTTAATGCCCAACTGGCATTCCACTATTTGAAGGGAAAAGGCATCTCTGCCAAATACACTGATTCTGGGGATTTGCAGTTAGGCAACGTCGTTTTTAAGCGGTTGCAGCCTCAGATGGGTGGCTATCAACAAGCGGATACACGGGGCTACCAAATATTGCTCAATTACCGCTCTTTTCAAAATTCTCCTGGAGAAATTGCTCCTAAAGTCACACTCACAGATGTTCTTAAGGGTAAGGTCAACGCTGAACAAGTCAAAGACCGAATTGTTCTCATTGGTACTACTGCCCAAAGCTTTCGTGATTATATTCCTACGCCTTACATGACTGGGCAGGGTTTTTCCGAAGAAATGCCAGGGGTGATTCTGCAAGCACAAATGGTGAGTCAGCTGGTGAGTGCGGTTATGGATGGACGAACTTTGATATCAGTTTTGCCCGTTTGGGGCGAAGTTTTGTGGGTTTGGAATTGGTCAGTGGTTGGAGGTGCGTTCGGCGTAGCCGTGTCGCAGACACTCGGCATAGTCAGATCAGTGGCGATCGCACCAAGCGATCGGTCAAGACTATATTTAGTATTGGCGGGAGGAGGTGTAGTTGGAGTCTTATACGTTTTTTGCTTAATTCTCTTTTACCAAGGGATTTGGGTTCCCCTAGTTCCGTCAGCTTTGGTTTTAGTGGCTACTGGCGGCACTGTGGCAATCTATTTGTTTTCACAACAAAGCAGCGACAACTGATTTCTACAACTTGAGGCATAAATAAAAATGAAGTTATCTGTGCAAAAGATTCAAATTTTTCTCGCCGTTAGTTTAACATTCCTTAGCTGTATAAATGTGCAGGCACAGCCTGCAAATCCCAAGGGACAATTAAATCAATCATTGATTTTCGCAGCACCGCCTCCACCAAAAGACATCGGGGAACCAGGTAAGCGAGCGGAAGCAGGTAGTCGTGGCTGTGGTCAGGATATAAATAAGCTCCTGACTTCTTCTAAAAAGCGGCTTACAGCTTTAGTACCTGTTTATTCAAACTCAGAATTGGTGTTTGGAACAACGATCGCAGAGCATCCTAGTTTCTTATTCTATGTTCCTTATGCATCGGACTTTGCATCTGGAGAGTTTGTGCTAGAAGATGAAGCAGGAGATCAGACTACTTATAAAACTTCTTTAACGGGGACACCTGGAGTAGTAAACCTTCGCTTGCCATCAAAAACAACATTTTTAGAGATTGGCAAGCAATACCGATGGTATCTTAACATCTACTGTCAGAAGGATAACCAAATTATTGCTAATGTTGAAGGCTATGTAAAACGGGAGGAACTAAACCCTGCTTTGAAAACTCAATTGGAAAAAGCAACACCACGCCAGCAAGTAAACCTTTATGCGGCTAATGGTATTTGGTATGATGCGTTGAGTGCTGCTAGTGAATTGCGTCGCACCAATTTGCAAGATACTTCTTGGACGGCGCTGTTGCAAGCTGTTGGTTTGAATGATTTTGCAACTGAACCAAAGGTGGAGTGCTGCAATTTAGAGAGTGAGTAGTGAAGGGCAATGCGATCGCATTGTCAATCTGACTTTTGACGGTATCTGAAAAACCTCTCTTCTATTTCTCTCTCCTTTTAGGCTACGGTATACACACAAGTCGGAAAAACTTCATCCACCAAAGATTTGCGGTGCGTTATACCAATTCAAATAATGTTTGCGACACATCAATTATTTGTAAGGGCACAACATTGTTGTGCCCCTACCCATCTGTCGCATTCTTTTTTCAAATTGGTATTACGCTGGCGTGACAAAGCTAAATTGTTGCAATCATGGCGATGCCTACGGCTGGCTACGCCTACGCATTTGTTATTTTGGCGATGCCTACGACTGGCTACGCCTACGCATTTGTTATTTTGGCGAACTCATATCATGTCCGGCAAATTGCTTATGATATGTCATTGCGAGTGCAACGAAGTGGAGCGTTCGCGGAGCGTCTCGTAGAGAAGCAATCACAAGGACTCTGCGATTGCTTCACTTCGTTCGCAATTGACTTGTGTTCAACCGGACATGATATCATATCATGTCTGCTTGATTACTTATGAAACCCGAAGAACCCCACCCCGCCAAAGCTATGCTTTGTCTCCCCTCCCCGCTTGCGGGGAGGGGCTGGGGGTGGGGTGTAATGACTGTGGTTAGCGTAACTATTTATGCGGACATGATATCATTTGTTATTTCGGCGAACTCATTTGTTATTTCGGCGAACTCATTTGTTATTTCGGCGAACTCATTTGCTATTTCGGCGAACTCATTTGTTATTTCGGCGAACTCATTTGTTATTTTGGCGAACTCATTTGTTATTTCGGCGAACTCATTTGTTATTTTGGCGAACTCATTTGTTATTTTGGCGAACTCATTTGTTATTTCGGCGAACTCATTTGTTATTTCGGCGAACTCATTTGTTATTTCGGCGAACTCATTTGTTATTTCGGCGAACTCATTTGTTATTTCGGCGAACTCATTTGTTATTTCGGCGTGTCCATAACGCACCCTACTGGCGTGTCTAGACTAAAATGTTGCAAAAAAATTGTAGGTTGGGTTGGGTTTCGTTACATCAACCTACACCTAATGCACTATTTTAGCCAATACGGGCTAGTACGAAACTACTAGAAGAGTTGAAACCTATGCTGGTCATACTTGTGTGTACACTGTACGCTGGGAGGGAGAGGTTCATCGAACTCACGTTAAATTACGAATTACGAACTTGTACTGAGCGTAGCCGAAGTATTACGAATTACGAATTATGAATTGCTCTGCAAGATGCAGGCTTCAACCAAGGAGTATGAGGCGTATTGGTGGGAAGATTTGCTGTCAGCACGACTTCACCTTTTTCGTTTAGCGCCAAACCAGTAGCTTCTATGATGGGTTCTGGTGGGGGGGTAGTTATTTTGCTGGGAACAAAGGGGCGATCGCGGTTATCAGCGTTTGGATTGAGAGCCACCAAATCTACCTGCACTGCATCAGCGTTAAGAGCTTCACCTGGATTAGGGGGCAAACCGCCGCGTCCAGTGATTGTAAAACTGCTTTTAGCTAAATTTCCACCAGCTTGACAGGTCTGTGCTACTTGGGTATCAACTGGTACGGTTGGCAAATTGACTAAGCCACTGTTAGGGTCAATATCCGGCGTGTTAAGTTCTACAGTGCCGTTTACACCAAATTCAGAACTAGCGGTGATATCACTCAGAGAAGTTCGGTTAGGGCGGGGTTTAATGCCATAGATACCAAAGGCTTGAATATCTACTCTCCCACCACTGCCTGTGTAAGCATTAGCAGTGATGTCGCTATTTTCGCTTGGCACAGCAACAATGAAACCCAACGGGGCATCAATATTAATGTTGCCACCATTACCACCAGTTTTGTCTGTGCCTGCGGTGGTGGAAATTTGAGCGCCATGACGGAGAAGGAGTAAATCAGTTTGTAAATTGATGTCGCCACCGTTACCCGATGCAGATTCGGCGTTGAGTCTGCCACCATTGTCTAAGGTAACTCTAGGTGAGGTGACGATAATATCTCCAGCAGTACCCGTCGGACTTTGGGAGTCAACAAACAAGCCACTGTTAAAGTTAGAACTATTGCCAGAAATGGTAAAAAAATCAGCAGCATTAACTATAATTGTGCCTGCATTACCTTGTCCCGAAGTTGAGGTAGTAAGTTCAGCGTCATCGCTTAACGAGAATGAACCAGAATCGATAGTAATGTTACCTCCATTGCCAACTGTCCCAGTTTCCACTTTGCTGCGAATCCCACTAAAAACACCGTTATCCTCCCCAGCAATATTAACAATACCTGTAACATTCACATTGACATTTCCCGCATCCCCCCGTCCTGCTGGCGCTGTTCCAGATGCTTCTTCAGTAAAGGTTACCAGTTGAGAGCCATCTTTTAGCCAGAGGCT
>NZ_JAIVFQ010000096.1:0-1465 GCF_020829495.1 Nostoc favosum CHAB5714 | reverse complement strand
ATATTGCCACCTTTACCTACACCTCCCGCTGACACCGTGCTGGAAATTTTAGCTCTATCTGCTAGAGTTACAGCATCTTGTGCTTGCACTGTCACATTCCCTGCATTACCTTGTCCTGAAGTTGAGGTAGCAAGATAAGCGCCATCTTTTAGCCAGAGGCTTGCAGCATTGATGTCAATATTACCTCCGTTACCGACACCCCACACTCTGCTGTAGATATCACTATCTGCAATGTCAACAGCATCTCGTACCCGCACTGTCACATTTCCTGCATTCCCTTGTCCATTGGTTGAGGCAGTAAGTCGAGCGTCATCGCTTAACGAGAAGGAACCAGAATCGATAGTAATGTTACCTGCATTGCCAACTGTCCCCGTTTCCACTCCGCTGCGAATCCCACTGGAAGAACCGTTTTTCTCCCCAGCAATATTAACAATACCTGTAACATTCACATTGACATTCCCCGCATCCCCCCGTCCTGCTGGCGCTGTTCCAGATTCTTGTTCAGTAGAGGTTAGCAGTTGAGCGCCATCTTTTAGCCAGAGGCTTGCAGCATTTATATCGATATTGCCACCTTTACCTACACCTCCTGATCCCACCGTGCTGGAAATTTCAGCACTATCTGCTAGAGTTACAGCATCTTGTACCCGCACTGTCACATTCCCTGCATTACCTTGTCCCGATGTTGAGGCACTAAGTTGAGCGCGATCGCCTAACGACAAAGAACCGGAGTCAATAGTAATATTACCCCCATTGCCAAGTGACCCCAAACGCACATCATTAAGAACTAGGCTCTCATCAGCCACTTTGATTGACCCGGTAGCATTAAGCGTAATATCTCCCCCAATTGTTTCGGGTGTCCCCAAACCTTGTCCAATACCACCGCTTAAAATACTTCCTCCTAATATTTCTAGATTCTTGGCATTAATTGCAATATTACCGCCACCAGCGCCTTCCACATATATCGCAGCTTGATTGGTGAGGGATACCGAAGCTCGTGCAACACTATCAGGAAATTTCAAGCTGAGATTATCGCCATCTACGCCCAGCGCTACAGTAGCAGCTTGGGCTAACCCTCCTAACTCAACTCGTCCACCAAAAGCATTTAATCGTCCCCCATCCATGCTGACATTCCCACCCACCAGCAGTAAACTTTTACCATCTGGTACTCGTAAACCAAATGCGTTTAAACCTGCCGGATCTTTTCCTGCAAATGCAACTGAGCTATTTTGAATCCCAGCGTTTTGATTAATCTGATTAAACAGCAATGCTGAAGGATTAATAGTCAACAACGGTGAAGGGATATTTTTCGCAGTAGCGCTAAAAAATCCTCGATTTCCGAATTGCAGTGCATTCGCTGTACTCGCCACAAAGGAACCACCAACATTTAATTGAGCATTCTGACCAAATACAATTCCATTGGGATTAATTAGAAACAGGTTAGCCGTACCCGACGCGCCAATTATCC
>NZ_JAIVFQ010000095.1 GCF_020829495.1 Nostoc favosum CHAB5714 | reverse complement strand
TTATGGGATGAAAATATTGCGGCTACGCTAGTGATAAAAACTAGTGAAACTCTTGCTGCACAACCGATTGACGACCAAAAGCAACCCACATTATTGAGCGACTATTAACGCACTATGACCGATCAACAGATTAGCGATAAAGCACTTAACGGGCAACGACCAAGCCCCATTAACAGCCGTAGAGGCAAGAAGAAGGAGTGGAAAGACTTAACTATAGACCCACTCTCAGAAGGGTATGACAGCCATCAAGCTGACTATGTAGTGGGTAAAGCCCCAATTACTTGGGCGTTACTGGAAGCTGGTCAACTATTTTCCCGCTCCAAAAGTGGGAAGAACTTACACGTCAAACTCAATGACGGTCGCGCCATCTGCTTAGATACGCGGCAACCGATTGAGATTAAACCAGCGATCCGCAACTCATTGCAGGTCTGGGTTGTGACTAATTTCAATTCAACTTCTGCAAGCAAGGCGGATTTTTAAAGGCGATCGCCATCCGCACAGATCCGCGATCGCCGGCGTCATGCGGCTACCAAGTAAACCACACATTCAAAATTATGACAGAAGACATCAACAAATCCTACGTCCAGCGTTATGTCAACCGAGCTAACGCCACAGATAGTGTTACTGAAAAAAACAACTGCCTTTATCGTGCCGGAACGCAAATGGAAGTAATTCCCTGTGATGGCAACGACAAACTTACCCCAGAGCAACGGCAGACAGTACTTGATGCAGCCAGTAAATTACTAGGGGGGAAAGAGTGAATCAAGTAAGCATTCTTATTTGCATCATAGGCGCTCTAATAATTGCGATCGCACTGTGCAAACAGGAGAACGATCGCCCTTTCTACCTCAAAATCGAGGTGCAACATGGTAAATGAACCACTTTGATATTCCGGGAGCAAGAACATGGCTAAGGTTCTTTGGGTGGGTAGCAGTAAAACTAGTGGTTTCTCTGGTTCAGTTCTGCTTGTTGTTAGCTGAAAAAATCCTTGAATTTATGCTCTGGTGTGTGAAATTAGCTCATAAACCAATGGATAAAATCGCCTTTGTGGTTGACCATCTGCCCTATGCTGGTGTTCCGATCGCCACTATGAGACAAGAGCTACAAGCGCAAACAATAGATGTACCAGCGTCTGCTTCTACAAGTGAAATTCAGTTCTTTGATTTTTCTCAGTTTCGCAACGAGCCAGACAAATTCCCACACATCCGCGTCATTGGTAAAACTGGCGTTGGTAAAACCCGTTTTACCGAATGGCTAATGGATTTACTAGGTGGAGAACAGTTCGTGATCACACCCAAGAAAAAGCCTACAGACTGGCAGAATCAGGATATTTATGGCTACCCGTTCAACTACCAAGAATGCGAAGCCAAACTCAAAGATGTTCATTCACTGATGCATCGGCGTTATGCAGAGATGGAAGAGGGCATCAACCACAACCAAATCAACTTCGCCTGTGACGAGTGGAAGCTGATCAATAAAAATGTTGCTACTGCTAAGGAGGTGATGAAGGACATTATTATTGTGGCCAGAGATGCCAAGATACGCTTGATTGCCCTAGCCCAAGGCGAAAATGTTGCCACCTGGGGGCTAGAAGGGGAAAGCGACTTGGAGGAATGTTTTACCACGGTGCGCTTTGGTGATTTCGCCCTGGACTACTGCAAAGGGCTAAGAAACCAGTACCGAAAAGACAGTGATGAGTTTCTTTATTACTCTGCGGTACTCAATGAATTGGTTTCACAGGGGTTTCGGTGCTGCATGATTGACCGACTTCCTGCCAAGGTTCCTGACTTATCTAACTGGCAACCTGGTAGCAAAGCCGTTGCAGTCGCGCAGATCAACGGTAACTACTCGGTTGTTGACCAGTTACAAAGCCAGTTACAAGCCTCGTCGCAAAAACCGCCAAAAACCACGCAAAA
Organism: Nostoc favosum CHAB5714; assembly: GCF_020829495.1. Taxonomy (GTDB): domain Bacteria; phylum Cyanobacteriota; class Cyanobacteriia; order Cyanobacteriales; family Nostocaceae; genus Nostoc; species Nostoc favosum. The sequence goes on along the minus strand of NZ_JAIVFQ010000095.1, from coordinate 23,284 downwards.
TCAAGGGTTTCAGCCCGAAACCGCGCCGGAATCGGGCGCTATTTCTGACCCCAAACAGGCAGTAAAATCCGCCCTCAATGCTGGACGTTCCGTTGATTGGTGCGCCAAAAACGTTCCCGGTCTACCTGGAAATTACTACTCAGCCAGGGCGTTGATTGAGGAATGGATGCAAGGGGCAAATTGAAAGTGCGATCGCGTAAAGGAGGAACGCGATCGCTGCTAAAAAAAATTGATTCCAACACGTAAAAAATAGCACAAACTTAACGCTATGAAAGTCAAATTAGTCCATGCTCACTTCTTAATCTCCATCGGCGATTACAGTAACGAGCGAGTCGGATTTACGGTTGAACTAGAAGAGGGCGAAACAGTTCAGTCAGTGGTAGATGATTTGAGACAACAAGCCATAACAGCAGTTGGGCCCAAATCCGAAGAACTCTACAACCAAAATCGGAAATTACGATTTGAGAACCGCGAACTTGAGGAGAGGATGAACAAGCTTCGTAGCGAGTGGGAAGCAACAGCAGAATTTTTAAGAGCGCAAGGCATCAAGCCAGAAGCGCCTTCAATGCCTCAATTTCAGAGGTTACTAAACGCTGCTAAACCTGAATCACAGTCAGTTACCGCCGAATTCGTTGAGGAGGCAGATCCAGACAACATCCCTTTTGATCCTGGGACACGCGGTGATATTCCTGACGGATTTTAAGCCTGTGTTTTTTTTGCGATGGCGTAACCGCCCGCTGGAAGCGATCGCAATTGACTAACCTAATTGTCAAACGATGATGGGTGCTTGACACAGTAGCCATCATTGCAAGATTTTGATTTGAATTAAGTAATTTTATCCCAAGAAAAAGCATATAAAAATCTGCTTCATTTTGGGATGAATTTTTAATGGAAATAAAAGTATTTTTCATGAAAAATATTGAACACCGAATTAAGGAGGCTAATGGAAGACTCCGTAATTACGGCATAAACATTGAGCAGATTGGCAGCAGACTTTACTTGCGGGCAACGCTTCCCCCAAAGCCACGAGCGATAAAAAACGATTGGCATCAACAAAGAATAAATATTGCTGTAGCTACTTTGTCCGGTGTAAAGCTTGCTGAAGAATCAGCCAAAGTTTTAAGGCTTCGACTAGACACCAAAACATTTGATTGGTCTAATTACATGGAATTAGAAGGCAGAGCAATTGGTCAAATTATTGAGGAGTTCGAGAAAGACTACTTCCAACGCCGTGCCAAAAATTTTAAATCTGAATCAACATGGAGGGTTGAATATGCAACAGTATTTAAAACCTTAGATTTCGATAGTCCCCTAACTGTTGAAATTTTAAAAACTGCAATTTTAGAAACTAAGCCAGATACAAGAACAAGAAAACGATTTTGTTCAACCTTGGGAGTACTGGCTAGATTTGCGGGGATAAACTTTGACCCTCGGAAATACTCAGGTAGCTACAGCCCAAAAAGCAGAAAACCTAGAGATTTACCTACGGATAACTTGATTGTCGAGTGGTATAGCGAAATTAAAGATCCTAAATGGCAATGGGTCTTTGGGATGTTAGCTACTTATGGCTTGAGAAATCATGAGGTGTTCTTTCTCGATCTCAAAGACTTAATGGCTGGCAACAAAATTTTATCTGTACTTCAGGGCAAGACTGGCTACAGAAGAATATGGCCTTATCACCCGGAATGGTTTGACCAGTTCTCCTTGCAAAATGTGAAAATTCCCGATATTAACTGCGATCGCAATAACTCGTCCATCGGCGGAACAGTTAGCCAACGGTTTAGACGTAACGAAGGGTTGTCATTCAAAGTTTATGATCTGCGCCATTGCTGGGCAATCAGAACTCTTGACTACGGGGTTGATATCTCTTTAGCAGCGCAGCAGATGGGGCATGGGCTGTTAGTTCACAGTAATCTCTACCATACTTGGATCAACGCCGAGCATCACCAAAGAGCTTTCGACTTGGCGATAAGTAAAAGCGATCGCCCCCTGCCTCCACAATTATAAATTCATAATTTTTAACTTTGAATTAACCAGCAGCTAGTTTGCTGGGTTAAAGCATTGCAATTGTGAGGAAGTGGTGACTCTTAATCTATTGGTTCTGAGTTCGAATCTCAGGTCACCCACTTTTAAAGTATTTTCAAAGCTTGTTAATTAATAATTCAGATGGGAATCTGGTATAGTGCCACTCCTAGAAGTATCTGACTTTTTAGTGTATGTGGAAAAGTCTAAAGGTATGGACTTGCCATTGGTATCAACTTAAGTTAGACATAGCTTACAGCGCCTTTCAAGTAATTGAACTACACCACTCCCTACTCCCCACTCCCTACTCGCCGTCTCATCTGTGGTCTAAATACCTGAAAAATGCTGTAAATTATTGACACGTATGTGGAGTTGCAGTTACCAACACAACTTGTTTTGTTATGAATGCTTATCCGTTAGTAACGAAACACTTAGCGTTCGTTACCAACGCTAACTTTTTGATTACGAATGCTTATGCGTTCGTTACCAACGCTAACTTTTTGGTTACGAATGCTTATGCGTTTGTTACCAACGCTAAGTGTTTGGTTACAAATGCTTATCTATTTGTGGCAAACGCTTATGTTGTTACCACAGCTTAAGCAAAACTTATCAATGAAGGGCAAAATACAGCCATTCTCGTTTCTAGCAATACAGGCAAGATATGACTCCTTCGGAGTTCGCCAGTCGCTCATGAGGGAAACCCCCAGACGCTAGTACCTCTGTACGAGACGCTGCGCGTAGCAAGATCCCCGTAGGGGTACGCTAATGCCCATTGGTGTCAAATTAATTCATAATTATTACCCCACGCATTAATGCGGGGGCTTGAAAAATGATTAAGCATTTTTGTGTCTCCATTGATACTGCATGGGGCAAGTAAGCTGAAATTATGAATTATGAATTATGAATTAATAATTATTTGGTCATGACTCACCCGCCTAGAACTAAAGTTCTTTGGCTTTTAGCTAAAGTCTACTCAAGTAGACTAAAGATTTTTGGATATATATTTAGGGCTTGCTGAATAGAATTGTAATATAGACCAGATAAGGGTTTTAAGCCTTTTTCCAACAAACAAGTGCTTTTGTTATAACATCTAGAGTCTCAAAACCCTTGCACAATCGTTAGCGATCGCTGGGTAAATTTGGAAACTGAGCGATGAAACAACTATTTTGTAAGCTGTGTGGTTTCTACATTTGCTTGAGAGACTTATTCAGCAAGCCCTATTTAGTCATCAACAGAAGACTTTCGCTATTAGCAAGGAACTTCAGTTCCTTGCAGGACATAGCTTTCACATTAAGTTGACATCAATCGCTAATACTCCGCTATCGCCTTTGGCGTCTCCCCGAATCCCATTCGTGAGAAGCTTGCACCTGCCGTAGGATGCCCGAACGCGAATTTATGTTGAGCGGAGTCGAAACACAGCGTCTCCTGTCTTGAGAAGGGCTGTAGGGAGAAGACCGCGCTGGCTCACAGCTTTCTGCCAATTCTTCAATTATATTTTGTTAAACCCTTGGGTTAAACTATTGCTAAAGCAATCTAAAGTTTTTTATGACTCAATCACCAGTAAAAACTCTCTATGTAACAGACTTTGCATTATGGATTGAGCAGACTGTCAATAGTTTAAAATCCCAAGATTATAGCAATGTAGACTGGGAAAACTTAATTGAGGAGATAGAAGGATTGGGGAGGAGAGATAGACGAGAATTAGAAAGTCGTTTGACAACTTTATTTGAACACGCTTTAAAACGGAATTATGTAAATTTACCAGAATGTTATGGCGGTTGGGAAGCAACAATTAGCCGCACACAACAGGAATTAAGTCGTATTCTTCGAGATTCCCCTAGTCTACGTAATTATTTATTAACTATATGTGATGAATGTTATAAAAATGCACATAAAAACATGAGTAAAGAATATGAAATAAAATTTCCTGACGATTGTCCTTTTCCTAATGATGTAGAAACATTATTAAATGATAGTTTTTGATGTTGTTAAAAACCTGTAGTCATCAGTTTTCGGTCATGCCTGCATATATTTTACCTGAGAGATTGTCTCACCCAGAGGTACAAAAGCGCAGAGAGGATTTTGTGCTTTTATAATCGCTGCACAAGTTTCAGAGGTTTTTTATGAACAAGAGAGTAACAGTTATATTTGACGGGGGTGTTTTGCGTCCAGATGTCCCTTTAGATTTAGCACCTAACACGCGTTATGTAATTACAATTCAAGAGTTAAAGGATACATCATCATCCGGGGATGCTTGGGATGTGCTGGAAGCGATCGCAGCATCTGGAGGACGAGTACTCCATTCTACTGAGTTTAATCATGCTTCAATCATTGAGGGTAAGCGCGTAGTTGTAGTGGGTTTTGGCAAATCTGCCTGCGACATTGCGACTTTAGCGGCAAACATAGCCAAAAAATCCACCCTCGTCTTCCGTCAACCCCTGTGGAAGATTCCAAGATTTTTCCTGGGTTTAGTAAACCTAAAGTATGTTAAGCAACGGAAAATAGAACCACAGAGGACGCAGAGAAGCCAGTGCGCCCTTGCGGTTAAGAGACTTGTTCGCGCAGCGTCTCCCCTTGGGAGAAGCAACTGGCGCGACACGGAGGGATAAGAGTTTGAGAGGTTTTTTGCGTAAGTCCTATGAGTTAAAAACAGGCAGCTAAACTGACTCTACTGAGGAAGCACCGAAACGATAGCCTTTGCCGTAGACTGTGTGAATCAGGGTAGTTTCTCTACCTACCTCAATCTTACGGCGCAGCAAACGAATTAATGCCGCAATCACATTACTACTGGGTTGTTCTTCCTCTTGCCACAAATTTTGCATAATCTGGGCATGAGTCATTAGTTGTCCAGTGTGTTCCATAAAATATTGCAGCAACTGGCTTTCTTTTTGCGATAGCTCAATTATTCGTCCTTGGCGATAGGCTACTTGATTTTCACAATCAAGTTCTAAATCAGCGACGGTTAAACGTCCAGTGGTGGTTTCATAGGTTTGGGAACCGGAACGACGCAATAAAGCCCGGACTCTCGCTAGTAACTCCCGCAGTTCAAAAGGTTTAACCAAATAGTCGTCTGCACCAGCATCTAAACCCTGTACTCGGTCATCTAGAGTATCCTTAGCTGTGAGAAACAGCACGGGAGTGGTTTTACCTTGGCGTCGCAATTGCTGACAAATTTCTAACCCCGTTTTTCCTGGGAGCATCCAATCTAAAATTAGTAGGTCATAACTGCCTGTTTGTGCATGTTCATTGCCACTTGTGCCATCGTAAGCGGCATCCACAATGTAACCCTCACGAGTTAATAAGCGACTCAAGGGTTCAGTTAGTTCAACTTCATCATCAACTAATAAAATTCTCATGCTGCTTGTGGTAAGCATATAGAGATATTCTCAATATTATTCAACTGCCAGAACGCCAAGGATACTAAAAAAAGAATGCTGACTGTTGCATTGCCAAAAGGGGAACTCCTTAAAAATAGCATCCGCCTGCTACAATCTGTGGGATTAGATTTTAGTGCTTTTTTAGATTCAGGAACTCGCCAACTTCAAATTCCTGATACTAAGGGACTTGCGAAAGCTTTGTTGGTGCGGGCGCAGGATGTGCCGGTTTATGTGGAATATGGTCAGGCACAACTGGGTGTTGTTGGTTACGATGTGCTGCGGGAGAAGCAGCCGCAAGTTGCCCACTTGGTGGATTTGCAGTTTGGGCATTGTCGGATGTCCGTGGCGGTAAAAGCATCCAGTTCTTACCGATCGCCTTTAGATTTACCACCGCATGGTAGAGTTGCTTCCAAGTATGTCAATTGCGCTCGTGAATATTTCCACAGTCTAGATTTACCTGTGGAAATAGTGCCGTTGTATGGTTCAGTAGAACTAGGCCCAATTACTGGAATGTCAGAAGCGATCGTGGATTTGGTTTCTACAGGGCGGACTTTGCGCGAAAATGGTTTGATTGAAATTGCTACTCTCTATGAAAGCACGGCGCGGTTAATTGCCCATCCTTTGAGTTACCGCCTGAACACGGGTAATTTAAGTGATGTGATTGCCAAGCTGCGAGAAGCCGTTTTGGTAGAGGTCTAATAGTAGTGCTGTCAAGGTGACATGTTTGTTTCTCGAAGACCTTTATAACCCTGATATCATGTCCGCATAAATAGTTATGCTAACCACAGCCATTACACCCCACCCCCAGCCCCTCCCCGCAAGCAGGAGGGGAGACAAAGCGACGATTGTCGGGGTGGGGTTCTTCGGGTTTAATAAGCAATCAAGCGGACATGATATGATTCCTTCGTTGTTCATTCTCAATCAAAATGCAGTTTTAACGAGAAGATTAAAAGCAAATTTGTCACCTATGCCATTCCTCTCAGTGTCTAAGACGGTTATATAACATGGGTTTCAAGATTGTAAAGAAAGATATGGGTAACGCATAGAAGGAGAGGGATGTCCGTCAGGACAGGGTGAGGTTTTAAAGACCAAAAAATTGGGTACAAGCCCCGCACTTTATCGCGGCATTATGATCACAGTCTAGAATGCAGCCACATTTACAAACGTGGGTTTTATAAAAGCGATGTGGTTTGTAATTGTTATGCAATAAACCAGCACACAGACATTCTATATATGTAGAGATATTGCATACCAAGCCCATCCTTTGAGTTACTTGCCTAAACCCTTCTAGAATAAAAACTATTGTAGGAAAATTTTATTACTAAACTTTTTTTTATTCTGGGAGGTATGATGAGCCGTCCAATAATTCTTGGTATTGTAGGCGACAGCGCTGCTGGGAAAACAACACTAACGCGAGGAATCGCTCAGGTACTCGGCCCAGAAAATGTTACGCTCATTTGCACAGATGATTATCACCGTTACGATCGCAAAGAACGTGCAGATATTGGGATCACCGCTCTCCACCCGGACTGCAACCACTTAGATATAATGCAGCAACACCTGTCGTTGCTACGCACAGGACAACCGATTCTTAAACCAGTTTACAGCCATAAAACCGGTACATTCGAGCCACCGCAGTATATCAAGCCCAATAAATTCGTGATTATTGAGGGATTACTCGGTTATTCTACCCGTGCTGCCCGTGACTCTTACGATGTTAAAGTTTACCTTGCACCCCCGGAAACACTACGCACTAAGTGGAAAGTTAAGCGGGATACCCAAAAGCGGGGCTACACAGATGAACAGGTATTAGCAGAATTAGAAAAGCGTGAACCAGATTCAGCACAATTTATTCGTCCGCAGCGACAATGGTCTGATATAGTCATTAGTTTCTATCCACCCACTGGGGAAGATGATGAAACCAATGGACATTTAAATGTGCGTTTGGTACTACGTCCGACAATTCCCCACCCAGATTTTACCCAAATTGTCAACTCTGGCTATGGTAATTCTGACTCAGCAATCCGCTTGGGGCTAGACAGGGATATGAGTAAGCCTGTGGATGTCTTAGAAGTTGATGGTCATGCAACCTTAGACCAGGTGAATAAGCTAGAGCATATTATTTGTTCTGATATGCCCCATTTACGAAGTATTTGCGATCGCGAAAGTAACCCAGAACTGGGTAAAATTGCTGGTACAACTGGGGAAACACTGCAAAGTTATCCACTCGCTTTGACTCAGTTAATAATTACCTACCACATGCTCAAAGCAACGCAAATCTATCAATAACTGGGATAGGGAGCCGGGAGTAGGGTAAATTTTTCAGAGCGGCAGCACTAGGAATTTCATAGTTTAGCGGGATGCTTGACTCTTCTGCACTGATTCTGTAACCAGGCGATTACTAAAGTATCTGGTAGCCTATGCCCCATAGACGTAAAATATCACGACAACCATCATCAAAAGCGTCTTGAAAATTGATCATTTGAAAGCTCGATAACACCCAAGAAAGCTGCTCATAATCGCAATGCTGATAGATAATTGGAACGATCTTATTTTCAAAACGATTCTGTTGGAGGGCGAATATTAACTCCCGCTTAACCCACATTGAATCTACTGAGTTTGGAGACAGTACTACAAGGAACCAATCACATCTTTTTAGTGCATTTCCAATCTCATCATGCCATTGCTGTGCGCCTAAGATGTTCGTTTTGCTGTACCAAACTGGAATGCCATGATGACACAGAACCTCTGCCAATTTAGAAACAAATTCTTCATCTCGGCTTGAATGAGAAAGAAAAACTTCATTTGGGATCATTTTTGGGAATTGAGAAACGTAAACCGCATTTTCTCCGCCAATGACTGCAACAGAAGGACATTCGAGAAGTTGCATCGACAATCTCCTTTAAGGATTTAATGTGTAATTTATCTTAAGCGATCGCCTTATCTATCTTCTGAACACAATTAAAAATGTTTGACAGACTGTCTTTTGAGTCCACTCCTGTTAAGCAGCAGCTTTTTTGAGAGCTTGGGTAATATTTCTCAAACCTTCCTCATCGTCCTCAAGATTTGATATGTGAATCATCCCAAATTTCTTCAGAATCCAGGGAATTTTCAGTTCTAATTGAGAAAGTTCTTCAGAAGGAGCAGCAAGGACAGGAATTACCCGGCCTTTATAGCCCTGTTCGCCTATAGCATAGCCTACTTCGGCATTTATGTAGGGAGAATCAACCGAGTTAGGCGTGAGTAAAACAACCATTGCATCAGACTCTCGAAGCTGATTAGCAATAAGTTCTGCCCAGTTATCGCCCGGAAAGATTTGAGTATCGTTCCAAACTTGGAAACTTGCATTTCGGAGAGCATCAGCAATTCGCCTAGCTAACTTTGTATCAGTGGAGCTGTGGCTGATAAATACTTTCATCTCATTTTCTATCTCAAGTATCTTCGATTAATAAACTAAATCCAATGTTAGCCGAATCTTGTGGCAAGTATTTGGGAAGATGGTATTATCAAAGTTTTCATCAGCAAGTAATTTTAACATACAGATTGCTCTGCTTTGTGAGCAAGCAATCTATCACGCAAACCCTGTGGATTAAACCGTACCTGGTTCATTTTGCGAATCTCTTGAGCTTGCTGCTGCCACTCGTGGAAGAACTGAGGTATAACTATTAACCATTAATCTATTGAGAGCAAGATGTACAGAAATAGATAAAATTTCCTAAAATTAAAGATTTTCTCAAATAAAGATGATTTTGAGAGCAAACAAGGGATAACTAAGGATAGTTCTATCTTTGATGCTATTCTCTGAGTTTTTTATGACCTATTGCCTCAGAATTGCCGACCTACCTACAAATGAGCGTCCGCGTGAGCGATTAATGACGCATGGTGCCAAAATTTTAGCCACAGCCGAATTAATCGCAATTCTTCTAGGCACCGGTCAAGGGCCAGGAAAACTGTCTGCTGTGGGTTTGGGACAATATATCTTGAGCGAATTAGGCAAACACCAACGCGATCCTTTGGCAGTTCTGCGAGAAGTTAGCCCTGCTGAGTTGATGCAAATTTCTGGTGTTGGCCCGGCGAAGGCGACAAGTATTTTAGCAGCAATTGAATTGGGTAAACGCGCCTTTCAATCTCGTCCTAATGACGGCACATTAATTGATAGCCCACTTGCTGCGGCTGCTACCCTCAGTCAAGATTTGATGTGGCAGATACAAGAACGTTTTGCAGTGGTGCTATTAGATGTTAAGAATCGCTTATTAGGTACGCAAGTAATTACCATTGGCACAGCAACCGAAACCCTAGCCTCTCCCCGTGATATTTTTCGGGAAGTTATTCGTCAAGGTGCAACGCGGGTAATAGTTGCCCACAACCATCCTTCTGGCAACCTTGAACCCAGTCAGGAAGATATAGAATTGACGCGTCAGTTGTTAACAGGGGCACAGCTTTTGGGCATTCCGGTACTAGATCATCTGATTTTGGGTAATGGCAATCATCAAAGTTTACGGGAACTGACAACCTTGTGGGATGAGCATCCGCAGGGGGATTAAGATCATTCGTAATTCGTAATTCGTAATTCGTAATTAAAGACTCGTGAGAATTGCAACCCCCAGATCCCCGACTTCGTAAAAGTTGTTGGGGATCTTGTTTCTGCGCGTTTTATTTAGGATTGCTATGTTACAACTTATTTGCTTTCCTGCATGTTTCTGACTAGTTTAGTCACTAGCTTTCTGGGAGTAAATCTTACAGATTCAGCGAGGAGCTTATTTTTAATTCCAGGGACAACAACAGTTTTGTTTTCCAATAGACCACGATAGCCGATTTGGGCTACTGTTTCCGCAGTCATAATTTTTTGACCGCTTACCAGCTTTGAGTCTTCCATCGCGGCTCTTTGTTGAAAACCAGATTCTGTTGGGCCTGGACAAAGCGCCGTCACAGAGACACCTGTACCTTCTAACTCATTAGCGATCGCTTCTGAGAACGACAATACATAAGCTTTACTAGCGTAGTATACTGCCATCAGAGGCCCTGGTTGAAAAGCAGCAGTGGAGGCCACGTTTAATATTTTTCCAGACCCCCGCTTAACCATACCCTTGAGGAATAACTTGGTTAAATGTGTGAGACATAAAATATTAACCTGTAGCAATTGCAGTTCAGCATTCAGGTCAATTTCGTTAAATAATCCGTAGGTAGCAAACCCAGCATTGTTTACTAGCACATCAACTTTGATAGATGCTTGTTCTAGCTCAATAAAAATCTCTTCTGGGGCTGATGGGTTAGATAAATCCTTGGAAATAACTTTAACATCAATGCCAAATTTATTTTTAAATTCATCGGCGATTTTATTCAGTTTTTCTACGCTTCTAGCTACTAACACAAGATTGTAACCATCCTGAGCAAATAACTTAACGAATTCATAACCGATGCCGCCAGAGGCACCAGTAATAAGAGCCGTTTGTCTGCGATTACTCTGCATAAATTTTCCTCTCTTAACTGCTTGAAATAAAAATGAATCATTAGTTATTAGTCATTAGTAACTTAACGTTCTTTAATCACCCTCGCTACAGTAAAATCGAAAATCCTTGACCAGGTAAGGTTTTGCTCATCAAATTATATTGCCATCGAGAAATTTCCAAGCGAACTGCCGCTTTTGTTCCTAAGACTTTTTGTCCACGTTCGGGTAGAGATACGTATGCAACATATTGGCTCGTTCCCAGATTCAACGAAGAGGCAGGGGGCAGGGGGAGGCAGGGGAGGCAGGGGAAGCAGGGGAAGCAGGGGAGGCTCTTGAGGAAAGAGGGTTATTGTTGAGTAATATCATGTCCGGATAATTAGTTATACTAACCACAGTCATTACACCCCACCCCCAACCCCTAAGAGCTCTTCGGGAGGGGAGACAAAGCGTAGGTTTGGCTCTTTGGGGTTCTTCGGGTTTAATAAGCAATCAAGTGGACATGATATAATTCTTTTCTCCCCCTGCCTGCCTCAACCAAGAAATTTCTTAACCGAACGGTATTGGGGTTGGGGGGATCTTCCAAGCCCAAGTATCATGAACCCAAGCATATTGGTCTTAGAAAGTTTTCACAAACTCAATTAGGGCTTTTTTGTCTTCATCCGGTAGATTTGAGCCAAAATAATGACCCTCATCCTCAACGAAGTCAGGAGACTTATTAGCTCTTAAAAGCACGCGTGCCAACTTACCCTTGATTCCACCCCCTGGTTTCAAGTCCTGAAAAAGGTTGCCGAGATTGAGAGATGTAATCGCCTCTCTAATATTTATGCTTGCCAGCAAATTCACAGGCGTACCTTTAGGAACAGGAAGCCTAAATCTAGGATTCGGATCTCCTGGGGGAAGCTCTAATTTGGTATCTCGATCTGTTCTGCTGATAATTCCCTCACGCTTTTCAGGCCATAGCAGCTTTTCCATAGCATCCGTATAGGCTTCTTGGCGTCCTTTCACTGAAGGATCTTCGTTGTATAGTCCTAGAGTGTTGTTGTGCAGAAGTGGTGCTGTTGCCCAAATACTCACTAGCGAAGGTGTGCGGTAATATCCCAAACCGCCGTCTGGTATCTTAAATTCGATGGGTTTTTTCTCATCAAAGGGGTTGTACAGAGTCAATGTTCCTGGTGACGGCAGTTCTTTGTAAGTCTTAGAGGAGAACTGATCCCAAATATGCCCCTTAGTGGCATTTGTCCCCAGCGATCGCGCCGCATTAGTACCAATTAGTGTAACTGGATAACGCTGGTCATCAGACAAGAAGTTGTGGTCTAAAAAATTACTACTGAGTACAGACTCTTCATACCATTTCTGAGCCTGTTCGGTGTCAGCAGCAATTTCAGCAGGTGGCTTTTTGCTGGAATGGCAACCAGCACAAGTGCTGGCAAAAACAAGCTTGCCACGTTTGAGAACTTCCTCGTCTTTGGTCAAGAACTCTTCACCACCCGGTGCATCTTTCAGGTGCATCGGTTTGATGCCTTTCAAGAATGTTTCGGCATCAGCCATGCGTGCTTCTGTCTCTCTCCAGTCTTTGCACTCCTTCCTCGCCTTTTCGATATCAAAAGGTTTTTGGGGAGTTCTGCCTAATAAAGGCTCATGGAGACTTGTCCAATAATCGCCGCACATTCCAATGTTGACGTAGACGCGTAGTGAGGCATTTGCCACTCCTGTAGAGTCCGCGCCATCCTTGAGAATATGATTAACATCCTGAGTTGAACCATCTTTCATCACCTCTGGATATTTGGGGCGATCGCCTAAATTAAAAATGGCATTGATCGCATTCGGATTGTTAATATGATCGGTCGCAATCCGAGAAGTATCAGAAGTCCCCGGTTTCTGAGAGTTAAGTACTTGTTTAATAAAACTATTGTCCGCGACGCTAGTATCAAAGAATTTGTTTTCCTTGATATACTGATTACCCAACGCTGCTACAAGGTTTTCCCATTTCGGGTGTTCCTTGTCTTTGGGTGGATTGAGGGGATCTAATGCTACGTGACAGATAGCACAGGACTGCCCAATCACGTAGGGAGGCTCAACTTGTGAGTTTTTCGCATATTCAACGGGGTTCCATTTTGCCCGGTCGAAGTTGGGGTTGGGGAACTTACGCAACCCAATAACGCCAGTTGAAAGTGGATCTTTACATTTATCTAGCAGCAATCCGTATTCATCTGGTGCTGTCGCTTTTTCACATCCAGGATCGTTAATTGCGCCATAGAGTTTAAATCGCTCGTCATGCTTCTTTGAGTTAATCAGCTTTAGCAGATCAGCACCGCCATGTGTTCGCTTCGCTAAATCACGATAGTACTTGGCGTTACCGCCAGTCCATAAGTACCAGGTGCAACGACCCCGTTTCTCGGCATCTGTCAAATTCTCCTTGGTGTAGTCTGGGAGATAACCGAGACCATCACAGTTATCAGGGTATTCAGATACATCAGTATTTGAATATTCAGTACTTGTGGGTGCAGGTGTCTCACTATACTCATCGGCTAGAACTGTAGGCGTTCCATAGAAGCCGCAGACTATAAACATAGTCACGAACAGGAGGAACAGACAGCCCTTAAAAATTAGACTTGTCTTTTTCATAAAAAATCTTTGGTTGTAACAGCTAAACCTTCTCCACTGCACCTTACCTTTGCAGAGTTACACTAATGCTTCATCATTTATTTCCCATTTTCCGGATTTAGTCTTGGGATATTTTGATGATTTAAAATGTACCCTACTGAGGTTCGTTATATATGAACTTACTACACAAGCTTGCAAAACGTCATCAATAAACTTTTATACATTTATAAATCAAAAATTTAAAAAATTGTAAATTTACAATGGTGTTCAATAACCAATTTGTTATGGTTATATCCACTCCCTACGTACTTGGTTAAGTTTGTAACAAATTGTTAGAAGCTACTTTTAAGGTTGCCTTAACCTTTTAAGAGAAATATTAAAGACGAAAGTTTTCGCTTTTTTTTTAAATTTTTTGGTTGATGCTATAGGTTTACAAACTGCAAAAGACTTTATATAACTGTAAAAACCATAAGGATAAATATCCATTTTGAAACTTCGTAGGTAAATCTAAGTAACAAAAACTTAATACTTAGCGTTGGGGCAGCCTGCCGTAGGCATTGCATCCGAAAACCTGCACCGTGGATTTGTAGATATAAACAATTACCTTCCTAGAGACGTTGGAAATAACAGTTCTCTGGCGAGGCTATTAGTGCTACAAACAATTCTGACAGCTAATTTTATTGCCGAAACAGCACAAAAAAGAGGAACGGATGGAAAACCATATTATCTTTGAGCCATTGAGATTCCGTAATCTCACAGTTAAAAATCGGATCTTTCGCTCTAGTATTTCTGGAAGGTGGGATAACTATGATGGTTCAGGTACTCAAGCCCGAATCAACTGGGAAGAAAAGTTTGCTCGTGGTGGTGTAGGGGCTATTATTAGTTCCTTTGTCCCAGTCGCCATTCGGGGACGAATTATGCCCAATTACGCCACAATTAACTGTGATGAGCGCATTCCTTTCTGGCGAAAAGTAGGAGAAAAAGTCCACGAATATGATTGTAAATTTATCTTACAATTAAGTCATTCTGGACGACAGCAGGACATTGGTGGTATAGAAAACTTAGGAAAAAAAGCGTTAAGTTCCACCAGCAAAACTGAGCCATTCCACGGCTTTTTGTGTCAAGCGATGACACTAGCAGAAATAAAAGAAACAATCCAATACTTTGCCGATGGTGCTAGACGTGCCCGTGAAGCGGGTTTAGACGGAGTAGAATTGCACAGTGCTAATGGATATCTTTTTAACCAATTTCTCAGTTCTGGAATCAACGACCGTCAAGATGAATATGGTGGTTCATTAGAGAATCGAGCGCGGTTTTTGCTAGATGTAATTAAAGCAATCCGTAAAGAAGTAGGCAACGACTTTCATCTGCAATTCAAAATTAGTGCCGTTGACTATAACAACGCCGTCACCTTTTGGGAAAAACCAGGTAATACCATAAAAGATTCCATTCAAGTTTGTAAATGGGGAGAAGAAGCTGGGGCTGATGCCGTGCATGTGTCAACTGGAAGCTTATTTCCTCACCCACTCAATCCCATTGGTGATTTTAATTTTGATGTCATTACTAAAACCTATGACGCGATGTTGTCGAGTGGTGTTGAAACCACACGCAACTACATTTTATTCCGCAAATCATTTTTACATCCAATTTTCAATCTTTTATGGAACCGTGTGAAAAAGCAATTGCCTCCTCAGGCATTTAGTGGTGATGATGTAAAAGACCCCAAAATCAAGCAGTTACTAATAGAGAACCAAGGCAGAAACTTACTAGATTCCAGAGAAATTAAAAAGCACGTTAATATTCCCGTATTATGTACAGGTGGTTTGCAGCAGGCTTCATATATTCGTCAGGCAATTAATGATAAGTATTGCGATGGCGTGACAATGGCTCGTACCCTAATTGCCAACAATGACCTAGTTGAATCTTTTCAAGCAGGTAAAGACCTGGCAGATAAACCCTGTACTTATTGTAATAAATGCCTCCTGAATGTAATTGAAAATCCCTTAGGTTGTTACGAGCAGGATCGCTTTAATAGCTATGAAGAGATGATGGAAGAAGTAATGTCAGTCTTTCATGCAAACCAGTTTGCAAATTCATCTAAATAAAAAAGTGATGCATATCACATTGACAATTTCGCTTACAAATAATCTCGACAATATAGGGAGTGTTTCATGACTGAACAAACTAACCCTACCCTACTTTCTACCCCACACAAGGGAATAAAGGGCATATTCAAGCGGATTTGGGTTGTGATTGTGGGTGTTGTAGCAGTAGCAGTCTTTTTATTGTGGCCTGTTTTGTCCAACTCCCCAGTAGATTATGCTGACATTGAAAACCACTTTAAATATGGTTCAATCGGCAGCGAACCCATCAATGGCATCCCTTACTGGATTTGGAAAGTTTTACCAGAATTATTTCCAGATAAATTACCTGGAAAAGGTTATAATTCTCTGGGATTTCTAAAAGAACCTGACAAAGATTTACCTATAGGTTTTTCGCAACGAAGAGTTTTTATTAATCGAGTTGGGTTGAATTGTGCTGTATGTCATACAGGGACGCTGCGAGATACCCCTAATAGCGAACATCAAGTCATCACTACGATGCCTGCTAATGTGCTTAATTTGCAGGGATATATCAAATTCTTGTCAGCAGTTGGTCTGGATGAGCGCTTTACTGCTAACCGGATGTTGCCAGAAATTGAAAAAATCAGTGGCGGTCTGAATCCTGTTGAAAAATTACTTTATCGCTTCATTGCAATTCCCCAAACTAGAGATGCGCTAATTAATCAGGCATATCGACTTAAGTTTGTTGAAGAACAGCCAGATTGGGGCCCAGGAAGAGTAGATACTTTTAATCCTTATAAAGCAATTCAATTCCATTTTCCAATGGATAAATTGCGTCAGGATGAACTGATTGGTACTTCTGATTTCCCCTCAGTTTGGAACCAAAAACCCCGCGAGGGATTGCAATTACATTGGGATGGTAACAATAGTTCCGTTGATGAACGTAATAAGAGTGCAGCTTTAGGCGCTGGAGTCACACCTACAACAATTGATTTACCTCGAATTCAGCGAGTTGCTGATTGGCTGTGGGAACTACCACCACCAAAATATCCCTACGAAGTTAACGAAACTTTAGCAGCCACAGGCAAACCACTTTTTGAAAGTAATTGCGCTAGCTGTCACGCTTTTGGTGGTGCGTATACAGGCAAAGTTGTACCAATTCAAGAAATTGGTACAGACCCCCATCGTCTCGACTCATATACCTACGAAACGATGTCTAACCAAAATACTTTGTATGCAGGTTATCCGTGGCGGTTTAAGAATTTCCGCAAGACGAATGGATATGCAAATATGCCTCTTGATGGTGTTTGGTTACGTGGCCCTTATTTGCACAATGGTTCAGTCCCCACCCTACGGGATTTGCTAGAAAAACCAGAGAACAGACCAAAAGAATTCTATCGTGGCTACGACGTGATCGACAGAGCAAAAGTTGGCTTTGTATCTGATGTAGATGAAGAAAACGGTAAGAAATACTTTAAGTTTGATACAACAAAAGCTGGAAATAGTAACAGTGGCCACCTATACGGCACTGATCTTGCTACAGAAGATAAAGATGCACTAGTTGAGTACATGAAGAAACTTTAAAAGGAGAAAAAATGAATACTTACGCTAGATGGTTTAGTCGCGTTACTTGGCTCGGCATTATCGTTAATATGTTTTTTGTTATTCCCTCTTGCTTTTTTCCAGAGTTAATGCTGACGTTTCTTCACATGCATATACCTGTGCCCATTATCTGGGTTCGTGCTGCGGGAATGCTGTTATTTAT
This sequence comes from Nostoc favosum CHAB5714, assembly GCF_020829495.1. Lineage (GTDB taxonomy): Bacteria > Cyanobacteriota > Cyanobacteriia > Cyanobacteriales > Nostocaceae > Nostoc > Nostoc favosum. The sequence continues at coordinate 6,004 of NZ_JAIVFQ010000095.1, read as the reverse complement.
TATTAGTGCATTTTATATCCCTGGAGCAATTGACCCGTACCGATATCAGGCAACAGCATGGATATCAATATTTCCTTCAAGAGCTTTTGGATCAACATTTTTTATTTGTGCAGTGCTTTTCTTTGGTCAAGATAAAGGATTTTTATCCATTGCCTTTGTAGACCTGTTTTTTGGATTAGCAGAAGTAATTCTTCTAACACTAGCAATGCGTGACCAAAATGCAATTACTGCAACTCCAGTGAAGCAATTCTCCTAATTTTATCCCTAGTATAGTGTGGGTATATTGCCTGCACTACAAACAGATTCTTCTGCAAAGGAGCAAGAGAGTGCCATGACAATACTCAAAGATAAAATAGGTAGGGTAATCACAAGCATTGTTTTAGTTGTGATCCTTTTAGTTGGTGTAGTTGGGTATGTGGGATGGTACAACCTTTTTCGAGAGGTTCCCACATATTATGAGTCGCCTGAAGAACATTTTAAATATGGTTCTATTGGCACAGAAGAAGCACAAGGCGTTCCCTATTGGATTTGGATGGTACTACCACGAATATTCCCTGATAAGTTACCACGCCCAGGTGGTTACACTTCCTTGGGAATAACATGGGAAGAGGGTAAAGAAATGCCAGTTGGGTTTACGAAAAAAACCATTGGCTTTCCTCGCGTCGGTATAACTTGCGCTGTTTGCCATACCGCCACCTATAGAAAAACAGAGAAAGATAAACCGACAATTGTGGCCGCAGCCCCTGCGAATAAGTTTGATTCACAAGGCTATTTACGATTTTTGAGTGCAAGTGCTGGTGATCCCAGATTTACAGCAGATTATATCCTTGATGAAATCAAATATAGTTATCGGCTTTCCTGGTTGGAAAACCTACTTTATCGCTATGTGCTAATTCCTCAAACTAAGAAAGCGCTGCTGCAACAAAAAGAAGACTATAGTTGGACAGATTCCCGTCCTAATTGGGGCCCTGGTCGAATTGACCCTTTTAATCCAGTTAAATTCAATACTTTAAAGTTGCCCAAAGATAACACTATTGGCAACTCTGATATGATGCCTCTTTGGAATCAAAAGATGCATAAAGGGTTTGCTCTACATTGGGATGGGTTAGAAACTTCACTGACGGAAACTGTTCAAACTGGAGCAATTGGTGACGGTGCTACGAAAAAATCACTTCCTGTAGCTGATTTACAACGGGTAGAAGATTTTATTCAAGAACTACCACCTCCCAAATATCCATTTGCTATTGATGAGCAAGTGGCTGCAAAAGGAAGTCAAATTTTTGCTAATACTTGTGCATCTTGTCACGCTTTTGGTGGGGAAAGAACAGGTACTGTCATTCCTGTGGAAGAAGTGGGAACTGACCGCCATCGGTTAGATATGTGGACGCAGGAAGGAGCAGATACTTACAATCATTTTGGTGATGGCTACCCTTGGGATTTTAAAAACTTACGCAAAACTAATGGGTATGTATCTGTTTCTCTAGATGGTTTGTGGTTAAGAGCGCCATATTTACATAATGGTTCAGTCCCATCTCTACAAGATTTGTTAGAAAAACCAGAAAATCGTCCTCAGGTTTTCTATCGGGGATATGATGTTTACGACCCGAAAAAAGTTGGCTTTATTACTGAGGGAGATGAGGCCAAGGCTGTAGGTTTTAAGTACGATACAACCGTAACTGCTAATTCAAATCAGGGGCATGTTTATGGAACTGATTTATCTAGTGAGGATAAAAAAGCCTTGATTGAATATCTGAAAACTATGTAGTGAAAGTAGTTGCTAAACCGTAGAAGGTTTAGCAACTTATGAAGTTAATCATTTACTAGCAAATCATAAAAACCGGAGGAGATAATCATGAAACCTTACTTACCGCAGAACGATCCAAATGGGAATTATCGAGCAAGTTGGCTGGATAAAAATCGAGAAGAGTACAATTTTAATTATGATTATCTGGCTCCTTTACCAGTAATTGATAAAGTGCCTCACAAGGAAATATTTTCAGCAGAATATACTGCTAAACGCTTGGCAAGTATGGCAACTCTCGCACCAAATATGTTGGCTGCTAAAGCCAGAAATTTCTTAGACCCGCTAGATGAGTTGGAAGAATATGAAAACCTTTTGGCACTACTACCAAAACCCGATGTCATAAAAAATTACAAAACAGACTCGTGTTTTGCTGAACAACGACTCTCTGGAGCGAACCCATTAGCTATCCGAAGAATTGATGTATTACCTGAGAATTTTGCTGTAACTGATTACCATTTTCAGAAGGTTGCAGGTGCAGAATTTACTTTGGAAAAGGCACTCAAGGAAGGCAAGCTGTATTTCTTAGATTACCCTTTGCTATCTGATATTCAAGGTGGTGTCTATAATAATGTTAAAAAGTACCTTCCCAAACCGCAAGCTCTATTTTACTGGCAAAGTAATGATAGTTCTAATTGTGGTTCTCTAGTGCCTGTTGCTATCCAGATTAATCATGACTCTGGCGCAAATAGCCTGTATACACCAGATGACCCCCATTTAGATTGGTTTTTGGCAAAAACCTGTGTCCAAATTGCTGATGGCAACCACCAAGAATTGGGTAGTCATTTTTCCTATACCCATGCAGTTATGGCTCCGTTTGCAATTGTAACTGCGCGGCAATTAGCAGAAAATCATCCCATCGCTTTACTGTTAAAACCTCACTTCCGTTTCATGCTATTTGATAACGATTTGGGACGGACTCAGTTTTTACAGCCCGGAGGGCCGGTTGATGAGTTTATGGCAGGTTCATTAGCAGAATCTGTTGGATTTGTGGCGAAGACTTATGAAGAATGGAGTGTAGAAAAGTTTACCTTCCCTCGGTTAATAAAAAGCCGTCAAACAGATGACCCAGCAATTTTGCCGCACTTTCCTTTCCGGGACGATGGCATATTAATCTGGAATGCTATCGAAAAGTTTGTGGCTGAATATTTGCAACTCTATTATAAGACTTCACAGGATCTCAGTGATGACTATGAATTACAAAATTGGGCTAGGGAATTAGTCGCCCAAGATGGTGGTAGAGTCAAGGGAATGCCAGCCAAGATTGAGACTTTAGAACAACTGATTGAAATCATTAGTGTAGTAATTTTCACTTGCGCTCCTCTACACTCTGCTTTGAATTTTTCTCAGTACGAATATATGGCTTTTGTACCCAATATGCCCTATGCAGCCTACCACCCAATTCCAGAAACTAAGGGTGTGGATTTGGAAACTATTATGAAGATACTTCCTCCCTTTAAACAAGCTGCCGATCAGGTAATGTGGACTGAGATTTTAACATCGTTCCATTATGACAAATTGGGTTTTTATGACGAGGAGTTTGCTGATCCATTGGCGCAGGAAATTGTGGTGCAATTCCAACAGAATCTGCATGAAATAGAACGGCAGATAGACATCAGAAATCAAACTCGTCCTATACCTTACAATTACCTTAAACCTTCGCAAATTATTAACAGCATCAATACTTAAGTTAGTTTCCCAAAAAAGAGGAATAACAATGTCAAATCAGCAAGTAACTGTCACCGCTCGACTAAAAGTAAAGCCAGGTTTGGAGAACGAATTTAAGCAGGAATTTCAAGCCGTAATAGCTCTCACCCTCAAGGAAGAAGGTTGTATTAATTATGATTTACATCAATCTGTTGAAGATCCATCTTTGTTTCTATTACATGAAAATTGGGTCAGCCAGGACATTTTAGCTCAACACCTAGAGCAGCCGTATATTAAAGGTTTGGGGGAAAAAGCAGGACGATTTTTGGTTGATCCACCTGATGTCAGGTTATGGCAGCAGATTGCGAACAATTCCTAGCTGGTGATAATAATGACATCAAGGGTGTTATTGTATGGTGCAACTGGCTATGCTGGAAAACTAATTGCTACATCAGCTAAAAATAACGGACTAGAATTAATTTTGGCTGGACGTAATCAAAGTTTACTAGCAGCAGTAGCCAATGAATTAAGTTTGGACTTTCGGGTTTTTGGCTTAGATGAACCGCAGGCGATCGCTCGCTCTCTTGAAGATATAATTGCTGTCATCAACTGCTCCGGCCCTTTCTCCAAAACCTCAAAGCCACTTGTCGATGCCTGCCTCCAAACTAAAACTCATTATTTAGACATAGCTGGCGAAGTACCTGAATTTCAGGCGCTACAGGCACGAGATAGTGAGGCTAAAAGTGCAGGGGTAATGCTTCTCCCGGGTGTAGGATTTGGGGTTGTCCCTACTGATTGTGTAGCTGCTTATCTCAAAGATAAGTTAGCGATGGCAACACGACTGATTTTAGTCTATGAAACAGTAGGGGGTGTATCTCAAGGAACCGCAAATACTGTACTGCCAACTTTACATCACATCGGGGTAGTTCGAGAAGCAGGTAAGCTCATCCCATCTCGACCAGCATGGAAAAAGCGTAAAATAAATTTTGGTTATGGGCCGGTAACAGCAGTAACAAACCCCTGGCGTGCTGATATTATCACTGCGTTCCAGACTACGGGTATTCCCAATATCGAGGTTTATACCGTATTTCCTAATCCTGTACGCTTCCTTATGGAGTCGAGCCAGTATTTGGGATGGTTATTTAACTCGTCTTTATTCCAAAGTGCTTTAGCAAGTCTAATTAAAACTCTACCCACTGGGCCAACGGCAGCAGAACGAGCCAAGGGTCAAGTTAGAGTAATTGGTTTTGCTGAGGATGAAACTGGTCAACAAGTAACTGCAAAGCTCTTAGGGCCGGAAGCATACGATTTTACGGCATTAGCTGCTGTAGCAGTTATCAAACGGGTAATTAAAGGCGAAGTTAAGGTAGGATTCCAGACTCCTGCATCCGTATATGGGGCAGATTTTGTCCTTGAGATTCCGGGAGTTATCGGGTTCGAGTAAGGATATAAAAGAATGCTGGGTTTTTTCGCTATCAAGCTTAAAAAACCCGGCTTTTTTACTATTATCCTACCTGAAGATAGAAATAATATCATGTTCGCATAATTAGTTATGATTTCCACAGTCATTGCACCCCACCCCTTAATCCCCTCCCCGCTCTTCGGGAGGGGAGACGAAGCGACGATTGTCGGGGTGGGGTTCTTCGGGTTTAACCCTGTTTTGTCACTCTCGGAAAACAATAATCGAACCTAAATTCTGAGACTTTGAATTAATCAAGCTTTGAGGCTTTATTTTCTAACAGTAACTAAAATTTATAGTTAAAAAGCGGAAACTAGAGCGCCAAAAGGGTTTCAGCGATTGGATTTTCCAACTCTGACAAAAGAGGGTTAATAAGTAATCAAGCGAACATGATATAAGAGAATGAGAAAACGAACCGCATACTCCTACGGAGAAGCAAGCTACGCGCAGCGTCTCGTTAGAGAAGAACGCGTTCGCGTAGCGTCTCGTAGAGAAGAACGCAAAGGTAAGAGAGTTGTAAAGGGTTTTTGCATCAGTACCGTGAATTTTTGAAAAATTGGATGCTCCCTCTGAATTCTTCTTCAGTGAGATTGATTCTGCAAAACATCCTCAAGCATAGATGCTAATTCTTTATTTAATCGACCAGACTTGACAAATTCTGCATAAGTATCGGCTTCAATTGCCAACAATTCCCCTCGGAACTGTTCTGTTGTAAAACTCTGAAGATTAGGATATTCACCCTGTAATTTGTCAATTTCCGCCCGTAAATCTGCAAGTTCGCCTTTGATTAGTGTCTCTTGATAACGGCGAAACTCTGGGTCAAGACCGGGGCGTTGGTCTGCCTGGAGGTGTTGCAGAACGCGTTCTAAGGCAACATGACGGGCAACGAATTCTAAATATTGCTCACGTAAGGGTGCATTACCTAGCAAATTTAGTTTTTCTAGCAAAGGTTTGATCGTCAATCCCTGAGCAAGTAGAGTAAATAAAACTACTCCAAATACCGTTGCAATGATTTTTTCTCGCTCTGGCAGTATTGTCGATACACTCAATGCCAGGGCAATGGAGACGGAACCGCGTAACCCACCCCACCATAGGAT
>NZ_JAIVFQ010000094.1 GCF_020829495.1 Nostoc favosum CHAB5714 | reverse complement strand
CTGCGCTATCGCTAACGCTGCGCTATCGCTAACGCTGCGCTATCGCTAACGCTGCGCTATCGCTAACGCTGCGCTATCGCTAACGCTGCGCTATCGCTAACGCTGCGCTATCGCTAACGCTGCGCTATCGCTAACGCTGCGCTAACGTAATTCGTAAATTTTGTTTTGTAATGGGGATTTAACCCCAACACAAAACTTGCTTTTTTATTGAACCGGGGACTTAAACCCACGGAACTAGTTAAGCATAATACCCGAAACCCCACCCCGCAAAAGCTACGCTTTCGCTCCCCTCCTGCTTGCGGGGAGGGGTTGGGGGTGGGGTTCTTTTATTATGGGTAACTTGGCGGACATGATATAAGTTGCAAAATAAGCGAAAACAATAAATTATAATATAAAAATAATAGTCTCCATAGATAATAATTTATATATTAAAAATTATTCATATAGTTAAGGAAAATAGATAAATTTTTCCTTATACATCTAATCTGATATTCGTTTAATAAATCCAGACTCCAAGTGACCAATTCAACTTGAAAGGCTGTAAACTGATTTCAACAAGGTGAATGATACCTCTGCACCACACTAGAGCAGAGCCAATAAATTAGCCGAGTTGTTATATAGGTAGCTCTGTCATTGATGAAATGACTGCGGTTGCTTTGCAAAATATAGCTTAATCATTAGTAGCGCAATAAACATAACGTTTTTTGCCTAAATTGCCATAGCTATAAAAAATAAATTTTACGTTGAAAGGAGATATTATGACAGAATTTTTTAATCAAATTTCCCGTCGCAAATTTATATTCACTGCTGGAGCATCGGCGGGTGCTGTATTCCTTAAAGGCTGTTTGGGTAATCCCCCTGAAAACCTGACTGGTGGAAGCACTCAAGCACAACCAACTGCTCAATCTGTTGTTAATATTAGTCCCGAACAAACACCAGAAACTACTACAGTCAAGCTGGGATATATTCCCATTGTAGAAGCGGCTCCTTTAATTATTGCTAAAGAAAAAGGCTTTTTTGCAAAGTATGGTATGACTAATGTTGACCTTTCTAAACAAGCTTCTTGGGGTGCAGCCAGAGACAACGTAGAAATTGGTTCTGCTGGTGGTGGTATAGATGGCGGTCAATGGCAGATGCCAATGCCACATTTAATCACAGAAGGTTTAATTACCAAGGGCAATCAAAAAATTCCCATGTATATATTATGCCAATTGATTACACATGGAAATGGAATTGCGATCGCAAACAAGCACCAAGGCAAAGGTATTAGTTTACAACTCGCCAGCGCTAAGTCCCTATTCACGGAATTAAAATCCTCAACACCCTTCACAGCGGCATTTACCTTTCCCCACGTCAACCAAGATTTGTGGATTCGCTACTGGTTAGCAGCAGGCGGCTTAGATCCAGATGCAGATGTCAAGCTGCTGACAGTACCTGCGGCGCAAACTGTCGCCAACATGAAAACAGGAACAATGGATGCCTTTAGTACAGGCGACCCCTGGCCTTATCGTCTGGTTCAAGACAAAATTGGCTACGTAGCAGCATTAACCGCAGAAATTTGGAAAAATCATCCTGAAGAATATCTTGCCATCAGAGGCGATTGGGTCGATAAAAATCCCAAGGCTACCAAAGCAATTTTAAAAGGAATTATGGAAGCCCAACAGTGGTTAGATAATTTTGACAACCGCAAAGAAGCGGCTCAAATTCTGGCTGGACGAAATTATTTCAATCTTTCTTCACCAGAAATTCTGGCAGATCCATACCAAGGCAAATATGACATGGGTGATGGTCGCAAAATTGATGATAAATCAATGGCTGCTTACTACTGGAAAGATGAAAAAGGTAGTGTTTCTTATCCCTACAAGAGTCACGATTTATGGTTCATAACTGAAAACGTTCGCTGGGGATTCTTACCAAAAGATTACCTAGACAATAACGCTGCTAAGGCTAAGGAACTTATCAACAAGGTAAACCGCGAAGATATTTGGAAAGAAGCGGCCAAAGAAGCTGGTATTCCTGCTGCTGATATTCCTACAAATACATCCCGTGGTGTAGAAGAGTTTTTTGATGGCATTAAATTTGACCCCGAAAATCCAGAACAATATTTGAAGAGTCTCAAAATCAAAAAGGTCAGTGTTTAGAGACGCGATTAATCTCTTGTAGAGACGCGATGAATCGCGTCTAGATATCTCATTCATCGCGTCTAGATATCTCATTCATCGCGTCTAGAGATATCGATTATTTACAAAAGACAAATAACAAGTAAAATTTGAGGAGAATACAGCATCATGACACTCGCCCAAAAACGCTCTGCAAGTCCTAGATTGAGTAATGGCTTTATATCCAGCCTGCAAAAACAATTTCCTGATCTTATACCTCCAACGATCGCCATCGCCATCTTCCTGATTATCTGGCAACTCTTCGCTTGGACTCCAGGAGCCACATTACCAGGGCCAATACAGGTTATCCAAGACACTTGGGTTTTGATTTTCTGGCCCTTTTATGACCGAGGTGGCATTGATAAAGGTCTATTTTGGCAGATTCTCGCTAGTCTGCAACGGGTTGCTATCAGTTATACCCTAGCTGCGATCGTTGGTATTGGCTTAGGCATTTTGATTGGTGTCAATAAAACAATGTCCAAAGCTTTAGACCCCATCTTTCAACTACTGCGGACTGTACCACCTCTAGCTTGGGTTCCGATTTCTTTAGCAGCTTTACGACAAAACGAACCAGCCGCCTTATTCGTAATTTTCATCACCGCCATTTGGCCCATCTTAATTAACACTGCTGTCGGCGTAACCCAAATTCCCCAAGATTACAACAACGTCGCCAAAGTTCTGCAACTTAGCCGCAAAGAATATTTCACCAATATTTTGATTCCTGCGGCATTACCCTACATTTTTACCGGCTTGAGAATTGCGATCGGTTTAGCTTGGTTAGCGATTATTGCCGCCGAAATCGTCATGTCCGGTATTGTCGGAATCGGCTTTTTTATCTGGGATGCCTATCAAAATAACAACGTCAGCGAAGTGATTTTAGCTCTAGTTTATATCGGCGTTGTCGGCTTGGTGCTAGATAAAATGATGGGTTGGCTGCAAAACAAAATTTTGCCAGCAGAGCAGAAATAGTCATTAGTCATTTATAAAAAACTAAGGACTAGGGACTGTTTTCAAACTCGAAGATCCCCCCTAACCCCCCTTAAAAAGGGGGGAAAAGAAACTCTAAAAGCCCCCCTTTCTAAGGGGGGTTGGGGGGATCTTCAAAGACTAGGGTGCTTAAAGAGAGGTTTGAAAACACAACCTAATGACTAGATACCAAGGACAAGTGACGAAAGACAAATGACAAAGGACAAATGACAAAGGACAAATAAAGTATGTTTGTAGCTGTTGATCAAATTGACAAAGTTTTTAACTTAACAGGTGGCGGACAATATATTGCCCTCAAAGGAATCGACCTCCAAATTAAAAAAGGAGAATTTGTCTCTCTTATTGGTCACTCCGGTTGCGGTAAATCCACCTTATTAAATATGATTGCGGGTTTGGATTTGCCAACTGAGGGTCTTGTCACCTTAGAAGGACAAAGAATCACCAAACCCGGCCCAGACAGGATGGTGGTGTTCCAAAATTATTCGCTATTACCTTGGCGGACGGTAAGAGAAAATATTGCCCTCGCCGTGGACTCGGTAATGAAAGGTTTACCCCCAGGCGATCGCAACGCCATTATCGAAAAACATATTGATATGGTAGGTTTGCGTCCCCATGCTGATAAACAACCAGGAATGTTATCAGGTGGACAAAAGCAGCGAGTTGCGATCGCCCGCGCCTTAGCGATTCGTCCTAAATTACTGCTGCTAGATGAACCCTTTGGCGCATTGGATGCACTCACTCGTGGCAATTTGCAAGAACAACTCATGCAAATTTGCGAAGAAAATCAAGTTACCGCCGTGATGGTGACCCATGATGTAGATGAAGCGGTGCTGTTATCTGACAGAATCGTGATGCTGACCAACGGCCCCGAATCTAAAATCGGCGACATTTTAGAAGTGGATATTCCCAGACCCCGCAAGCGGATGGAAGTAGTAGAACATCCCAGCTACTACAGCTTACGGAGTGAGATGATTTACTTCCTCAATCAGCAAAAACGCATCAAGAAAATTCGGGCGCGGAAAACTGCCGACATTGCCCGTCATGGATTAGAGAAAGTTAACCTAGAAATTGGCTTTTTACCTCTAACCGCTTGCGCCCCCTTAGCAGTTGCTAAAGAAAAAGGCTTTTTTGTCAAGCATGGTTTAGATGAAGTTAACCTGGTGCGGGAAAGCAACTGGCGGGGTATTGTCGATGGCATAACTGGTGGTTATTTAGATGCAGCTCAAATGCCTTCAGGGATGCCGATGTGGCTAACTTTGGGAGGACATAATAACCAACCCCTCCCTGTTGTCACCGCCCTTACCATGACTCGCAACGGTAACGCCATCACCTTGGCAAAACACTTTTACGACCAAGGCGTGCAAACCTTATCAGACTTCAGAAATCACCTGATTCTCACCCGCGAACAACGGCACACAATGGGGGTAGTGCATCCCGCTTCTATGCACAATTTGCTGTTGCGTTACTGGCTAGCGGCTGGAGGAATTGACCCCGATAGCGATGTGGATATGAAGACTATTCCCCCAGCGCAGATGGTAGCTGACTTAAAAGCCGGAAGCATTGATGGTTACTGCGTAGGTGAACCTTGGAACTACCGTGCTGCTGTGGAAAATGTCGGCTTTACCATCGCTACCGACTTAGAAGTTTGGCTGGGACACCCCGGTAAAGTTCTTGGTGTGCGGGAAGATTGGGCAGAAAATTATCCAAATACGCACATTGCCTTAACCAAAGCTTTGTTAGAAGCTTGTCAGTATTGTGCAAATCCCGAAAATGCCCAAGAGATTCGCCAAATTTTAGCAGGGCGAGAGTACGTCAGCACTGATTTAGAATACATTCAACTCGAAGATCCAGATAATCTCACCTGTGACTTAGACCATCCGTTGCGAGACTATGCCCATCACCAGTTTTATTCTGAGTCTGCCATTAACCGCCCCAGTCGCACCGAACAAATTTGGATTATGAGTCAATTGGCGCGTTGGGGTGACACTCCCTTTCCCAGAAATTGGGTAGAAGTTGTTGAACGGGTGTGTCGAGTGCGTGTTTTCAGCACCGCCGCACGAGAATTAGGTTTGGATATTAGCTATATTCGCCAACCGATCAAACTGTTCGATGGTACTCCCTTTAACGCCGACGATCCGATCGCTTATCTCAACAGTTTGAAAATTAAACGTGATTTTTCAGTCGCGGAAGTTGTTCTTGATGCACCGAGAAGGAGACTCGCCTCATAAAAAAATCGTGAGAGAAAGAGGGAGTGGAAGAAGTAGCACATCACGCGCGAGGCTTTGAACTCCTTTAATGAGGCTTTGAACTCCTTTAATGAGGCTTTGAACTCCTTTAATGAGGCTTTGAACTCCTTTAATGAGGCTTTGAACTCCTTTAATGAGGCTTTGAACTCCTTTAATGAGGCTTTGAACTCCTTTAATGAACCTCTGAACTCCTTTAATGAACCTTTGAACTCCGTCAAGTTATATCTTGCATCTGCCTATCCCGCCTGAGAATAAATTCTCTTTTCTTATAGCCCAAGTCCACTCAAGTGGACTAAAACCCTTACTTAGTCTTCTAAAGAAGACTTTAGCTATAAGCCTCAGAATTCATTCTGAGGCGGTCGTGGGAACTGGTGCAAGTTCTGAGTCAACGAATCTTTGAACTTTAACATTAAGTTTTTTAATCCCCAAATCGCCATGCAAAACCGCAATTTGACAGCTACCAACATCGCTACAAACACACTGGGAAAAGCATCCGCCACTGCAACCACCAGCCGCAGACCTTTCCTAGAAATTAAAGATGTTACCAAAGTTTATCCGACAAAGAAAGGCCCCTTCACCGTACTCGACGGCGTTAACCTCAACGTCGAACAGGGCGAGTTTATTTGCGTCATCGGCCACTCTGGCTGTGGCAAATCGACACTGTTAAATATGGTATCCGGTTTTAACTTTCCCACCTCCGGGCAAGTGTTACTGGAAGGAGAACCAATCACCAAGCCAGGCCCAGACAGGATGGTTGTTTTCCAAAACTATGCCTTGCTACCTTGGCGAACTGCTTTTGAAAACATCTACTTAGCTGTTAACGCCGTTTATCCCAACAAACCACAAGCCGAAAAAAGAGCGATCGTGCGCGATCATCTAGCAATGGTGGGACTGGCTGATGCAATGGAAAAGAAACCAATGCAAATGTCCGGCGGTATGAGACAACGGGTTTCCATCGCCCGTGCTTTGGCGATTCGTCCGAAAGTTTTAATTTTAGATGAACCTTTTGGGGCGCTGGATGCCATTACCAAAGAAGAGTTACAGGAAGAATTGCTAAAAATTTGGGGCGATAACCGTTGTACAGTGCTGATGATTACCCACGACATCGACGAAGCACTATTTTTAGCAGATAAATTGGTAATGATGACCAATGGCCCTCATGCAAAAATTGGCGAAGTTATGGAAATTCCGTTTTCTCGTCCACGCGATCGCGCCCTGATTATGGAAGATCCACAATACTACCAACTACGTAATTATGCCCTAGACTTCCTCTTTAATCGCTTTGCCCATGATGATGTAGGTTAAGCTCATATCTTGTACTATTCTCAATTGGCAATCCTAGCCCGCCTTGCACTCGAAGTGCAAGGCTAATAGCTAAAGTCCACTCAAGTGGACTGAAATTCTTTGTTAGTCTTCTTTTAGAAGACTTTAGCTATTAGCCTCAGAATTCATTCTGAGGCGGTTGTTGGGATTGGTGCAAGATGTCAGTTAAGCTAATCTTCTCCTAACTTCTCACTCTCAAAAATGGTTCCTTCCAGACGAGTTTACTTATTGTTGGTTTTAGGTATAGCGATGCCTACGGCGGGCTGCGCCTACGCCCCGATTCTATGCCTTTTTCTCAACATTAAAGCAGCGATCGCCATCACTTTGCTATTTGATGCGATCGTTCTCGGATTGATGGTTATAGATGGTTTGCAGGTGCGGCGTTCTCGCGTGCAAATTAGCCGCGAATTACCGTCACGATTATCCATTGGGCGGGATAATCCAGTGGTGCTAAAAGTAACATCGCCAAATGCCAACGCCCTAATTGAAATCTGCGATTACTACCCAACAGGGTTTGGCATATCTGCACCCATACTCCATGCTCTTATTCCCAGTAACAGCACCCAGGAATTGACATATACCGTCAACCCGACACAACGGGGGGAGTTTCCTTGGGGAAATATTCAAGTTCGACAGTTGGGAATTTGGGGATTAGCTTGGGATGATTGGCAAATTCCCCAAAGTCTGCGAGTGAAAGTTTATCCTGATTTAGTGGGATTGCGATCGCTCACAATTCGTTTGACATTACAATCATCAGGATCAATCCGCCAATCTCGCCAAACTGGTATTGGTACAGAGTTTGCCGAACTGCGGAACTATCGCACTGGTGACGATTTACGATTTATTGATTGGAAAGCTACCGCTCGTAGGGTTGGGGCATATAATAATGCAACGCCACTGGTGAGAGTTCTAGAACCCGAACAGGAACAAACTTTACTAATCTTGCTTGATCGCGGGCGATTGATGACAGCAAAAGTGCAGAATTTGCAGCGATTTGACTGGGGTTTGAATGCAACTTTATCCTTAGCATTGGCGGGGTTGCATCGAGGCGATCGCGTCGGTGTTGGTGTATTTGACCGCCAAATGCATACGTGGATTCCCCCAGAACGCGGTCAACATCATTTGAATCAGCTAATTGATCGCCTAACTCCAATTCAACCAGTGTTATTTGAATCTGATTACTTGGGGGCGGTGACAAATGTTGTGCAGCGTCAAACTCGCAGGGCGCTGGTAGTGGTGATTACCGACTTAGTTGATGTCACCGCTTCTACAGAACTCCTGGCTGCACTCTCCAAACTAGCACCCCGCTATCTCCCATTTTGCGTGACTCTGCGAGATCCGCAAGTTGATCGTCTGGCACACAACTTTACAGATGATGTTACAAATGCTTATGCCCGTGCAGTGGCACTAGATTTATTAATGCAACGACAAGTAGCATTTGCCCAGCTGAAACAAAAAGGTGTATTAGTACTAGATGCACCAGCAAATCAAATTGCCGATCAGGTGGTTGAGCGATATCTGCAACTAAAAGCGCGGAATCAACTTTAGCGAATTGCATTGATATCATGTCCGCATAATTAGTTATGATTCTTACAGTCATTGCACCCCGCCCCTTACTCCCCTCCCGAAGAGCGGGGAGGGGAGACAAAGCGTAGCTTTGGCGGGGTGGGGTTCTTCGGATTTAATAAGTAATCAAGCGAACATGATATGATTCATCAAATGCGAGGTGCTGAAAATAGCACCTCGCAATACTTGCCAAAAGTAGTGGAGCGCTAATCACAATTAAACAACCACAAAATTGTTTTCGGTTAGTGATAATCCAGTAGATAATTGTGCAAATTTTACCTGAGTAAATGCAGACGCACTACCATCTTGATCAAAGAACAGTCCACCTGTAACCAAGTCATAGATGAATCGTTGAGCGATCGTGGTTGCAGATACTCCGATGGTAAACTGACTAGGTGAGAGTGAAGGTGTTGCTAACCCGCCACCAAAACCAGCAACCGATACCTGAATCAACTCATCAGTGGCATTGAAATCATAAAGACTATCAACGCCTTCATTGAAACTATTGAAAGCAAAGGTATCAATACCATCTCCTCCATAGAAGATGTCATTACCGTTCCCACCTGTGAGGATATCATTATCAAAACCACCATAAAGAGTGTTATTACCTAATGCGCCATAGGCACTAAGAGTATCGTTGCCATCGCCACCATCCAACAGATTAGTGCCTGTTGAATAATCAACAATCAAGTTATCAGCACCAGCGCCACCGTTGAGGGTGTTATTTCCTAATGCTCTGCGATAGACTCCTTTGCCGAACTCGCCCTGTTCGTCGTACTCGTAGCCAGAGGCTGTGAGAGTATCATTGCCATCGTCTCCAGAGAGCAGATTATCGCCTGATGAATAGTCAACATTCAAGTTATCGGCACCAGCACCACCGTTAAGGGTGTTATTGCCAGTGGTGATATAACACCTTCCTCCGTAGCCGTAGCCATAGGTAGAGGCACTAAGAGAATCATTACCATTGCCTCCATTGAGCAGATTAGCGCCTCGTGAACAGTTAACATTCAAGTAATCGTCACCAGCGCCACCATTGAGGGTATTCGTGCCAGAGGTGTTATCAAACCTGTAGCCCTCGAAGTTAGAGGCACTAAGAGAATCATTGCCATCGCCACCAGAGAGCAGATTATTGCCTCTTGAAATGTTAGCACTCAAAGAATCGTCACCAACGCCACCGTTGAGGGTGTTATTGCCATTGGCAAGATTGACGTTAAGATAATCATTATCATCCCCACCATCCAGGAAGTTATCGCCTGTTGAATATAAAGCACTCAAGGTATCATTACCAGCACCACCATTGAGAGTGTTATTACCAGACACTTCAGGGTCGTAGTAGCCACCAGAGACACTAAGAGAATCATTGCCATTACCACCATCCAGTAGGTTATCGCCTGCTGAACTGTTAGCACTCAAGCTATCGTTACCAGCGCCACCGTTGAGGGTGTTATTACCAGACACCACATCGTAGTCACCTAAGGCCGAGAGAGTATCATTGTCATCGCCACCATCTAATAGGTTATTGCCTGTTGAAGAGTTAACGTCTAAGTAATCGCTGCCAGTATCACCAACGAGGATGTTATTCCCTTCACCACCAATGAGAGTATCATTGCCTGTACCACCGCGCAGCAAATCGTTGCCACTTAAGCCGTCGATTTTGTCATTACCGCCCTGACCAAGTAGAGTATCATTACCGATGGTTCCCATGATGTTTGTCATATTTTTTTTACCTTATTCAATCGATTGTTGGAGTAACTTTAGTTCTAAACCCTGAGTTAGTGCTGTTTTAGCGCACAAATAACTAGCCGAGAGTTGACACTTTCGGCAAGTTCTTTTATGTCACTGTTGAGGAAGAGTAATTTTTACCGAAAATTCACGCTGTTGAGCAGCTTGCAAGTTTCACACACTGTACAAATTTATGACTGTGTGGATGAACTCAAATAAGTCGTTTCAGGCTTTTTCTAATCATCCTTGATTGAATAGCAATCATTGAAAAAGCGTCGCAAAATTAAGCTGAAATGCCTGAAACTCACATTCCATACTTTAATTTTTCAATACGTAAGTTTTGCTATCTTGAAAATAGGTAAAGGGATTTTCATACCCTCATTGTGGGCTATCGCCCGTGGGTGTCTAGCTTAAAAATAGGAACATTTAAATAACACTGTAATAACCATTTGTAATAACCATATCTGAATATTTCCTGAGATGTCTATACTTAAAAACACATCTTTGCATATTCTTTATATTACTGAGTATGAATATATACGTAGATACTTCTTTTTGCGTATCTCTAACATTTTTATAGTCAAGAATTTATTTGCAGAAAGCAACAGACAAAGAGTTGTTTGAGCCGAGGCTTCCAAGGGAGAAACCTTGTTAGATGCTTGAAATAATCAAAAATACAAAATTAATCGCGGCGATCGCTTTGGTTAGGCTACGCCCACGCAGTTAGCAAAATAAAGAAAGTGTGTAGCGATGTACTGTATCTAAGTAATAATCCTTACATAGGGATATAATGTCAAAATAAATACGATAGATTTTAGTAAAAAACTTACAAATCATCCGCACAGATGCCGAAAGTTGACGAATGTAGACACGTAAAGACGCGCAAAGCGTGGCTTGGCTTATACCATTTCACTTTAAGAATGATACAAATACCCTCTTTTGGGGCAAGTCTTTGCCCATAGGTGTCAACTTAAGCTAAAACCCTCAATTTCCCGTGGTTTTAGATCCCCCAACCCCCGATAAATTGGGGGCAAAAGACTCTAGTTCCCCCCTTTTTAAAGGGGGTTAGGGGGGATCGAAAATCTAGGTAGTACATCGAAAAATTTTGAAATGCTTATCAGACTCCGCTTTCACGTTAAGTTGACACCAATGGGCAATGCCATGCCCCTACGATAAATCTATATGTATGAGGATTTTCGTGAATTGGTATTAGCTAGTAATGGAGCGCCAATCACTATTAACCATACACAAAATTGTTTTTGGTTAGTGACAACCCAGCAGATAGTTGTGCAAATTGTACCTGAGTAAACCCAGACGCACTGCCATCAAGGTCAAAGTACAGTCCACCTGTAGCGCTGTTGTAGATAAATCGTTCTTCGCTACTGGTTGCAGATGTTCCGATGGTAAACTGACTTGCTTTGAGTGAAGGTGTTGATAACCCGCCACCAAAGCCAGCAGCCGATATTTGAATCAATTCATTAGTCGCGTTGAAGTCATAAATAGTATCAATGCCTTCGATGTAATTATTGAAAGCAAAGGTGTCAGTACTAGCTCCTCCATAAAGGCTATCATTACCTTTGCCACCTTTCAGGATATCGTTACCTGCATCGCCAATAATCGTATCATTGCCATTGCTCCCCACAATCAAGTCATCGTATTGTGTACCTAAAATGTCTAATCGTTCGATATTCTTGTAACTAACTCGATTCGTGCCAGCTGTAATTGAGCCAATGTTAATAGTAGCATCGAATGTCGAAGTGATTCCCTCGGTAAGACTATAGTCGATATAAATAGGATTATAGGACAACAAATCGTCACCTGTGCCCCCATTGATCGTATCCTTAGCAGCGCTCACATATATCTTATCGTTGCCATCACCCCCATCTAGGAGATTATTGCCTGTTGAAAAGTATGTATTCAACTCATCGTCACCAGCGCCACCGTTGAGGGTATTCTTGCCAGAAGCTGGTTGGTATGAGCCGCCAGTTGGGTAGCCAGCGGCTGAAAGATAATCATTGCCATCACCACCATTGAGTAGGTTATTGCCTGTTGAATAGTCAGCATTCAAGGTATCGTTACCAACACCACCAATGAGTGTGTTGCTACCACTTATAATGTCATAATAGTTATAGACCAAAAGATAATCATTGCCATTGCCACCATTGAGTAGGTTATCGCCTGTTGAATAGTAGCCAATACGCAAGATATCGTTACCAACACCACCGTTGAGGGTGTTATTGCCTCTTGAAGCCCCAGCATCCAAGCTATCGTTACCAGCACCACCGTTGAGTAAGTTATTGCCTAAGGAGGAATTGAAGCGGTTTATTTCAGAGTCGTAGCCAGAGACCGAAAGAGAATCATTGCCACAGCCACCAGTCAGGGTGTCGTTGCCCTGGCTAGATGTAATGGTATCGTTGCCTGCAAGACCCTTAATCGTATCTGCTAACTCGCTCCCCACTAGCGTATCATTACCATTGGTTCCAATGATATCTGCCATAACTTTTACCTATTTGAATCGATTTTTTTAGTAACTTCAGTTTTCAACCTTGAGTTTAGTACTGTTTTCGGTTATAAAAATTCGCCTCAATTTGACGTTTTCAGCATACTTTACACGCCACCCTTGAGAAACAGTAATATTTCTTGAAAATTCACCTTATAAAAAGGCTTGTACATAGTAAACTATTCTCCGTAGGTGTCTAGCTTGAAAATAGAGAACATCTCAATAGCCTCAAAATAATTACATAGTCAATATCTTACTTAGATGTCCATACTTAAATAAGCGTCTTTGCATACTCTTCACATTATTTGCCGATAAATGTATATACAGATACTTAACTTTGTATATTCTTCATATTGTTTTAGTTTCTAGGCAATAATTTCCAGAAAGGAGTAGGCAAATGTTTAAATAAGTGATACAAAATACATATTTGAACGGTACGATGCCTGTGGTTTTTGCTAGCCTACGCCTGGCAATATCTTATATCTGTGCAAAAATCGCTATAGGTTACTAAAATTACAACCGCAGAGATGATCCGATTTAGCCAAGAACACTTGCAAACTATCCGCACCCATGCCGAAAGCACCTATCCAGAGGAGTGCTGTGGTATAATTTTGGGCTATCTGGCTAATGGGGGTAAAGTTGTGGTAGAAGTCATACCAACAGAAAATGCCTGGAATACAGAAGCGGCGGCTGAATTTGCAGGGGAACGCACAGCAGAAAGTAAAAGACGGCAATATGCGATCGCACCTGAAGTTATGTTAAAAACACAAAGGGAAGCACGCGACAGATCGCTCAACATTATCGGCATTTTTCACTCCCACCCAGATCATCCTGCTATCCCTTCAGAATGCGATCGCCTATACGCTTGGCAAGGATACTCGTATATAATAGTTTCCGTCCAAAACGGCAAAGCTGGAGAACTCCAAAGCTGGAGCTTTGATGATACTCATCATTTCCAAGCAGAGGCAATTGAAAATATAATTTAACGGCTTAGTTTAAAGACGCATATCGTTTTTCGATAGGATTAATATTCCGTCCCAGATCATAACTGCTATGCTAAATCCCAATCTGGATGAAATCCAGTTGACCAAAGACGATTACGAACGCTACTCCCGACACCTGATTTTGCCGGAAGTAGGGCTAGAAGGACAGAAGCGCCTGAAAGCTGCCAGTGTCCAGTGTATCGGTACAGGTGGACTAGGTTCACCATTACTTTTATATTTGGCGGCGGCGGGTATTGGACGTATCGGGATTGTCGATTTCGATGTTGTTGATACTTCCAATCTGCAACGCCAAGTAATCCACGGTACATCCTGGGTAGGTAAACCTAAGATTGAATCGGCAAAAAACCGCATTCACGAGATTAACCCCTATTGTCAGGTTGATTTATACGAAACCCGTCTAACTTCCGAAAACGCCCTGGAAATCCTTCAACCTTACGATATCGTCGTGGATGGTACTGATAACTTCCCCACGAGATATCTAGTTAACGACGCTTGCGTATTGCTAAATAAGCCCAACGTCTACGGTTCAATTTTACGCTTTGAAGGGCAAGCTACTGTATTTAACTACCAAGGTGGGCCAAATTATCGTGACCTTTTCCCAGAACCACCACCACCAGGAATGGTTCCCTCTTGTGCAGAAGGTGGCGTATTGGGAATTTTGCCAGGAATTATTGGTTTAATTCAAGCAACGGAAACTGTCAAAATCATTTTGGGACAAGGTAATACCCTAAGTGGACGGTTGCTGCTATACAACGCCTTAGATATGAAATTCCGGGAGTTGAAGCTGCGTCCTAACCCAATTCGCCCAGTGATTGAAAAACTGATAGACTACGAACAATTCTGCGGAATTCCACAAGCTAAGGCAGAGGAGGCTAAACAGCAGATGGAAATGCAAGAAATGACCGTTAAGGATTTGAAGGAGTTGCTTGATAGTGGTGCGAAGGATTTTGTACTGCTAGATGTCCGCAACCCCAATGAGTACGACATTGCTAAAATTCCTGGTTCAGTGTTGGTACCCTTACCAGACATTGAAAATGGCAATGGCGTTGCGAAGGTGAAGGAAATATTGAACGGGCACCGCTTAATTGCTCATTGTAAGATGGGCGGGCGATCAGCAAAAGCCCTCGCTATTCTCAAAGAAGCTGGAATTGTTGGGACGAATGTCAAAGGCGGAATTACCGCTTGGAGTAAAGAAATCGATCCTTCTGTTCCAGAATATTAAAAACGCAAAGTAACGCGGAGGTTTAACGCAGAGGTACGCAAAGTTATTCTCTGCGTACCTCTGAGTTTAAAACCTGACTTTCTTAATTACGAATTACGAATTAGCTATGGGTTTAATCTGACCCAGCAAACTGTGCAGTTTTTCGCCTTCAATGACCTCTGTTTCTAAGAGTTGAGTAGCGATCGCTTCTAGCAAGTCTCGGTTCTGTCTAAGAATCTCTAGGGCTTGTTCGTGGGCTGTTTCCACGATTTCCTTGACTTCGCTATCAATAGCTTTCGATGTGTCTTCACTCACCGCCCGCCGAGGATTAGCCGCACCATTACCCAAGAACATTGATTGTTGTCCTTGTTGGTAAGCCAGTGGCCCTAAGACTTTGCTCATACCATAAGTTGTTACCATCCGTTCTGCCAAGTCAGTTGCTCGTTGCAAATCGTTGGAAGCACCTGTTGTAATACTGTTAAACACAATCTCTTCGGCGGAACGTCCACCTAACAGAGTCGCAATCTGACCCCGCAGTTCATCTTCATTCATCAAAAAGCGGTCTTCAGTTGGTAATTGCAGAGTGTAACCCAAAGCTGCCATTCCACGGGGAATAATCGAAATCTTTTCTACGCGACCGTTTCCTGTTGTTAGCGCCCCTACCATTGCGTGACCGACTTCATGGTAAGCAACAATCTTTTTCTCAGTCTCGTTCATCACTCGACTCTTCTTCTCTAAACCGGCGACTACCCGCTCAATTGCTTCGGCAAAGTCTTCTTGAGCAACACTTTGACGGAGATTGCGAGCTGCTAATAATGCCGCTTCATTCACCAAGTTTGCCAAATCTGCACCAGCAAAACCAGGAGTACGAGTAGCGATCGCTCTTAAATCTACATCATCTCCTAATTTTACCTTTTGAGCGTGAATCTTGAGAATTGCTTCCCGACCAGATAAATCGGGACGGTCTACCAACACTTGGCGGTCAAAGCGGCCTGGACGCAGCAATGCAGAGTCAAGGCTTTCGGGGCGGTTGGTAGCTGCTAGTACAATCACCGTTGCATCTCCAGCTGCAAACCCGTCCATCTCCGTTAGTAACTGGTTGAGGGTCTGTTCTCGCTCATCGTTACCACCGTAGAAGCCATTACTGCTACGAGACTTACCGATCGCATCCAATTCATCTATGAATACAATACAGGGAGCCTGTTTCTTTGCTTGCTCAAACAAATCCCGCACTCTGGAAGAACCTACACCGACAAACAATTCTACAAACTCCGAACCAGAGATACTGAAGAATGGAACTCCTGCTTCTCCTGCTACGGCTTTCGCTAAAAGTGTCTTACCAGTACCCGGAGGGCCAACCAACAACACACCTTTGGGAATCCTAGCGCCAATTTGCGTAAATCGTGCCGGAGTCTTGAGGAAATCCACAATTTCTACTAACTCAGTTTTCGCTTCTTCTACCCCAGCCACGTCTGCAAAGGTGATTTTAGCTGATTCGCCTTCAACGTAAACTTTAGCTTTGCTTTTACCAATGGAAAGCGCACCTTGTGGGCCACCGCCACCACCACGGGCGAGAAAAAACTGCCAAATACCAATAAAAATTAGTGGTGGAATCACCCAACTTAAAAGGGTTGTAAACCAAGTATTCTTGGGTGGAGGTGTAGCAGCGAATTCAACTCCCTTTTGTTCTAGCAGTTTGGGTAACTCTAAATCAAAGATTGGTGTCGTTGCAAACACCTGGGGCGGCTCGGCATTTTCTGCTTTTAGTTGGTAGATGATCTGGTTTTGACCAACGGAAACGCGGCTAACTTCCCCTTCTTGTACTTGATGAATAAATAAGCTATAGGGAACACCAGTCGGGCCAGAAGCAAATAAACCAGGCAAAAATAAATTTAAGAGCAAAAATAGCCCTGATACTGCCAGTAATATATTAGCAATGATCCGAAACCGAGGTGACTTAGGCTGTTCTTTAATTGGCATTGATGTTACTAATCCTTAAAATGAAAACTGTTGAAAATATGACTTTCTCAGAAAGTCTGTTATTTACCATCCAAATAGTTGAAGCAGCAGCTTATACTGTTTCCAACCAATCAAAGATTTGGGCTAACTGATCCAGTGTTACCAGTCCATACTGCCAGAGGGTCATAGCCAGAAAGTTGGGGGTCTGCTCACAATGTCGCAATGCAAGAGAAATTGCTCCACCAGAAATACCCAACTCTTGTTCTAAAAAATGCACCAATTTATCTGTAGCTTTCATAACAATGTTAATTAAATCTTATTTCTGACTTAGCTCAAGAAACTTGATTAAACACCAGTCAAGATTTCCAAAGCTATAAGAGACATAAACGCAATCACCGCCAAGCGACCATTGAGTTTTTCGGCATACTTAGTCAAACCAAGCGTATATTCTTGCCTGATGTACATCCGAGGTGCTGGCGTACCCGCCCAAACTAGGCGATGGGTTACGCGCAGAGTCGTTAAATTTGTCTTTATCCTCAAGGATATTACCGCTTCTCATAATTTCTCCCATCTAGCAATGTTTGCAGCGTTTTTTTATTTATGTAACTAAACTTAACAATTAAATTAATCTTTGGGAACTAACGAGCAAATACGGTTTACCGTACTCAAAGAGTTAACACGACTCGAAATGAGAAAACTTTAGTGAAGAGAATGCTGTCAAAGAAGACGCAGAGATTCTGAGAGACAAAGATAAATCTCCGTGTTCGTTTCCATATCTCCGTGTTATGTTCATTTTTCACCAATGATTTATATCTTTAGATAGATACGTACACAATCTGGAGAGAGCAATATCTACGATAGTCACTGAGCTTGTCGTTCGCGCAGCGTCTCGTAGAGAAGTGCGGGCTACGCTTACACAAAAACTTTACTTTGCACGTTATAAAGTTAACTATAACTTTACCAGATTTACATTTAGCCTATTGACACTACTTACATATTCATAAGAGTATCTAAGTGTTTTAAAAGATATCAAAGTATTTTAAAGATTTAAAAGTCAAGTCCTTTGACTAAATGATACCCAAAGACTGCTACTAACATAATTTTTAATTGAATTTCTTAATTAGGAATTACGAATTATCATGTGCAGTCAAATTTTAGAGCGTAGCAATAGCGATCTGTCTACGACACTGTGAATGAGCGGTTATTCTACAAACCCAAAGCCTATAGCGGTTCCCATTCAGATGCGGTACAACATTACATTACCAAGTGTAGGGGCAAGTCTTTGCCCATTGGTGTCAACTTAACGTGAAACCCTTGCAATGACGTTATATCAAGCCTACTCAATTACTAATTATGCCCTCGCAACCCCACTCCGCTTTTGTCTAGCGACAAAATCTCCCCTCCCCGTGAACGGGGAGGGGATTAAGGGGAGCCAGTGCGGTCTTGGGGTTCACCTGCGTGGAGCCGGATAGCGTGTGGGGTAAAACGCCTGTGGGATAAGCGTTTTAGCTTAAGTTGACACCAATGGGCACTGCCGTGCCCCTACGGGTGTACCTCACATAAACGAGAACCGCTATACCTGGTTGTGGAAGTAGCAGTCAATTGGCAGTTCTTAAATAGTGCAAGTCATCGAAGGGGACAACGGGAAACTCTATCCCCTTGTCTCCCCCTCCACTTGTCCCTTGTCTCTTCATTGACACCAATGTACATCTGTGCGCCCCTACTTGGAACACGGAACTTCAAGCTTAGAACCTTAAAGCCCACTCCCTGACTAAGAATAAATAAACACAGGAGAAAATCATGGCTAATTCATCATTCAATTTCGTTAACCTCTCTGACTTGAATGGCACGAATGGCTTTTTAATTAACGGCATTGCAGCACTTGACAGCTCAGGCCGGTCTGTCAGCAATGCGGGGGACATCAACAACGATGGCATTGACGACCTGATTATTGGGGCAGATGGTGCCTCCCCCAACGGCAACTCTCGTGCAGGGCAAAGCTATGTAGTTTTTGGGGTCAAGAATCTGGGCAGTGGCGGCACCTTCAACCTCTCTTCTTTGAATGGCACTAATGGCTTTTTCATTAACGGCATTGCAGCAGATGACTGGTCAGGCTCCTCAGTCAGCAATGCGGGGGACATTAACAACGATGGCATTGACGACCTGATTATTGGGGCACAATATGCCTCCCCAACGGCAACTTTTCTGCTGGGCAAAGCTATCTAGTGTTTGGGGGGACGAATCTGGGCAGTGGCGGCACCCTCAACCTCTCTTCTTTGAATGGCACTAATGGCTTTTTCATTAACGGCATTGCAGCATATGACGGCTCAGGCACCTCAGTCAGCAATGCGGGGGACATCAACAACGATGGCATTGACGACCTGATTATTGCGGCACAATATGCCTCCCCCAACGGCAACTTTTCTGCTGGGCAAAGCTATGTAGTGTTTGGAGTCAAGAATCTGGGCAGTGGCAACACCCTCAACCTCTCTGATTTGAATGGCACTAATGGCTTTATAATTAACGGCATTGCAGCAAATGACTACTCAGGCTCCTCACTCAGCAATGCGGGGGACATCAACAACGATGGCATTGACGACCTGATTATTGCGGCACGAGGCGCCTCCCCCAACGGCAAAGATTTTGCTGGGCAAAGCTATGTAGTGTTTGGGGGGACGAATCTGGGCAGTGGCGGCACCCTCAACCTCTCTTCTTTGAATGGCACTAATGGCTTTTTCATTAACGGCATTGCAGTAAATGACGACTCAGACTGGTCACTCAGCAATGCGGGGGACATCAACAACGATGGCATTGACGACCTGATTATTGGGGTACGAAGTGCCTCCCCCAACGGCAAAGATTTTGCTGGGCTAAGCTATGTAGTGTTTGGGGGGACGAATCTGGGCAGTGGCGGCACCCTCAACCTCTCTGACTTGAATGGCACGAATGGCTTTTTCATTAACGGCATTGCAGCAGATGACTACTCAGGCTGGTCAGTCAGCAATGCGGGGGACATTAACAACGATGGCATTGACGACCTGATTATTGGGACACCTGTTGCCGACCCCAACAGCAACTCTGATGCTGGGCAAAGCTATGTAGTGTTTGGGGGGACGAATCTGGGCAGTGGCGGCACCTTCAACCTCTCTTCTTTGAATGGCACGAATGGCTTTTTAATTAACGGCATTGCAGCAGATGACTACTCAGGCACCTCAGTCAGCAATGCGGGGGACATCAACAACGATGGCATTGACGACCTGATTATTGGGGCATTTGGTGCCGACCCCAACGGCTATCAGAGTGGGCAAAGCTATGTGGTGTTTGGGGGAACGAATATTCCTAGTAGCAACACCTCTGTCAACCTGACTGGAACTCCCGGTGCAGATAACTTATTTGGTACACCTAGCAACAATATCATCGATGGGTTAACTGGTGACGATACCCTAACAGGCAACGGCGGTCAAGATAAATTTTTTATTCGCCAAGGCGATCGCAATGACATTATCACCGATTTTGGTGGCGTTGGTAAAGGTACAAATCCTTCAGCAAAAGTCATTGCAAATTTTGACACTTTGCAATTTACAGGTAATGGTTTAACTGCCCAAAATCTGCAATTAACTCAAAATGGTAATAATTTAGAAGTTACCTTTGAAAATGTAGGTTCTACCAAAGTCATTCTGCAAAACTTCAAATTAGAAAACCTCGATAATCTGCCTGTTTTTGAAGTAAGCCCTGCGATTGGCAATATTCTGTTTGATGGGCAAAGCAACATCGCTGACAGCTTTGATGTCTTGAATGCCAACTCTACTCAAGCTAGCATTTTCAACAAAAACACTGTCACCTTCCTCAATGACTTAAACAATAACATCGCAGGTTTTGATAATTCCAATGATGTGATTAATGGTCAAGGGGGTAATGATATTATCAATGGCTTGAGTGGCAATGACTTGTTGCGGGGCGGGTCAGGCGATGATATTCTCATCGGTGGAGAGGGCAATGATACTTTTGTGGGTGGTGTAGGCAATGATATTCTCATTGGTGGTGTAGGTTCTAACAAATTCCTTTACAACACCGATGCTGCTTTTGCCGTGACTGCTGTTGGTGTAGATGCGATCGCTGACTTCAACAGTTCCCAAGGTGATAAGATTATCCTAGATAAAACTACTTTTAGTACTATTACTTCAACTGCGGGAACAGGTTTTAGTAATGCCAGTGATTTTAAAATCACTTCTTCAGGGGCGGCTAGCACGGCGAAAATTATCTACGACGCTTTTCGTGGACAGTTGTTCTACAACCAAAATGGCAGTGTAGCAGGTTTTGGTAGTGGCGGTCTATTTGCAACTCTCACTGTTGCGCCAACTCTGAGTGCATCAGATTTTGTCGTGCAAGCGTAGGAGCATACGGATGTTATCTGTGTCAACATCAATAGGGTAGCACAGCGCTTACCCTACTTCCGTGTGTTGAATTTATATGAAAACAGCTATTAGACATCTGTTAGAAATTAAATTCATTTTTTTAATATCCAACACCTAAAATAAACGTATTTCTATTCTCTAGCAATGACAATATCGTTAGACTTAATGACTGCATAAGCTTCTTTTCCCTCAGATAGTTCCAACTCTTCTGCGGAAGCTCTTGTGATAATCGAGGTTAATTCTACTTTATGAATAATCTCCAAAGTCACCTCACTATTAACTGCTCCATAAACAACTCGTTTAACGACACCTTTAAGAATATTGCGAGAGCTAACTTTTAGTGATTTCTTTTGAATACTACTTTCTATGTTAGGTTTTTGAGTGTAGTAGATATCTTCCTGTTTTTCCTGATGAATTGGTGGTGATATCGGTGCTGATGAGTGCTGATTAAGGCTACGCACGAGTTCCCGCAGAATCTCAGTCTTAGTGCGTTGAGACTGTTCGCAGAACTCTTCCAGAATCTTTCGCTCGTCCTCTGAGGTTTGAAATGTGACCCATCCTTGTTCTTTTCTTGGCATAATGTTATCAATTTTAGTTATTCTTGGTATGATTCTACCAAGTATCAATTAGATGTGTTGTTTTAAGAAAAATATTTTTTCTGGAAGGATTTTCTTCATTTTTATAGAGAACTCATCAACTAATCTCATACATTTAACTACATAAATATTTATTTTTTGTAGGGAAAAAACAATTTGTTACTTAATATTAAGTGAGATCGCTATTTTATACCAATTGAGTTGGTATAAAGTTTATGCTAGCTTAATTTGGGATCAAAATTATGATTATCTGCAAGCCTTTCTGTCGTGATATCATCACTGATGAACGCTACATCTTGCAATCTAAACAGGGAAATCAAAGATGTCCGCCACAAATTCTCCACCCCAACTGAAACGAGAATTAGGGGCGGTAGCAATTGGCGCAATTGTTGCCACCTGTATTTGTAGGCATAGCGATCGCTCTGCTGGTACTGTTGGTTCATTAGGGGTATAAGGGTATAAGGGTATAGGGGGTATAGCGTTGTCCGAGGATTGAAACCTCGCCCAACGCGGTCGTCCCAAGGGATGGGGCAAAAACCAGAGAGGTTGTTGGGGAAGCGTCTTTTTCCCTACACTCCTACCACCATGCAACCCCTACACTCGCCCCAACGGGGCTGGTAATGTCAAAACTAGCTGGTCGTTTAGTGCCTTTAGTGTTTTGATCTATTACACAATTACCAGCTTTGCCGCACTATCAACTCCAGCCATTTGATGATGCCAAAATAGAAGAGTTTATTAAATAATTCGTAATTCGTAGTTCGTAATTCGTAATTAAGTTTTGTAATGGGGATTTAACCCCAACACAAAACAAAATTTTTATTGAACCGGGGGACTTAAACCCACGGACAGGAGTTAATCGTTGGTACGACAGAAAATTGAAAATTAAGCCTTAACGCGGCTTATTGAGCGAATCACTAACTTGAGTACCTGTATAATTGGGAACCCAACCTTCTGCGTTAGCGCAGCCCGCCGCAGGCATCGCAAAATAGCGTATCCCTTTGAAATTCAACGATGCAGTTGGGCTGCACCAATGCTCAACGCCGGCGGGAATGTAGAGATAATCTTGTGCCTGAACTAAAAGCTTTACCTGACTGCCATTAGGTCGCACAAAGCCATAAATCATTTTTCCTGCTAACACGTAGAGGGGTTCAGCCGCAGGATGCCACTATTCCGACTGACAAACCGGGGAATGGGGAATAAGGGAACTCCAAGAAATAAAAACAACCGCTTGAAGTTGTTGACTGTTGACTGTTGACTGTGAACAGTGGGATATTTTTTTATTTGGAAGTCCCTAATACCATTTCTTTGTGAGGCTGCGCCAAACCCTTTTAACTTCTTTCTTTCTTTCTTTCTTTCTTTCTTTCTTTCTTTCTTTCTTTCTTTCTTTGTGTCCTTTGCGTCCTTTGCGGTTCGTTTCTCTTTCTTCTTTCTTGTACTTAAATATGGTTTAGCGCATCTTCATACAGAATTGGTATAACTAATTGCCAATGCCCACCCACAAAATAAATTTATCGCCAGAATGATGTTCATTGATACCACTAGCATTTAAGCTAGTACGGGTGAACTATATCCAGCATGGAATGTCTGACTTAATTCTGTTTTGGCATCGGCGCGATTTACGCATTTCTGACAATACGGGACTGGCTGCGGCAAAACAACAGAGTCCGAAAGTGGTGGGCGTGTTTTGTCTTGATCCGAATATTCTGGAACGGGATGATGTTGCTCCTGTGAAAATAACTTATATGATTGGCTGTTTGCAGAAACTCCAAGAGCGATATGCTCAAGTTGGTAGCCAGTTATTAATACTCCACGCCAATCCTGTACAAGCGATACCAGCTTTAGCAGAAGCAATAAATGCCAAAGCTGTTTTTTGGAATTGGGATGTAGAACCTTATTCGCAAGAACGCGATCGCACCGTTATAAATGCGCTCAAAGAAAAAGGCATTCAGTTTCTTAACCAAAACTGGGATCAAATCCTCAATTCCCCAGAGCAATTACGCACCGGTAGCAATCAACCTTACACGGTTTACACCCCCTTCTGGAAAAATTGGATTACCAAACCGAAAGCGAACCCAGTAGAAACACTGCAAAATGTTGAGGGATTAACAGAAGCTGAACAGGAAATTGCTAAACTTGCAGGAGCCTTAACGCTACCTTCAGCCAAAGATTTAGGATTTATTTGGGATGGAGAATTGATTATTTCACCGGGAGAGGCGGCGGCGCAAGAACGGCTAGAGGAATTTACTGCTAAAGCTATTACTGAATACCAAGAACAGCGAAATTTCCCCGCAGTTGATGGAACATCACAACTGAGTGCAGCTTTAAAATTTGGCGTAATTGGCATTCGCACCGTTTGGCAAGCCACGATACAAGCACTAGAAAACAGCCGCAGTGAAGAAACAGCAGTTAATATTCGCACATGGCAACAAGAATTAGCTTGGCGGGAGTTTTATCAACATGCAATGTATAACTTCCCCGAATTAGCTGATGGTGCTTTCCGCGACACCTTTAAAAACTTTCCTTGGGAAACTAACGAAGAACATTTCCAAGCTTGGTGTGAGGGGAGAACTGGCTATCCCATTGTAGATGCAGCAATGCGCCAGATGAATGAGAGTGGCTGGATGCACAACCGTTGTCGAATGATTGTCGCCAGTTTCCTTACCAAAGACTTGCTAATTAATCCCCAATTGGGAGAAAAATACTTTATGCAGCACCTGATTGACGGTGATTTATCTGCCAATAATGGCGGTTGGCAATGGAGCGCTTCTAGCGGCATGGACCCTAAACCTGTGCGGATTTTCAACCCAGCCAGTCAAACACAAAAATTTGATCCAGAGGGGGAATATATTCGGCAATGGGTGTCAGAATTACGGTCTGTAGATACAGAATATTTAGTTACTGGTAAAATTCCATCTTTAGAACGTCATGCTGTTGGTTATCCTGAACCTATTGTGGATCATAGAATGCAACAACATCAGTTTAAACTGCGTTATCAACAGCAAAAAACCCTTGGTAGTGGTGAGTAAAATTGTGAGTTTTTTAATGTTTATTTCATAGTATGTCTGGCTAATCAACCCTCTTTCAAAAATGTTCGTAGCCAGAACTTCAGTTCTGATTTTGTTCGCATAGCATCTCGTAGTAAGGACTTTAGTCCTTTCTACAAACCAAAGTTTTTATTAGTAAAAAATATTTGATACATCAATCATGACTTTTCAAACATCCTCTAAGGATTAAGTTGCACATCGCGTAAAATCTATCAATTGTAGCGACTGTTTTAAAAGTCAAGCGTAGGCGTAGCCCGCACCTGTGTACTTGATCGCGGTGCGACAAAGTTTGAAGTACCTCAACACGACTTTGAAGTACCTCAACACGACTTTGAAGTACCTCAACACGACTTTGAAGTACCTCAACACGACTTTGAAGTACCTCAACACGACTTTGAAGTACCTCAACACGACT
>NZ_JAIVFQ010000093.1 GCF_020829495.1 Nostoc favosum CHAB5714 | reverse complement strand
TCTTAACACGATCGCACAAGAAGCGATAATGATCACCTGACTCAAAGAAAAACGTATATAGTTATGCTCTGTTTTTAAACTAAACGGTTTAGTTTGCACTTGGTGACAGCTTCGCCAGATCTACCCCAAGTTCTACTGCCTTTAGCCACACTTCCTGCTGTTCCTGGGGTTCAAGCTTTGTCATGGGTCGAACTTGCCCCTCTGCTGTCGGCAATTTGTGATCAATTTGATCACAAATTTCAACCAAGTTATCAAAAACAACAGACGCATCCATTAAAAGATAAGACTGGCGACGACTATGACCAAATCTATCCCGGCAATATTCCTCAAATGTGCGATGCGTCGAACGGTACAGCCTGCGATCGCGGAGTTCCGCCAGTGCCTTACCTGCTTCAAAAACTGCTCTTTCCACACGGCGCTCTAGATGCAGGCGATCGCGCTGTTCTTCCTCGGTCAACTCTGAAACTTCGACAGAGGTAACAGTTATGTCTGCTGAAACCGGATCTTCCTCGTTTGACATATTGATTAACGCCGTTTCCACTCTATGAAGCAAATCGACATTAAGTTGCAACTCAGTTGAGCTAATCTTGCTTAATACATATTCCGTAACTATCAGCAGTTATGGCTAATCCATACTGGGAAACGGATTTACCGAGCGCCAAATGCAAGGAATGGTAGCTTGAAGTTCATTGCAACGTAATAAATACTTAAGATGACAGAAGCGATCATCCCTTCAGGAGAAGCAAAAAAGTAACAGTTAAAAGGTTTATTTCATTCGAGAGCATTAGCTGATTTCTTTACTGCCGTCATCAGTTCATCAAAACTGCATTCGTACAGTTTCATGAGTTCGCTGAACTGATCAATTCGTAGTTTTGGAATAGTTTTCCCATACTCCCAGTTACGAACGGTAGATTCTGCTATACCTACACGGCTAGCAACATCTACTGTTCTTAGTCCTTTTCTTTCTCTTAGCTGCTTCATATTCATTACCTAAGTTTACCAAGAGTGTATTATATCTCATTAAATTATCTGATTAGTAAACTCAGTTAAAAAACTTTGTTGTGCTATTGAAAAGCGCTAACGGGTTAGCAGATAATAACAATATAGAGAAGCGCCCTGGACTCGCAATCTCAAGCGCTTCTCTTGCCCTAAATTTAAAGGCTCATCAATCATGACATATCAAATCTACAGTCATCAACAGCTGCCCCACAAATCCATTGCGCGGCTCAAGCAAATCTACAGCGAAACGCAAAGCACAGTCGAAGTAAGCGACAAACGCTGCAAGGATTCTTGGATTAGTGCGTTCGCCCTTGGCGTTGGCGCAGCCATCGCTGAATATCAAGCCAGCAAGATTCAGAAGCTCACCCCTGCTGCCCCCGACAACCAAGCCACAGCCCAAACCGAACTCGACCGCCACATCGCAGCCCAAGCCCAAGCAATCACTCCCGAACCCCTGACAACCGTAGAAATCAACTTCTACCACCACGAGGTCTACTGTGGCAAAGAACTGATAGCCTACATCGCTTATGACCACGATGATTTAGTCACCCAACCGTGGCTAGTGATGGTTAACGGCAAGATGTTTTTTAGTTGACTCAGTACTTAGACTTGACAGACGGGAAATCATAAAATTGCATAACGTCAATCGTTCGAGAATTAATAAAAGATGTAAGGCATTGAGCTTCTCAAGCTGTTGAGTAGGGAATCTCGCTTATCTCGTTATCCAATTTCACCTTAATAGCGGTATATATAAACCTTGGAAAGACACGTTGCCGAAAGGTTATTATCTCGTACTCTGTATCGTCACTATTTATACTTAGTATTGAAGCAATACCAAGCCTGTCATTTGAAATCTGTGTACTGGAAAACTTTTGCAAAGGTTAGATTGGTGACTCAGGAAAAATCTGTAAAAAAATTTGGTTTGCATGTTCACAATATGGGAATGTGAAAATTGATAATAACTCATGAATATAAATGCTTATGAGAGTAGCCTCAAGATATTGGACACTAGTTATAATTGATGCCACAAGAACGCTAAAGTACCAACAATTTCCTGATGCTCAGAAATTTTTTACTCAGATATTTGACGATTTGGAACCTGTAGATGTTGTTGATGGCGATATCCAGCGTGAATTGTTGCGTTGGTATAAAGAAGCTTCTTCTAAAGATGCAGAACGTTGTTTGCTGTGCTTTATCTCTTGGATTTTGAAGCAGGAGTGTGTGAAATTGAAAGCAAATTTTGCTAACAATCATAAATTTAGTCTTAGTGATTTGTTGCCCTATGTACTGAATGATAATGGTAAAGAACCGCGACCTGGTTCCCCTGAATGCTTTTCTCGCCAAATTCTTCAGAGTTTTGACTCAACAAAGGGAAGCAGTCTTACTACCTGGACGATAAGGAAGTTTAAGCAATATCAACCTCTCAACAAATTTTTGTTAGAGTGTGGTGTTTATAGGATTAGTGATTGGGCAATTTTGAATGATACTAAACTTCCGTATTTAACAAAGGTTCTTCAAAACTTTTATAATTGGTTAAATTCAGAAATTCAAAATGCTGAATGTCTTTTACAAAGTTATCATGAGGTGTATCGGCTTGAGCGATTGAAAGACGGTAGACGAGGAACTCACGAAAAATGTGTAGCACCGACGACTTTACAACTACAAAAAATAGCCGCACTTATCGCTAAAAAGAGCGCTAGAGTCGTGGATTCTCAAACTGTCATCAAGGAGTTGCAAACACTTGCTTCTCGATTGCGAGAGTACCGAATTTATAAGAGAGGTGGTTCCTTTCTTGGAGAATCCATAGATGCTCCAATTGCTGGTAATCAGGCTGATGATAAATCTAAACTTAGAATAGATGAAATTTCTGCTTCTGTTGCCGATAATTTGCTAGACGAGAATTATTTGGAAGGGAATAAAGCACAATTTATTGAAGATTTTTTAGAGTTTTATCGCCAACAATCACAAACTTATTTACGGCAAGCTTTAACAAGTGTTATAGAATCAAGAGTGGAATATTTACAACGGAAAAAAGGTGATAAAGCGCAAAATTTTTTGATAGCACTAGAATTATCCGAATGCCAAAATATAGCAATGACTGAAATTGCCAAGCGTTTAGGAATACGAGCGCAGGATGCGGTGTCTAGGTTACTGAAGCTTAAGGAGTTATATGCTGATGTACATCAAGAACTGCTGAAAAAAGAAGTACTGAAAAACTTGGGTAACGATATCTTTAATCATCTTCGAGATATAAACTTATATTCGGACTTAGAAAGTCTCAAGGCACTGAACAAACAAATTACAGATGCACTAGCTGAAGATGTTAGCACTAAAATAAGTGTATATTTATGCGAATACTTAAACACAAGGAAGAATTGACTATGAATAACACATCTAAGCCAATTGAAGCAATCTCTGTTATTGATTTTGATAGTTTACCGACTTCTGCGATTATTTTATCGGCTGATGATGTCAACCGAGCATTAGATATTAGTAATAAAGTTCCTAATGAGTTAAAGCAATGGCAAGTTTATTTAAATAGTTTGGCACTGTCAGCTTTTGAAAATTGGCTTGGTGAAAGAGGAATTGCAAAAAAACTGAATCCAGAAAAATGTACTATTTTACAACATACATTGGCGAGTGTTATTGACGTAGTTACTAATTTACAAATTGGTGATTTTAAAATTTGCTTAATAGCCACAGGAAATTTAGCAGATGAAACAGTAATTTTACCAAGAGTAGTTATTGATTTACCAGAATATGTTGCTCACTTTTATGTTGTTGTTGAAGTGTTAGAAGAACAAGAAGCTGCAAATATTTATGCCTTTTTGTCTTATCAACAAATCATAGAAAGATGTGCAAGCAGTCATTTACAACCAGACTCGCACTGGAATTATCATTTTTCTATGTCTTGGTTTGATGATAATCCAGACAACTTATTACTATATCTACGGTGTTTAGAATTAGATGCAATAGCTTTACCAGCAATACCTACTAATCGCAGGGAAATTGTTTCTAGATTTGAAAGCGAGTTAATTAATTTGTTACCACAGTTGCAATCTCCAGAACGCGAATTGTGGGAAATCTTAACTTGGGAACAAGCGATCGCAGTGCTAACAAGTCCTGATTTACTCAATTGGATTTATAATTTACAAATTCAAGCTTTCCCAGAAGTCAAACCCCAACTATCCGTTTCTTATCTACCAGACTTGTTGAAATTAATTACACAACCAGTCCTTAACGCTGGACGCTGGTTGTGGAATGAATTGGATGAAGTAGCACAGGATTTTTCTTGGGTTCTGTTACCAACTCTTACACCCACTTCAGCAATGCGTAGTCCTGCGGAAGAATTTGAGATAATTGTTGCACAACTGCGAGACAGGAAAGAGGAAATTCCTTTAGAATCGCGTGCAGCTTTTAAAGACATAGCGATCGCTGGAGTACCTCTACGGTTATATGCTGTAACTTGGCATCTGATGTCCGAGTCGGAAAAACCAGAGTGGGCTTTATTAGTGATTTTAGGCGCTCCAGCGTTAAACAGCTTACCGCATCATCTAAAACTTCGTATCAGTGACCAAAATAATATTCTAGTTAAGCGAGGGTTAGAAATAGGAAATAATGATTCTTATATATTTACTCGTGTGGTGGGAAACTGGGATGAGAAGTTTCTTGTTAGTGTGAGCTTAATGGATGGAGTAGAGGTGACTCTACCGACCTTTGCGTTTGATTTGGAAAGGTAAAGTTTATTTATAACTTTGGTTACGTCTATGTTTGGCTAGTAAAATTCGGTAAAATGATGAAATGATAGACCACGATCGCCTGTTTAAAGAACTCCTATCTAACTTTTTTCCAGAGTTTATTGAGCTATTTTTTCCTGATATTAGTGCCGAATGGGAACGTGACTCGATACAGTTTTTACCACTGGAAGTGATTACGGATGTTACCGAAGGAGAAAAAAAAATCCTCGATATTGTTGTGAAAGCGTCATTGAAAAGCCAAGATACTTTATTTATCATTCACATCGAACATCAATCTTATTCCCAGACTGGCTTTAATCGACGCATGTTTACCTATTTTGCTCGGTTGCACGAAAAATATGCACTTCCCATTTATCCGATTGTCATTTATTCTCACGATAGCCCCAAAACACTCGAACCAAATTCTTATCGACTGGAGTTAGGAAAGAAAATCATATTAGAGTTTAATTATGATGTTATCCAGTTAAATCAATTACACTGGCAGGATTTTATCAATCAGCGAAATCCTGTGGCTAGTGCTTTGATGGCAAAAATGCAGATGAGTGCAACTGAACGTCCCCAAGTCAAACTAACATCATTACAATTGTTAACAAGTCTTGGACTTAACCCTGCACAAGTACAGTTAATTTCCGGCTTTATTGATACATATTTAGAATTAAATTCTCAAGAAGAAGTCGTGTTTCAAGAACAACTTGCTACCATTGAACCAAAAGAGCAGGAAAAAGTTATGCAGATAGTTACCAGTTGGATGCGAAAAGGACTTGAACAAGGGGAAAAACAAGGAGAATTAAAATTGCTGATGCGCCTACTTAACCGTCGCTTGGGAGAAATTAATCCACAGCTAAAGGGCAGAATTGAAAATTTGTCAACCCCTGAGCTAGAAAATCTGGGTGAAGCACTGCTGGATTTTTCTTCTGTTGCAGATTTAGAAGCTTGGTTTGAGAATCTCAGCTAGTTTCTATAAGTAGAAGCAACAGGAGGAGCGATCGCCTTCATAATAGTCTATGTAAATAAAAATTTTTCCTCCCCTACTCCCTATTCCCCATTTCCTACTCCTTTTTTCAAGCTAAATCTCTTTGTATAATTTAACAAAAATACATTAGATTTAATAATATTTGTGATAGCTAGAATGTGGTAATAATACTGATGAAATTTCTGCTTTTTTTTGCATAACCTGCTCTACCTTGAGAAATATAATAACTAGTAATCCGTGTGTAACACCAAGAGGTTTACCATGTCTCAAGGTATGAGAAGACTTACCATCGCTACTTTATTATTTTCACTAAATTGTTCTTGTTCTGGGACAATAAATTCCCAAGAAATAAATGATTCTTCTTGTAAGGTGGGCGTTCCCGTTGGAATTCGTCAGTCTCCTAAGTTGGGAGACTCGTTTGCTAAGCTGGACTCACCGCCCACCCTTATTATTAAAAACCAGGCGAGACGCCTACCTCCACAAGAGATTTTTAGATACTTTTTTATTGAAAAATCCCCGATAGCGGTAACTGATTTGATAATCAAACATACCCTAGCGCAGACGGTAACAACCCCAGACAGTAAGGCTGAGGGAGAAAAGCTTTACCAACAAGGGATACAAGAGTTTCGACGAGGAGAATATGCAAAAGCACTGCAAACATATGAACAGGCATTGCAGATTCGACGGCAGTTAGGAGATAAAGCAGGTATTGGAGACACTCTCGATAAGATTGGTTTGGTTTATAACAGTTTATCGCAACATGACAAAGCGTTAGAAGTTCTAGAAGAAGCTTTAAAGATTCGTAGAGAACTGAAGGATGGTAAGCGAGAAGGAGAGACTTTAGATAATATCGGTGTAGCTTATTTAAATTTGGGAAAAAATGAGGAAGGGTTAGAAGTATTACAGCTAGCATTAGTTATTCGTCGTCAGGAAAAAGATAGAGCAGGCGAAGCAGTTACTCTTAGTAAAATTGGTTTGACATACTCTTTCTTAAAACAACAAGATAAAGGTTTGCAACTTTTACAGCAAGCACTGGTGATACATCAAGAAGTAGGGGATAAATTTCAAGAAGGTTTTACACTTTGGAGAATAGGGCAAGCTTATCTTAATACTAATAATGCTGATGACTATCCTCGTGCTTTGGAGTGGTTTAATAAAGCTTTAGGTGTTAACAAAGAAATAGGAAATCGTGCTTTAGAGGGTAGGAGTTTAGAGGCGATCGCAACTATTTATACTAACCAAAATAAGAGCGATCAAGCTTTGAAGCTTTATCAAGAAGCTTTACCTTTAATTAAAGCATCTGGAAATCGTGTTTTTGAGAATAACATAGTCTCTACGATTGAGAAGATTTACATAAATAAACAACAATATGACCAACTTTGTAAGTTTTTTGAACAAAAATTATCAGCAGCAAAAAAAGTAAATGATAAACAACAACAACTGTTTTATCTCTCTAAGATAGCTAATCTTTACCAACAGCAAAGTAAATTTAAACAAGAAATTGAATTCTGGAAACAGGCATTAGATATCGCAATAAAATTAAAGGATAAGCAACAGCAAGGCTTAATTATTTTTCAGATTGCTAATCATTATGTAAAGATGAGAAAATTTGAAGAAGCAATCAGATTCTATGACCAAGGATTGAAAGTTACACGAGAGTTACCAAATGAAACTCTTGGACAAAAATTTTTCAAAAAAAGTCTTGAGGAATTGCTTTAGAAAAAGTTAATGCTAAAAAAGTTAAAGATGTTAATAACAAGCTTAAAGTTTTATCAATTTTCTATCAGATTGCAAATGCTCAAGGTAACTACCAAGAAGCTAAGAAAATATTGGAGGAAATGTTCACAGATGCAAAGGAGAACAAACGGGCTTATAATGAGATGAATCTACTGGGAACTCTATCTGATTTTTATAGAGGTTTAGGAGATTACCAAAAAAGCATCGATTATTCTCAACAAGCAGTTTCCACAGCACATAAATTACAACATCCTCAAATCGAGGCAGCAAGCTTATTCTCTATAGCTCTTAGTTATTTTAATAAAGGAGAACCAGAGAAAACTATTGAA
This sequence comes from Nostoc favosum CHAB5714, assembly GCF_020829495.1. Taxonomy (GTDB): domain Bacteria; phylum Cyanobacteriota; class Cyanobacteriia; order Cyanobacteriales; family Nostocaceae; genus Nostoc; species Nostoc favosum. Next base: position 17,500 of record NZ_JAIVFQ010000093.1, on the reverse strand, counting down.
TATGCTGAAAGGGGAATAGCTATTTCTAAAAACTACCGAATGTTAGGGACACAGTTTTTTGGAAATGCGGTGCGAAGTTTAGGTTATGGTGAATTAGGCAATGACCAAATAGCTACGGAAGCAGCTAAAACTAATTTAGAACTTGCCAAAAAAACTAAAAACCCCTATTTTCAAAAGATAGCGCTACAAACTTTAGGTCTAGTTCATAATAAATTTGGTAGAAAGCAGGAAGCAATTCAAGCATATCTAGGGGCGTTATCTGTTAAAATTCCAGCAAGTCAATTAGGTCAGAATGCAGGAATTTATGCTGGTTTAGCTCGAACTTATGCAGATTTAAATCAGCCGACTACTGCCATTGCTTATTACAAAAAATCAATTGATGAGTTTGAACAAATTAGACGTGGTGTTAAAGGGTTATCACAACAATATCAAAACTCGTTTTTAAATGTAACGATTGATTTTGAGCGCAGAAAAGTATCTGATGTTTACCGCGAATTAGTTGACTTGTTACTCTCCCAAGGAAGAGAAAAAGAAGCATTAGTAGTACGTGATTTATTAGGTACGCAAGAGATACGCGAATTTGTAGCCGATCGCGGTGCTAGAGGTGAAGAAGTAAAAATACCACAGACTGACTTTGAGAAGAAAATTGAAGCTGGAGGTGAATCGATAATTGCTCTTGGACGACAAATCAGCGAGTGCGATCGCGCAAACTGTCCTCAGAAAACAGAGTTAAATGACAAACTACAAACTTTGACGGAAGATTTTACAAAACAGTTGCAGTTAATTGAACAAGAAATCCGCGAAAACCGTCAAAAAGATGATGCTTTCTTCGACCCTAGAAACAAAGCAAAAATTAGAGAAATTGTCGAATCAAAACCAGGAACTGTAATGATTTATCCCTTAGTGGTGGAAAACAGACTTTGGTTATTGATGTACTCCGAAGGGGATGTTGTTAAAAAGCAAGAAATTTCAGTCAAGCGAGAGGAATTAGGTAAAACAGTCTTGGAATTTCGCCAGTTAATGGAAAAGTGTGAAAAGCTTGTTTATTGTGGTGGTGAAGAAATCTCCAAAGTGCAAGCAGTTAGCAAAAAACTCTACAACTGGTTAATCAAACCATTAGAACCAGAACTCAAAGCTAACCCAGTTAAGAATATTGTCTTTGCGTTAGATAGAGTGACACGATACGTTCCTATGAGTGCATTATTTGACGGGAAACAATACCTGATTGAAAAATACACCGTCTATAATGTTTTGTCCGCAGATCTGACAGATATGGATAAAAAATTGCCAACCGGAATCGAAAATACCCCTGTTTTAGCAATGGGATTGTCAAACTCTGGCAATATTCAAGGTTTAAGTTTCAAGAGTTTGCGAAATGTACCCAAAGAACTAAATGCCATTGTCCGCAATAAGACTAATAAACAGGGAATTTATCCGGGTTTAGAGTATCTCAATAATGCTTTTGACTTTACTACCTTACGAGATAATTTGAGAGGACATAAAATCTTACATCTTGCAACTCACGGTAAATTTGTTCCAGATAAAAAAGACGAATCTTTTCTCGTTTCCGGAAATTATGAACCAATCGAACTTTATAAAATTAATAGCTTAAGAGGTTTAAGTGGCATTCATTTAGTAGTATTGTCAGCTTGTCAAACAGCCCTTGCTGGCCCCTATCAAGATGGTGTAGAAATTAACAGCCTTGCTTACTATTTCATGAACAACGGAGCTAAAGCAGTCATTTCTTCTCTTTGGCAAGTCGCTGATGAAAGTACTAGTTTACTGATGCAAAGATTTTACAGTAATTTGGCTAAAGATGGTGGGCAAAATGCTTCTCCAAGAACAGCAGAAGCATTGCGTCAAGCACAACTGAGTTTACTACGCGGTAAGAACTTTAAAACTGAAAACTCAGAACAACGTGCTTTTGAAGGTAGAATAAAACCTGGCACAGCTTCAAGAAATGAAAAACCTATAAGCGGTTATTCACACCCTTATTACTGGGCACCATTCATATTAATTGGTAATGGTTTATAAAAGTCTATGGTGACACGATAAATTTTAGTTAAGCCTGAACATAAATTTAGTTTCTCCAACAACCTTTAACTGAACTTGATTAGTTGATATCAACTAATAAATAATAAATGAAAATGACTAACCTCTATTTGAAGGTGCAACGCATCGAACAAGTTTGCTTATTTGAATTATCTTGGGGAACAACACAACGTCTCAGTGCCAAAACTTCCTATCCTGAAAACCTCACGTTATTCTACCAAGAATGGCAAAGAAATTATCTAAGTTTTTATAAGAATCTAAGTTCTGATAATAATTCTCTGCGAGGACGGGTAGAAAGTGAAGGTAGTTTTGCAACACCGCCAGTTGATTGGCAAGCAAAGTTAGTGCAAGCAGAAGCTAAATTTTTATTGGAATTTCATAAGTGGTTACGCAGTGGAGACTTATATGAAATTCGCCAAGCAATTACTCAAGCTGCTTTTTTAACAAAAAATTCTCAATCTACAAAGATTAAATTTTTCATTACTTGTGATGCTGTTGAACTAGCACATTTACCCTGGGAAAGTTGGGAGATTTGTACGGAGTCTGCATTTTCTCCAATCAAGATTAATGTTGTTAGAACTCCTATTAATATTTCTCAAAAACTAATCAATCAACATCATATCTGTCGCGGTAAAGCTAGAGTTTTAGTGATTTTAGGTGATGATACTGGCTTAAACTTTGAAGCAGAAAAAAAAGCAATTGCTGACCTCAAAAATACAGATGAAGTTAAATTTGTTGGTTGGCAATCTGGGAAAGATATTAATGAACTAAAAGCTGAACTGAAAACAGCGATCGCATCACAACGAGGTTGGGATATTTTATTATTTGCAGGTCATAGCAATGAAACAGTTTTGACAGGTGGTGAAGTTGGAATTGCTCCTAATAATGCGATATCAATTAGCGAAATTGCTCCTTTATTGAATATTGCGATCGCCAAAGGATTGAAGTTTGCATTATTTAATTCCTGTAATGGTTTGAGTATCGCTAATACTCTCATTGACTTAGGTTTTAGTCAAGTTGCAATCATGCGCGAACCTATTCATAATAAAGTTGCTTCTAAATTTTTACTACAACTTTTAAAAGCACTAGGTGAATATAAAGATGTTCAAGAAGCTTTAATTTCTGCTTGCCAATATCTAAAATTAGAAGACAATTTAAAATATCCGAGTGCTTATCTGATTCCGTCGTTGTTTCTGCATCCAGAAGCTAGTTTGTTTCGCTTTCAACCAGGGATTAATGATAGGTTACAAAAAATATTACCTTCTCGCTTAGAAACTGTTGTACTTTCCGCTTTATTTATTGTAAGTACACAACTACCTATACAAAAAAGTCTCTTAGAACAACGTCTAAAATCACAAGCTATTTACCGTCAACTTATAGGACAAGTACAGTCTGAAGAGAAATCTCATAAAATTCCACCAGTTTTATTAGTCCAAATTGATGAAGAATCAATTAGAAAGGCTAAAGTTTCTCACCCTAGACCAATGGATAGAAAGGTCATAGCACAATTAGTTGATAAAGCACGAGAAAAGGGTGCTAAGGTTATTGGAATTGATTTTCTACTTGATAGATATCAAGGTAAAAATGATGAAGTACTAGCGAATTCCCTGCAAACAGCGGTAAATTCATCGCAGCCAACATGGTTTGTCTTAGCAACAACCAGTGCGTTGAATGGAGAACCCCTAAAAGTAATCCCTGAAATTGCTAAGTGTAACTGGAGTTTGCAAGGAGAAATTGAAGTTCTACCGGGTTATCTGCCACTTTTTTCTTCATCGAACGAACCTGAATGCCAGCAATTTAAATCTAATCAATCTCAAGCATATTCTTTTTCTAGCCTATTAGCATTATCACATCAACTAGAAAAGGCAACATCACAATTAGCTGCGATACCCAAACAGAAACGGCAAGGTGTGATTTCTGTCTCCGCCAACACAGATGAGACAGAAATACAACAGGTACAGCAACCAAAATTAGATAATAAAAATGACTTAATTAAAGATATTTACACTTTTATTAAAAATAACAAACTGAAGAACAATATTTTCCAATCACCACGAGTTAATCTGCAACCACTAACAGAATTTAGCTATCGATTTGGTCAAATGTGGTTGCATCCAATTATTGATTTTTCAATTTCTCCAAATCAAATTTATCACACTATTCCAGCTTGGCAATTCTGGGAAAATAACAGTCAAGATTCGACTATCTTCAACTTGCAAAACCAAATTGTTATTATTGCACCTGGCGGATATGGTGAAGCGGGAATGTCTAAAGATGGGGAAGATAATTTTGATTTACCTCCTGCTGTAAAACAATGGCGTTTATACGAAAACCCGAATAATGTAAACGAAGTATTTACTGGTGGTGAAATTCATGCTTACAACGTGCATCATTACCTTAATCAACGATTTATTATACCCATACCTGATTTATGGATGATTTTATTAGCTGCTTTCATAGGTAAATCTTTATATTTCTTAATCAAAAAAAATCCGCGTCTCCGATCGCAATTTTTGCTAAGTTTAGGCGCAGCTACAGCAATATATGGTATTTTGAGCTTACAAATCTATCTTTGGGCGATCGCAATTCTTCTACCCTGGCTGTTACCATCATTAACGGTTTGGTTTTACATAATATCTGCATATTTAACGAGAGAAACTTATGAGTAAGTTCAAGTATATAAAAACAAGTTTATTATTATTAACAATAAATATTATTAGTTTACCTTCTTTATCAAACTCAGCGTTATCAGAGAACCCTCTTCTATCTTGGATAAATATTTTTTTCCCTGCATCAAAGCCAAAACCACCCATCAAACCACGCAAAGCTGGCGGTCGTCCTTTACAGGGTAATCTTGAAACTACCTGTATGATATCTCCCGACGCACCAGAACAACCTAGAGTGATTTGGAGTACCCGTCCGTTATTTCTATGGGAAGGGAAGGTGGAAAAAGTCGCGCTAAATAAAAATATAGACACAACATTGTGGAGTCAGGAAATAAAACCAGGGCAAAATTTTGCTAATTACACAGACGAATTACAACCAGGTGAAACCTATTATTGGGTCGTGTTTAATGAAAATTCACAAAATCAGCCGAGTGGAAATGTTCGCTTTCAAGTCATGCAAGCACAACAGCGACAGCTAATTAATAATGAATTGAAGGCTTTGGAGGAAGAATACAAAGGAAAAGGAAGTGAAGCGATTGCTCTAAAGAAAACTCAGTATTTTGTACAGAAGGAATTATGGTCAGATGCGTTGCAGCAAGCGTATTCTGTGGAAAAACCTTCAGCTGATTTAAGGAAGATCCGAGAAGAAATTCCAAGAAAGTTATGTAATTTTGATAACTCCTAGTTTAGTAGTTCAGAAAAAAATTTTTATCCGAACAGCATTACAATAGGTTCAACTTGATTATATATAGAGATTAGATTTTGAAAAAACCTAATATTAAATTAAGAAGTATTTATATAAATGCATTGCTAAATCTACTGTTTTTACTACTATCCCCTGTAGTAGTAATATCTTCAGAAAAAACTAGAGAAAGTGTAAAAGATAATCAAACATCACTTTTATTTGCTCAACTAGAAGCTAATAAAGAACGTCAAAATGAAGCAGATAATTTATTCGATGATGGATTGAAATTATATGAAAAAAGTCAGTTTCAAGAATCATTGATAATTTTCCATAAAGCTTTAATAATCTGTAAAGAAATCAACGATAAAAAATGTGAAAGTTTAACTCTTAAGAGAATTTTATATTTTTCAAGAAAAGTATATTGATTCTGAAAAATATTTGTTTGAAGCAATTGAAATTATGGACTTGTTGCGGAACAAATTAAAAGATGACCAGAAAATTTCAATATTTGAACAACAAGCCAAGACCTACAACCTTTTACAGCAAAGTTATATAGGTCAAAATAAGATAGAGCAAGCATTAGAAGCTTCTGAACGCGGAAAAGCCAGAAGCTTAATCGATTTACTGTCGTCAAAATCAGCTACAAATAATGCATCAGTTAATAATCTACCAACTATCACTCAACTTACAAAAATCGCCCAACAACAAAAAGCAACAGTTGTTGAGTACTCCGTGATTGATGAATCTTTTCAACTAAAAACTAAAGATGAAATGTCCTCAGAAAAACTCTATATCTGGGTAGTACAACCCACAGGTAAAATCATATTTCAAAAAGTAGATTTAAAATCTCTAAAAATTCCTTTAAAGCAATTAGTAGCCAAGAGTCGTCAATCTATTGGTGTGGGAGGACGCGGTATTCAATTTGTGCCAAAAGTAGGAACAAACCAACAACAAAATCTACAACAACTCTATCAGATTCTAATTCAACCTATTGCCAAGCATCTCCCTAAGAATCCAGATGAGCGTGTAATTTTTATACCTCATGAATCGCTATTTCTTGTTCCCTTCCCTGCTCTCAAAGAAGCTGATAACAAATATCTAATTGAAAAACATACTATTCTAACTGCTCCAGCAATTCAGTTATTAGACTACACGCAAAAAAATCCTGAAAGATTAAATTTAAGCTCCTTGCAATCAGGGGATGTATTATTAGTCGGTAATCCAACAATGCCTTTTGTTGGTATTCCACCAAAGCGACTGTCACCTTTACCAGGCGCAGAAAAAGAAGCAAGAACAATCGGACAGCTATTAAAGATTCAGCCTCTGATTGGTAAACAAGCAACGAAATCGGCTGTGTTACAAAAGCTACAAAATGCCAAGGTTATCCATTTAGCTACACATGGTTTACTCGATGGTTTTGGCGATCGCATTCCGGGAGCGATCGTTCTTTCTGCTGATTCTCCTCCTTCGCCGCAACAAACCAACAAAGGACTGCTGAAAGCTACAGAAATTATTGACTTGAAATTGAAAGCAGATTTAGTCGTTCTGAGTGCGTGCGATACAGGTAGGGGGGAAATTACTGGTGATGGCGTGGTGGGATTATCTCGCTCCTTACTGGGTGCGGGTGCGTCAAGTATAGTTGTTTCCCTGTGGGCGCTTGATGATGATTCTACCTCGGAATTAATGCAAGAGTTTTATAAAGAATTGCAACGAAGCCCCGACAAAGCCAAAGCCTTGCGCCAAGCGATGTTAAAGACTATGCAAAAGCATCCCAGCCCTGCATATTGGGCAGCTTTTACGATTATTGGGAATGCAGAGTAAAAGTTTTTGCATATCTTCGTTTTCACTGAGAAATATATAAATTATAGAGACATCAAGAGATATTAAATAAAAGGAATATCATCTATGTTGTTAACTATTTTAGGTTCTTCTCGTGGAAAGAAGGCTAAATTGCGGCGTCAATTTTTATTAAGCGGATTGACTTTGGCAATGACTGTGGGTGCAAATTCAACTAGTGTTTTCGCTCAAGAAGCAAATGTTAGCAAATCTGCGGCAGATATTGGCACACCAGTTACTTTGAATTGCGACACTCGCCTGAATTACTTTCAGCCTGATGATTGTTCTGTTGGCGAAGGTGAGCAAACTTTCTTACAAATTCCAACAGAAACAATTCGCATCCACTCAAGTCAGACAAAATCTTGTCTGTTAAAAATATCTGGTAATGGAATTCATTCTTTTTCAGAAGATTACATTACCTGTCTAGAGATTCCCCTAGAGTAATAACCTGAAAGATTTGAGATTAATGCCAAAATCAACTATCAAATTTTGCATATTCTCGTTTTCAACGAGAAGTATATAGATTTTAGAGAACACAAGATATTCACAGTCAGTTAAAAATACCAAAATTAGTGGCAATACAGTTCAGAATGAGCAACAAAACACTCATGTAGAGACGCGATTTATCGCGTCTTCAAAGACCAATTACCTACACCAATAACCCTGAACTGAACCGTATTGAAATTAGTGGTAGCGATCGCCAGCGAATATCTTTCAGTTTGAGATTACTTGCCTGACTGGTATCAAGCAAGAAATTTTCATTCCTTTTCAGACAAACAACAAGGAGAATTCTATTATGAGAAACTGGTTTATACCTGCGATTAGCACAATAACCTTGAGTGCAGCAACAATAGTTCCAGCAGAGATTGTATACGCTCAACAACAAACCTTTTCTGTCACAGTTATACAAGCATTTGGTTGGGATTATAGCAATGGCGGTTACAAGATTGCAGTTGAAACTAATAAAGGGAATCGCTTTTTTGTATGGTATGACAACCAACTTAAAGTACCTGTTGGTTCTGGTTTAATAGTCACTTACGAAATGTGGGGTTCCCAAACTCATTGGAAAAGACTTACTAATGTAGCAAATGGTATAGAAGCTAATGTCAGTAAAATAGTTAAATTTTAAAAACATTAGCAGCCTCATTAATGTTGATTTTCCAAAACTACAAACTTCCATCAATAGGGTCTATTAATTATGAAGCTCAAACTCCAAAAATTGCTTGTTAGTATTATCTTATCATCTACTTTTCCCATCACCTGTCTAAGTTTTACCTCAACAGCAAATGCAGAAATAGAAATACCTGATGTATATGTACCAGAAGCTGATGTACATCTGAACGGAAATATGGCACTTAGTTTGTGTTCTCAATATACTAATCGGGCAAGTGCTAACCCTAACAATCTGCAATTACAACACATTGCACTCAAATGCCAATCCATAACATTACAATACGCTTCATGCATTATTCAAAGTAATCCTTACCAACTATTAAAGTGTGTAGAGCGTCCTGCTCAGTCTCTCGAATGGCTCCTTCAGTATACTGATTATCTCCAATAATCATTCCTTGATGGGCACGATATATCGTGCCCCTTCAAAATCATATAAAAATACACTTCTGATTTTTTTATTATTTAGTAAGAGGAAAAAATATGTTTCGGAATTTGATTGCTATCATCGTTGCAATTGCAATAGCTATTGCAGGAGCGATCGAGCCTGCTTACGCTTACACAAATGATTCTTCTGGTGTGTCTGTAAGCCATCATATCCATATCACGCAGGGAGATAACAGTTCAGTTAGCCTCTATCAAAATCAGGGAGAAATGCACCTCTCTATTAATCAAGGAAATTACGGTACAGTCAACCTTAACCATATCAACAATTCTGCCGATAAGTATACTACTGAGAATTCATCCGAATCATTGATTGACAATGTTGTGACAGGAGTTGTGGAAAATGCAGTAACGGTAATTGGCGGAGCAATGGCTTGCTACGCACTTGACGGAATTGCTACAGCATTCTTTCCTCCTGCTGCTGTTCTGGCTCCTTTTTGTGCGGCTTTATAACATTTGAATTGGAGCTTATTTTTTTTGAAAGTCTGCCCAGTTTTCTGAACCATTTCTAAGTATTGATAACAGTTTCTAATTCCTATTTACGTTCAGCAAGGAGAAAAAATGTTACGGTATCTGATTGCCATTATTGTTGCATTAGCTATTTCAATCACAGGAATTACAAGACCTGCATATGCTTATACAAATAATTTTGCAGGCTTCCCTCCAAATTCTGATATCACTATACATCAAGGGGATAACAGTTCAATCAACTTTAATTATGCCAATTCTCCTGATAGTGAAAGATCCCCAAACGATCCATCTCAGGTTTTTGTTAATGGCGTTGTGAACGGGGCTGTAACGACAGCTGGAGTTGCGGTTGGGGGAGCGTTAGTTTGCTATGCTCTAGATGGTATTGCTACCGCATTTTTCCCTCCTGCTGCAAGTTTAGCTGTTTTTTGCCCAGCCGTAGGTGCTGCATCTGGAGGTACTAAAGCTGTTCTGCGATCGCGATAACTTTTTAGAAGTAAATATTAGGCAGGTTTTTACTAATTAGTTAGCTATGATCAAACGCCGTCATTTTATCCAATTTGCCACTTCTACTGTCTTCACAGCAGCTATCAGTCAACTATATATCATTCGCCAATCCCAACAATATAGTAAAACGCTGGCGCAAAACACTTCACGTAAACTAGCATTACTTGTGGGAATCAATGACTATACTAATAACATTTCTTCTTTAAAAGGTTGCATAAATGATGTTCGATTACAGCGTGAATTATTAACCCATCGCTTTGGTTTTAATGAAAAAGATATTTTGACTTTGACTGATGCCCAAGCTACACGCCAGGGAATTTTAGAAGCATTTGAACAACATTTAATTAAACAAGCTAAACCTGGTGATGTGGTGGTGTTTCACTTTTCCGGACATGGTTCGCTTGTGTCAGATCAAGAACGCGATACATCAGATGGACTTAACGGTACTCTTGTTCCTCATGATGCTTCTCTACCTGCAAATGGTGGTGTAGTGCAAGATATCATGGGACATACTTTATTTTTACTCATGTATGCGTTGTCAACTGAAAATGTCACGGTAGTGTTGGATAGCTGTTATTCTGGGGGTTCAAAGCGGGGTAATTTTGCAGTGCGATCGCGCGATGGTGGAAGTGATTTTTTACCCAGTCCCGCAGAATTGGAAGTACAGCGTAAATGGTTAGCAAAAACCGGACTTTCTCAGGCAGAATTTGTTCGTAAACGTCGAAAAAATGTTGCAAAAGGTATTGTAATAAGCGCCGCTAAACGCAATCAATTAGCTCTTGATGGTAGATTTAATGATTTTAATGCAGGTGCTTTTACTTACAGTTTGACACAGCAAATCTGGCAGCAGTTTGGTAATGAACCTTTGAGCAGAACTTTTATAAATATCCATCAAAATACCAAACAAGTAGTTTGGAATCAAGGAAGTGGATATCAAGAACCTGAAATTGAGTTCAATTTGAAACAAAATTCTAATCCATCACTGTATTTTTCACCCGTCGTTACAACAATTCCAGCAGAAGCTGTAGTCACTGATGCAAAAGGTTCCCAGGTAGATTTATGGTTAGGTGGGATACCTTCACAAAGTTTAGAAGCATTTAACGAAAAAGCAATTTTAACTATTGTCAATGCAAAAGGTGAAGGACAGGGACTTGTGCAAATCCAATCTCGTCAAGGGTTGAATGCTAAGGGAAAGTTGCTCAAGACTGCACCTATACAAACAAAATTAGAGAAAGGAATGTTGTTGCAAGAACGCATCCGCACCATTCCCAGAGATTTAACTTTAAAGATAGGTTTTGACAATATCTCACTCGATAGTGATGCCATTGCACAAGCAACACAAGCGCTACAAGCAATTACGCGCATCGAACCATTACCCCTTGGACAAAAAGAAGTACAGTATATATTCGGTCGCATGACTAAGGCTAAGTATCACGAACTACAAAAAAAGCGAGAAGCAAATTTGCCTGCTGAGGGTAGTTTTGGTTTATTCTCACCAACTTTGGACGGAATTATTCCTAATTCTTTTGGAAAAGCAGATGAAACCATCACCGAAGCAGTAACACGCCTACAATCTAAACTTAATTTACTGCTAGCGACCAAAGTTGTTAAACATACATTGGGCAATAGCAATTCATCACAAATAAATCTTAGTGCCACAATGGTTATCGCTGATAATAACCAAGTAATCAGCCAGATTTCTACAACTCGTAGTCTCAAAAAAAATACCGGAACACTTAACCAACCAATAGCTAATAAACCGATAAATATCTCTGACTCAGGTATACCAAAATTACGTTTAAAAATGAATATTGTCTTCCAAATTAAAAATAATGAATCTATACAACTATACGTCAGTGTTTTAGCAATAGACAGCAATGGAGAAATATCTGTCCCCTTAGAACAGTCGGGTAACACATTAGTCGAACCAGGAAAACAAATTTCAATTCCCGAACCAAATGATAAATTTTACATCACTATTACCGAACCTCTAGGGTTTTCTGAAGCACTTATCATCGCTAGTAGCGCACCATTGCGCGATTCCCTTGAGATACTACAAACCCTCGCTGCAACTAGAGAACTAGCTGATAAACGTGGTTTCATTACGGGAGTGACTGGTGAGGAATTTTTGAATTTGACTAATAGTTTACTTGATGATTTAGATAGAAGCACTCGAAGTGAAAGTTATGCCGAAGATATACAACTTCCTCCGGATATTCGTGGAATTGATACAAAGAAATTAGCTGTCATGTCAATTCCATTTGAGGTAGTTGTTTAGCCTAAATCAAAAACATTTCGGTGCTGAGACTTGAGGTACTCAATGCTATAACTCAAATAATTTTTGCAATTGAACACACCCCCTCTCAAAATCCCCTGCTGCAACTGTAGCACTAGCCCTACAACACCATCAGCACATTCGCTCTTTTCCGCTATCTGTCGCGCCAGCAGTTGTTTCGCTTTGTTAACTAAGCCGTGGTGTAGTTCATGTATGGCTTGATGCAGCCCTGTATGGGTATTTGTTGCACCTGCGATCGCTGTCTGTAAGGGACTTCCAAAGAATAAATTATTCCAAGAAAAACAAGAGACAGGTTTTCTCAAGAATGATAATCATTTTAAGGGGGGAGAAAAGGGGTTGCCCTCGGCAACCCCTTTTCTCCCCCTCATCTATGCATGAAGAATCTATACACTTGTCGTCTACTTTGAAGTTAAGTTTCTGATGTATGTAAATTTTCATCACTGTAACCAAACTTTTCTATTAATTGGTTTCTGACTTCGGCGGCACTAAGTCTTGTATATAGTCTTTGGCTTTTAAAACTCGGATCAGCTTGACTATGAAAGTCAACTAAATTTTTTATGTCTTCTAAAAGATTTGGCAGGTGTTCTTCTGCTTTATAACGTCCTTTTGCGCTCATGTTATCAACGCAAGTAATACCACTTTTTAATTCTCTTGTCCCTTTCCTAATTGTGTCTCGATTCCATCCTAATTCTGATGATGCAAGTCTTTGTCCTCCTAAACCCAAGCCCTGAACTGTCTGCGCCATAAATTTACGCTTGGCTGAACCTTTTAATTGAAATGCAGTTTCAATCAACAACTTTTTAAGAGAATCAGTTAATACTATAGACATACCACACTCAAAAATCCAATCATTATTCAAATTACTACAAAAGGGGGTGGTGAAGGGGCTGCCGTCGGCAACCCCTTCACCACCCCCCATAAAAATGATTATCATTATTGATAATGGCATAATTTATTTTTTGGAAGTCCCCAAAACCAATTTCCGGTTTCATCTTGAACGTAGCGGTTTGGTTGTTGTTGTGCTTTTTTGATTAATTCACTAATTGGTTTAAATTCTTCCCATCCTGCCCAGTTTAATTCGATTACAAAAAAATCAGGAGTATGACTTGTACGAACTTGGCGATTACTTTTTGAAATATAATTTAATTCTATTGGCGGTGGTTGGTCGTAATATTCTAAAACTTCTCGGTTATGCTCTAATTTGTCAATAATATGTGCTAATTCTCCTCGATGAGATTCAAACTGAATGGTATGACCCATTTTTTGACTACAATAATTACCACAAACATTGCCATAATTCCCTTGTACTCTACGAGATGGTGGCCCTTTCCGAATCTGAGCTATAAGAGGGCGGGTATTTTGGGCTAGTTTGAGTTGACTACACTCAGTCCTGAGTGCTGAGTGCCTCGGCAAGCGAGTAAGTAAAAAACTACTCAGCACTTATGTACTTGGTACAAGCCCCGCCCGATGTTAAGCGGAATCTTCTTACGCAAGAGTTGGTTGATACCCCACCCGCAAGTGGCGTGGTCTTTTAACTCAGCACTCAGCACTCGGAACTCAGCACTCTTCATTACACCATTGCTCAAACTCTTCATCTGTAAGCATTGATTAATTGGAGTTTAATTCTCCTTTTTAGTTTATGGTATTTGTGTCCACTTTCTTCTTCCATTTTTGTTACCATGTCCATTTTCTTCTTCTAAATGGACGATGCCTTTATTCTTACTTTCACGAAGTTATAGGTATTTCAGCGTACAACTTGTCCAACTTCTCCTTCCAAAAGCTGTCCAAAATCTTCTTAAAGTCACATTATCTTTCCCCATATTCAGACTCCAGTACATTCAACAATTTCTCTTCAACAGCCGTCAAATAAGGCCGATTCAGTTTCCCCAACGACTGCAATAGACTTTTAACTGTCTCCTCCAGCGAATCTGAATATATTCGCGCAAGGCGATCGCTCAAGGATTGGATCTGCTGACACTCCTGGGGCAGATAGTTGAAGGACTTCAGGTGTTGCAACCCAACGGCGTACTCGCCATCCCACATCCTCACCGTGCAACTGAAATCATTTACTTGGCTGACAATCGCCCAACAGCCACCTTTGCCTCTGAGTTCCGGGTTGTCCTTTGCAAGGATTTGGCATACTTCGCCAATTTGGTAGGTATTGGGCAATACAGTTCAGTTAAGCTTTTTTTCTCCCCCTGCTTCCTCTGCCTCCCCTGCTCCCCCTGCCTGCCTTAACAGATAAATTTGCTTAACTGAACCGTATTGAGGTATTGGGTACTTTCGTCCTTTCCATGATGCGCTGCACAACATCAGTTACGATTCTGGCACTGGGAACTTTACCGCCAGCGAGTTCTACTGCCGTTAGCCACACTTCCTGCTGTTCCTGGGGTTCAAGCTTTGTCATGGGTCGGACTTGGCGCTCACTCGTGGGCAGAATTTGTGATCCATTAGTTGTCAAATTCTCATTTGCCACATTTTGACAACCAATGGTTGTCAAATTTTCGTAAACACCAGCTGCGGCAATCAAATAATTTGATTGTTGCCGACTATGCCCAAAGCGATCGCGACAGTATTCTTCAAAGGTTTTGTGTGTGGAGCGATAAAGCCGCCTGTCCCTCAATTCCGTCAGCGCTTTTCCCGCCTCAAAAAACGCCCGTTCCACTTTCCTCTCCAGGAGTAGGCGATCGCTAATCTCCTGCTCGGTCAATTCAGGTACTTCAACAGCAGGAACATCAATGATTGCTGAAGCTGGATTTTCTGAAGGGGCGATGTCTGAGTTGAGCAATCCTGGATCGAGTGATGTGGCAGAGGTGACCTTTTTACGCTTACGGAGTGGGGGTGTCCATTTATCCACCTCTTCTAGCTCAGGTATGCTCAGAAGGAAAAATACTTATGATGCCTCCTTATTAGGCGTTAACCATACTACCTGAGTATTAGTTTTAGCTGATTTACCAGAACTAGGTAATTGCTCATTCTCGGCTTTTTCTACTGCTGTTGACTGAATTTCAGCAGTCGTAGGATCACCATCATGATCAAAAGTATAGTCAAACAAATCTCCCGGTGTAATGACGCGGTTATCACCTGTAGCTTGATATGCCTTTGTCAAACCGTTGCATAGACTGTTTAAAACTCTCCCACTGATCTGTTCAATCTCATCGGCATTTTTTAGTTTTGAGATAGAGGTTGGGTGAATACCCGAAAGTTCAGCAAGCTCCTTGTTGCTGATTTTTTTTTCCGCCATTAATATCCTAAGCCGCCAACGAATCATTTTTTGAGAGTCTTTTATTCTTGTCCTTACTCTCATAGTTTCCTCCACTAATGCTTTTATAGCTAGATCGCTTTTTACTTAAAGTGATTCATTTTAATATAGCAAGGGAAATGATTAATATGCAAGCTTGACACTAATATAGCAGCCTTGCTATATTAGTAGTTAGCAAAAGGCAATCACCCCTCTCTCGCAAATTGGAAGCGATCGCCCTTTGACCCTTTTACAGGAAATTTTATTATGACCCATCCCGTCTACACACAGCAAGCCCTTTGCCGCTATAACCTCAAGAGCCTCAAAGCAATCGCTGCCGAACTCGGCATAACACCCACCGGGGACAAGAGAGCCACCGAAACCTGGGTAAACGCAATCATCACCCACCAATCCACTCAGCTTCAGAAAGTTGACAACCAAACCACAGCCCAACCCGTAGCTTCTGAAAAACTGACAACCGTAGAAATCAGCTTTTACGATCACGAAATCTATGCTCTTAATGAACTGATAGCCAGCATCACCCACGACAATGATTTAACCCAACCTTGGGTAGTGATAGTCAACGGTGTAGAGAAATTCCGCGCAAACACATGGGCAAGATGCCACCGCTACATCACTTGGCATCACCAGGATGGAACACTCAACGAGCCACTACCCGCACAAACTGAAGCACTTTGCACCACTGGTAACGAAGTCATGGCGCAGATTTTCACCGAATGTGAGAAATACGGGTTTGAAATCCTGGACGATGGTATTTACCAGAATGACCAGAAATTAGGCGAGGTTGGATGCACCGATGACTCTTGGTGGGTGATGCGTAGTGGGGAATGTCAGCAACAACCCTGTGATTCGGCAATGGAAGCGGTATGGTGGCTGTCGATGGTGGACGTGCTACCCCATGCAGAAGCGCCTTTGTGCGAAGAATTACTAGACCGCCCATTTGAGATGCTTACTGCTGGTGAGTGGGAGCAGTTGAGACAGTATGAGGCTGTTGCAGAAAGGCGGGAGTTAGTGACGGCGTAATTCTCGCAATACAAGAGCGATCGCTTGACAACTGCGATCACCTCTCACCACATTCTCAACAATCCCCATTAAATCAATGCAACCCACAATCTCGATACCGAAGCACTGGGACTACCCGCGCTTTGCTTTGGAACAGCGCACACAACAGGGCATCATTCTGGGACTTCAATACTATCCGAATGGTACTGAATTAGCTGAACAATTTGGTGATGGCTGGCGCTATGCGCTGATGCCTAACAAAAACTCTGATGAACTATTCCACTTCCAAGAGTCTCAAATCCAACCACTATCACCAGAAGAATTACTTTCAGAAATCACCGCAGAGATTGAGTTTTATCAACAACAAATAGCAATCCTGCAACAACAGTTAGCAGCCATCACTGGAGGTAGCACCAATGGCTAATTCTACAGACAACTTTGACCGTAGGGCTAATCATTTGCTGCGTTCGATTCGGCTTTGTGGCGGTTGTGTTCCTCTGCATCGTCTGCAATTCCAATTCTCTGATTCAGTGATTCAAACTCTGCTGGATAGAGAACTGGTGCAAGTGCAGAACACGGGATGCGGCTTTTTGTTGGAGATTGCCGAGGATTTTTAACTCTTATGGTTACTGAAATAAAATTAGGCCTTTGCAACCCTCCCGAACCCATTTATTTATATGTCAATCAGGGGGAAGTAGATGGGGAATCTTACGTCTGGTATAAGTTCAATATCAGCCAGGATAAGAAAATCCCTGTTACTCAAAGAGCATTAACTGGCTATCTGTCATCACTGCGGCTAACGACTAAAGAATTCAAAGGAAAGGACAACCTGAAGCTGGATATTGTCGTCAGTGCTGATGAACTTTATATTGTTAGGACTGGTGTTGAAACCAATTTCGCCAAAAGCTTTCTTCTCGCTGCCTCTTTAATCCAAGATTTTTCTAAACCACTGATTATCGTTGCGAATGCTGGCGACGAGAATACAGTTTTCGTGCGATTCGTTGGCTAGAAATCAAGCCCAAAAGGTTTTGAAGGATTAGCCGCAAGGTTCTGAACCTTGACAACTGAATGACCATGAGGGTGACTAACTTAGAAATCATAGAGTACAAGAA
>NZ_JAIVFQ010000092.1 GCF_020829495.1 Nostoc favosum CHAB5714 | reverse complement strand
CTGCTAGAACCTACGAAGAGTTAGATCAAGCCATCACAAGTGCCTTAGATGCAGTGAGTAAAAAAGACATTATTGGATGGTTCACTCACTGTTGTTACTATATTGCACCCAACTGAGAACCGCTATAGATTGCGAAGTACATTAACGATACCTTGCAAAGCAGGGAAATTTCCAACACCAAGTTCTAGAATAAAGGTGCAGTCAAGCGAGCTTGTAAAATGCCTTCCCCGTTCCCCGGTATGGACCCATATCTTGAAGGCTACCTGTGGAGTGACGTACACAATGCCCTTGCTAGTAAAATTCGTACCTTCCTCGTCCCACAGCTGCGTCCCAAATATGCCGCACGGCTGGAAGTATATGTTGTGGAAGATATTTCCCCTTCAAGTGAAATTGGCATTTTGTACCCAGATGTCGAGGTATTGCAGATAAGACAACGCCGCGACGTAACTCCGACTACCCCCACATCGAATATTGCCACAACCCCAGCACCACTAACGCTTCCAGTTATCCAACCAGTCGAAGTCCGCATCCCCACAGTCGAAATTCGGGATACAGCCAACAATGTACTAGTAAGCTGTATCGAAATTCTCTCCCCCGTAAACAAACGCGAACCAGGTATTACAGACTACCGTAAGAAACGCCAGCGTTTATATAATGCCAACGTCCATCTCATTGAAATTGACTTGCTGCGTCGGGGAAATCGGCCATTTAACCACCCCCGCCTTCCAGATGTTCCCTACTTAATTACCTTAACGCGGGCTGGGTCTGGAGTAATCGACGTGTGGCCTGTGACCTTACAAGATACTCTCCCGACGATACCCGTTCCCCTCCGCGAAGGCGAAAGAGATGCTGTACTGGAGTTGCAAGCCGTGCTGAATGCTATCTATGACGAAGCTGGGTATGATTTATCGATAGACTACACCCAACTTCCACCTCCACCAGTATTGAGTGATACGGATACTGAGTGGATGTATAAACGGTTAGGTAAATCTTCTTTGTAGCAGGTGTGGGGTTGCTTCAATATTTAAGAAGCAACTTGTAATTCAGCATTAATACTTGCTGCTTGCCGTATTCCCTCTAAACGTTTGAGGTAAAATTCATCCATTTTGGCAATAAATTTACCATCAATAATTTCAACACCCAAGGCATCAGAAACTGCTAAAAAATCCAAGAATGTTGCATTTTGATAGTCTTTATCTTCAAATAATTTAATTTGTTCTTCCGTGTGTCCGCATAACGCTGCCAGTTCTTTTGGCGTGATTTTAAAAGCAATTCTGGCTTTAATTAATAAGTCGGATATTTTATTCATGCACTCCACTTGTAGAGTGATAGGTTCGTTGGGATTATGGGCGGCTAACATTTCATACTCAACAATTTCATCCACAAGTTTCTGCCGCAACGCATCGTTAGAATCTTGAATTAACTGCCAGCCATCCGGGTCTTTTAATCGCTTTTCTTCATTCGCCCTTAATTTCCGGTTGGCTTCAGCAAACTTTTCTGCCCATTCCTTGGAATATGCCAGTTGTTTATCATCTTTAATCATGGCTCCCACTCCAATAAGTTAATAGCTACAATACCCTTACGATTTTGTTGTCTATCGCGCTGAAAAAACTCTATTGATATTGTAGACTCATCCACGGGTTGGTCGGATGGATAAATTTCCCCTTTATACTTAGCTTTCTGTGCTGCACTGTCATAATATTTTAATATTAGTGGTGCATTTTGTCTGAGGTAATCTATATTTACATCGTCTCTGTCCCAGCAACAATCAAAATCTCCTGGGTCTATTTTATTTGTCACAAAACTGCCATTGATATAAATTGTACGGCATTCTGCTGCTTTTAGTTGTTTCATTAACTCTTCTAAACCTGAAATCATTTTGGCTCTTTTAGGTGTGTACCCAAACCTCTCTTTAAACTCCTGCCAATCGCCAAAATGTACCCCTGGTGGTAGATTACCGTTTTCATCAAACTCAGGAATCATTCTTAATAAATAGCACCAATTTAACTGATTTTAAAAGCATACCACTGAAGCAAATAAATAATACACAATTCACAGATTATAGCGGATTTATATTGTGATTTTTGACTCTATTTGTTGAATTAAAAAATTAGCATTCAGGATTGTTTAAATATATAGTCCAGTTCTAGAAAACTCCTATTTGATTTGGGAAAAATCAAGGTGACTGTAAGCTTGCCATACAAAGGTTTCTTTCTCAGAATACTTAGCAAGATTCAAGTAGGATTCCTATATCTCTGGTAAAGAGATTTCCTGATGTTTATTTTTCAATTGTTGAATTACAGGTATGAGTTTTTGTAACTGTATTATGTCTTCATCACCCAGTTGTGGTGGTTCTATGGGTTGCCATTCCTCTGAGTTATAGAAAGTTTTCATCACCTGAATACCATCACTGTTACGTATCAGGGTTAGTTGGTTATTTTCAATTGTCGCCGAGTATCTATTACCTTTAAATGCTGTACTATTAAGTACTAAGAGATATTCCGCAACGATGGGGGCAATTTCTCGCATCCGAGCAATTTGTTCTGCAATATCGGGCTGTTGCTCAGTTGGTTTATCCTGTGATAGTGCGGATGGTTCTGCTGCAACGCCAAGAAGAATTTTGTTATCGTCCGTAACAGTTATAAGTGCTGGTACTTCATTAAATTCTTGGTTTTGCGTCGTTTCAACTGTTGTAGGGAATGAGGGAGGCGACACTACCACAGTTTGTTTTTTAGCGAATGGTTCATTTGCTATTGTGGGAACTTTTTCCAGTGCTGGCTCCAAGTTTGCTGTCGAATTATCTGGTGTACTTAATACTTCGATAGTTGCTGTTTTTTCTGATGCTCCATCCGATGAAGAATCTTGTTTAAAATTCCACTCAATCCAACTTTCCAGATAATTAATCCGCTTATCGTCAATTGTTCGCCCGCGTTTGTAACTTTCAATTAGCGACTCAGTTGGATATCGATATTCTTCTTGATAGCTAACTTTTAAATGTTCTCGGATGCCAACATGAGTATATAATTTCCCCAAATCCCCACCTTTAAACGGCTGTCCATCCAAGCAGTAGCTTATCCCTTTGAGCTTACCAGTACGGGTAAACTTGCAATCAACTTGGATATTTTCTTTTAACAATCGGGCCACAAATACTGGCATTGCAGGATTATCTATTGCGGCTTGTTCAATCTGCTTTTGCAACCGTTCAACTATATTTTGGGTTCCAGATTCTTCTGCTTGTTGTACGTGTTTAGGGTAAGCCTTTTTCTTATCGACTTCCCAACTGGACGGTTGAATAATTAAATCGTAATTTTTTTCTATTTGACGCAAGATTTTTTCTGTACGGTAATAATCTAAATAATCGTCGTTGCACTCGCCATCGTAGGATACCCGGTTAATTACCATATGTGCGTGGGGTCGCACTTGCCCGTCATATTCCGCATCGTTATGCTGCACCAAAATAAATTGGTTGTTCGACAGTTTCAACCCCTCTCGTAAATCTTCCGCTATTTGGCATAATTCCCAATCATCCAGGCTTCTATCACCGGGGGCCGGACTAAACGATAGGTGCAGTACGGGTTTTTGAACTCTGGGGTTTTTATTGGCAAAGGAGCGAAACTCCCAAGCAAGTTGGGCGGGTGTTTCTCCTGCCATATTAGTATTGATAAGCCGCGCTGAAGTTTTGCCGAGGACGTAGGCTACACAACCGTAAAAGCCATTTCCCTTGGTGATGTTGCCAATCACTTCTTCTCCAGAGGGAAAGCAACTACTTGGTCGGGTTGTTCCGGTTGTCCAGGGTGGTTAGCCACAGGTGCAGATTGTTCTGAGGAGGATGGTAGTTCAGGGTTTTCCGGCATTCCCAGTAATATCTGCTTTATTTCTAGCAGTAATGGTTTGAGGGCTTCAATTTCAGGGCGAGGGTCAACTGCGATCGCTTCTCCCATTTTCACAGCGCGGTTGATGGCATAGGCAATTTGGTTGATGTTATTGCCAATTCGACCCAGTTCTACGTATGTCGCTTCGTTGATGGCGGGTACTGGGGGAGTGATATAGATACGATCGCGCTCAACACAGTAGCGGATAAATTTGGAGAGATTTTTCCCCATACCAGCAGCTTCGGCTTTGGCTTCCCAATCTTCTTTTTCTGATTCGGTTAGTCTGAGGCTGACTAGTGTTGTGCGTTTTGGTTTGGGTTTTGACTTGCGTCCAGCTTGAAAAACTTTTTTGGCTGTAGTGGTCTTACTATTCATCTATATAAATGAGGTTTTTCAAAGAAGTCTTTGAATCTACGGTAAATTGATAAACTTATCAGCAATTAATAATCATCACGCTTAATATTGATAAGCAGCCCCACTGCTAGAAGCCAGAGGCATCGATTGTGAGGCGGTTCGGTGATAAAATCAACTGTTTTTTTATCGAGTTTTGGGGGTTTCCAAAGGGGGTGAAACCCACTTTGGCGAGCTTGGCGGCGGGAAAAACTAGGATTTATATGAAGAAATGTAATACGCTGCCATTGCTCGCTACCCAAAATGCGACTACGGTATACAAGTATAGCAAACACGGGAAGTCTTGTACAGTGGGGGTTTGAGCGCGAGGGCTGGAATTAGAGGCAGGTGTTCGCTTCCTCCCATTCTTCCCCTACTTTCCCCCAATCATCACCAAAAATATGGACAATTCTTTTGCTGTAGAAAATAATAATTTTTATTTGTAGAGATAATTGTCCACTTTTAAGGGTAATAGGTGGGAATTTTACCCCATTTACTCCCTACTTACTCCCCTTTTTTGTCCCTCCGAGTAAGATAGTAATAATAGTCACTTATTTATACTGACAAAAGTTTTTAGATGAAATCCACGCTCTGTTGTAGAACTTCGCATACGTAGAAATCAGAATTCAGATGCTGGCAAGTTAATTAAATTTTTAATGGATTATGAAGCGAACCAAGCGGTTAATCCTGCTGGGGATAATGCGACTAAGCTTGCACTGAAAACGCTGCGGCTGTTTTTTATGCCCTATGTTTTGGAGGCTCTTGGCGATGGCAACGAGAACACCGCAGGCATCGCTCTTTCTTCGAGGGAATGCGCGATTTGGTGTATCCAACAATTGCAGAATCATATTTGGCGGATGGTACGACATTTTGAGCTGGATAAGTAGGCGATGGCGTTCCGCCCACTGTAAGTGATGCTCCCAAAGGGCGATGGCAACGAGAACACCGCAGGCATCGCAGTTGGGGAATCCACTTAAGCGAGGTACTGCCCCTCAATAATCTGTGTGATCAGCACAGCGCCGTGGCGCAGTCGGCTTCAGGTGCAAGGTGGAAGCTAAGAGAATCGTAGACGCGATATGTGAAACGGCAAGGGCAGACGACTGCGATCGCTGTATTGATCAATTTTGATAATATTTAGCAACAAAGAATAGTATGCCACCTGTTTCAGTGTTGCTAAATTTATGATGATGCTGTAGGCTTAACAAAGATATTTCACGACTATGGCTCGCGAATAGCTTGGATTGGTCGATAGGCACCAAGTCCAACCGCACGGTGGAGTACTTCGGGAAAAATTGTAGCGTCAAGATACTGAATCATCCCATAAAGTCGCTGACACTGAATAAACGTTGCCCAATCACTAAAGCAATCTCCTTCTTGAAGTGTCAAGCTTAGAATAACGCCACGGGGATTATAGCCTTGGGCTTGGGGTTTTGGTTTTTTAGGTTTCCCTGTCTTGTCGTTTTTAGTTATTGCTAGTGGCAATTTACTTTCTTGGAGAATGCCACCGCTACGAGATTCAGGACGCTGGTTGCTTAAATAATAGTAACCACACTCAGAACCTTTTGATGAAGGGTAAAAGACACCTGCGGTATGTCCTTCAAGGTTCCCATCTTCATCACAAGCACGATAAATGGGAACTTCTGTTGTATTAGGTGCAATGATATTAGCTATACGTATGTGGGGATATTTTGAAGTGGAGATAAAAGTAATATCTTCATTTTTGGGATTTTCCGAAGTATCAAAAGCAAGGAGGTGCTTGCGCCATAATTTTTTCTGAAGAAATAGCAAACCATGAGAGCGCAGGTTATCAGCATCAAAGCAGTAAATTGTTGGTTGTTTCGTTTCTTGGAATAAGTTGTTGAACACCCAGTTTTGAACTTTCTTCTTATTAAATTCGATGCTTTCAAATGCTCCTGATGCCATTTTTATTTGAAAGAGGTAAAAATCTAGCCACTCATCACATCCGTAAGCCTTAGCAGTAACGCCGCTTTTGTCCATACGCACTGCTACAGGAAGGTACTTGGTTATTTCGCCTGTGTAAAAAGGGATTTTGTAGACACCAACGCTAGCAACATCTGTAGGGAACTGTTCTACCTCAATAGTTGGATAAATATATGCACCAGCCATCGACAATCCGCTTTTTAGGGCTGATTCCATACGATGAGCAAAATTACTTTTTGGAGACTTCTTTTTAACGGATTTACCTTGTTCTTTAGCAGCAGCTTGGGCTGCTTCTACTTTGGTAATTTCATCATTAAATTCTGCTTCTGTCAGTAAATCACCTTTGTCATTTTCATCTTTAGGCTCAAAGTGGTCGGTAACGCTACCAAGCATTGCTAATGCAGGGCGAAAGCAAGGTTTTGGGTCTTTTCTTGCATCTTTCCAAAAATGCTTCTTGGGTAGGATTTCAATTAAAGTCAAGGTTTTCCGATTTGGAGGTGATGAAGGAAGTAATTTTTGGAATTCTCTGATTCTATTAGCACAGTCAGTCCTCCAATTTTTTCCAGACATTTCTGCACCTAAAGCACCAAGGCTATGTATAGTAACATCTTCAATTCCGTATTTTTTGGCGAGTGCAAGGATTAATTCTTCAGCTTCTTTACTCTGCGATAACAATACTAATCTAAGATTAGGTGGGATATAAAATGGTGGAGATGTGTTTACGCTAGCAAAATGCTGCTTGATAAATTCTTTGACCTTATTGTACTCACCACGTGGTTTTTTCAGCAATTTATCATTATCGCAACGTAAATAAGGTTCTATAGAGCAAAACTCTTCACCTAATACATTTTGTATACGCTCTAAACAGGCTTGATGAAATATTGCATTATCTTTTGGAAAGAGTCCATCTTCTGCATTGTGCGAGCGTGATATTGTGTTACCGTAAACTACACCCCAAGCCAAATCGTTATTTTTATAGGGTGTTTGAACTATATCTTGAGCGTTGAATTTATCTTTGAAATTAAGGGCTTTTAGCAAATATACAAGATTACCTTCAAAATCTATACCCCTTTCTTTACCCATGTATTTTAACTTGCAGGGGGCAAATCTTGTAGAGTTTGTAGGACTGATATAAACAGTCTTACCTGAACTTAGATAGCCTAACTCCCAACTAACCCAACGTCTAATACCGTAATCGCAAGTAAGGTAGGGTTCTCCATTTAAATTGTAATGGAATGCAAATCTCAGAAAGAAAGAGTAATAGTGTGTTTGTTTTTCTTTATCTTCACTATCTTTCTTCTTTTTGTCTTGAGTAATAATCGTTGGTGGCCAACTGATAATTTCTTGAACATTAGACTTTTCTACTACACACTCACGAAATTGTATGTTTTCAAAAATTTTATTACTATCGGGAACACTTAAAGATAGTGGTTTTGCTACTATTGCACTAGCAATCAAATAAGGTATGAGACTATAGTACAAAGGTTCAATTTTTAATTCTCCATTCTCAATATTCCATACAGTTTCAGAGAGTTTAACCTGCTGAAATTTAAAGTCATGTGCTGAAAGCGAATTAATTTTTTGGATATCATCCGGGGTTAATAAATGTTCTAAGTCCTTAAAGGAGACGTTTAACCAGTTTTTTACAACATTAACAATATATTCTGTGGATATATTGTTAGATTGACAATAAAACCAATGATTATCAGTTGTCAGCCTAAATGCGTTTGGGGAAGGAAATAAAATTTCATCATCAATTGAAATTGTTAGTGCTTGGTTAAGACATTCTATAGGTGGTAAAACATAATTTTTGTCATGCTTGTATTTCTGTAATCTGGAAAATAAATCTTTCCAATTCTTCGGAACAGCCAACGCATACAAATCGAATGGAAGTGATATCTTAGCCGGTATTTGAAGTGCAAATAATTGTATAGAGTTATATGCCATCTATTTTCTCCAATGCACGGTAAAAAGGTTCGTAAAGCGATCGCACTAGCGCGATGTCGATTTGGTCATAGCCTGTTCTGGTTTTAGCAAAGTACGGTTGTAGAACGTACTTAAATCCTTTAAGTAAGGAATCTTTTTCAGTTTCAGCTTTTTTCTGGGCAAGGTTAGGGGCCCATGCTGTATCAATAAAACGAACTAAAGTCGGCTGATTACCACGAATTGTCCGGGCGATCGCCTGCCAGGTAAGCACCATCAAACTCCAAATCAGTCCTTCGCGTACTTCTTTGGATAGTCCCTTGTGGGAATATTGCAAGATGGTGTCAAGACTTTTGAGAAAGATGCCATAGCCTTCGCTACGCCAAGAGTCGCAAACATCAATAAAGTTTCCTTCCCTCTCTTCTGCTATCGCTTTTCTTTCTCTCCACAATGCCAGTCGAAATTTATAATCGAGGTCATCAGGTGCGGGATGCGGACGAACTAAAAAGTATGCTCCACCAAATGCACTTAGTCCTTCCTTGTTTAACATATTCTTACCCCGCCCAATTGCTGCTATTGGGGCAATCAAAATTGCTCGATTAGTATCAGCAAAATTTTCAACGTTACTGCGAGAAATCAAAGATTCATCAATTTCCTCCAGTGGCGATCGCGAAGTCAAAGCTGCTACCCGGTCTTTCCAATACGAGCTAGTATCAATGCTTTGGATGGCATTATAAACAAAATCCACTTGCTCGTAACTATTGACATACCAAATTAAACGCTTTCTACCTTCAGGTAGTGTGTCAAAATCACGTTGCAAGATATCAGTTTGACGAAGTAGCGATCGCACTACCTGCAATAAGGCTTCTTCCTTATTTGTTGCCCCAGAAACCCGCACAGGGCTGCCATCTGGATAGTAACAAGGAGAAAAGTGGAAACTACTTTCAGAAATTGCTTCGATAGCCTTCCTAACCCTTGGACGTAGCAAGTAATCGACTTGGCGTTCCAGATGGTAAATGGGACTTTGCCCAGCCCAACTTGTACCACTTAGTAACAAAGCGTGCGCTCCTTGAGTACCTTCATCAGCAAAGACATGGGAAAAATTCTCCAACAGCCAACGGCCTTGCCCCAGTGCTTGGAAGTACCAAAGTGTTAATTGATTCTCTTGCCGTTCCAGCTTGAACCCGCAAACCAAACCAGATGCTAGTCCCGGTATCAACCCGTAAAAGTCCCGTGGAATGCGGTTGAAGAAAACGATTTCTTCGGCTCCATCTACTTGCTGCTCGTACTATTATTACTGTCGTCCGAGTCTTTTACTTCTCTTAAATCAAAGCAAGGAGGAGAAGGAGGATTTGAGGGTTGAAAGTATTGGCTTAAGGGACCTGACTTTTCACGGGAAGTCTTCAAGCCTCGAAAAAACGTGACTTTTTCTACAGCCTAATTGTCAATAGCTTTAAGTTAATGAAAATAGCTAACGGAAAAATCAGGGTTTGGAAAACCCTCAAAATGGCCTTTTCCACATGCCGTGAAAAGTCAGTTAAGGGACAAGCTGTAGATAAATGCGTGAAGCCGTCTATCCCACCATCTACACTATGCCAGTTCTCAAGATGAACTTTTCGATTCCTTTGACCAATTACTACTGATACTCGTAAGCCGACTTTTTTAAGTAGACTGGCCATTCTTAGGCACGTCACAACTTCGTTAAAGACAATGCCAACTCGGTGTCCTCTTTTTGCTACTGCTACAGTCAGAATTTCAATTAGTGTCGATTTACCTGCATTTAGCAGCCCAACTAAGTTTTTTACCCCGTCGAACACTATAGTGTCGAGTTCGACAAACCCCATTCCTTGAAAATGCTCAAGGATGATATCTGATAAACGCCCTTTATGGTTTTGACCGCAGTGTTCATCTAGAAGATTTGCTGCCGATTCCATTTCTTCTCGTGTGACAGAGATTGCTTTATTATTCTCGCGGTGTACTGATAGAACCCTGCCTTGGCATAAGGGCAAATTCTTTGGGATTCTGACGCTATAAGTGTTTTCTCCAGACCGAAAGCGATATTCTTTACCTGGTTCTGCATATTTAACAGTACGCTGGCGATACTTCAATTTGTTACCAAGCAATTCCTCAAAACGCTCAAAACGGTTGCCCCAAATAGAAGGCATGGATTTCCGAGTGAACCGATAAGTCTTATCATCAACATCGTAGGCTCGATATTTCGAGGGAATTTGGTTGTATAACTTTAGCAATTGTTCTGTGACATCTTGGTTTGTTAAATACGGAACCAACTGTCTGAGATTAAATAGTGTTCTCTTTGCCTCTACTGTTTCCACCAACAAAGCCAAGCGCGGAAACAGATAAAACCGATTGGATATCAGTAGCCATACAGAAATTGCTGTTTCAAGTTCTGATTGAACACCTAACTTTTCGATAGCAAACAGGCATAGTTCCAAATCGAGCAACGCTTCAATCTGGTCTTTATGTAAGCTTGTTTGTTTTTGTAGGGATTGTGTAACTTTGTAGCGCCAAGACCTCGTTTCTCTCATGTCTTTCTCCCCTTGTTTTTAGTGGGACTTTTATCGCGCTTCGCATTTTTCTCCTTAAGAGTTTTACTTGTAGCAGGACGTTTATTGCCCTCTGCGCTCGTATTGATTTGCTTACTTTCGGTGGGACTTGTATCACTCTCCACCCCAGCCTTGCTCCGTTTACTGTTAGTGGAAGGATGTGTATCATTCTCCATGTCAGCCTCGCTTTGGGCTAACTCCACTCCGCACACACCCGCTTTTTTCTTGGCTAGGGCAAAAACGGCATCATCGAAGATGGGTTTAACATTCTCCCACCGCCATCGTGATTTCAATTCTTTAAGATAAGCAGGACGGTCTTTCTTTCGCTCCGCAGGGATGACAATATATGCAACATTCCAAGATGGTTCACTGGGTATTGGTTCATCACCTAAATTCCTAACTAATAGATAGGGATTAGAGTAATCCTTCAAATCGAGCGCCCATACTTCACCATCAGAAAACTTAATTCTCAAGTCATAACGATCGCACTCTGGATAAAGTTCAACCTCCAGCCCCAAATCTACTAACTTCTGAAAGAGTTGAATTTCCGCACGTCCGGGGTAAAACCAAAAGCGTTCGATGCCACGCTTGAGTTTTAAGCAGTCACTTGGTAGTTTTACTTTGCGCTTGAGTCTGCGTCCGGGTGGACAACGGTTACAGCTAGAGTTTGCAATCACTTGCCTTTGCGGATTTACTCCGGCCAGCCCATGACAGTACGGGCAGGCATAGAAGTTTCCCTCCAACTCGTAGCAGCTTGGAACAGGTTCGTAGCACTCATCTAACAGATCAGACAGCCCAACACCCAGTCCAAAATCCCCTTTTGCTTTTACGAACTCCTGGTTTGACAAAACAGGATGCTCAATAATAAACCTCCGGAATTTGGTGTAAATTTGTACCCCTTGTGGGTGTGACTGACAGTGTTGCAGTAATTCTGTTGCAATTTTCGTTTGTTCTTGGCTCAGTACACTCCCACCAAAGGCTTCTGCTAATTCAATCGTTAATTCCGTAGGTTCTCCCAAAAAAAGCAAAGAGTCGCTTGAGTCTATTTCGTCGTCAATTTCCACTCCCCATTCTTCAAAAGGCTGTTCGCAAAGTTCGTAAAACTTCGGAATACTATCTGGTACATCAAGAGCTTTACCGCCCACTAGAAATGCCAAAACTACCCTGTCGTAACCCAGTTGCAAGTCTTGAGGGTAAGGATAAAGCCTCCCTTGACGCGCTTGAACCTTAATTAGACCAGCAGAAATTTGCTCAAGTGTGGGTATATCGAGTCTGACCACCAGTTACTATCATAAAAAATCTAATTTTTATAATAGTAACTTTAAAATTACGGGTTGCGTATATGAAAATATAAAATTTTTTAAATATTCTCCAGTCTATGTAGTTCAGACTGTTACTTGAGGCGGCAAGACTGTAACCATTAATAAGCTGTAAAAAATTAAGAATGCACGTTGAGACTGTGGGGGAAGGGAACTCTTGAAGCTCTTAAGAGCATTCGCCAGAAGGTTTCACGCTTTTTCCAAGGTCAAGGCTGAGCGAAGCCGTTCGACGAAGTCGTTCCCGCAGGGTAGGGTCAAAAATGTCCTTTCTTAGATGCGCTGTGATTCTTAGGACGCAACCCAAAGTACACGCGAACTGAACTTGTAAAAGACTGTTACGCCGCTTATACCTCTGTTTATTGGTACATACGTATTAAAAGAGATGGTAAATTAATTAAGGTGCGATTGAGGTAGCAGGCGATGACCGACTTAGACAAAGCTAAGTACGCGGCTGAAATGTTCGCCAGTTATGAGTTTCAGGGGATTACTGTATGGATGGTTGAAGAAACTCGGACAAATTATATGGTGTTTGGGCACACTGAATCGCCTGTAGACCTGGATCTGCTAGGTAGAACAAGCAAGCAGAAATATTTTGTGAATGTTGTGGGAGGTATAGGTAAGCGGTATACGGCGTTCAAGTTGCTTATTTGATGGCGCGATCGTTAGAGAGGGGAGATTAAACTCAGGTAACTGCTGTTTATTATGGAATATTACGGGTGCTGGATGTTGCTCGATTGCTATTGGAATAAATTACCATGCAATAGCTACGAAACTTTGTTTGGTTATGGTTGTGATGCCATGAAAATTACAGATTTACCTGCATCAGTGCTTGAGGAACTTTGCCAAAGCGAATATTGGCGAATCGATATCGACCCCGGATTTGATGCCAAACACGAGTTCTTTATCCGTTGGGAGTACTTACTGCCTAATCCGCGTACAGATGATTATACCGAAGGCGAACTTGCAGAATTTATTAACTTTGATGGGTATGACTTACTCCTGCCAATTGGACGTGTCCACCATTCCCACCTCCATCTGCTGCGGTTGAATGCAAGCTTAGATAAAAACTCGCTGACGTTATTTTTATTTGATACCTACCACAGTACTTGGTTCTCTGATATAAGTGATGCCCGCTACGGGTTTCTCGCCGTTGCTGACCGCTATCAGAATCATGACTGTGACTTCTATGTTGCCTCCTACTATCATTTTTCCTACCTAGTTGGGCGTGACTACGAACTGGCACAACAAATCATGCAGCAACGGTTAGGTACTTAATCGAACTTTGTCATACATATGACAAGACTACAAGTTATGGGAGTCGGAAATTTAAGTTTTTGTAATGGCTTGTTCTTCATCCAAGAGTACTTTAATTTGATTAAGCAATTTCTCCAACGCTTTCTTTTTCTTTGGGTTATCCCAGACTTTGGATGAACCGAGTTGTTTGCTTAATTCCTTGTACTGGGTTTTAAGTGATGGGGTAGTGTCTGCTTTCTCCTGAGCGAAGATATCTCGTATCAAGAGTTGGATTTCTGTAAGTGATAAATTCTCTTTGATTGCTGCTTGCAGTAAAGGAGCGCGTTTTACATCCTCCTTCACTTTAGCGATCGCACGCGCTTTGGTGTACTCAATTGACCCCTTTTGCAGTGCCTCTTTAATATCTTCAGGGAGATTGAGTAATGGCAGGCGATTAGTACGGAAGGATTCAGCAGAAAGCCTACCAAGAGAGGCAAATATACCTTCTACTACAACATTTTCTTCATGGCGGATAACGTTATCCGCTTTTTTATCATCTGAAGGATGGATAACATCATCAAGGGTAAAGATTTCCTTCTTTTCTTTTTGGCGGATAACGTTATCCGCTTGTTTGCGATTAGCCTTGGACATGCGATTGAGCAGGCTGATTACCTCATCCTGGGTTAAATTGAGGCGCAGTGCCAGTAACTCCAAAATTCCGATTGTTTCTTCATACGCATTCAAATCTTCACGCTGGAGGTTTTCAATTAATTGCACCTGCTTAACCGTGTCGTCGTCCATTTCCTTGATGACAACAGGCACTTCCTCCAACCCAGCCATAATAGCTGCTTTGAAACGACGTTCGCCCGCAATGAGTTCGTAACTTCCATCTGGTTGAGAGCGCACGATTAATGGTTCGAGGATGCCTAGTTCTTTAATAGATAGCGAAAGTTCTTCCAACTTTTTGGGGTCGAAATAACGCCTGGGTTGGGTGGGCGGTAATTTAATTTCCTGGATGGTAATCGTGTTGGTTGATTTGTTAGATGGCGTTGTGGGTTCATCTTCGCTACCGCCAAACATTAAATCTATTGGGTTGGCGTGTTTGAGTTTTGCAGTGTACGCTGCGTCTTTTTTACTCACAGAACCTCCTAGTAAGTGTGGCAGACCTGTGGGTTTAGCCCGACGACTCCACTTTTAATTTGTCTAACTCTTTGGCAATCTTGTTTAGGATTTTGACTGCGGCGTGTTTTTTATCATACATTCCCAACGGCATTCTGCGCTCGGAGGCATCCGCAAAGGCTATAGATTTGGGGATAGGAGGATATATCGTACCAATTTGGGAAAGTTGTTCTTCCACAGCTTTGAGAGTGCGGGTTTCTTGTGCGGTGCGGCTATCGAGCATTGTGGGAATAAACCCAGCAATTTGTAGTCCTTTGTTGAGCTTTTTTTTAACCCTGGCGACAGTATCAAGTAGTAGGTCTGTACCCAGGAAAGATTTAAATTGACACTGAATAGGTACGAGAATATGAGTAGCAGCAGTTAGGCTGAGGATACTTAAAATGCCAAGCGACGGGGGACAATCAATGAGGATAAAATCGTAATCATCGCGGATGGGGGCAAGGGCTTCATGGAGGCGATATTCGCGTGCGGTGGCAGCTGGTAGGAGGAGTTCGGCGGCACTTAAATTGATATTGGTGGGTGCCAGTGCCATACCCTGGATTTTTTCAGGGTAGACAAATAATGGTTCTTCATCAATTATCGCGTTATAGACAGTTTTTTCTAGTTCTTCAGGGTCTACACCCAAGAAGTTGGTTAAAGATGCCTGTGGGTCCATGTCCACGAGTAGAACGCGGTGCTTGTTGGCTGCGAGATGGTAGCCCAGATTGTGGGTCAAAGTTGTTTTGGCAACGCCCCCTGACTGGTTGAATAACGTAATGATGCGGGTTTTACTCACGATAGTTGGTTGAGAATTTCTTTGTTATTTGGGGATAAGTCAGATTTGGCGGATAACGTTATCCGCAGAGCGAGAGGATGCAATGAAATCCCATATACAGGTGATTGTAGCGACGAGGGGGGAGCAATACAAAATTTTCTGGCATCTTAACTTGGAATTGGTGAGGCATCAAATACAGCATCACAACTAAATCGCAGTTTCGGTTTTAGCTGATCCTGTAGCTGCGCGGAGGAGAATGTTTGGCAGTAAAGGATGCGAGTGATGGTTTCTCGTTGAAATTTGCGTGAGGAAAAATCAGTTAGATAACAAAAATCCTCATTAATGTGAGATTAATCAACATAATTTGACATTTTTAATCTCACCATTATCTCTTAAAGCAGTGATTTTGACTTTAACCATTTGTCCTTCCTGTAAATACTTAGCTTTTTTGTGTTCATCTGTAGTTCGCCTAATATCAACTAACATTTTATAAGTAACTTTAATCCCAATGATTTTGATAACCTCGGCATCTAAAATTTGACCAATTTGAAATTCTTGAGATGGTTTAAATTTAGTAATTTCATTTTGGCGGGATGACTTTAAATTATCTAAATTTAGGGTTTGATGTCTTCGATTGTCTGACATATCCATTACTTGAAATGGAGTTGGCAGTATCAGACGGCATTTATACTCATTAACTGTTTTATCATCTTCCTTAACAGGCTGACAGATGTAGTCATTTGTTGTTATGTCTCGTTCTATTTCCATGTATCGTGTTCTACTTACAGGTGGAAAAATATCCCATCTCAGCATAGTTAGTAACATTTTGATACGCGGTACATCCTTTAGCTTCAATTTTTCATAATCTTGTTTGTCTGGATAATCTTGGGGAAAGTCAGCTTCACTAATGCGCGTAGTTACATATTCCTCAAACTTCTGAATACATTCTTTATGCTCATCATAAGTAGCAGGGCGATCGCCACTTAACCAGTTATTATCATCAAATAGCTGTGTGTATCGCTGCTTAGGTTCATTACGATATCGTTCATTAAGGGAAAGTTCATATTTTTCAATCATTACTGCACCCATACCTAATGGCTTTCCCATACCAAGGGAAAGCCGATATTTTTCTTTGCTATCAAGGCCAAGTAATTTGACTTTCTCTACATCTTCGACTGATAGGGTTAACACCCATAAAAGCGCACCTAGTTCTACATCACTGAGATTATCAAAATAAATGGTGAACTCAAAAGAAACTCCTGATTGAATTGGCTTAATTTCCGTGTACTGGGATTGTTTATCTTTAATTTCAGCTTCAGTTGCTTTGGTTTTAATTCTGTCTATGCCTACATTTCCCTTATGCCAATATAGTTTATCTGACTTTTCACGGCATGTGGAAAAGGCCATTTTGAGGGTTTTCCAAACCCTGATTTTTCCGTTAGCTATTTTCATTAACTTAAAGCTATTGACAATTAGGCTGTAGAAAAAGTCACGTTTTTTCGAGGCTTGAAGACTTCCCGTGAAAAGTCAGTATAGTTTATGTCCCCGAATTACTGTGTCTTGATTGGGTTGACTAGCATAGTGCTTCAGGCTTTTCTTTTCGTGGCTTTTTTGGACTAAGTAGTGCTGAAATGTTGTTGGTTTAGGAGTAGCCAGAATTTGTGGTGTAATGGTGTCATCAGTCAGCCAGATACCATTTTCTTCACTTTTATATTGAGCATCACTGAAAAATATACGTCCAGCACGAGATTTTTCCTGTTTTTCTTTTTTATTTTTATCAGAACCTTGTTCTTTGTTCTCGTTTTTACGCCTAACAAAGCCAAAAATGGCATCAGCTAGATCAATTTTTTTAGATTCACATACTTCTTCAGGGATAAAATCAACTGCTGATGCGGCTTTACCATCATTTTTAGGAGAATAAGGAATACGAAAGTTAGGACTTTGACCAAATAAAGTTACTGTTGACTGTCGATTTTGTGGTTCACAATAAAAAACAGGTCTAGGTTCTTCATTGTCTAAATATTTAAAAAAACCCATACTTTCATTGAAAGTATTTTTATAATTCTGCTTAAAGGGCTTTCCTTTTTGAAAGTCTGTCAATGCGTTACGGTAATCTCTTATTGCATCTTCACTAATTGGAATTGAAACAGCTGAATTATCAGATTGCAAAACTATATAGTGGAACTTACGTCCTTCCTTACGGCGAAGTAGGCGTTTACGTTCCGCTTCCGTTGTTTTGCTGTTATCTAGCATGTTACCGCTAGTAACAAGCCAGCCTTTGTGTTCATAAATATCACAATTTTCACTAATCTTTAGAGATTCTCCTACTCCCTCATAGCTAATTTTGAGATACTGAGGTAGGTAATTAGCTTTTTCCATAGTGATTAGAGAAGGAAGATAAACTTTTATATCTTCTTGTTTCACTCGAATAAATGATTTACCCAAGTGGTTTTTAATAGCTGGGCGGATGAACCATTTACCATCTCTTTTTTCTAGATACCCTGCGCTGACATTTCCAGCTAACTTACCAACAGCATTTGTATATCTTTCTGCTAGGGGATCGTCACTATCAGCAGCAACCGCACGGAAGAAAAATTTTGAAGCATCTGATACTCTTTCAATCTTGCCAAAGCTAACAATTTCAACCAGAGTTCTCACCATTCCGCGCAAACTGCTACCAGGCAAAATGGGATACTGTTTTGAATGATGCTGAAAAAATTCAGCCTTTTTCTGGCGTTGTTCTGGCGTTAATTCTTCGTTCGACTTTTCTCCAAAATCTGCAAAATCAGTCGGTGTTAAACCACAACGAATATATAAAGGTGATTCAGTTTTTAAGGTACATACAATTTTGCCAGTGTGGCGGTCAGAATAGTAGCGATTGTTATCGCGTAACTTACCATTAAGTTCAAGTTTTGCTTCAACTACTTTTTCTGGTAGTTCTATGAAGTTGTATGGAGCGACTGCTTTCCGTTCATCAGGCACTTTTTTTAGATGTTTAGGATTCATAAATTTTTTCTTTTGTGAGAGATACAAGACGACTGAGAAAAATACGAGCTACTCCATCTTGGTCATAATAAAAATAGTGATGTACTTCTAGTCGAAGTGGACGATACTGTTTCTGTTTATCCTGGCTAAAAGTAATCCCTGTGATGGGAGCAGCATATTTAAGCCCCTGAGAACCATCTGAAAGTAAGGTAAAGTTACCGTTTGCTTTTCCTTGAGTACCCCAGAGAATTTGTGATTCTGGTATTAAACCTATTTTTTCTTGTTCAAGTAATTCTGATACTTGGCTTTGTAAAATTAGCCGCGATCGCCATTTTCCATTAATATTCCATAGTAAGACTTCACCAGCTTCTCCAAATATCCGGCATTGTTGTAATGTTGACAGACGTAATGTAGGAAAATCATACTCAGGAAAAGCTTGCTTAGAAGTTTCTAAGATGCCGCTTTCTACTTCAAAATGTCCCCAGACAACTCCATCCTCTGCATGAGCTAACACGTACCGTAACTGATAATCTGTAGTAATTGCTTGTTGCTTTAACCAATCCTCAAGTGATAGTTCAATTGTTTCTGTTGAAACTTCCTGACACAAATCTTGATTCATGGTGCTTGCTCCAAAAACTTTTTAAAAAACTCTTCCATTTCATCTTTATCTTGTTTGCTGATTAGTAATTTCCGATTCTCCTCAGAGATTACCCACTTGTGTTGTTGCCAAACTATAGTTGCTTCAACTCCCTGCAAACGTCCTCTCCCAATACTGCTAGTACCACCTATTGGTAAATCACCCGTCCATAAATCTTTAAGTAGCAGCAGAAGTAACCCAATTTCATATCCCTTTGGTTGACGTAGTTCCAGTTCTAGTTTTATATGCGCTGTGTTACTACTTGTATTGCTACTTTTTTTTAATTTACCTTTAACTTTATTAATTTTTTGACTATCCTCTTTTTTAGAGATACTAAAAACAGGTTGTTCCTGAAACAATGCTCCGTTATATGCTCCGCCTGTAAAACGGTCAATAGCAATTCGGCTTTGTACAATGTCAACTGTATTTTCTATCAAGCTTTCATGAATAACTAAACGACTAGCCTTTGCTTGTTTACTTTCTTCTTTAACAAAGCCAAATAGGTCATACACAATTTGTAAATTCTTATCTAAAGTATTCACTATTCTCTCGGCTCTATGCCACAGCACTCCTGCTAAACTTGTACCAGAAACAACTGGCTCAGGTTTGTCTTTTCTATAGGAGTGCAAATGTACCACATCGGGAGAACATTTGTTTTGAATTAAATCTTGACCAGAGCGAATGAGTAAGGGGCTGGCTAGTTGAAATTTGGCAGTGATGAAGAGGCGATCGCGCTTATCTGGCTTATCTACCTTTAGCTTCTGGAGGTGTGTATTACTCAATAGCTTGTCGCTTGGTAATTTAGTAGCATAAGGTTTACCCCAAGGTCTTTCAAATGTTAACCAAGCCAGGGTAAACTCAAGTAAAGGTAAACGTCCCGATTCATTACCCAAATCTCTGATTAAAGTATCTGTCAACCCCTCCTCAAATACCACCTTCATTTTTTGCGCTGGTTTTTCAACCGACCTACGCAACTCTTCCCGGTTCATGGGGCCAAGATTATAAATTCCCTGCTGCAAAGCATCGCTAAAAGGACGGTAAGATAAAGCATAGCCATAAAATCTGCCCGCAACGTTAGAACCAAGGTAAATCTACGAGCGTGGTTGATAGCGTAGATTAATGCATTTAAAAAAGGCTGGCGTTCCTCTGGCGGTGCGAGGGTATAGAGTTCTTCAAATTGGTCGGCGATGAGTACTAAATGTCTTTTGGTGATAATATCATTTATAAACTGGGCTAACTTTGTCTCATCATGCCGCAAGTCTACCTCTAAAACCATTTCGTCTAATCTGCGTTGTATATCTGTTGAATTTTCTCCTTGTTCTCCTTGTATTGGTGGGGAGCATCCCAGTTTTTGAAGTGGCTCAAACCGACAATAATCCATTGAGGTAGGCACAGCGATGGGTGTCTTTTGAATCATAATTTGGGAAAATTTTTGAACCATAAATCGAGAAAGAGTTAACGCAATTTCAGGCTTTATCACTAATCACAACATAATACTTTGAATCAAATCATGAGATAGAGTTAAAATTCTGAAGCATAATTAAAGAATGAGTTAAAAAAACACAAATAGACAAAACTTGGACAAAAAATCTCTGAAAAAATTATCCACTTATAAACTTTCAATTCAAAATATGGTTCAAAATTCCAAGATATGCTTCACTTAAAACCATGCCTCTGTAGTTTTGTATTGCGTCCTGAAAGCCTAAAACTACCTCCTGACAAAGAGAAACACTCTTTCCGTAGATGAAAAACTCTCATGACAGACGACGAATTTGATTATTGGTGTAAGCAACAGCAACTAACGGCGCAAACACTCTTACTAATCGCCGCAATTCGGGCTGCTCCACCCTCACGGAGAGTACAAGGACGCGCCAAGAACGTTAGTGGAGTTTATCCTAGTCGCAAAATGGGTCAGACCATTCAATTTGAGAGCCACACAGTAGAACTGTGGGCGATTTATCAAATGGAACACGACCCACAGGTGTTAGAGTTCTACGACCAACCACCGCCATTTAAAATTCAGTACCAAAACCAAAACGGACGAAAAATAGGTCATTACCATACCCCAGACTTCTTCGTACTGCGGACGACAGGTGCAGCTTGGGAAGAATGGAAAACCGAAATCGAATTAAAACGATTAGCCCAAAAATACCCTTCACGCTACCAAAAAACTGAAACTGGTCATTGGCATTGCCCACCAGGAGAAGCTTACGCCGAATCTTATGGACTCAAATACCATGTTCGCACCGATACCGAACTAAATCCCATATTCACCCAGAACCTAATGTTTTTAGAAGACTACTTTAGGTTCACCGCCAATGTCCCCCTTTCCATTACAGAACAAATACTGTCTTCAGTTCAAGCCAGTCCAGGAACAACCATAGCCGCCACACTTGCAACCATTCCCGGAGTGCGTGCTAACGATATTTACGCCATGATTGCCACAGAGCAACTCTACGTGGACTTGTATGCAGTTCCCCTAGTGGAACATTGGCGAGTTCAGCTATGGGCAGATGAGCAAACTCATACTGCTCATACACATTTAGCGATAGGGACAACTGGGGATTATCGAAAAATCACCTCACCCACAACACTCTTGCCTAACACCTTATTAGTCTGGGACTCACAACTTTGGACTTTAGCTAACTTGGGCGAGACTACAACCACACTGCTACCCGAAGTTGGGCAACCAATGCAATTGCCCACAGCATTTTTTCTGCAATTATTCGACAGTAGCACTATCAACATTCTCACCTCAGAAAAACAAACAACCATCAATGAGGGAGTGCGTGAATTGATGGATGCCGCCTCGCCTGCGGATCTACAAAGAGCCAATCGCAGATTTCATCTAGTACAAGCATATTTCCAGCATCACACAGACATAGGGAAGGACATACCTCAAAGCACCTTATCTCGATGGGTAAAACAGTTTCGGGAAGCGGAAGCCACTTTTGGTTGCGGTTATGTTGGGTTGCTCCCACGTACAAATAATAGAGGAAATCGCCTACCCAAAGCACCAACAGATGCCAGCGTTTTACTGGATAAATTTATTACAGAACACTTCGAGACACCAAGACAAGCTCCAGCCGCTTCCGTTTATCGGGCATATACAAGAGCCTGCGAAAGAGCCAACATCCCTCCACTGAGTCAGCGCACATTTTATACTCGGCTAAAAAAGCGACCAATCCATGAGCAGACTTTAAAACGTCAGGGAGCAAAAGCCGCATACCCAACCGAACCGATTGTTTTAGAACTAGCTAAAACTACACCCCGGCACGGAGACCGCCCCTTTGCTATCTGCCATCTTGACCACACCCAACTCGATATCGAATTACGCTCTAAAGTTTCTGGTCGGAACTTAGGACGACCTTGGCTGACATTACTGATTGATGCCTACTCCCGACGCATCTTAGCAGTTTATCTTACCTTTGACCCACCTTCTTACAGGTCTTGCATGATGGCACTACGGTTGTGTGTCCAGCGTTTTGGTCGTTTTCCCCAATCCGTAGTTGTAGATGGCGGCAAGGAATTTCATAGCGTTTACTTTGATACCTTATTAGCACGTTACCACTGCATTAAAAAAACAAGACCCGGTGCTAAACCTCGTTTTGGCTCAGTAGTTGAGCGATTATTCGGTACAACCAATACGGAATTTATCTTTAACTTACTGGGCAACACCCAAGCCAGTAAGCAGCCACGTCAATTAACCAAGGTTGTTGACCCCAAACAACTTGCCGTTTGGACATTAGCAGATTTATATACATACCTGTGTGAGTGGGCATACACCATTTATGACACGAGCGTACATGATTCCTTGGGTGAGACACCATTACAAGTTTATACCGACGCTATCGCTGCCACTGGGGAGAGGGAACACCGACGCATTGCATACAACGAAGACTTCCTCATGGCAACACGCCCTAGCACACCAAAAGGCAACGCTAAAGTCCAGTCAGGACAGGGAATTAAAGTCAATTATCTTTATTACTGGAACGATGCTTTCCGCAATCCGGTTGTCGAAAAGACCAAAGTCAGTGTGCGCTATGACCCTTTTGATATGGGTGTAGCTTATGCGTACCTGGAGGGAAGATGGGTCAAATGTATCTCCCAGTATTACAACACCTTTGCCGGACGCACGGAGAAAGAAGTGCTGTTAGCAGCCCAAGAAATCAGACAGCAAGATAAGCGTAATGCTGTGAGTACAAATATCTCTGCCAAACGCCTTGCTGACTTCATCGCGGCAGTGCAAGAGCATGAAACCTTACTCATGCAACGATTACGGGATTTGGAAGCAGTTGGGGTACTGGAAAATTTAACGCCCAATAAGGAAGGTGTACCCCAGTTCCCCACAGTCAGCATACCTGAGCCGGCTATGGAAGCACACAGTCAAGATGACGAACAATTGCCAGCACTGTCTCAAAACGTTGAACTGTTGGATCTCACACGACTGCCGATACTAGGGGAATACCGTTAATGGACAATTTTTTAACCGGGAAGGGAAGCGACCAAATGCACCTCAAACTTACCCAGTTTAAGGAGTATGCAGTTTTACATCCCCAGTTAGAACGAGTAGATATGTTGTTGATGCGTGCGATTCGAGAACCCGCCGGATTTGCTCATGTGTTGGTGTATGGGCCAAGCGGTGTGGGTAAAACAACGATGATTCGCCAGATTGCTAAACGGTTAAATGAGAATGTACCCGAACCGTTACCCGGTGTTTCCAATTCCTTGAGCTATCGTAACGGCACTCAGCCCCCGATGCCATTATTGCTGTTAGAAACACGACCATCTGACGGTGGGGTGTTTAATCGGGCAGATTATTACCGCACTGCACTAAAACTTTTGGGAGAACCATTCTATGAGCGGCGGATGCTGATAGATATTGATGCGGAGCAGACCTGGGAGAAAAAAGGACGCTCCCGGACTAAAACAGCACAGTTTAATGATTCGCCTGAACTGCGTCACGCATTAGAAGAGGTAATGACCAAACGTGGTGTACGAGCAGTGATTTTGGATGAAGCACAGCACTTAATGAAGATTGGGACTGGTGCAAGTGCTGGTAAGCTTTTAGACCAGTTGGATTGGATTAAGTCCATGACCAATGTTACGGGTGTGCTACACATTCTGATTGGGACTTATGAACTGCTCAATTTCCGTAATTTAAGTGGTCAAGCATCTCGGCGAGGACTGGATATCCATTTTCCACGTTATTTGTATCAAAATGAACAAGACCGTCAGGATTTTCAAGCTGCATTATTGGCACTCCTGATGCAAGTACCTCTGAATGTTGATGTCAAAGAGTTGATGCAGCATTGGCTTTACTTTTATGAGCGTTCCATTGGTTGTGTTGGGGTACTCAAGGACTGGCTCATCCGGGCTGTGGCGGCAGCATTGCATGATGGTCACGATCCTTTGAGTTTAGAACGACTGCATGAACATACGCTCACACTAGCCCAATGTGAACGCATGGCATTGGATACTACTGAGGGTGAACAAAAACTCTCTTACATGGAAAGTCGCCGTGAACATTTATGGCATTTGCTACAGATAGGCATGGGTTCGACCTCTGTACCAAAAGCGGCGGTGGATTTATCCAAGGGCGGGGCGACTGCGGCTGCATCGCCCTCTAAATCTGACAAACCCCCGTCTCCAGCAAAACGGACTCGTAAAAAGCCTGCACCTGAGAGCAATGATGAAACAGCTTCTGCGACACCAAGTGAAATTTCCATAGAGCTAGCACCTAAGAAAAAACAAACTCGTAAGAAGACAAAACAAGCTGATTCTTCCATTAGTGAAGCACCACTGGAAACAAATCTTACCTCCCCTCCCACGGATGCACAGAAGACAGATGAAACACTCCCTCAACAGCAAACGCCTAAAAAGTCTTCGGGGCGTGTCGGACAACGTAAACCCAAACGAGATACTGTCGGACAACAGT
The DNA here is from genome assembly GCF_020829495.1 of Nostoc favosum CHAB5714. Classification (GTDB taxonomy): domain Bacteria; phylum Cyanobacteriota; class Cyanobacteriia; order Cyanobacteriales; family Nostocaceae; genus Nostoc; species Nostoc favosum. The sequence goes on along the minus strand of NZ_JAIVFQ010000092.1, from coordinate 563 downwards.
AAACATCAAAAAATTTAGTAGTAAACAGAGTTATAAAATCCTTCCCCCTACCGTGTAATACATGGGAAAGCCTGACGTAGATTTTTCACTACCTCACCCGTGTAATACTTGGTAAAAGGTTATTCTTTACTATCTCTTCCAAATAATCCGCTCGGCTACACCCGAAGCATTCAGCCGCTATATCCAATGCCTTCCACGTTTCATCGGTCAATCTCAAAGAGCGTACTTGACGGTAATCATCATCTTTGAGTGCAAACTTCCCCTGAATATCCCGTTTCCGCATAAAATTTTCCATGTAATACACTGTTAGTCTACCCCTATCCGTGTATTACATGGGAGATTATTCTACTTGAATTCTAATTTTTGAAGCATAAAATAGTTAACTCTTTTTGAAGCATATCTTGAGCTAAAAGTTTATTTTATGATTCAAATCACACTGAGGGTACACCGCAAGGAGGGGTAATCTCACCATTACTTGCAAACATAGCCCTCCACGGGATGGAAGAACGGGTTAAGCAATACGCCGAAACGTTACCTGGAAAAGAAGGAAAACGAGATAAGCG
>NZ_JAIVFQ010000091.1 GCF_020829495.1 Nostoc favosum CHAB5714 | reverse complement strand
CCTTCAATGATGCTGTTGTTCCCCTCTAATTTGACACTAGAGTTATTAGGCAAAGTGCCATCCGGGGTAATTTGGGCAAAAGCGCAATTTGTACTCCAAATGCTTGAACCACATATTGCAATTCCTATAAACCAGCCCCAACGAATACTTATCTTGGACATTGCACCCCTCTAAGCAAACAGCGATCGCTAAACTTTTGGTTATGTCACACCACTAATGTAGGTTTACGGTGATTGCAGTCACCCCTAGATAATTCTCAGTTGCGATCGCATTAGTTTTACGCAAAACTGGCTAATTTCTTTACATAATTTTATACAATGGCATTGTCAGCCGATGCGATCGCATTGTCAGCCGCAACAATGGCATTGTCAGTCGATGCGATCGCATTGTTAGTCGAAACAATGGCATTTTCAGCCAATAAAATGGCATTGTCAGTGGATACAATGGCATTGTCACCCAATACAATGGCATTGTCAGCCGATACAATCGCATTGTCAGCCGATGCAATGCCATTGTCAGTTGATGCGATCGCATTTGCGTAAGTAAATGGACAAAAAGTTAACTCCAACTCTTAGCCTGAATCCCACCGCTTGAAGTGGTGATGGCTCAAAGCCAATTACCTAAAAGAACATAGGGGGCCCAAAACCGGGGACGTTTGTATTTGGGATTTTGCAAAAGAGCTAGCTGGGCGTGACGGAGTACTTCAGCTTTAGTCAGGTTTTTGTTGCCTAACTCTTGGTACAATTGACTCATCAACACAGCAGTAGACTCATCATCCAAGTTCCACAAAGAAGCGATCGTACTGCGTGCTCCTGCCTGAAAAGCGACACCAGCAATTCCTAGTGCAGCTTGTTCGTCCCCGGCAGCTGTTTGACAGGCACTAAGAATGAGCAATTCAATCGCTTCGGGTCTATTTTGCTCTAGCGTTCGCACTAACTCATTTAACTTTTTGACATAAATACGCTCATCCCAAGCGACAATAAATGTCTCCTCAGCCTTAGAGCTAAACTGACCATGAGTTGCAAGATGAACGATAGGGAAAGATAAAGAATTAATCCGGTTTTCCAAAGCTTTGCTGGTAAATTCTTGATTCAGAAGGATGCTGCTAGGGACTTGAGAGCGGATTTGTTCTAATTCAAGTTTGACGTTGGGTAGTGCAGAAAATCCCGAACTAGCTTCACTCAATCCTGCGGCTATTGCCTTGAATTCCTTCTGTGATGTTTTGGGTTCAATCAGTTGCAGACTGGGGGTGAGTGCAATGTTAAACTTCTCAACTAGATACTGTTTGCCATCGTAGAGAACTGCCATCGGAATATTTCGCAACCAACCATCCAGCACAAACACCAAAGTAGGAGTATTACTTTCAGCTAAGGCAGCTTCAGCAGGTTGAATCAGCCATTTGTAAACTTTCTGGGATAAAGATTGAACCTGTCGCAGCGTGTGTGGTTTGGGTAAATTTTCCTGTAGTTGCGCTAAAGTAGTTTCCACTTCTTTTTCAACTACAGGGGTAGTGTAGTGCAACCAACGCTGTTGAGGCAATTCGATAATCACCTCTAATCGGTCTGGCAAAATAAATGGATAAATAATTGCTGCCGTTGGATCTTTTTTTGGATTAAGGATTTGAGCATTCAAACAGTTGTTGCGAAAGAAGTTTTCTAGTTCTGCTATTTGGAGTAATTCGATTGTATTGCTGGCTTTTGCGAGATTTTCTGAGCTAAGTTGGGTGTTACCCGGAGATTGCAAAAGTAAATCAACCAACTCCCGATAAACTGGTTCAACTTCTTCTCGAAAGGAAAATTTCACCGCAGAATTGACAGCAACTAAATCACTGCGGAGGGCTTGGAGGTTATTAACTGCTTCTGTGTAAGCTGCTACTGCTCCTTTTGTATCTCCCTTAGCTTTAAGCAAACGTCCCAGTTGCCATTGCCATTGATAGCCAATGTCTTTAGCATCGATAGCTTGAGCGATGAGCAAGGCTTGTTGGGTGAGGTTTTGGGCATCAGACCATTGTTGAGTTTGTTCGTACACTTGACCTAAAACACCAATAGCATAGGATTGTGTGCGTTTATCTTGCAAACTTTTTGCTTGCTCAATAGCAGTTGCCAATAATTGGGCAATGTCCAACGATGAGGGAGTGTCTGCGGCGGTTTTTTTTCGGAATTGCATTAGACTTTGGGCAAAGTTAATGCGGGCAGAAATTGCTGTCCGACTAACGGGTAAGTCGTTAAGCTGAGTTTTAATTTGGGAGGACAATGTTTGGAAAGCTGACAATTGCTCAGTTTTCAGCAGTAGTCTTAGTTGATTGGCTTGAGCTTGGATGCGTGTAGTGGGTGAGGTTGCAGTTTTGATAGTTTGTTGATAAAATTTTATCGCTGTTTGCGTGTCTTGCTGAACACGAGCTGTATTACCCAGACTGAGGAGAATATCAGCGATCGCTTCCAAATCTTGCAATGATGAAGCTACTTCTAAACTTTGCTGCAATATCTGCCGAGATGTTTCTAAATCACCAGTGACTTGCACGACATTACCGAGACTATGCAGGGCTGCAACTTTAACAGGTGAGTTGGGTTGACTTTGGAGATTCTGGGTACTTTCTCTTAATGTCTTCTCGGCTTGCCGATAAAACCCTAAAGCTTGCAAAGCTTGCGCTTGGTTAATCCGATTTTGAATAACCGCCCTCTCATCGCCTATTTTGGCATAAATGTCAGCTGAGACTCGCCAAGTATCCAAGGCATCTTCAGCTTTGCTTTGAGCCAATTGCAGGCGACCTTTGATATCTAGGACTTGGGCTAGAATTTGCAATCGCTCTTTGCTATCTATATTTTTAGCAGTTTGTAATAAGTTGAGACTTTGAGCGATCGCAGTTTCTGCCTCTGACCACTGTCCCAATTGCTGATAAGCTAATGAGAGATTACCTAGTGCGATCGCAAGCCTTTGTTCATCTCCATTGCCTTGTAATGCAGAGATAGCCTGTTGCCAAGAAGTAGCAGCTTCAGCAAACCGTTCAGCTTCATAAAATTTACTGCCCTGTTCCAGCAAATGGGCATAGGACGACCTTTGAACAATGGAGTTTTCCGCAGTTACATGTGCGAAAGTGGGCGGCAATAAAAGAGCGCCTAAGAACATAGCCAAAAGCAGCAGTACACTTAAAAGGCGTTTGATTTTCCGTAATCTAAATTTTTTTCTTGCCATGTTTTTGTCCCCATTCGCACCGCGTTTTTACTAAAAATAGACAGTGTAAGTTGCTCAACCTCCCTGGTGTTTATTAAACACACGGCAATCGGCTGTCCTCTGCCAGGAAGAATGAGGCGTGACAGTGGGTGCAGAGCTAGTGAGAATTACATCGCCATTAGCAGTAATTACCCAACCAGTAGCTTCTACTATGCGAGCTGGTGTTGGGCTAGTGGGATTTGTGGAAACTGCTGGAGTAGAGGGTTTACCTACTTCTGGGTTGAGAGTCACCAAATCTACCTGCACTGCGTCAGCGCTGAGGGCTTCACCTGGATTAGGTGGTAAGCCACCGCGTCCAGTGATTGTAAAACTGCTTTTAGCTAAATTTCCACCAGCTTGACAAGTTTGTGCTACTTGAGTATCAACTGGTACGGTTGGTAAATTGACTAAGCCACTGTTAGGGTCAACATCAGGTGTGTTAATTTCTACAGTGCCGTTTACACCAAATTCAGAACTAGCGGTGATATCCGAAAGAGAAGTTGGGTTAGAGCGGGGTTGAATGCCATAGATGCCAAAGGCTTGAATATCTACTCTCCCACCACTGCCTGTGTAAGCATTAGCAGTGATGTCGCTATTTTCGCTTGGGACGGCAACAATGAAGCCCGACGGGGCATTGATGGTGATGTTGCCACCATTACCACCAGCTTGTGCTGTGCCTGCGGTGGTGGAAATTTGAGCGCCACGACGCAACAGCAATAAGTTCAGGTCTCGCAGCGTAATATTACCACCATTACCGGAAGCAGTCTGAGCGTTTAATGCTGCTTGGTTGCCGTCAAGAAGGATGGAGGGAGCTGTAACGTTTAAGTTCCCTGCTTTCCCGGTTCCTTCACTGGATACAGCTACTTGAGACTTATTCTTTACAGTTAACTGATCAGTAGTAATCGTTAAGTCCCCAGCTGCTCCAGCACCTTGTGTTAAAGTCAACAAGCCGCTAAACCTTGAAGAATCTGCTGAAGAGTAAGAGTTAATTTCCACGGACTCCAAGGCATTCACTATCAAATTACCCCCCTGTCCCTTACCAGTAGTACCAGTAAATACCTGTGCCTCATCCTGGACAATCAACTTACCCGTAGTGATTGTCAAATTTCCGGCTGTTCCATCACCTTTAGTGTCAGCGAACAAGCCGCTATCTCTTCCAATTAGTTCTACGGAGTCGGAGGCGTTTACAGACAAAATTCCCCCCTGCCCCTGACCATAAGTAGTAGTTAATACTTGTGAGCCATCTCGGACAATCAACTTTCCAGTCGTAATCGCCAAGTTCCCAGCTACTCCATCACCTTGAGCCTGAGTAGACAAACCACCTCCTCCAATCAATTCTACGGAGCCGGAGGCGTTCACTATCAAATTACCCCCCTGCCCCTGAGCAAAAGTAGTAGTTGATACACGCGCTCCATCCCGAACAATCAATTTTCCAGTCGTAATCACCAAGTTACCGGCTGCTCCAGCACCTTCAGCTTGAGCAAGTAAACCGCTGGCAACCTGACTACTATCTGGTGACTTTCCAATCAGTTCTACAGATTCGGAGGCGTTCACGAACAAACTCCCTCCTTGTCCTTGAGCCAAAGAAGAAGCTGATATTTGTGCTCCATCCTGGACAGTTAACTGCTTAGTATAAATTTGCACATTGCCAGATGCTCCACTACCTTCAGTTTGAGCAGACAAGCGGCTTCTTCTTCCAATTAGGTTTATAGCGAGTGAGGCAGTCACAGTTAAATTTCCCCCGTTACCCTCACCGAAACTTCCAGCATTCACTTGTGCCCCATCTCGTACTAGCAACGTATTAGTTTTAACAGTCAAATCTCCCGCATCCCCTGTTGAGTTTGGCTGTGCAGTAGCAGACAAACCAGTGACAAACTGAGAATCACCACGAATCAGTTGCACATCTTGAGCATCAACGCTTAAATTTCCCCCCTTGCCCGCACCAAATGTATCAGTTCCCACCTGTGCCCTATCTTGTACTAGCAAAGTATTAGTTTTAATAGTCAAATCTCCTGCATCCCCTGTTGAGTGTGCAGAAGCAGACAAATTAGTAAAAAACTGAGAATTACCACCAATCAGTTGCACATCTTGAGCATCAACGCTTAAATTTCCCCCCTTGCCCTCACCAAATGTATCTGCACTCACTTGTGCCCCATCTCGCACTTGCAAAGTATTAGTTTTAATAGTTAAATTTCCCCCCTTGCCCGTTCCAAATGTATTAGCACTCACTTCTGCTCTATCTTTTACCAACAACGTATTAGTTTTAATAGTCAAATCTCCTGCATCCCCTGTTGAGTTTGGCTGTGCAGAAGCAGACAAACCAGTAAAAAACTGAGAATCACCACCAATCAGTTGCACATCTTGGGCATCAACGCTTAAATTTCCCCCCTTGCCTGTACCAAGTGTATCAGCACTCACTTGTGCCCCATCTCGCACTTGCAAAGTATTAGTTTTAATAGTTAAATTTCCCCCCTTGCCCGTTCCAAATGTATCAGCACTAACTTGTGCCCCATCTCGTACCAGTAAAGTATTACTTCTAATAGTCAAATCTCCCGCATCCCCTGTTGAGTTTGGCTGTGCTAAACCAAACAAACCAGTGACAAACTGAGAATCACCACCAATCAGTCGCACCTCTTGGGCATTGACTGTTAAATTTCCCCCCTTACCTACACCACGTGTACCAGCATTCACCTGTGCCCCACTCTCAACTTGTAAAGTATTAGCACTAAGATTGATATCGCCTGCCTGTCCGTTTGCTTCTCGTCCCACCTGATTAGAAATTAAACTGTCATTGTCGAGATTAATGACTCCAGTTGCATTAATTTCAATATTTCCCGCTTTACTATTATCAGAACCCAGTCCAGTCGCTATGCCTGCAAACAGTCCACTTTCTCCTGTCATTTCTAAATTCCGGGCATTAATCGCAATACTACCACCATCATCAGCAGTAACAGCTACCCCAGCGCCATTGCTCAGGAAAACATTACTTCTTTCTACACTATTGGGAAAACTCAAGCTCAGATTATTATCATCCCCATTCAACCCAACCGTTCCCGTACCTGCTAACCCACCTAACTCGACTCGCCCACCAAAAGCAAGCAATCCTCCACCATCCATATTGATATCACCGCCTAGCAACAACAAACTTTTACCATCTAATACACGCAAAAAACCCCTTGCTGTAATCTCAGAAGATGGATTTAAACCGGAGGGAGTAACTGAGTTATTTTGAATCGCTGCATTTTGATTAATCTGATTAAACAGCAATGCTGAAGGATTAATAGTCAACAACGGTGAAGGGATATTTTTATCAGTAGCGCTAAAAAATCCGATATTTCCAAATTGCAGTGCATTAGCTGTTGTCCCAATAAAAGAACCACCAATATTTAATTGAGCATTCTGACCAAATACAATTCCATTGGGATTAATTAGAAATAGGTTAGCTGTTCCATTAGCGCGAATTAACCCATCAATATTAGAAGCTGACCCACCCGTTACCCGACTGATGATATTTTGAATATCCGCAGCATTATTAAAGAAAGCAGTGCCGCCAGTTGGAACAGTAAACTCTTGAAAACTGTGGAACAAGTTGCTTCCAGCTTGGGTTCCCCCTTCAATGGTACTGATGTTGTTTTGTGTTGTAACACTTGAATTATTGGTTAGAGTGCTATCGGGGGTAATTTGGGCAAAAGCGGAATTAAAAGATAAAGCGAATGTCTGCAATACAGCTTCGCCGATCGCACTACTCATCACCAACCAACTTCCCAGTGCTAATTTCCAGCACCAATGCTGCCTATATCGCTTCATTCTAGACATTGCACCCCTTAAATAACCAGCAAGTAAACTACACCCTCTTATAAGGATAGATAGAAAATCCACGGTAGGATTGCGAGAAATAATTACGAATAGTTACGCTGCGATGCCTGCGGCGGGCTACGCCAACGCACTATATATCTGCAATCAACCTCGCCTTCCTCAGAAAGAATTGCAACACAGTTTCTTCTCTAGAAATAATATCGACTGTACCCTCCATTCCCAATTGAATAGCACACTGGTGTTTTTCCCTACCTAGAGAAAGGCTTTCTGGCTCAATTGTTACCTCATAAAATGCACCAACGGCTGCCATCTTTTGGCTGGTAGGTGTTGTGGCGGTGGCATTAGCAGCATTCCCTTGAGGTGCGATTGCATCCGGGGAAATTGTCTTAACCTTGCCTTTGAGAGTACCATAATCTGGATAAGGACAAGCAGAAACCCGCATTTGTACCGTTTGACCTTGTTTCAACTTATTTTTATCCTGAAGTGCGATCGCTGCCTTAACCTCCAAGGGAGCATCACTGGGGACAATTTGGGCAATCTCCTGTCCAGCAGGCACTGTTTGACCAGAGTTTCGCAGGTTTAATTTAGAAATAATCCCGTCTGCTGTGGCAGTAATGACCGTCTGGCTGAGGTCGATATTTACTTGTTGGAGTTCGCGGGTGTCGCGCTCTAGCTGTTTTTGGATTTCAATTCGTTGCTGGATTAGAGCAAGGCGTTCTTTATCTAAAGTAGCAATGCTGGCTTTTCGCGTAGCTTTTTCTTGGGCAACGCGATTATAAGCGATCGCTACTTGTGCATTACTGGGATTGAGGGCAGTTTGGACATTTTGCAATTTAGCTTTAGCTGCCTGGAGAGCTTGTTCTTGCTGGCGAACAGCTAGTTGTGCTTCCTCAAATTGATCTTGAGACAAGGCTCCGGCTTTGGCTACAGTCTCGTAGCGATTTCGCTTTGATTGGGCTGCTTTAAGACTAGCATCGGCTGCTTTGACATTTGCATTCGCTTCTTCGACATCAGTAGCGGTAGTAATAAGTTTATCTTGATAGTTCCGGCTGCGATCGCTTAATTCAGCTTCAGCACCAGCAATAACCCGGTTGACGCGCTCAGTCTCAGCTAAATATTAGTTAGATTTAATCCAATACTGACATTTGTGAAGCGTCGTTTGCAATTTCAGATTTTGACTTCGAGGATGTTTTAAAAGTATGCGTAAGGTAGATTTCGTCATTCTTAAGGCAACGAAGTAGAGGGAATAATCTCGATTTTCCGTTAACTTTTCAGATGCACTGGTTAAACCGTGTAACCTTCAACTCCGTTGCCAAATTTTAATAGTCTTATCTAAACTCCCGCTAACCAACATTTCACCGGAAGCTGTGAAAGCTAATGCTGTGACTATATTCCCATGACCTGTAAACGTACCCAGCAATTCCCCGGTTTGTAAATGCCATAATTTGATGGTTTTATCAGCACTACCGCTAGCGATTATTTGTCCATCGGGACTTAATGCGATCGCATATACTCTATCTCTATGTCCTTTAAGAGTATGAAGTAATTCCCCAGTCTCCAATTGCCAAATTTTAATCGTTTGATCCCAGCTGCCACTCACGAGCATTTTACCATCTGCACTAATCGCCAAGGAACGAACGATGTGAGAATGACCCATGAGGGTATGCAGTGGTTGTGCGTCCTTTAAACTTTTTATCCCCGTCTGCGGTAAGGTGCGCCAGACTTTAATTTTGCGATAGCTACCTGTAACTAAAGTTTCCCCGTCTCGACTTAAAACCAGGGAATGAGCAGCTGTATCATCTAAAGAGAGTGCGATCGCAACCTGACGTTGCATCAAATCCCAAAACAGAATTTTTCTATCATCTCCGCCTGTCGCTAACATTCTCCCATCTGGGGTAAAGGCAGCACACCGCACTACCCCATTATGTTTGTGCAAAATATCTATCAAGTCTAAAGCGCCTACATGCCAAAGCTTAATTGTGGAATCTGCACCGCAACTCACTAAAGTCTGTCCATCTGAACTAAAAGCCAGGGAATTCACTTCATCCACCAACCCAGATATCACCCAAGGATACTCTGATAATGTATCTATTAATTCACCCTTGCTTAAATCCCAGAGTTTCGTTTCTCCCCGACTACCACTTGCCAATATGGGTAAGGCTTTGCCATTCTTACACCCGGAACTGAAAGCTAGGCAATTAATGCCTCTGTTGTGCCCTTTCAAAGTTTGCCAGCATTCCCAGTCACCGACTATACCCTTAAGGCAATGCTCTGATGGTAGAGTCTGTATTGTATCTGCGATCGCATTCTCATTAATTAATGGCGACGTGTCTTTTTTACCAATAAGTGATTCTAAATACCAACTTAATCCCCCCGCATACAACAAGTTACTCGGATTAATGTAGAGTTTTGGTTCAGTAAGTTCAATTTGATTTGCAGGTAAAAAGCCTGTAATTATGCTCTGTTTCTCGTCGCATCCTAACTTATCTGTAGATGGATAAAATAAACACAGAAAAATGAATACTTGGTGCTTTCTTAAATCTTCTTGAGTAACCGACCACCTAATTTTGTCTTTCTTAATACCATTAAAACTTTCTCCATCAGCAACATAAACTTGAACACTTAGCTGAGGATTATCTTTTAGTACATAAGAAAATTTGCTTTCGCCACACAAATTTCCCTCATCATCTAAAACCATGTTTTCTACGGTATCTTGTGATACCTTTTTTACCAACTTCCCCAAACGTTCAGTTATCACTCGGTCAACAATATGCTCTCGCAAAAGATAATCTTGGGCTTGTTGTTGGAAGTATGTGGGAAAAGGTATCGTCCAGTCAGGAGGCTCAGGATATTCGGGCGGCGTTGGCGGCGGATTTTTGGCAAGAACTTCTGCTTGTTGGCGAGAAAGTTCTTGGAGTCTAGCCAATGGCTCGCCCCAAAAAGCCATAATTTCAGTGTGACAACCTTTCACTTGACTTTCCAGCAAAGATAAGTCATAAGTTTTAGGTTTTTTCACACGTTGAAGGAAGTCAGCTTGTTGAGATTTAAGTAAGCTAATCCAATCCATCTGCATTCCTGCGGCAAACTATTGCATACCTACGGTAAGCTATACCAATGCAATTACTCAAGTTTATAACCTTAGTTAATTAAAAATTCAGTAATCTTAGTAGTCTAATAAAACACAGCCATAAGCAGATGTTTCCGGGAAAGATAGAGATTATTGCACTTAGACATTTCATGAACTGATGCAGTTGAAGTATATAGAATTAAATGATGTCAGTCAATTCTAACGGAGATGGAGAAAGAGATACTGTTTCCCTAGAGACAGTTATAGCCGTAAAGGAAAGTTTAAAGTGAGACGGATTTCAAACGTTGCCGTAACCTTAAGTCAACAAATCCCTACACAAAAATAACCTAGTACTCGACCAACCCCAAATTGCTGGCTGAGGGCGGGGAGTTGAGAGTGGGGAGTAGGGAGTGGGTAAAAGTTTTTTCGTTTTGTCAAATTTGTAGATATCTAGCAAAGTTGCTTTGGGGGACTACTAGTACAGCAGGGCGGAAGTAAACCACCTATTCCCAATCAATGAAACCCTTGCGGTATAATAATTACGAATTACGAATTACGAATTACGAATTATTTTAACCTTTGCGTTTTGGTTGTCTGGGTGTGGTACTTGTATCAGAGGAGTCGCCAAAAGTATCTCTAGCCTCGATCTGTTTAATTTTCATTTGCAAATTCAAGTCATCGCTGCTAACAATTGTTTCTAAATTAGCTAATCTTTGCTCTAACAGTTCTATTTGCTGCTGTTGCAAATAGTTAGTTTTTGATTTTTGCTCATCAGAACGCCAAACAGCAACTGTACCAACAGCTGCGCCACCAATTGCAACTAAAGGAAGAATAGCACCGCTTTTAGTAACTGCTGACAGTGGGATGCAAACTCCGAGAATGGCGACTGTAATTACCCAAATTCTTGTGGTGGCAGATAATCTGACATCCTGGTATTGTTCTAGATTGGGTTGAGATTTTTTAGCCATAAGTTTATCCAAAGAAAAGTTATTTGTTAGATTGGCACAATTGCTTATTAAAATACTTCCTACAATTGGGCTAAGTACAGCATTTCATTAATTCGTAGCGAATTAAATTTGGCAATACCCTGCAATACCAATGCATCGCCTGACAATACCAACGCATCGGCTGACAATGCCAATGCATCGGCTGACAATACCAATGCATCGGCTGACAATGCCAATGCGTCCCCTTGCATTAAAAACGCTACGATTTTACGCAAAGTTGTACTAAGTAAATTTTAAGTAGGGTGTGTTACGGCTTTAGCCTAACGCACCATGTTATATAGGGGTGTGTTAGGCGCTCATGTCATGTTTTTCGTGACAATCCTCTGATAAAATCCTTTGAGCGTAAGTAGTTAAATTTATTATGACAAGTGCATCTTATATTTTCCTGGCTGGGGCAAGTCGCGGTGTTGGTCGAGAAATTGCTCAATATCTCACAGCCCAACAGCTAAAGGTAAAAGCCCTGCTGAGAACAACAGCAGTTGCTACTGAACTAGAAAAAATCGGTATTGAGGTAGTTCTGGGAGATGCTTTGAATATTGAGGATGTAGAACGCGCAATGCTTACAGATGAACCTATTCACACCGTTATCAGTACAATTGGCGGTTTACCATCAGATGTAGAAAGACCGGATTACCCTGGTAATAAAAATCTGATTGATGCAGCAGTTAAAGCTGGGGTGCAAAAGTTTATTCTTGTGTCTTCCATTGGTGCTGGCAATAGTGTTGTTGCTGCGTCACCCCAAGTTTTAGCGGTACTGGGAAAAGTTTTAGCTGAGAAAGACAAAGCTGAACAACACTTAATTGCCAGTGGACTCACCTATACAATTATTCGTCCTGGTGGACTAAAGTCAGAACCAGCAACGGGTAATGGTGTTTTGACTGAAGATCCGCACATTATTGGTAGCATCAATCGTGCAGATGTCGCACAGTTAGTTGGTCGCTGTTTAAATAGCGAGCGTGCCAATAATAAAATTTTGTCAGCCATAGACCGAAATATGCTGTTTGGACAAAGAGAATTTGCAGAATTTACTTTGGAGTAATTTAAGCACGCCAGCGTAGTATCTGACCCTTGACAGGATTTACAAATTCTCGTCCTTCAGCGACAGACTTAGCATACTCCCGCTTTAACTGGTAATACCACTGCGCCTGCATATCTGAGTCTTTAATCAGTCGCAGCACGGGATTATATTTCAGGCCAATCTGCTGCTTTTCTACAACCGTTCGGTCTTGGCCAATGAAAGTCCGCGCCAGCACATGTAACAGTGGCTTGAAAAATCCTACCCAAGGAAGTGTCCAGTAAAGAGCAAAAGTTACCTCAGTTTCTGTGTCTGAAATTGGTGTAACTGCCGTTAAATTAACGACTCGATGGTTGCCAATTGTGGTTTCTTCGATTCTGACTCCAGGTAAACGAAAAGAAATCTCCGTTTCCGGCACACCACCGCCAATCAGCCAGTATAATCGACCCCCATTCGCTGGTAATCGGTGTCGTCGCATTGTGAAGCCATAGGGCGAAGCATCGAATTGCTTCACTTCTTCGTGCAGTTTTTCACTTCGCCACCACCAAGCGCGATGAACATAGGGCGAATGAGCAGGGTCCATCAGACCTACCACTGCATGATCTATAAAACAAGGGAATTTTACCACCTCTACGAACTGGTGCGGCTCGGCAAACCCTGGAATTACCGGAATCTCCATCTCAGAAGCAGGTTGAGGGTTATCGGGATCAGCCATATATATCCAGATATTCCCTTGTGCTTCCCGGACTTCATAGGAATGTACGTCGAAGCGACTCAAATCCATCTGCTGCTCCTCTACAAGAGAAGGTATCGCAGTACAGCGCCCAGTCGGATCAAAACGCCAACCGTGGTAACAGCATTCCACTTCCTGCCCATTGAATCTACCACAACTCAAGGGCACACCACGATGCGGACAAATGTCCGTCATCGCAGAGACTTTACCATCCTGGCTGCGGACTAGCAGCACTGGTTCTCCTAAGAAAATGCGGCTGATCATCATACCTAGCTTGATCTGATTACTAGGCAGAGCATAGTACCAAGTATTACGTAATACAAAATTATCGTTATTTTTCATCACTAATTGCGTCTGCCTTTGTCACAACGAAAGTTCTGACAATTCAGGCCATGTGGAAAAGCTAACGCGAAACCTAACCCCCCAACCCCCTTCCCTACAAGGGAATGGGGAGAATTCAAAGCCTCTCTCCTGCAAGGAGAGAGGAATGGAAGTGAGGTTTTCCAGATCCCGTGAAAAGTCAGAACGAAAGTTCTGGTTTGTGGAAAGGAAGGTTATGCTTAGAAACATTCTTTCAGGTTTTTAATTGCTGTAGGTAAATTCAACTGATACACTTGTTGGTCGCGTTCGTAATTCTCTCAGATTTAGGTTGTGAGAGGATTACAGGTGTGAAGTTGCATTATTCGCCAGAAATTTGGAAAAATACCGTTCTTTTGCGCGGCCCATCCAACTCAAAAAACAATACAGATTGCCAGGTTCCCAGAGCTAATTTACCATCCACAATGGGAATTATCTCACTAGTTGTCAGCATCATTGCCATTAAATGAGAGTGAGCATTAATCGGCTCATCTTCTGGAACATCTCTTAAATGCAAGTCATTATGCAAATAGCTGTCTGATTCAGGTGCTAATTTTTGCAAGAACACTTTTATATCTTCTAATAATCTAACTTCATCTTCGTTGATAGCTAAAGCTGTCGTTGTGTGTCGAGAAAATACTAAAATTTGTCCATTTTTAATTGATGTTGAAGTAAGAAAATCTTGGATTTGTGGTGTTATATTATGAATATTAATTTTTGGTTCAGTTTCAATTTCAATTAACTTATTAATAATTGGCATCTCTTCAATTTAATATTTGGGATTGTAAAGGAGGTACGCCAACACAGTCTAACGTTCTCATAAATTAAATATCAACTCCTGCACAGACGCGATTAATCGCGTCTCTACTCTTAACTCCTGTACAGACGCGATTAATCGCGTCTCCTAACTCCTAACTATAGTTTCCAAACCTTGCACTAATCTTTGTATACCTTCTTTTGCCGTCTCTTTTTGCAGCGCCCCATAGGCAACGCGGAGGTAGCATCCGTCATCCATGCCAAAGGTTGTACCTGGAATGACTGCTACTTTATGTTCCTGGATTAGCCTTTTAACTAACTCAAAAGCATCCATCTGAGTATTAACTTTCAGGAAAAAATAGAAAGCGCCATTGGCGGGTGTAATGCTACATAAACCTTGTAAGCGGTTAAGAGAGTCGAGTACTACTTGCCGCACTTGAGCGATGCCTACGGGGGGCTGTGCCAACGCTCCTATATTACTCTCCAAATACTCCGCTTTTGCTTGCAATGCCCCTAAAGCTGCATATTGGGAAATTACTGGCGGACAAATCAAAATCGTATCTTGGACTTTTTTAACGGCGACAAATAAGTGTTTGGGAATCACCATGTAGCCAATGCGCCAACTGGCAAAACCGTATGCTTTAGAAAGGCTAAAAAGAGAAATGGTGTACTCGCTACTACTCGCAAATGCACCAGGGGAAACATGTTTTACGCCGTTATAGGTAAAGTATTCATAGGCTTCATCGCTGATGTGGTAAATGCCGCGATCGCCACAAATTTGATTTAGTTGGTGTAATGCTGCTTTTGAATAGACAACTCCAGTCGGGTTATTTGGTGAAATTGTCACTACAGCCCGCGTTTTGGGAGTAATTGCTTGAGCGATCGCCTCTTTTCGCAGTTGGTAATTTTCATCTGTCGCCACTAACACTGCACGACAACCAGCCATTGCGATCGCCATTTCGTGGTTGAAATAGTAGGGCGTATTCAGAATAATTTCATCGCCTGGGTTAGTTATTGCAAGAATGGCATTCATAAATCCCATATTGCTCCCGGCTGTCACGACGATGCAGTTTTCCCCATTGATTTCAATGCCGTTGAAGCTTTGCAATTTTTCTGCAAGTGCTGTCAGTAACGGGGGAATTCCTTCAACTGATTTGTATAAATTATTAGCAGGTTCGGCGAAGAATTTGGGTAAAAATTCTATCGCTTCCGGTGGTGGATTGTAATAAACAACACCCTGTCCTAGAGAGATTGTTCCAGGAGAGTTTTTAATCAGTTCCCCAACCACAGGAATAATTGGCGACTGTACCGCCTGCATACGAGAGGTTAGGGATTCCATATTTCCTTGCCTATTTACCTACCTAGCTTTAGTATCCCTTAATGTGGAAGACATGGAAAGTTCCTTTGTTAGGACTTACGCAAAAACCCTCTCAAACTCTCATTCCTCCGTGACCTCTGCGCCGCGCCAGTTGCTTCAAGTCGGGGAACCGCAAGGGCGCACTGGCTTCTCTGTGGTTCGTTTTCCGTTACTCGTGCGTAAGTCCTATTTGTGATAGATTCCCACACTATCAATACGGTTCGGTTAACATGTGTGTCTCTCGGAGATCCCCCCAATCCCCCAATAAATTGGGGGGCTTTTTCTGATAAGCTATTACGCTTTTAAATTACATAGTCACTTCCTAAGTTCGTTGAGCGCTGACGGTTAACTGTCAACTGTCAACAGTCAACAACCAACACGAAAAGATGTGCAAGTTAAATGCGCGACAGCTTATTTACCCCCAATTTATCGGGGGTTGCCGCAGGCGGGGGGATCTTATCTGAACTACAACAATGTGGGAGTATACGACTAAAAAGATTAGCCTGATTTGCGATTACCCAAAAATTTAGTCAATGGAAATCTGTTGAGGCCCACTTGCTTTGCCATTATGTGCATCTGTTGTGGTGCTGGTGTAGCTATTGGAGCGGATCTGTTGATCCAGCCAGCTTTTTACAGGATCTTCTGCAAGATTGAGCCGAAGCACACCAGAGAATAACCCACCGACAAATGAGACTGGATGCTGGATAAATTCTTTGAATATAGGTGACAATTCACTAATGAACATTTAGAGACTCCTGGCACTGCCATAAAAAATTATTACTTCTTAATTGATCGTAACCTGTTGAGCAATATATGGTTGGCGGTAACGAAGTTACTAATTTTTTGAGCTTCAACTCGAACAACAAAATTCCCGACTTCTTTAAGGAGAAGTCGGGAATCTGAGTGTGCTGCATTAACCTACAGAGAATCTATAAACTGCTGTACTTTTTCCAGGAGTGGCTGATATTCGATTTGCTCTGCTAACTCTTGGGCGTTTTGGTAGCACGATCGCGCCATTTTTTTGCGTTTCGTTGTGGCGTAAAGGCTTCCCATATTCAGCAAAGTTGAAATTTCTCCCAGGCCATCGCCGAGTTGTTGATGAATCGCAATGGCTTGCTTATAGAACTTCATTGCTTGCCGATGCTCTGCCAGAGTGCTATAGGTATAACCAATGTTATGAAGCGTTGTTGCCTCACCAGAGCGATCGCTGATTGCTCGACGTGTCAAAAGAACTTGATAGTAAAGCAATAGCGCTTGTTTCGGTCTTCCTAAATCACTATAGATTGAGGCAATATTATTCAAAGTGGTTGCTTCGCCAGCCAAATTCTTGACTGCTCGTTGAATTGGAAGCGCTGCTTGAAAAAATTCTAGAGCTTCCTCAAACTTGCCTAAGACATTGTAAGCAAACCCAATACCATTTAGGGTTGTTGCCTCACCAGAAAAGTCACCTAACAATCGGCGCATCCTCAAAATTTGGTGCTGTAACAACAGTGCCCGTTTTGGTTCTCCTAACCGGGTATAAATTAGTGCTACATCATTAAGAGTAGAAATTTCACTTTGAGTATCTTGCGATCGCCTGCATATTGGTAGTGCTTGGTCAAAATATTCTAACGCCTGCGAAAAGCGTCCAAGACGGCTGTAGGTAGAACCTAGATTGCTAAGTGCAGTTGCTTGTGCTGGCGCGTTGCCAATTTCAACAGCAACCGAAAGCGCCTGATGAAAGCGCTCTAATGCTTTTTGAGGTTGCCAGCAACTGAGGTGAGCTAAACCAAGGTCGTTTAATGTATAACCTTCTCTGGCTCTGTCTGGAATTGATCTAGCCAAGTGTAAATTCTTGGTTGCAAGATCGAGAGACTCTTGAAATTTCCCGCGCTGGTAGTAGCGGCTTGCTTCGTCACGACGTTGTTCCCACTCTTTGACTTGATTTAAAGGTTGCGTCATCTGGCCTCAGTTGCATTCTGCGATAAATGGCAGGACATCTTTTAGGAATGAACCTCTCTTAGGTTTCCCAAATTTTAACCTTAATCATCTACCTTTAGATATAAGACTTAAATAAAAAAGTATGGTATTGTTTCATACTTACAGGTATATCCATGAAGCAATTAATACAAATAACGCAATAAGGATGATTTTCAACGAAGAGGCAGAAGGAGCTTTCTTGAGCAGGGGAAGCAGGGGGCTTGTCTGCGACACGCTCTTGCTTGCTTCCACGTCCGCGCAGCGTCCCGTAGGGAAGTGGTACGCCAACGCGGCTCGTTAAAAAAATTAACTTTGACAAAGAGTTAAGCCTTAACCCAAGCGTATTGGGTTATTAGATCGCTCGCTATTTTCAACTCAACCGTTGCCGCAACCACAAGGCTAGTAAAGGCAATGCCAGTTGATAACCTTGCTCGGCACTATAAATTAAACCTTTGTGCTGTAACCCAGTCAGTGCACCCTGGAGGCTTCCACCTCTTGAAAGTCCATGTTTTTGAATATAATCTTTACTTTGTGGCTTTTCTGTAGGGTCTAAAGCTAAACATTCCAGTAAGTGTACTTGATTTGCTGGGAGTAACATCAGCAATGACTCAAAAATTATAGACAAATCTTTAAGCAGTCCTTCAATTGCCTGTTGTACCTCTTGCTCAGTTATTAACCCATCAGGAAGATGTAAAGTCACCAAGCGGCGAATTAGTGCCATAGCATCACCCATGTTTCCCTGCACAGCATCTAAAAATAGTTGTAGTGCTTTTGAGCGAGAATCAAATTTCAATCCTTCTGGATGCAACATCTCCCTCGCCCACACTGCTAAAACGTCTTTAGCCAAGGGAGCTAACTGTATAGTTTCTAAAGGATAGTTAGTTTCATCTGCATGATGGCTGGTTTCGGCGATCGTTGCAATCAAAACATAACTTACATGAGTTTGCGCTTTAATTTCTCGCCTAAATGTGGATTCCCACAAACCATTGCGATCCCATGAGCGGATGTGAGGAAAACTTTGCAAAATCAGTACTATTCGCTTATCCAAAGCAACAGCGATGATTTGTGACAATTTGAGCAAAATTTCAAATGCTTGCCACAGCAACTTTTGATTGAGGGAACGCAACAGTTTTAGTTTACCGTCTGGATGAAAGACAAAAAACTCACTAGCATTCTTGGCAATCCAATCTTGAATTGCTGCTGGTTCCCAGTTTTGGCTAATAACCTCTGCTAGCAGTTGCACAAATCGCTCCCCATCTATAGCGCGAATGCAGTCGATCTCTAGTGCGATCGCACCAACTTCTTGCGCTGCTTTCCGCACTAAGGTACGTCGCCCACTACCTACTACTCCAGTGATCAGCAAGTCGCCATCCTGCGCTAGAACTTCCACAAGACGCTGAAATTCCTGCGATCGCCCAATTAATTGCAAAGGAGTAGACAAATCCAAATTCACGTTTTTTGCCTTTGGTTTCAATCCCAACCGTAACGGAAAGCATACTCACTTTAATTGTTCTTCAGCAACTCTTAAAGGGGAGTTGGGAGGAAACTCGCCAACGCCACAACTAATTATGATTATCATCAAAAACTTCTAGTGTCATATATTATTTAACACGTTTAATTAGTGCTAAATAATATATAGCACTTTAAAAAGAGATTAAATATGGCTAACGCAGTATTTACCATTGCGCCAGAAGTTCAGCAACCCACTGTCTGGCATTCTTTAGATACTTTGGAAGCGATCGCTCGCTTGAAAACTGACGCCCAGCAAGGTTTGAGCAGCGCTACAGCAAAACGGCTGTTAACTGATTTGGGTGCAAATGAACTTACTGCGAAAAAAAGCAAAGCTTGGTGGTGGAAGTTTTTGCTGCAATTTAACCAGCCACTGCTGATAATTTTGTTGTGTGCGGGTTTAGTCAAAGCAGTAACTGGTAGTTTGGTAAATGCTGGGGTGATTTGGGGCGTTACCACTACCAACGCGATCATCGGGTTTATTCAGGAGTCAAAAGCTGAAAGTGCGATCGCAGCTTTAGCCAAAGCAATCACCACAGAAGCGATCGTTATCCGCGATGGTGAAAAATTACGCATCCCATCACGCGAGTTAGTTCCCGGAGATATTGTGCTGCTGACTTCTGGCGATAAAGTCCCAGCAGATTTACGGTTAATCCAAGTACGAAATTTACAAATTGATGAATCTGCCCTAACTGGTGAATCTGTAGCCGTAGAAAAAGATACCCGAATTTTAAAGTCAGATGCAGCTTTAGCAGAACGTAAAAATATGGCTTATGCGGGTGGCTTCGTCACCTTTGGGCAAGGGACTGGGGTTGTAGTTGCGACAGGAAACGCCACCGAAACAGGCCACATTTCCCAGCTAATGGAGCAACATACTGACATTTCCACGCCCTTAACCCGAAAATTCGATAAATTTAGCCAAAGTTGGCTGTACATGGTATTGGGGCTAGCAACACTCTGCTTTGTGGTGGGATTAAGCTCTCGAGGTTTTCAAGAAGCCCTAGAAGCTGCGGTGACTTTGACAGTGAGTGCTATACCAGAAGGCTTACCAGCAGTAGTTACAGTCACATTAGCGATCGGCGTTTCTCGGATGGCACGGCGTCATGCGATTATTCGCAAATTGCCAGCAGTGGAAACCTTGGGTAGCGCTACAGTTATTTGTTCTGATAAAACCGGGACTTTGACAGAAAACCAAATGACGGTGCAAGCAATCTATGCTGGAGGACATCAATATACAGTCAGTGGTGTAGGTTACGCACCAGTTGGGGAAATTCTCACAGATGAAGAACCAATTGATTTGAACAGTGCTAAAGGTTTGCAAGAATGTTTAATTGCCGGATTATTGTGCAATGACTCTTACTTAGAAAAGAAAAATGATCAGTGGGTGGTGATGGGAGATCCTACCGAAGGCGCGTTAATTGCATCTGGAAACAAAGCGGGTTTTAACCAGGCTACTTTAGCAAAGCAAATGCCCAAGCTGGATGGGATTCCCTTTGAGTCAGATTTTCAGTATATGGCCACTTTGCACGCCACACCCAAAGGTAAAACTATTTATGTCAAGGGTTCAGTAGAAGCAATTCTCCAACGCTGCACCCTGATGTTGAATAGTGATGGACAAGCCCGCCCGTTAGATTGTGTAGAAACTTTACGGCAAACAAGCATCGAGCGGGAAGTAAATATTATGGCACGGCAGGGCTTGCGAGTCTTAGCTTTGGCGAAAAAGCCTGTAGCGAATGAGCAAAATACGGTAGATCATCCAGATATTGCCACTGGGTTGATTTTCTTAGGGTTGCAGGGGATGATCGATCCGCCGCGTGAGAGTGCAATTAAGGCAGTGCAAGCCTGTCAATCGGCGGGAATTCAGGTAAAAATGATTACCGGAGATCATGCAGTAACAGCGCAAGCGATCGCCCGCCGGATGGGAATCAACAACAATGGCTCAGTTTTGGCTTTCACAGGTACAGAACTAGCAAAAATGGATCAAACCGAACTCGCCCAAGTTGCCCAAGAGGGCGTAGTATTTGCCCGTGTAGCCCCAGAACAAAAGCTGCGTTTAGTCGAAGCTTTGCAATCAAAAGGCGAAGTCGTAGCCATGACGGGGGATGGTGTCAACGATGCACCAGCATTGAAACAAGCAGATATTGGGATTGCAATGGGCGGTGCTGGTACGGAAGTTGCCAAAGAAGCATCAGATATGTTGCTTACTGATGATAATTTTGCCTCCATTGAAGCTGCTGTGGAAGAAGGACGGGCGGTTTACAAAAATCTCCTGAAAGCAATTTGTTTTATTCTGCCTGTGAATGGTGGGGAATCGATGACGATTTTGATTAGCACATTATTAGCTAGAGATTTACCGATTTTATCCTTACAAGTTCTCTGGTTGAATATGTTGAATTCCATCACCATGACAGTACCCTTAGCCTTTGAACCGAAGGCGCAAAATGTCATGCAACAACCGCCACGCCATCCCAACGAACCTTTACTTTCTGGCAGTCGGGTCAAAAGAATTTTGGCAATTTCTCTGTTTAACTGGATTGTAATATTTGGGGTTTTTGAATATATCCGTCAAACAACTGGCAATATAGATTTAGCCCGGACGATGGCGATTAATTCTCTAATTGCAGGGCGGATATTTTATTTATTGAGTATTAGTCAATTAGTGCCGAATCTAATTGCAAAGATGGATGGTACAATTCAGGAAAATGTTGATATTCCTGCCATTGGATTTGGAATTGTGGGAGCGATTATTTTGCAGATTATCTTTGCCCATGTACCGTTGATTAACCAAGTCTTTTCCACAGCACCATTGAGTTTGCAGCAGTGGTTATTATGTTTAGCCGTTGGTTCGCCGATGATTCTGTGGGCTACGGTTGTGAATCGTTTTGATCCGCCAAATTAAATTTAACAGTGGCAACATTTCTGGGTAGGGGACTGATAGTTTTAAGAATGCAAAATGTAAAGGGAATCATCCGCCTGCCATTCTGTGCGTGAGATAGCGTAGTAGACTACATCATGGCCGTAATAGCTAGCATTCTTTTCGTACTTCATCCCTACCTTTTGAATCACACGCACTGAAGCGATATTTTCTGGATGTGCGTAGGCGTAGCCCGCCGTAGGCATCGCTACTATCCGATCTAGCTTCACTTCCCAAAATCCAAACTTTAAAGTTGCAAGAGATGCTTCAGTTGCCAGTCCCATGTTCCAATAGGATTTGTCAAACACATAGCCAAGCTCAACTTCTTTTGTATTTTCCAGAAACCCAAGTCCACAACGGCCAATCATTGTACCAGTTTCTTTGTATATTACTGCCCACATCCCAAAGTTGTGTTGTTGCCACTCTTGGATATGTTTGTTTAAACTTGCCTGGGTTTGTTCCCTTATTCTTATTGAAGTGCCTTAGTACAGTTTTGCGTAAGAGCGTAGCGTTTCCAATGCAGGGGAACGCATTGGCATTGCATTGAGATGCATTAACAATGCAAGCCGACGCATTAACAAGGCCGCCGACGCATTAACAATGCAAGCCGACGCATTAACAATGCAAGCCGACGCATTAACAAGGCCGCCGACGCATTAACAAGGCCGCCGACGCATTAACAAGGCCGCCGACGCATTAACAAGGCCGCTGACGCATTAACAAGGCCGCTGACGCATTAACAAGGCCGCTGACGCATTCATTGCCATTGCAGGGTATTGCCAAATTTAATTCGCTACGAATTAATGAAATGCTGTACTTAGTTGCAGCCGCGCAGTTTCGATCTCAGGCATAATTACCCCAATTAAATAATTCGTAATTCGTAATTCGTAATGGGCTTCGCCCCGCTGCGAAGACAGTAAATTTTGTTTTGTAATAGGGATTTAACCCCAACACAAAACTTGCTTTTTTATTGAACCGGGGGACTTAAACCCACGGAACTAGTTAAAATTTAAATTTGCAAAATGTAAAGAGAATCATCCGATCGCCATTCTGAGCGAGCCAGAGCATAATACACTACATCTAAGTTATAAAACTGAGCATTTTTTTCGTATTTCAACCCGCATTTCTCCATCACACGACGCGAAGCTGTATGTTCTGGTGCAGTGATGGCGACGATACGATCTAGGTTGACTTCCTCAAAGCCGTATCTCAAACTTGCCTTTGCGGCTTCGCTGGCAATTCCTTGATTCCAATAAGCTTCATCTAACCGATAAAGAACTTCAACTTCCGGGCTATTGGGTAAAAAATTCAGCCCACAATGACCAATTAATTTGACGGTAGCTTTTTCCACTACAGCCCATACACCAAAACCGTGCTGTTGCCAGTGTTTAATAAAAAATTGTAATGTTTCCTGCGTTACTTCTTTTACCTGATCTTTAGGTATAGGCCCTCTGGGTGAATACCTCATAACTGCTGGGTTGCTCAAAATGGGAGCAAGTTCATCCAGGTCTTGAGGAGTGTAGGGTCTTAGTAACAGTCTTGCAGTTTCTATCTCAGGCATGGTATCAGAGTAGGAAGACAAAGGCTACTTTAAACATGCGTATTTTTTTATAAACATTAATATAATGCTCTTACTATGAGCATCTACCAATCTCTCAAAAAATCTTATACGCAAGCTCGTCGGAGTGAAAATGACTGGCGGTTGTTTTTGCGTTTAGTGCCTTATGCCCGTCGTAACGGACGGCTGTTGGCGCTATCAATGGGCTTACTCGTACCGATCGCCCTAGCGAATGCCGTACAACCACTGTTGATTGGCCAAGCTATCTCCCTGATTCGCAATGAACCAAGCACTTACGAATTTCTCAGGAATCGCCCCATGTCCGAAGGGCTAAATATCCTGGAGGGATTATTGTTAGTTGCGATCGCAAGCCGACTGATTTTAACAGGCTATCAGGGTTATTTAGTACAGAAGTTAGGGCAACAAATCACCGCAGCAATTCGCCAAGACTTATTCCAGCACGTAACATCGTTAGCTGTACGCTTTTTTGACCGTACACCCGTAGGTAAATTAATCACCAGAATCACCAGCGATGTGGAAGTCTTAGGCGATGTCTTTTCTACTGGGGCAATTGGCATTGTGTCCAATTTGTTTTCGATGCTGGTGATTTTGGGTTTAATGTTTTCCATCCAATGGCAACTCACTTGCTTGCTGCTATTGATGTTGTTACCAATTACCTGGTTAATTGTTTACATTCAGCAACAGTACCGCAAAGCCAATTACAAAGGGCGGGAAGAACTTTCTATATTGAACTCACAGTTACAAGAAAATGTGGTTGGCATTAACGTAGTGCAGTTGTTCCGCAGAGAAAAATTTAATGCCGAATTGTTTCGCGCCACAAACAGCCGCTACACTCAGCAAATTGATAAAACCATTTTTTATGATTCATTTATTTCAGCAACCTTGGAATGGATTGGTCTGATTGCGATCGCAGCTGTTTTGTGCATGGGTGGTTTGTTACTGTTAGGAAAAAGTTTAGCTTTTGGGACATTATCTGCATTTATCTTGTATGCCCAGCGATTATTTGATCCTTTAAGGGATTTTGCCGAAAAATTTACAGTAATTCAAGCAGGTTTTACTGCCATAGAACGCGTAGGCGATATATTAGATGAACCGATAGAAATCCGCGATCGCGCCAATGTCCGCTTCTCAATATTTGATGCAAAATTTGGCTACATAGACGAGATCGTTGCAAATCTAGGATCTCCAGACGTCACTTCCGCGCCTGAACTGGGAGAAATCCGTTTTGATCACGTCTGGTTTGCTTACAAAAATGATGATTACGTAATTAAAGACTTAGATTTCACCATTCATCCAGGTGAAAAAATTGCATTAGTCGGCCCCACAGGTGCGGGTAAAAGTTCGATCATCCGTCTTTTGTGCCGCCTCTACGAACCCACCCAAGGACGCATTCTCATAGATGGCGTAGATATTCGGGAAGTACCACAGGCAGAACTGCGGCGCTACATGGCAGTAATTTTCCAAGAAGGCTTTTTGTTTGCTGGCGATGTTAAAAGCAACATTTCTTTAGGAGATGGCTATAGCATTGAACAGATTCAACAAGCAGCAGAGCAAACCAACATTGCCCAGTTTATAGAAGAATTACCCCAAGGGTATGATACTCAACTGCGAGAACGGGGCACAAATATTTCTAGTGGTCAAAAGCAACTATTAGCCTTTGCGCGGGCTGCCATTCGCAATCCCCAAATTTTGGTACTAGATGAAGCTACCGCTAGTTTAGATGTTGGTACAGAAGCTTTAGTTCAAGAGGCATTAAACCAGCTTTTGCTCAGACGTACCGCCATTATTATCGCTCACCGCCTGTCTACGATTCGGAATGTAGACCGGATTTTTGTTCTGAAGCGCGGCGAATTAATCGAACAGGGAAGTCACGATCAACTATTGGAACAAGGAGGGCTTTATGCCACTTTGCATAACTTGCAGATGTTGGGAACTTAAGTACAGCATTTTATTAATTCGTAGCGAATTAAATTTGACGTAGCACATGATTATCTCAAGAATAATTCAAAAGCAGAGAGCGATCGCTCTCTCTGTGACGACATCTACAAAAAGTAAAAGAGCAATTTTCAAATATAATACAGGACTTACGCAACTGGCATACATATCTTCTGGTATAAGAGTCAAGAGTCAACGGTCAATCAACTGGCTGGCGACTCTTGACTTTGGACTCTTGACTTTGGACTTCTTTCAACCTCTACGAAAAAAATATGACACTTGGCTTTAGTCGTAATAATATATGCGATCGCATTCACAGAGGAAAGAAAAAAGCGATTACCCAAGCGTATTGGGGGACTGGGAAATAGGTTATACCGAAATATCGTAATGTTGATGATGAATATTACGGTATTGATAATGAAAGTTGTAATATTGATGATGAATATTACAATATTGCTTATGAATATCGTAATGTTGATGATGAATATTACGTGATTGATAATGAAAGTTGTAATGTTGATGATGAATATTACAATATTGCTTATGAATATCGTAATGTTGATGATGAATATTACGATGTTAAGGAGAAATGTTGCAATATTGGTAAGAACAACTTCTACATTCAGGGTGAGGGCCAATGAAGTGGTGATAGCTGGTGAGCTGATAGCGTGAAGCGATCGCACCATAAATAACTTTACATCACATCTTGCACCAACCTGCGAGCTAGGAAGCAATTAGACTAAGTAAATATGCAACAAGTAAGGATATCACAACCTGCTCCCATTTAGCTATTACGCCGTAAGCCTCCCACTAAAACGGTACTCCGTTTAGTGGTGAGATATAAGGCGGTTAAAATTAACGCGACCTCCAACCAATTCAATCCGCAGGATTGACAGGGAGGGGGTCAGT
>NZ_JAIVFQ010000090.1 GCF_020829495.1 Nostoc favosum CHAB5714 | reverse complement strand
GTGCGACTTTAGACACTATTAAAATGTACATTCAAAATCAGAACGAAACATGACGGCGAATAAATTCGCCTGCGGCTTACCCCCATAAATAAATTTAGGGGCTTGCACGCCGCGACTTATCCGGTCAGCGATCGCTTCACTCAGATGTAGTAAGCAAATGCCCACCCTACTTTTTGCTAGGATAGTATGCAATCAATTTTCAAGGATCTGAGGGTATGACTCTAGGATCAACTGAACAAACAGCTATCATCCGTACAGAGCGGGGATTGACGATCGCAGGCACTCGCATTACCATTTATGACGTATGGAAAAAACTCCAAGTGCAGAAAGCTAAACATGCAGTGGAGTCATGAATTTTCTGATTGATTACAACCTTCAGAAATACGCTGCTATTCTTCTGGGAAAAATTGCAAGGCTACCACAGAGGCGCAGAGGACACAGAGAGAGAAGAAAGAGAAGGAAAAATTGCTGAACTGAACTGTTATATATACCAAAGATAGATGTAATAGGATCTAATATGTGTTAGTTACTCATTACTAACAACGGTAGATTGAAAATTAGTATTTTTCTACATAAAATTAAAAATCTAAAATTAAAAATTGGTAATACTGATGGCTAGGAGTGCTACAGTTTCAAGAAATTCACCGGAACTTTTCAGCGGGTATTCATGCTGAAGAAACTACAGAAAAAGCAAATTTCGATAATTGCGGGTGCGGCACTGTTTGCCTTTTTAGCTGGGGCAATGGTATCGGCACCTGAGATTGGCAAGTCTCTGGGGCAATGGCTCAAACTGAGTCAGAATAAAGCAGAGCAAACATCAGAGGGTAGCATTACCCAATCAGCCGTCTTTCCACTGATATCACAATCGCTGCCAGAACGGGCGGCAAAACTAGCAGAGATTGCAGGACAGTCGCGATCGCCAGACCGAAATCGCGCTCGTTATCTTTTGGCGAGTGATTACATTGAAAGAACCCAAGCGCAAAAAGCGCTGGCTTTACTCCAAGGACTAGAGAAAGACTATCCTATCCTCGCGCCCTATATTTTACTGAAACAGGCGCAGGCACAGGATATGCTGGGCGAAAACGGCAAAGCCTCGGATCTCAGACAAAGTGTGTTGAAACTGTATCCCAAAGAAGCGGCCACAGTGAAAGCACTATATCTGATTGCCCAACCGAAGCAACAGGAAATAGCGATCGCTCAATTTCCTTCCAACCCTCTGACTTGGGAAATCATTCGTAAACGCTTGCAAGAAAATCCCAACCAGCCACAATTACAATTGATTTTGGCTAAATATGCCTATGACCAACCTGGCATAGTGGGCGTTTTGGATCAGCTAGTAAAACAGCCTACCCTGAAACCCGAAGACTGGGAACTCATTGGTACAAGCTATTGGGAAAATAATCAATTTCTCAAAGCCGCGAATGCTTATGCCAAAGCACCCAAAACATCGCGTAACCTCTACCGCACTGCACGGGGGTTACAGGTAGGGGGCAAAGATAAAGAAAAAGCGATCGCCATCTATAAACAATTAGTGCAGCAATTTCCCAATACCGAAGAAACTGGGACTGCACTACTACGATTAGCAGAAACCGCAAAAACAGGTAAAGACGGCTTACCTTATCTTGAGCAGGTAATTAGTAAATTTCCTAAACAAGCTGGTACTGCACTGGTACAAAAAGCTAAAACTCTCCAAGCCACTAATAATCAAAAGTCAGCTAGTGAGGCGTGGCAATTACTCATAGCCAAATACGGCGATTCTGACGAGGCGGCAGAGTATCGTTGGAAAATTGCCCAAGATAAAGCCAAAGTTAAAGATTACGTCGGTGCTTGGCAATGGGCAGAACCAATTGTCACCAACAACCCCAACAGTATTTTGGCTCCGAGAGCAGGCTTTTGGGTAGGGAAATGGGCAGCTTCACTAGGCAAACAGCAGGAATCTCAAACTGCTTATGAGTATGTGATTAGCCAGTTTCCCTACTCTTACTATGCATGGCGAGCCGCGACGATGCTAGGGCTAAATGTTGGCAACTTTGACAACGTGCGCGTTATGAACCCGGAAGTAATCACACCCCAGCGTCCAGTACCGCCTGCTGGTTCTGAGACTTTCAAAGAATTGTATCTGTTGGGTCAAAACCGCGATGCCTGGTTACAATGGCAAACAGAATTTCAGAATAAAATTCAGCCAACTGTAGCAGAGCAATTTACTGAAGGGTTGATGCGACTGGCAAAAGGAGAAAATCTCATAGGAATTGATAAAATTTCTAAATTGGAAGACCGGGAAATACCAGCAGAAGTTGCCCAATATGAGACTCTGAGCAAACAAATCACCTACTGGCAAGCGCGTTATCCATTTCCCTATCTGCGAGAGATTGAAAAGTGGTCTACTGAGCGTCAACTCAATCCCTTGCTAGTCACTGCTTTGATGCGTCAAGAGTCACGGTTTGAACCAAAAATCAAATCCATCGCTGATGCTACTGGTTTAATGCAGGTGTTGCCGAGTACAGCTAAATGGATTGCCCCACAAATCAAGGTGGATTTCAAAACAATAAGTCTCGAAAATCCCAACGATAACATTATGCTGGGTACATGGTATTTGGATCATACCCATGAGCAATATAACAATAACTCGTTGCTGGCGATCGCCAGTTACAATGCTGGCCCCGGTAATGTCTCCAAATGGCTGCAAACTCAAACTACACAAGACCCAGATGAGTTTGTTGAACAAATTCCCTTTGATGAAACCAAAAATTATGTGCGTCAAGTATTTGGCAACTATTGGAATTATTTGAGACTTTACAACCCTGAGATTTCAGGCATCGTAGCAAAGTACTCGACTACACACCCAAAATTGCCAACGCAGTGATTTCGCCGAATCGGATGAGCAAGTAGCGAGCAGAGGAGCAGGGAAAGCACATTAGAACTAGCCCTTTCAAGGTGGCCAACGAAGATACGTTGTTTCAGTGTTACCATCTTGAATTCTCCGCTCAGATTTTGGGCTTTTTGAAGGTTGAAACAACCAATTCTCGTTCTAAATTTCACCACCTTGAAAGGGCTAGGCACAGCAAAGCTTAGCCCCTACAGCATGGTCTATTTACGATCGCAGGATAATTAAGAAAAGCCTAAAAACTTCCTCAAGCTCGTTAATGCACATCAGAATGCATTTGTACAGTGCGTAATATTATGTCCGCTTGATTACTTATTAAACCCGAAGAACCCCTCCCGAAGAGCGGGGAGGGGAGACAAAGTACAGCTTTGGCGGGGTGGGGTTCTTTTATTATGGGTAATTTGGCGGACATGATATATAGCTTTTCCTAATCAAATGAGGTACATCAGAGCAAGCTCTCGAAGAGCGGGGAGGGGGTTGGGGGTGGGGTTCTTGTATTTCACTCAACTGAGAATCGCTATAAGTCCTATTTTGGCTGAATTTTATTGCCGCCGCCAGTTAGATTTGCTTCGACGCTATAAGTCACTTACGAACTTTGCCAAACCTGTATTTAGTAATCTGAATCACTAGGATTGGTGAATGATGTCAACTGCGACTCGACCGCATTGAGATAACCTGCATCATTCAAAAGTTGTGCTGGTAATTTGTTAGCCCTAACAGCAGCCTGAACCACATCTTTCGCAGTCAGGTTTCCTATTTGGTATTCAAAAATCAAAGCGCTTCCACTGGGAATACCCTGCTCTTTGAAACCACCTTGATAAGCTAGAAAAGCAGTATTGAAAGGTTGAAGATGACTGGCATTTGCGGAATTAAAGTTGACATTTGTATTGATTTGTCCGGCACTATTGTTATTGTTAGCTGTTTGAGCGGCAACAATTCCAGGTAGAAAAGCAATACAACCAACGATAAGTGCAGAATTGATAAAGTTTGTAAGTTTCATAAATTTTTCCTGATTCTCACTAAGTTAATTAGTATCGCTTAGTAATAAAATTCTATTTTTTAGCAATGACAGGTTAGTCCCTAAAAACTTATAAAAAGCAAAAGTAAGCTACCTAAAATCTCTTATTTGCTAGCATTTATAGAAGGTGCGATCGCTCACATATAGGTAATTATGATGTTCTCTTCTATATATTTTTTTCCTTACGCTATAAACTTAAATTCAACTGTGTTTTAGCTGATTAACTTTGCATACCAATATGCTAGAAAATCCTGATGATAAAAACAAATACATTTAATTCTTAATTCGATAAATAAAAGTGATTATAATTAATATTGGCATCGCAAAGTTTTCTATCAACCTTACTTAGCATTCATTTGAGCAGTTAGGTGTTAAGGAGGATAAAATAAGCTGATCGTGTCAAAATGTTAAGTGTATAGTTTATTTGCAAACTCACTTATGCCGAAAGCAATTTGGAATGGCGCAGTTTTAGCCGAGAGTGATAATACCGTAGTTGTGGAAGGCAACCATTATTTCCCTGTTGACACCATTAACAAGCAGTACTTCACAGAAAGTAACACTCACACCACTTGTCCTTGGAAAGGTGTCGCCAGCTACTACAGTATCGACGTTGATGGACAAATCAATAAAGATGCTGCTTGGTATTATCCCAGCGCCAAGGAGAAAGCTAAGAATATTGAAGGCCATGTCGCCTTCTGGAAGGGTGTCAAAGTTGAGGCTTAATAAACGTTCCTGGAAGTATTTCAGTTTCAGGGACATTAAATGTCCGACTAATTGCCCATAAACAGTAAACCACAAACTTTTAAAAACCAACGTAAAAATCAGGGTTTCAGCCATTGTGAATCTGGAGTATTCACCATTCGTTTTAGAGGGATCTTAGAGCGATCGCTTAAAGGTAACTTGAGGTATCGTCTGAAATGCTCAACAAAACGTTGTTTTGTGATCTCGCTGGATTTAGCTGAAATGTTTGCTTGGTAAAGCTTCTAAAAAACTTTTTGGTTTACTGATAAAATAATTAGCCCGCGCAGAGAGAAGTCTGAGCGGGCTTCGTATTTAAACTATTTGCAGATTTATTTTAATACGTAATTATACCTTCGCCTTGCGAAATGTTGTTTGCTTTCTCTTGGCCAGCCAAGCCAGACTACAAGCAAGTATACTACCTGCGATCGCGCTGGGTTCGGGTACTCTTGTCAGTAAAAGGGTACCGGTTGTAAGAGTAATGTTCCCTCCTGCTCCTGAATTATTGCTACCACCAGCCATATCGCTTGGTTCGGGTACTCTTGTCCCGAAAATGCCACTGGCTATAACAGTTATGTTGCCTCCTGCTCCTGAATTATTGCTACCACCAGCGATATCGCTTGGTTCATTGGGTAGTGCGATTATAAAAGGAGAGTTGATATTTATGTTGCCTCCTCCTCCGAAATTATTACTACCACCAGGGATCGTCCTTAGTATAGCTCCTGATCTCAATATAAGAAGATTGCTGTTGACCAATAGGTTACCTGCTGAACCATTGCTGATTTGCCCAGAATTGACGTTGGCGCTATCGGAAATCGTTAGGCTACCAGTAGAGATAGTTAAATCGCCGGCGTTAGCGGTGTTACTTAGATCCCTTACCTCACTACCATTGGTCAGCGTCAGCTCATTAGCATTGATATTCACACTATTGTTACCGTTGATAGTGCTATTAATAAGCGTCAGTTTACCAGTAGGGTTATCTATTTTCAGATTGTCGCCGTTGATGGTGCTATTGATAAACGTTAGGTTACTAGAATTGTAAGCGTTGATATTACCAGCGATCGCTAGCCCAGAAAATGTAACATTCGCGGCGTTAATGTCAAACACGGGGAAGTGATTATTGCTACTGATGGTAAGTAAGTTAGCACCTGGGCCATTAATAGTGAGATTCTTAGCGCTCGCAAGTGCCCCACTCGTCAGGGTAATTGTACTGGGATGACTTCCCAATAAGAACTCTACCACGTCATTGCTAGTTGCCATGTTGATAGTATCTCGCAACGAGCCAACGCCACTGTCATCAAGATTGTTAACCGTCAAGGTAGCAGCTTGTGCTGATTCCACTTGCATTATCACCCAACCCAGAGCAACGGCTGTGGAAATAGCTTGAGCCACAGCCTTTTTTCTATTGTTTTTTGTCACCTAAAACTCCTCGGATTAATTTGTCAAAACTCGGAAAATCGGGGATATCTAGTCTTAGAGGTTGTTTGAAAAGTATTTGGCTGTGATTTAAGAAGGCAGTTACTAACTACCTCCCAACAAATTAAAGCTTGGATGGACTGAGAAATGCTTTGACAGCAGGCTAAAAACTCAGCTAGCTGCTCAATAACATAATCAAGACTACTCCCAGGATAATCGATCCACCACCAAGGATGAATGACCAAAAGCGATGGTAACTGTTGACAATGGTGCCATTTTCACTTTGGAGTTGAATCAGATCCATCCAAGGTGCAACACCCCGACGGAACCAACCCACAGCCCCCACTTGTTCACCAATCAAGCTTTTGACTCGCTTCATCCCAAACAGGAAATTGCCGATGGGGCCAAAGCGTGAGGCGTAATGCAGATAAAGCATTCCGCTACGATCTTGAATTTTTAAATCGGAACCAAATTTATAACCAGCATCGCCACGACCAATTAGTTGACCTTTAAGTTTTGCAGGTTGTCCACGCAACGGACTGGCGTAGGGGTCTGACATCAGGGTGAGAATATCGGTTTCTGCTGCTTGTTTGTAGTCGGGGAACATCACCAAGGCTTTAACAATAATCCCCATCCCTAAACCAATTAGTGGCGCACCAAATGCTAAACCTGTGTTTGGAGAACTTGACCACAGAATCACACCAATTACCAAGCCAACGAAGAAACCTATAGTTTCAGCGCCGTACAGCACAACATCTAAAAAGAAGTTACCGTAAAGCCTACTCTTACTCAGAGTTTTGCCTTCTCCAATAACTCGCCCCATATCGAACTCAGTCGCTAAACCCAACTGTTCAGCATAGGTGCTTAATGCACGAACTCGCTTACCTGTCAATGGGTGAGTGGAATTTAATTCCATCCACCAGCCCCAAGGGTTAAACATATCCCACAAAAAGACGCGACCAACTTTTTGAGTATCGGATGTAATGCGGTAGGCGGTTCCTGTGGAAGCGGCGGCTTTATGGTCATAAATACCCAAGGCGCGAGTCCCTTCAATTAAACGGCTGGGTTCTTGTGTCCGTGAACCTTCTTCTAATATCCCGTAGGCAATTTTCACCAAAGCGCGGGATAATCCATTAGGATTACCTGTACTTTCTGCTGCAAAGTGGTCAGCAAAGTATTCTCGTGTGCGGGAGAGGTACAGCAATAGATAAGTACCAATGATATAAAACACGTAGGCAACTAGACCAGCAGTTTGCATAGCATCTTTAATTTTGCTATCGCCACCACGCCCAAATCTTCTAGCTGTGCTGTAAATCAAGTAACAAATTTGCACTAAGGTAGAAGCTACTGTCATCACTGCAAAGTCCCAGTGGACGATGTGCCCCAATTCATGGGCGTAGACGGTAGCAATTTCATCGTCATCCAGATAAGTAAAAAGTCCCTGACTGACGACTAAACGGGCGCTGTTAGGTAATGAGCCATAAGTAAAAGCCGTCGGGTTTTGGTCGTTAATGATGCCTAAACGGGGCGCTTTCAGCTTTTTCTGCTCACAGACTTGGCGAATAACCTTAGCTGTCTCTGGACTGAGGGTTTCAACTTCTGCCAACTCTACCCAGCGAGTTTGGTAAAGCCAGCTTTGGGTTAAGTCCATGAGAAATGGAGACAGGAAAAAGGCAGCGATATTAAAAACTAGGGTAATACCAATAGCGATCGCTAGCCCTTGGAGGGGATCGTCGCTACCCAAAATAAATACTAAGCTCAAACCTAAAGCGAAGACCATGCCAAACAGCAAGGTCATAGTGACACCAGAAGCTAACGCCAAACTACCACCCACACCCCCCATTGCTAATTTCATCCCTGTAGTAGCGGCGCGACCAGCTTTTTGGCTGGCGTTAGATTGGTTTGCTGGCGTTTGGCGGAAGGATTGACTAGCTTGTTCTGCCCAACTGCGGGCCTGTGGGTTTTCACTCATCATTAACTTTTGACACAAAATCTTGGCTTTTTCGATTTCGCCTGTGGCTTGATAGGCTTTCATCAGCCACATCTGTGCTGAAAGATAATCTGAGGAATCACGTTCAACGCAATCGCGGCAGAATTGTTCTAGTAATTCAACCGCTTCTTGATAACGTTTTTCTTTTAAGGCTTCTAATCCCGATTGCAATGACATAGGATCTCCTTAGCATAGGAGTGGTATTTAATCCATGAATACTTAATAGATCCAGCGTTCGTCATCACAATTTCGTAAAAATTCAAATATCAGCAGTATAAATTATTTACTTAAGGAAAAGACTAGAGAAACATACATTACGATGTCTCTCTAGCCTCCGGTACGCATAAATCATTTTTAAGACTTTCAAACAAGCTCTGTAACAATACTTATAATATTTTTGGTGCTGTAAGTTTAGTACCTTTAATTTGTCCTGACTTTTCACGGTATCTGGAAAACCTCACTTCTATTTCTCTCTCCTAAGAGGAGAGAGACTTTGAATTTTCCCCCTTCCCGCCACGGGTTGGGGGTTAGGGGGTTAGGTGTTTCGTGGCTTTTCCACATAACGTGAAAAGTCAGTTAATTTGTCTGCGTTCGATAATCACAGAATAAATGTTTTAAACCAAGTTTTGCTTCACCCGATCAGATTAATTATTGATTACCCAAATGGTTCACCCGATTGGGGGAAGACGATAAGCAATGGTGAACTCACATTGATAAGATGAGGAAAAGGTAAAGATTTGTACTATGACTATTGTTAACATTGCTTCTCCCCTAATTGCGATCGCAGGGCAAACCCGCCAAGCTGCAAGTAAGCTAGCGATTCTCTCCACTGAGGTAAAAAATCAAGCGCTTGTTGCGGTCGCTCAAGCTTTAGAATCAGCTATAGATGAAATTTTACAAGCGAATATTGCTGATTGTGAAGCTGCTGATGCTGAAGGGATTCCCAAACCGCTTTATAAACGCTTGCAGTTGGATGAACATAAATTAAAAGATGCGATCGCTGGGGTACGAGATGTTGGTAAGCTAGCTGATCCTATCGGTAAAGTACAGATTCACCGCGAACTTGACACTGGTTTAATTCTCAAGCGAATTACTTGTCCTTTAGGTGTTTTGGGAATTATTTTTGAAGCACGTCCAGAAGCGGCGATTCAAATTGTTTCCTTAGCAATCAAATCGGGAAATGGTGTGATTCTCAAATGTGGAAAGGAAGCGGTGCGTTCTTGTGAAGCGATAGTTAAGGCAATTAAACAAGGATTATCTCAAACTGCTGTTAACCCTGATGCGGTGCAGTTGTTGACAACTAGAGAAGAAACTCTAGAACTTTTGAAGTTAGATAAATATGTAGATTTAATTATTCCCAGAGGTTCTAATTCTTTTGTCCGGTTTGTGCAAGAAAATACACGGATTCCTGTATTAGGTCACGCTGATGGTATTTGTCATCTTTATATAGATAAAGCGGCTGATATTTCTAAAGCAGTTCCGATTACAGTAGATGCCAAGGCACAATATCCTGCTGTTTGTAATGCCATTGAAACTTTGCTAGTTCACGCCTCTATTGCTAGAGAATTTTTACCACAAGTTGCCGATGCTTTGCAAGAACGCCATGTGGAATTAAGAGGTGATAAACGCACATTGGAACTTTTGCCTAATATCGTACCTGCAACAGAAATAGATTGGGAAACAGAATACAGCGATTTTATTTTGTCTATTAAGATTGTAGATTCTTTAGAAGATGCGATCGCTCATATTAACGAATATGGTTCTCGTCATACCGATGCCATTATCTCTGAAGATTCAGCGTCTGTTGAAACTTTCTTTGGACTAGTAAATTCAGCTAATATATTCCACAATTGTTCTACCAGATTTGCTGATGGTTTCCGGTATGGCTTCGGTGCAGAAGTAGGGATTAGTACACAACAAATGCCTCCGCGCGGCCCCGTTGGTTTAGAAGGATTAGTGACATATAAATATCAAATGACTGGCGATGGTCATATTGTAGCTACTTACACCGGGGCGAATGCTAAAGCTTTTACTCATGAGGATTTAGTGTAAAACATCGTCAAAATTATATGCTCTAGTAATACCAATTCTGTATGAAGATGCGCTAAACCATATTTAAGTACAAGAAAAAAAACGAACCGCAAAGGACGCAAAGGACACAAAGAAAGAAAGAAAGAAAGAAAGAAAGAAAGAAAGAAAGAAAGAAAGAAAGAAAGAAAGAAGTTAAAAGGGTTTAGCGCAGCCTCACAAAGAAATGGTATAACGCTAGAAATACACCGGATAAATCGGTGTATTTTTTATGTTAATAGTTTATCTGAGTTGTCAAAAGTTTTAATTGGCCCATGCCATCGATGATCATTTAAGAAAACCTCGTTAAAAACTCCATTAGTGTATTGACTAATTACCTTACTCCAAAAAGCTTGTGCGCCTAAGTTTAAAGCAGTCTGCCGTACCTCCCAACTGCCGGGAAACTGGTTGAAAATGTGAGTAGCTACCTGTTCACCAATACCTTGGCTTCGATACCTTCTGAGGATAAAGAACTCGGCAATAGACATAGCATGGTTATCTTGATGAAGGTAGATGTGCTGATTAACAAGTACAAACCCTGCCAGCTTCTCATCAACTTTAACCAGAAATGAGTGTCGCTCAGGTTCTGTCCAATAGTAATCAAGATATCGATAGCCAAACAAGCCGGAAGCATCTACATCTTTAACTTCTATCTCACTCAGGTCATACTGATATAGTTCCATTAAATTACACAGTACTGACTTTTGTTGTTGAGTAACTTTTACAACTTCGATTTTCATAAAGCATTACAGTTTAAACTATCTGTTAACGTGGAATTGTAAACATATTGCTAATGCTCAGATGTAGAAAAAATTATCACAGATTAGTCTTGAAGCTGGGTACGAGGGGAGCATCCCAATTTTGCCAAAAGACACAGGACTAGTACAAAAACCCTGTACAAACCTCTTTCCTTTGCGTTCTTTGCGTCCTTTGCGGTTCGTTATTTCATTCTCCGCCTAAGTCCAAATACCGTATAAAAATAAACTTGCACATTTGGGATGCTCCCGGTACGAGCTACCAACAATTTGTACACCTTATGAATTAATGGGAGAATAAAAATGTGGAAAGATGAAGTTCTGGAAGAGATTTACAGAATTCGAGAAGAACATGCCAAGTTGTTTAACTACGATTTACAGGCAATTTGTGATGATTTGCAAAAGAAGCAAGCTGTTAGTGGAAGGCAAATCATCTCAGTACCGCTCAAACAACCAAGTCAGCAGTCTAACAAATAGCTGCACTCTACCCAAGCAAGTTTTAGTGATTGAGTGTTGCAAAATCATAGGTGGCTGATAAATTAACCATTAAACTAATGCTTTTAACAAAGCCTGAAGTTTAAGTTGCACCTCTGCAAACTCCTTGTCAGGATCAGAACCAGCGACGATACCAGCACCAGCATACAATCTCGCGCGATCGCCAGATTTAAAATTTATGTAACAGCAAAATCAGTATACTTTCTTACTTCGGTAGGTTGAAAGGCTAGAACGATATGATCTTTAGGAATGCCGACACTGACGAATTCGTTAGCAATACCATCTTCAGTACCATCTCTTTGAATCCAAATTTTATCGTTGATAATATCAACGTGGACAAGGCACCCATGTACCCGTTGTTTGTTTTCCCAGCCAAGTGTGAGTAGTAGGTAATGGTTTGCATCTTCATCAATAATTAGCTGTCTTTCTAGTTCTCCATGAGCGTAGGGAAGTTGGGCATATTCGGCTAATATTTTTTCAATTATTTTGCGATAATTATCTAAGGTATCCATTTTAGAATCACCTCTAGTTCTGAATCGAAGACGAGTAAACAAAGACGCTGATTTTCTATCAATATCTTACCAATTGGTTCTTGGAACAATTCTGAGTATGTTTGTTGACGAATAGCAAGATACAAGCGGCGGTCTGGTTCTAAGCGACTTAGAATATCGTAGTATAAAATATATTGTCCCAGAGCCTTTTCTAAATCGGTTACTGGAGAAGCACCGATAAAGCTTTTAACTTCTACTGCTATTTTATGTCCGCTTTTTTCTGCTGCTATTAGCTTTTGGGCACCTAAATCAATATATAAATCTCTTGCACCCCATCTTAAGATAAATGGATCATTGGTAATATGCCAACTCTCTTTTTCAAGGGCGTTTCTAACAGAATTGTGGTAAATATCTTTAGCTGGCATACAAGATTAGTAATTAACTTTAAACTAACGCTTTCAGTAATGCCTGAAGTTTAAGCTGCACCTCTGCAAACTCCTTGTCAGGATCAGAACCAGCCACGATACCAGCACCAGCATACAATCTCGCGCGATCGCCATCAATTAATGCTGAACGAATTCCCACAATAAACTCGCAGTTCCCTTGAGAATCTATCCAACCCAGAGGCGCAGCATACAAACCTCTTTCAAAGTTTTCATAACGCCGAATTTCCGCACAGGCTACATCTCGTGCTGCACCAGCAACGGCTGGTGTAGGATGCAATTGGGCGACAATCTTTAATGGGTGTATGTTAGCTGGAACCATAGCACTTATTGGTGTCCATAAATGCTGGATATTCGATAATTGTCGCAGCCGTGGTGCTAATATTTGAGGTAATAAACCTAGCTGGCATAGGCGTTGTGTAATGAAATCAAGCACCAGTGAATGTTCGTGCTTTTCTTTTTCACTATTAAGCAAGCGATTGGCATTAGCTGCATCTTCAGCAGGGGTTTTACCTCGTGGTGCAGAACCAGCTAAAGCATCAGTGATTAACTGTTGATTATTGATACTAATTAATCTTTCTGGACTTGCACCAATAAAATTTTGTCCTTTGCCATTACTTGTAGAAAAAATATAACAATTAGGATGTATTTGCCTAAGATTATTTAAGGATTTAACTAAGTCAAATTGGTTGTTTGATTTTACATCTAATATATCTGCTAGGACAATCTTGCTTAAATGACTAGACCTAATTTTTTCCAAAACAGATACTACTGAACGTTTAAACCCAGTAGCATTCGTGACAGATTTCTTGTAGAACTTTGCTGGAAAAAAATCAATATTAG
The DNA here is from genome assembly GCF_020829495.1 of Nostoc favosum CHAB5714. Taxonomy (GTDB): domain Bacteria; phylum Cyanobacteriota; class Cyanobacteriia; order Cyanobacteriales; family Nostocaceae; genus Nostoc; species Nostoc favosum. The sequence goes on along the minus strand of NZ_JAIVFQ010000090.1, from coordinate 13,064 downwards.
CAGAGTAATATTCTAAAGATTGGATAAATTCAATTTTATTTTGCACATTCTCCAATAACCTTTGAATATTTACACTTTCATTGATAATTATATTTGTGACTAATATGCAACGCTGATTTTTAACAGCTACTTGCCAACGGGGAAGAAAGATGGTAGCAGATGGAAATGGATAATCTACTTGGGCATTTTTATCAAAAAAGCTGAAATAACAAAAAAAGTGAGGCCCAGAAAAACCTTGGTTAACGTTACCAAACTTAATTATATTTTTTAGACAAGATTTGATAAAATGTTCAGCTTGAGTAAAACGATCTACACCATCAATTTGTAACTTTGCCACAGCATCAATTGCCGCGATCGCTTCTCCTTTACCTTTGTCCTCAAAGTAAAAATTTATTTCATTTGCTTGTGTAAGTTTATCTAATACAAGTAAAGGGTCAACTAAATCGATCTCCTGAGAGATACTGACAATTTGCCTGCAATTATTTTTGACGCACTTTTCTTGCACTGCTACCAAAAATTGATATAAATCTTTGTGTACAAAGAGGTTGCTACGACATGGTGAAACTGTCATGGATCTATAGTAAATTTTTTTTAAGTTAACTTCCTAAAGTGTAATTAATCGTGGTCGTATTTCTACAGGTAACATATTAAGTTGTCATTTCACCAGCGTAGGATTTGCGTTTTTTATGGTGTTCCCAAACCTGACAAGCCAGTTCCAGCCTTGGGCTGGAACGTGAGAGTGGAGTGTTAACAACACAAGCTTAACGAGCCACAGTCAAAGTGACAGTTGTTTTTAGCTCATGAATATCTAGTACAGCACGACCTAAAAAAGCTAGCATTCCAACAGTTAAAAAACCCAAATCATAAGTTTTTTGACTTTTGAGAGCCAGTTGCTACCCTGCGGGAACGCTAAGAGCAAACAAGTCGGCAGAGCCGCCCAACGCACTGGCTCCTTTTGACTTTTGACTTTCGCGTAGCGGTACGTCTCTTTAAATTATAAAATCTCAAGTGTGAGTAATATTCCGGCAATTTAATTAATCACGACTGATGACAACCAAGCAGATTTTATATCCCAATACTAAGTTATGGATGGCAGCGATTAAACCGCCAATGTATAGCGTTGCCATTATGCCCATTTGGGTGGGAACAGCAGTAGCATTTGCTGAAACTAAAAATTTTAATGGTACAGTATTTTCTACTTTTGTAGCTGCGGCAATTTTAATTCTCGCCTGGGAAAATATCAGTAATGATGTCTTTGATTCCGAAACAGGTATTGATCAAAATAAGCACCATTCTCTGGTTAACTTAACAGACAATAAGTCATTAATATTTGGGATAGGAAATTTGTGTTTAGGTTTGGGGTTGCTGGGCATATTAGCGATCGCTCTTTGGCAACAAGACCTAACTGTTATCGGCATCATTCTGCTGTGCTGTGGTTTGGGCTATATGTACCAAGGGCCTCCTTTTCGCTTAGGATATCAGGGTTTAGGCGAGATTCTTTGCTTTTTTGCCTTTGGCCCATTAGCAGTGGAGGCAGCATACTACAGCCAAACCCAAACTTGGTCAATGACAAGTTTAGCAGTCTCAGTCATTGTCGGGATTGCCACAACCTTAATTTTGTTTTGCTCACACTTTCACCAAGTTAAGGATGACATAGCGGCAGGCAAGCGATCGCCTATCGTCCGTCTAGGAACCAAAAAAGGGGCCCAACTCCTAGTTTGGTTCACTGCTAGCATTTATCCCCTCACCTTGCTATTTGTGCTATTGGGAATTTCTCCACCGTGGACGTTATTGAGTTGGGTAAGTTTACCGTTTGCTGTCAAATTATGCCGCCATGTCCAAGAAAATCACAACCAGCCAGACAAAGTTAGTAACTGTAAATTCATCGCTGTAGCCGTGCATTTCTGGGCTTGCTTGCTGCTTGGACTGGGATTTATGCTTTAGTTGGGCATTGGGCATTGGGCATTGGGCATTGGGCATTGGGCATTGGGTATTGGGCATTGGGCATTGGGCATTGGGCATTGGGCACTGGAGCAGAGGGAAAATGACTAATGACTAATGACTACAGATTTGAATTTCGTCCTTATCAGCGAAGATTTTTGCGAACACTGACTACCAATCATGGTAATTGGGATATTCGTGAGGGGATTATCCTCAGGCTTACCGATGAATCAGGTAAAGTTGGCTGGGGAGAAATTGCCCCCATTAGCTGGTTCGGTTCCGAAACCCTAGAACAAGCCTTAGATTTTTGTCGCCAACTCCCAAGAGAAATCACAGACGAGATAATTTTCTCCATCCCAGATGAGTTACCTGCTTGTCAATTTGGCTTTGAGTCAGCTTGTGAGATGGGGAGTGGGAGAGATGAGGGAGATAATTTTATAACTCCTAATTCCTCACTCCTAACTCCTAACTTCTCACTCCTAACTCCTAACTCCTCACTCCTAACTCCCAACTCACTTTTCTACAGTGCTTTATTACCAGCCGGGGAAGCGGCTTTAAATCAATGGGAAACCTTGTGGCAGCAAGGATATCACACGTTTAAGTGGAAAATTGGTGTGTATGCGATCGCTGATGAACTAGAAATTTTGGAGTCACTGATAAACACCTTACCAGACTTTATCAAACTGCGATTAGATGCCAACGGTGGACTCACCTATGAGGAAGCTAACTTATGGCTGCGGACTTGCGACAATCTTAAGGCGAATGCAGAACTATTCTTAGAAATTGAATTTATCGAACAACCGCTACCCGTTGAGCAATTTCAAGAAATGTTGGAATTGAGTCTGAGTTATGAAACTGCGATCGCTTTAGATGAATCTGTCGCTACACTTAGGCAACTCGCCGCCTGTTATCAACAAGGTTGGCGAGGGATTTTTGTGATCAAGCCTGGGATAGTTGGATCACCATCTCGTCTGAGAAAGTTTTGCCACCAGCATAAAATTGATACTGTATTTTCATCAGTATTTGAAACTGCGATCGGTAGACTTGCAGCACTCCAGCTAGCGGCGGAATTATCCCAAAACAATAGGGCAGTTGGTTTTGGCATTGACCATTTTTTTGAACAAGAAGAAACGTGGCTTCAAAGTCTATGGAACAACCTTTAAACTGTCTTAATAACCTAACTCAGGATGATTGGCTTATTGGTTACAACAGCCGTCAATTTAATCACATAGCTCAAGAATTATATTTAGAACTAACACAATTATCAGCGTGTAGAATACCACCAAAAATCATCTTAGCTGAACGCGAACCAGTACGGTTTTTAGCAAGTTTCATTGCCGCTTGTGCAGCTAATTGTCCAGTTTTTCTTTGTAACCCCGACTGGGGAACACAAGAATGGCAGCAAGTCTTTGATTTAGTACAGCCAGATATTATTTGGGGAATAGGGAATAGGGAGTGGGGAGTAGGGAATAGGGAGTGGGAAATAGGAAATCGGAATTGCGAAGAAATTACTATCATATCTCCCTCATCTCCCTCATCCCCCTCATCCCCCTCATCCCCCCACTCCCCACTCCCCACTCCCCACTCCCCACTCATCCTGATTCCCACAGGTGGTTCATCGGGGCAGATTAAATTTGCTATCCATACTTGGGAAACTCTCATCGCATCTGTACAAGGATTTACAGAATACTTTCAACTAAAACAAGTCAATTCTTTTTCTGTATTACCGCTATATCACGTTAGCGGTTTAATGCAATTTATGCGCTCTTTCACCACCGGAGGTAAACTGGCTATTTTGCCATTCAAAGCAGTAGAAACAGGTCAAATATTCAATATTAAACAATCAGAATTTTTAATATCTTTAGTTCCAACGCAGTTACAAAGACTCCTGCAAAATCCCGAATTAACTCAATGGCTAACCCAATTTAATACTGTACTTCTGGGAGGTGCGCCAGCATGGAACGAACTACTAGAAAAAGCCAGATTTCATCGCATCCGGTTAGCACCTACTTATGGCATGACAGAAACCGCCTCTCAAATTGCTACCCTCAAACCAGATGATTTTCTCGACGGTAAAATTAGCAGTGGTCAAATTCTTCCCCATGCAAAAGTAACTATTCGCAATCAGCAAGGCGATATTTTAAATTCCAGTCAAATCGGAAATATCACCATTCAGGCTCAATCTTTAGCCCTTGGCTACTATCCTAAAAAGAGAGAAAATCAAGCTGATTTCCAAGTAGATGATTTAGGTTTTTTAGACGAGCAAGGTCATTTAAATATTGTCGGACGTAACAGCGACAAAATTATTACAGGTGGAGAAAATATTTACCCAGCAGAGATTGAATCAGCTATACAAGCAACTCAATTAGTTGCCGATATTTGTGTCATCGGCATCCCAGATAAACATTGGGGACAAGCCTTAACAGCGATTTATATTCCCAAAAAATCAAATACCTCTGCCTTAAAAATCCAAACCCTACTCAAAGACAAACTCAGCAAATATAAAATTCCAAAATATTGGATTCCCCAACAAAATCTACCTCGCAACTCCCAAGGTAAAATTAACCGCCAACAATTACAGCAAATAGCCAGAGAATTCCTCCAAAATCCCATCACATAATCTCTCTAGACTTTCTTCTCTCTGCGCCCTCTGCGTCTGGGCGGTTCGTTTCCAACCACTGAATAATCTCATCAGGTAATTCTTGTTTACTTCTACTACTTGCATCAATACAAACATGCCTAGTAACAGCCTTAGCAACTACCACTTCAGCCACTGTAATTTCGTAAGTAATTTCAAACTTATCACCACCTATTTTTTGAGGAATTAAACTAATTAGCAACTTGTCCCCGCCAAATATAGGGCGCAAAAAATCGACACTAGCATGAACAATGGGGAAAGCTACAGATGGATTAGTAAAAAAATCTTTGAGATTAATACTTGATGCTTCTAGAGATTCTTCATAAGCTTCATGGCAAATACTCAAAACATTAGCAAAATAAACTACCCCAGCAGCATCAGTATCTTGAAAACGAACTGTGCGGTTATAAGTAAAAGGCATTTTTGACAATTATTAATTAAATATTAAAAAAACAGCAGGTTTATCGCCTGCTCTACAAAGTAATTATATTGCAACTAAGTATTCTAGCAGAAGCGATCGCTATGATTTAGCGCATCTTCATACAGAATTGATATTACGCGCCACCTTTAGTTAGTTTAAGACAAGGTAATCAATAATTTAAAATTTAAAGTAAACAGACTTTTAAAAAACTTCATTAACCCAGTACATTAAATAATTCGTAATTCGTAATTCGTAATGGGCAACTCTTAGAGACGCACTCGCGTTCGCCCCGCAACGCTTTCGTAAATTTTGTTTTGTAATGGGGATTTAACCCCAACACAAAACAAAATTTTTATTGAAGCGGGGGACTTAAACCCACGGAACTAGTTAAAAAAAACCGATTTTTTTTAATGTATGCTATCCCTTAAATTAAACTTGATGTAGTATTGCCATCTAAGTAATTAATCTAAAAATTATGCAGCCAAATCCTCTAACCAATAGGTCAAACCAGATGGTAAATGTGTTTGCTTTTCTGCTACTGGTTTCCTCATTTTGCTGGCAAAATTCAGTGAAGGCGCAGTCTCAGTCAAATACGCAACTTCTGCCGTTTTTTGATAATGTAGATAACCCAGTTCCTGTTCGTTTCCCCGCAGGGCAACAGGCAGATATCACACCACCCGCACCGTTGCTAAATCCTTTTGACAAGGCTGTGCTAAAACTCTGCGGCCCTATTGGTACAAGAGTTAGTTCTAATAATTTTAAACAATTGTTATCTTATTACCCAGATGTGTTACAGAAACTTCAGCAAGCTAGCGGCGGTGAACTGCGTCTTGGACGTAATAATAAAGCACAATTTCTCGATGATTTAACCAATATTTGGTTCCAACGTCGAGGGTTTGAGCATATATTTTGTGGTGAAATATATAAGGCCAATGATATTGGTGGCTTACATTTTAACGGCAGATATTTACAACTACAAAATGAAGGAATAGGCGGACGGTTGCCAAATAATCAGGGACGAGAGGAAGTTGTTCCTGGAGTCATTTATACAATGGGTGTAGTAATTAAGCAGAAAAATAGGACAGTAACAGATGTCATCAAAGGGTATAGCTACCTCAGCAATGCCGAAGAAATGCTTTTAGATGCCACCAGAATATTTAAACTGCAAGGTAATAATGAGGGAGCGTGTATTTATAATGTACGTGACCGAGAAACGGGTCAATCCTTTCCTACAGTTTTTGTTAGAGAAGAAAAAGCAATCATTACCTATTACCCTGATGCTACTCCTCAAGGTGCAAAATGTAAAATTTAAAATTTCTAGATTGTCTGCAATAAGCGTATAGAGAAAAGACATGATCTTAGAAACACACCGCTTGCTAATGCGTGACTTTGTAGAGGCAGACTGGCAGGCGGTTTTTACCTATCAATCTGATCCTTTGTACTTGCGTTACAGCTATTGGACGCATCGCACACAAAAGGATGTTTGTGAGTTTGTCCAGATGTTTATTGGTCAGCAAAAAGAGCAACCAAGAACAAAGTTTCAGTTAGCTATTATCCTCAAAGCAGAAAATCAGCTTATTGGTAATTGTGGTATCCGTGTAAACGACCCGGAAATGCGGGAAGCAAATATCGGCTATGAATTAAACACTCAGTATTGGGGACAAGGTTATGCAACAGAAGCAGCACAAGCCATTTTAAAGTTCGGCTTTGAAGAACTGAGAATGCATCGTATCTGGTCTTGGTGTGTTGCACAGAATGTTGCTTCTGTAAGGGTATTAGAAAAAATTGGTATGCGTCGTGAGGGTCATCTGCGGGAAAAAGAATTAATCAAAGGCAGATGGTACGACAATTTTATTTACGCTATCCTTGACCACGAGTGAAGAAAACCTGACATTTCTGCTCACACTTTCTGAGAAAGTCGCAGATAGTAATTAGTTATCTATGGAGTCTTAAAAAATGCGATGCCTGCGGCGGTAAACTACGCATCCAATTTATTTGCATCAAGTATTGTAATGTTCCCACCCCGACTATAGGCAATTACTGACTTGAGACTTTTAATTAACCGCACACATTCTTCGTAAGTAATGCCGCTACTTCGAGCCATGCGATAATAAGATAATTTGACTTTTAAACACTCGCCTTCTGAAGTTGATTCCGTTCCAGATTCAGCAGCAAAATATTGAATTAATCTGGCAAGGCGAACAATAGCTCTTTCAGAAACTAATCCGTGAACTGTTTCATGTAATTGCTGAATCCGACTGTTAAAAACCATCAGCATTCGTAATGCAATTTCAGGATTTTGCTCAATAGCTTTTAATAAAGCATCTCGCTCTACAGTGAGTATTTCACAATCAGATTCAGCAGTCACAGTTGCCGGAGAAATTCCATTTCCCAACAAAGCAGGAGCCGCAAAAATTTCCCCACTAGCTAAGGCACGGAGAATCGTTTCCTTCCCCGTCATTGCTGTTTTTGTAACTTGAATTGCTCCATTGACAACAGCATAGAGTTTTGCTGGTAAGACATCGCCCTCATGCAGAATAATCTCTCCTTTGCGATACCGTTGCACCTGAGTATGAGGTTGCAAATTTACTTTGTCTGCTGTTTCTAAACCTGCAAACACAATTATTTGTGAAAGTTGTTCCAGGGATGCCTGCATGATTAGCCCTATATTGCAAAGGCTGGACGATGATGAATCCAAGGGTTAGCTGCTTCTAATTGTGCTGCTAGGCTGATGAGTGTAGCTTCAGCCGCAGGTTTACCAATTAGCTGCACACTCATGGGCAAACCATTACTATCAAAACCTACAGGAATTGCGATCGCAGGTTGTCCAGTTGCATTTGCAGGCGGACAAGGGGCAACCCACTCAATAATATTTTGGAATGTCTCTTCTGGACTCAGAGATGCCCATTCACCAACACGGATAGGTGAGTGTAAATAAACTGGCAATACCAGCACATCCACGGTATCGAAAAACGCCACAATTTGCCGTGCCACTATTTGCATTTGAGAAACTGCTTGCAGGTACTGGGCAACAGAACCTGTGCGTGCAAATAACCAGCGATTCACTGGCTGCAAGGCTTCAACAGGAAGTCCTGATGCAGCTATCCCAGCTTGCCAAACAATTTGAAATGGTTCAACTAAGCCACTAAAATCTGGGGATTTCTGTTCAACGTGGTGGCCGAGTTGTTCTAATAACTGGACTGTTTGGCGGACTGCTTGCTGACAGTTGGCGTCAGCTTCTCCCAAAAGAGAAATGTTAGTTTCAAAGGCAATTCGCAAAGCACCAAGTTTTGTCCCAGTAGCGGCGAGAAATGATGGTTCGGGATCTGGCAACCAGTAAGGATCGCCTGTTGTATAGCCAGAGATGGTATCCAAAAGGGCAGCAGCATCAGCCACAGTCCGAGCGATCGGGCCGTTGACGGCAATTCCAGCGAGGCGTTCGCCTACGGGTGCTTTACTCACCCTGCCTCTGGATGGTTTTAGCCCAACTAAACCGCAACAAGCCGCAGGCCCCCGAATTGAACCACCGCCATCTGAACCTTGAGCGATCGCACACAATCCCCCTGCTACCGCAGCTGCTGCGCCACCACTGGAACCGCCAGGAGTGTATTCTAAATTCCACGGATTTCTAGCTGGGGGAAAACCCATAGGTTCACTGTATGGAAACGAACCTAATTCTGAAGTGGCTGTTTTACCGAGAATAGTAAACCCAGCTTGCTTAATCCTCGTCACAACCCCATCATCATAATTAGGGATATTGTTCAGTAATGCTGGATTTCCATAAGTACAGGTAACACCTGCTACAGCATTGAGGTCTTTAATTGAAATCGGTACACCAAAAAATGGCGGTAGTTCTGAAGTAGTTGTCAATAATTCTGTTTTGGCATTGGCATCTGCGATCGCTAATTCTGCCGTCACCGTAAAATAGCTTCCTAATTGGGGATTCAACTGCCCAATCCGTTCTAAATATATTTTCACTAACTCTAGCGGTGATACTTCCCGGCGACGAATTAATTGCGCCAACTCTAGCGCTGGGGTAAATGCTAAATCAACTTCATTCATAGGTTAGTGAATGGGTAGTTTTGGCTTTCTCTGGGATTTTAAAACTTAAATTGTTACTTTAGCAGGATTTGCGGGAACTATACATTTTATAGCTGCTGAGATTTGCCACTCAACTAGGATGCTCAGATGCAACAGGCGTGGTTACGTTCTTACTCAAGCCATTTTAATTGTTTCGCATAAACTTTCGACAAATCCCTAAGGGGTATTTATGGCTAAACTAGAAATACTTGTGAGTGAATTGCCAACACTGATTCAGAGCCTAAAACTGACTCTTGGCGATTCTAATCAAATCATGGAACAAATTATCCTGATCAATAATGCTCAGGAACAACTACGGAATATTAACAAATTAATTGCTCAGGAATTGAAATTTGAGAATATCAAAAGTTCTGCGATCGCTACACTTCCTCGAATTACCAATTCACGAAAATCCTGATACATATAAATAAATTTCTCGTAGGGGCATGGCATTGCCATGCCCCAAAAGAGCGTACTTGTATCATTATTAAAGTCAAATGGTATCAGAAGCCACAAATCTGAGCCTTTCGATTGTCGTAAAAAATCAAGAGGCAAATCGCCCTCTTTTGACGCTTCACCTCTCTTAAAAACAGATAATTACAACTAACAATTACAGCTTAGAACGGTCAGTCAAAATCTCATAACCAGTCTCTGTCACCAACACTGTATGCTCAAACTGAGCCGACAAAGAATTATCCACCGTGACTGCTGTCCAACGGTCAGATAATGTTCGGGTGTGTCTAGAACCCGCATTTAAAATTGGCTCAATTGCTAGCGTCATCCCCGCACGGAGTTTAACATTTGGCATCTCGCGGGTACGGTAGTTGAATACTGAAGGTTCTTCGTGCAAGTTACGACCGACGCCGTGTCCAGTGAATTCTTCGACTATACTAAAGCCGTTAGATTTCACATGGTCTTCAATTGCTCCAGCTAAGTCAAGCAGGTATACACCAGCCTTAACTTGTTCAATGCCCTTATATAAAGCTTCTTCTGCTACGCGAATTAATTTAGCAGCTTCTTGGGTCACTTCACCAACAGCAATTGAAATGCAAGAATCACCATGAAAGCCTTGGTAATAAGCGCCCGTATCTACTTTTAATACATCCCCCACGCGAATCACTTTCTTAGGACTAGGAATGCCATGCACTGCTTCATTGTTAATGCTGGAGCAAATAGAACCGGGAAAACCGTGATATCCTTTAAAACTCGGTGTTGCGCCCATTTCGCGGATACGTTTTTCTGCATAAGCATCCAAATCAGCCGTGGTCATTCCTGGCTTTACTAGCTCGGAAATTTCTTTTAGGACAGTTGCCACAATTGTCGCTGATTGCCGCATGATTTCAATTTCACGCGGCGATTTAATTTCAATTCCTCGGCGTTGCTTTTTCGCAGGTGCAGGCTGAGTCGCTTGAGAAAGTAAGTTACTGAAAATGTTCATGGGAAATTAATAATTACTGGTGGCTCTGGCGCTGAAGTATTAATGCTTTCTCTAGATTACTTGAGAACTAATATCTATAATTTAAGTTATTTTAATCCCTGATAGGGATTCTTTTCCTTCTTCCTTTGCGCTCTTTGCGTCCTTTGCGGTTCGTTCTCTTATCCCTCAAATTTAATGAGACAGACCACTAGTGTGTCAAGTTTAAATTGATGGGTAAGCAAGTTCGTAGTAAGGACTTTAGTCCCAATACTGTTCGGTTAAGAAGATTTGTAGGTTGGGTTGAAGGTCGTTCAACCCAACAAAGCTGTGAAAATGTTGGGTTTCGTTCCTCAACCCAACCTACATTGGAGTTATTTTTTAAGCTTAACCGAACAGTATTGACTTTAGTCCTTGTTTTTTAAGCACGCTTTGTGCTTACTACAAACCCTCAATAGCTTGGACATTGTACTACCTAATGCTTTTTTCTGCTAAAACAGATGGCCCAGCAGTAACGACTACGATTTGATCTGGGTGGAGTAACTCACGAGCCGCTTGATTAACTTGGGTAAGGCTGACTTTCTGGATTTTGTCAGTGAAGTAGTGCAATTCTCCTTTATCTAGTCCATACACCTCATTCATCAGAATTCTATCTGTTAATTCCTCTGGGTTTGCCAGGGAAACATTGTAGTTACTGATGAGGGTGCGTTTAGCTGTTTCTACTTCCAGTGCGGTAACACCTTGTTGATGGATTTGCTGTAGTATTTGGCGGGTACTAGCGATCGCTTTACTGCTATCTTCAGGACTAGTTTGCATTTCTATCAAAAATGTGCCTGCATTCTTCCCGGCTTGGAAGGAGCTATAAATTCCATAGCTCAAACCTTGGCGATCGCGCACTTCTGCACCCAGTTTACTAGATAAGGTATCACCTCCCAAAATCTGGTTCAATACTAAGGCTGCGTGAAACCGAGGATCATAACGGTTAATGCCTGTATAACCCATATATGTAACGGCTTGGGCTTTACCTGGTAATACTGGGTTGACACTGACTATTTTCTGCGGCATTGACACCGTGGGATATTTTAATGTCGGTGCTTGGCCGCTAACTTCCCAGTTACCAAACTCATTTTTAATCAGCGATCGCACAATGTCTAGATCAAAATCTCCCACCAGCGCCAACACTGTTGTGTCTGGACGATAATGTTTAGCTTTGAAATCAATCACATCCTGGCGCTGAATCTGCTGTAAACTCTCCTCTGTGGGAAAAGTATGTAAGGGATGTTTTTTCGGGTAAATGGACTGAACAAATATTCTTCTGGCTACTTCTGATGGCTCATCTAATTCCTGTTGTAAGTCAGTTAAAGTTTGTTGGCGATGCAATTCCAATTCTTTGACTGGAAAGGTACTATTTTTTACAACATCTGCCAATATCTCAAGGAGTATCGGCAAATCAAGAGCTAAACTATCACCCTCGATATGCACACCTTCGCGGTAGGTTTGAAAGTCGAGACTCGCCCCTCGTTCTGCCAAGACTTTGGCAATAGTTAAGTCATCCTTGCTATTAGTACCATTTAGCAAATTGTCTGCTACGAAAGCAGCTAGTCCAGCTTTATTCTCTGGATCAAACTCCGTCCCGGCTTGAATGTGACCGCTCAAGGTAACGGTGGGAGTACTATGATCTGGTAACAGTAATAACCGCAGTCCATTAGTAAATTTAAATTCCTCTGGTAATACTTGGGCGATGTCTTTGACGGCAAGCAATGCATCTGTAGCTAAGTCCACAGGCGGTAAGTATTTCACTACCTCAGAGGGAAGCACAGGTGCCCCAGGAGAAAAATTCTCTGTAGTTTGGGCTGAGTCTGGTTTATCACCAACTTCTGTTATCTGCTTCTGGGTTGGTTCAAAAAAGCCTACTGTCCTGGCTCCTTTTGTCAAATATTTGTTAATCACAGCTACAATATCCGTCGGTTTCACCAGACGGACAGCTGCCAAATAGCGGTCTGTGTAGCGATAATCACCAACAGTTGTCTCATCAGTGCCCAATCGCATTGCTTGAGAGGTGATATCACGGTTACTCAAAATTACATCTGCTGTTAATTGAGTTTTGGCTCGTTCAACTTCTTCAGAGGTCACGCCTTTTTCTGCTACATTGGCGATCGCGCTACTCAACGCTGAGTCAATTTTTTTCAAATCTTGTTTAGAACCAGCCGTCACCAACACCTCATACCAGCCAGATTCTCGCAAACTGGTAACAGACGCTGTTAATTCACTAGCTAAACCTGATTCCACCAATGCCTGATGAAGTCTAGAATTCCGTCCCTCAGTCAAGATGTAATCCATCACATCTAGCGTCGGCACATCTGGTTGATTTGCATCCGGTAGCGGATATACAACTTGTAACAGCCGCCCTGCTCCCGGTTCTCGCAATACTATCGGGGATGAGGGGGATGAGGGGGATGAGGGAGATGAGGGGGATGAGGGAGAAATAACCAATGCCCAATCCCCAATGCCCCATGCCCAATCCCCGATTAATGAATTTAAGCTTCTCTATCCAAAAAGCCTTGGATTTG
>NZ_JAIVFQ010000008.1 GCF_020829495.1 Nostoc favosum CHAB5714 | reverse complement strand
ATCACCCGCCATAAGCCAATATTCCGCAATTATTCAAATACGTAATTTCCAATCTCGCGCCTGAACCATCACCCGCCATAAGCCAATATTCCGCAATTATTCAAATACGTAATTTCCAATCTCGCGCCGCAACCATCACCCGCCATAAGCCAATATTCCGCAATTATTCAAATACGTAATTTCCAATCTCGCGCCTGAACCATCACCCGCCATAAGCCAATATTCCGCAATTATTCAAATACGTAATTTCCAATCTCGCGCTGCAACCATCACCCGCTATAAGCCAATATTCCGCAATTATTCAAATACGTAATTTCCAATCTCGCGCCTGAACCATTACCCGCCATAAGCCAATATTCCGCAATTATTCAAATACGTAATTTTCCGAATCTCCCGCCGGAACCATCACCCGCTATAAGCCAATATTCCAGAATTATTCAAATACGTAATTTCCAATCTCGCGCCTGAACCATTACCCGCTATAAGCCAATATTCCAGAATTATTCAAATACGTAATTTCCAATCTCGCGCCTGAACCATTACCCGCCATAGGTTAGAAACCTACGGCTAATAGCTCAAGTCATCTCAAAGATGACTAAAGAAAAGTTAAAGAAATTAAGGGCTAGTTGAAAACACAAAAAACCCCGACTTGATAGCCGAGGTAGATGGGAGAATTCCAAATGTCGATCAGATATAGCGATACCGAAATCTTTTTTTCTTAGCTAACACCAGTTAGATAGTTAAGTTTGATCTTTGCTAAGTTATGTAAATAAGTTTAACTAAAATATTACAAATAGTCAACTATACTTGACAAAGAAAGACTGATGGTTTTTATAAAGACTACTTATCAAGGCAGTATGATCGGAAAATAAAACGGGTTACTGGCTAAGATAGTGAGATGAAAATGAGAACCGATCTGCTGTAGAGAGTAGAAAAACTGAGCGATTAGCTCCATAAATCAGGGTAGTCGGAATGAAGCCAGAGATTTGAGAAGCTAGCTACTAGATCACCAAAGTCTTTACAATTCCTTTGTTACCTCAAAAAGTATTTCTCGACCTATGACGAATCAAGCTCCTATCCCGGTTATTGTCAACGGTGCTGCTGGTAAAATGGGCCGTGAGGTGATTAAGGCGGTGGCGCAAGCGCCAGACTTAAACCTAGTGGGTGCAATTGACCACAGTTTAGAACATCAAGATAAAGACGCTGGAGAGTTGGCGGGTTTAAGCGAACCCCTGGAAGTACCAATTACCAATCAATTAGAACCGATGTTGGGGTATGTGGCTGGCGACAGACAGTCTCCTCCAGGAGTGATTGTAGACTTTACCCATCCCGATTCAGTTTATGACAATATTCGTAGTGCGATCGCCTACGGAATTCGTCCAGTAGTCGGCACCACTGGGTTAAGTCCAGAACAAATTCAAGACTTGGCAGACTTTGCCGACAAAGCTAGCACTGGTTGTCTAATTATTCCTAATTTTTCCATTGGCATGGTGCTATTGCAACAAGCCGCGATCGCAGCCTCTAAATACTTTGACCATGTGGAAATTATCGAACTACATCACAATCAAAAAGCTGATGCTCCCAGTGGTACTGCCATTCAAACGGCGCAGTTATTAGGAGAATTGGGTAAAACTTTTAACCCTGCTCTTGTAGAAGAAACGGAGAAATTACCAGGAGCAAGGGGCAGTATAGCAGATGAAGGGATTAGAATTCATAGCGTGCGTTTGCCAGGATTGATTGCTCATCAAGAAGTTATTTTTGGCGCAGCAGGACAGATTTATACTTTACGACATGATACGAGCGATCGCGCTTGTTATATGCCAGGAGTGCTACTAGCGATTCGCAAAATCTTAGCGCTAAAGTCGTTAGTATATGGATTAGAAAAGATACTTTAAACACACTATTGCTCATTCATTACTCAGCACTCATGTTAGTACCACTGACTCGCCAGAAATTTGAACAAGTTGTCCCCCTAATTGCAACTGGTTTGCAGTACAAGTACTACTGGGGGAAGTTCTCAAATTTTTTGCAACGGCTGTTAATTTCTGTAGTTGCCGTAGTTGTTATTTTGCTTGTGACAGTCATTTTTAGGCTTGAGTTTGCTTCAATAGTATTTGTGCTGGGAGTAATTAGCGCTTTTTTTTGGCTGTGGTATCCAGTGTTTCAAGCAAGTATGCGGAATTTGCAATGCCGCCGTTATAAGTATGGCGGCTTTTTCCGTGGTCGAGTGCTAGATTGGTGGATTACAGACCAGTTGATGGGTAAAACCGAAACAGTCAACAGCAAAGGCGAATTGGTGATTGTAGAAAATCGAGAAAAACAGATTAACTTAGAGGTGGGTGATGAAACAGGATTTAGCATTGAGTTTGTAGCACCATTACGTCCTGCCCACAAAGTTATAACTCGCGGTCAAATTGCAGAAATGGTAGTGATGTCAAATCGCCCAGATTTGAGCAGTATTGAACAATTCAGCGATATATACTTTCCTAGCCGTGACCTGTGGGTTAGCGATTATCCTTATTTACGGCGAGATTTCTTTAACGAAGTTGGTCGCCGCTTACGTGAAGACCAACAACAAAGGCCGCGTCGGCGGCGTCGTCGCACAGAAGAGTAAACTAGTCAGCCCCTTCTCTGCAAAATGCTGTGTTTCGACTCCGCTCAACATAAAGAAAGCGTTCGGGGAAGTCAAAAATCAAAAGTCAAAAGTCAATAATGAGGATGAGGAATAGCCAATTTTCCCTCCGTGCCACCAAAAATTGCATATCCCTTTGTGAAAATTCCCTACGCGATCGCTGTGGTGATAGTCTTTTTGGGTGAAGAGGTTGTGTCAGTACAAAACCACAGGAATCATTTTCCAAAATTGGGAATTATCATCGGCTTTTACAAACCCTTAAAAGCCTCAGAAACTACCTCTGCAATAGCTTGAGTAGATTTGTCAGGTTTGATAAAAGTTCGATAGTTTAAGAATTAGTATATAAACTTTTGTAATAAATTTAAATTACTGCGTAAAATTTGAGTTTTGGGCTGATGTTAATTAGCGGTCACAACCTACTTATTAACATATATCAATGATGAAACCTGCCCCAGTACCCCCTAAGCTTCTCTAAGCTTCCCCAACCCTTCCGAATCTTCCCAATGTTCTACAACGCCCAATGCAAGGCAAAGAATAGCCATTAGCAAAACATTGGGCGTTGTAGGCGATTGTGGGGTGTGGAGTGGGAGCGTAGTTTGCCGCCTTCTCTACGGAGACGCTCCGTGAACGGCATACCTCATTGCCCCATTCCTCTCTCCCCATTCCCCTCTCCCAACACCCAATACTTGATCCCGAAGACTTCAGATTTAGATTAAAAGCTAGAGAATAATTTGATCACACACGCACGCTATATCTATAAGAATAGAAGGGACTGTGTGACTAGCCAAAAAGCCAGTGAGAGCAAACCCTTGAGCGATTTTGGGTGGGCATGGGTACTGGGGAAACGCGGCAACGCCGCCGTCGTTAAAGCATCGTACCTGCCAGTCAAGGAAGGCGGGAGCATCTGTGGAAATTGCCCCCGATATCTCAAACGCTCAATCCAAGGTTGGAACATAAAAGAAGGTGTAGGAAAAGCGATGGTCTAACCGTCCCTCTTAGCGATACCTGCGGTGTTCTCGTTGCGATCGCTCTGTTAAAACTTAATAAAATAAGTATTTGTTGGTAGGCTTTGGGCGGTTCCGGAATTTGTAGACAAATCATTAACATTACCTGTTTTGATGACTGCAAACTTATTATTAAATAGCAATACTTCACCATTTCCAGGTGTTACCCAAGCTTTGCGAGTCTTAAGATTATTCGGAAAAATTAAAAAACTTGCATCGCCACGGTAAGGTGCAATCGGTTTACCTAAGAATGTTTGGCTATCTCTATTGGGAATTGCGTAAGCAGCCTTAGATCCAACAAAAATATCAGTGCCATCTGAGTAAATAGTTTTAGGGAAATTGCTATTGCCGTCTCCCAATCCTCCTGTTGAAGGAAGTCTTGTAAGACTTAGTTGCCCGCGTTCAACAGTGAATGACGTTAAATCAACAACTCCTGTGTAAACTTTTGTCTCATCACGAGTTTGGGCAGCATTAGTATATTTATCTGTAGTGATCAAAGTTTGTGTTAAGAGGTCTTTACCATTCCACCTATAGATTGAATTACCCCCATAGACCGAACCAAGCACGTAGAGTTTATCCCCAGAAATGTATAATCTGTTGAGTCGGGTATCTGCCATGTTGTCAACAAGAGTGGCAGCATTGTAACCCCAAAGCTTACCCTGGTTATCTCCTGGTAAAATCGGCAAGTTAAATATACTTGTGCCATTAAAACCCATTCGGTAAAGAAAAGCAATTTGTACTGGGATGCCTGCTCGCTTTTGTTGCTGAAAACCACTAATGTAGAGATAATTATCTTTGTATTCAAAATCTGTTACTTCAGTTACCTTGTAATCCCGTTTGTCTTTGAAGTTAAGATTTGTATCGTAAATTGATAGAGTATTTACAGATTGATGAATAACCCATTTACCCTCTAAAAATTTAACTCTTGTTCTTGATTGAGCAACACTGTTAACTATTTTTTGGGTGGTTCCATCAGTTTTTATTTTTACTAATCCTGTTGGAACAGCTAGCACATAGGTTTTACCATCAATAGCTGCACAGTCACGGGCATCATGGTAAGAATTTGGAATTAGTTTTTTCCTCCCATCAGCTTCTACTTCCCATATCCCCTCAGTATTAATGACCGCAACTTTGCTGCCGTTGACACAAGCTGCTATTGGAGAAGCAATATTAAGATATGTGGCGATTGCGGGGCTAGAATAAGTAAACATTGTTATGCCTCTACATTTCTATTGGTTTTTGATTTAACCTCACATCACTATAAGTCACCCGATAAAAAGCTTCCACAATCTGTAACTCCAGTCGGCACTAATTAACAAAAATATCTGGATCTTGAGTATTTTAAAATAGTATTTGCCATAGAAAGGCCGATAGAGCCGACGTTCCTAACTCCCGCGATTTCCATCTTGTCCATAGGCTTGCCAAGCCAAGTCTACCAATCCATCAACGATCGCAGCTGCTACAACTGCATTACCTTTGCGGCTGTCAATTGTAATGTGAGGCACTAGGGAGTCTTGTAAGCGCCGCTTCGCTTCATCAACATCGACAAATCCCACTGGAGTAGCAATTATCAAAGCAGGTCTAATTTCCTCAGCTTCAATTAAATCCACCAGTGCTGTTAGTGCCGTTTGCGCTTGGCCCACCACAAAAATGCCCTCTGGATAACGCTTTGCTAAGGTTTCTATTCCCCATGCTGCCCGAGTTTTTTCTTTTTGAGGACGTGTCAGAGCTTCCATGCTGCAATACACCGGATTAGCAAAGGTGTTTTGAATCTCGTAGGCAATACCTACTTGCACCATCGGTACATCTACCACAATTGTGGTACGCGCGGCTAGTGCTGCTGCTCCTGCTTGCAAGGCACGCTCAGAGAAACGAATCAAAGACTTATACTCAAAGTCAGCTGTAGAGTATATTACCCGACGCACAATCTCATACTCTGCGGGTGAAAAGACATGATTTTCAATTTCACTATCAATGATTGCTAAACTTTGAGCATCAGTTACGTGCCATTCCATTTTTGTTGAGCTTCTCAAATATTAGCTTTCAGCTTATCAGCTTCAGAGAGTGAGTAGTTAGGAGTTAGGAGTTATAAGTTAATTAAAAACTTCCTAACTCCTGTACAGACGCGATTAATCGCGTCTCTCCTCATTCATAACTCACTACTGGAAGAAGGCCGACTGAAAACAGGAGATAGGTAGGCAACTAAGACGCCAATAAGAAACCCAGAGATATTGCGAACTAGAGGTAACCAGTCGCTTGTGCGTGTCACCACTGGCCCAATGCCAAAGGCAAGAAACAAGATTCCCCACAAAGGTGAGAAAATTAAAGCCCATTGCCACGCGAAAACTTGTCCTTTCTCGCGGGGTTGAGCTGCAAATCCACAAATCACCCCACCAATAATTGAGGTAATCAAGGTGAGAATCCATTGCTCTCGTGGCAGTCCGGGGACAACATTGCAACCACCTTTGAGTAAACAGCCTTTAACGGATTCTAGGGCTTGCAGAATGGCTTGATCTTCGCCTTGTTCGCGGACAAAGTACAAATTACCGAAGCGGGTTTGCAGTTCTATCCAGAACGTTCGGGGTAAAAGTTCATAAACAGCATCGCCGACGCTAAAACTGAGGATGTTACCGCCACGAGAATCGGCAACGAGTAGAATGCTTTTGTCATCCAAACCCCAATATTTTATAACTGCCCGACCTGGGGTGCGGTCATACTGGGTCAATACTCGCAGTTTCCAGCCCGTATCGGCTTCAAACTGCTCTAAATCTTTGACAAGCTTTTCTTCTTGCAGGACAGGAAGAGATTTTGCTAAGTCTACAACTGGGGTAAAGGTGCTAGGAAGTAAGTCAGGATTGTCATAAGCCAGTGCTGGGGGAGAATGCATCACCCAAATTGACCCAGCCAGGAAAAATACTGCAATAGATACGAGAATTCGTCGCCAAAAACAAGATTGCATGGACGTTTTTATACAAATATCAACGGTAAAAGTGAACAAGTTGTTTTAAAAGTGTGCTGGAAAAGTGATACTTCTTTACACTTGTTTACTTTACTCTAATCTAAGGGATCAAAGCAAAGCGTTTTTGAGTATTGGGCATGGGGCATGGGAAAGAGGCAGGAAACGTAGATTGGGTTAAGCGTTCGCGTAGCGTCCCGTAGGGAAACGCAACCCAACAAAACAACGTAAATGTTGGGTTTTGTCCCTCAACCCAACCTTGTATCTTAAAAACAGTAGTAGACCGTCCCCCCTTCTTCATCGCTACGGTGTACATACAAGTCTTGTCGCAGCCATATCTTTATTAATAAATCTTGCACTGCGTTTCTATCCCGCCTCGGAATGAATTCCGAGTCTCATAGCTGAAGTCCACGCTTTGTGGACTTCAGCTATGAGCCGCTGAACTTTAGTTCTGGGCGGAATGTCGGTAAGTGTAGACAGTTTAACTCTGACAAAAATGTGGGTAAAAGAGTTGAAACGTATGTGGACAGCACTTGTGTGTACACCGTAGCTTCAAAAGGGGGGACTACAGGGGGGTTAAAACGATCTCAAATTCTCACGAATGATTTAGGACTGCTATATAAGCAACAGATACCTCGAAGTCATGTTGAGGTACTTAAAAGTCGTGTTGAGGTACTTCAACATCGTGTTGAGGTACTTCAACATCGTGTTGAGGTACTTCAACATCGTGTTGAGGTACTTCAACATCGTGTTGAGGTACTTCAACATCGTGTTGAGGTACTTCAAAGTCGTGTTGAGGTACTTCAAAGTCGTGTTGAGGTACTTCAAAGTCGTGTTGAGGTACTTCAAAGTCGTGTTGAGGTACTTCAAAGTCGTGTTGAGGTACTTCAAAGTCGTGTTGAGGTACTCCGAAGTCGTGTTGGAGTACTTCAAACTTTGTCGCACCGCGATCAAGTACACAGGTGCGACGCTTGACTTTTAAAACAGTCGCTACAATTAAGTCTAATTTGGGGTTTGAAAACACGCTTTAGGGACTAGTACCGCAAGGCGGAAGTCACGCATTCAAAAGTCAAAAGTCAAAAGTATTATTGAATAAGCTTTTTAGGGATTTTAAATGGTTGCTCTATTTACGCCGTGACGTACTAGGAAAGAGTTTTCAAATACCAATGCCCAATACAACTCTTGGAGAGGCTGCGCCAACGGCAACTCTTGGAGACGCACTCGCGTTCGCTCAGTACAAGTGCCCAATGCCCAGTGCCCAATGCCTTATGCCCAATGCCCAAATTCAATCTTCATCATCAAAATTGGTTTCCCAGCTAGCTGCATCGTTATAACCGTCATTAACGCGGTATACTTCTGCTTTGCTCCGGCGATTTTCTTGCTTTAGCACTTCTCGTTCTCGCAACGTTAGTGGTGGTTTTTCATTGCTTGGCAAGCGATCGCTTGTTCGCCTTGTGGGTTTTTGGCGCGTGAAGTTTCTCCAAGCAGCTTTCGCGCCAACAAAGATGCTGCGTGTACCTACTTGCAGATTTTGAGCCTGAATTCTTGCATTATCAAGGCTTTGATCAACTTGTTTCACGACTTGATTAGCACTTTTTACACCTTCACTGACATCATCAGTTAAGTCAGTGATTTCCAAACCAGTCACACGGATAGCTTCTAGAGTGGGTGGTAACTCGCGCGAGAGTGTATCAAATAGCTTTTCTGCACTACGAGCAGCGCGTGCTAACTCCTGCAAAGCCGGTATTGCCGCCACTAAAACCGCAGTCAAACTTGTGGCGACTAAGAGTAAAGAAAGTCCCAACCAAAACAGGGGATCAATCACGGTTATGTCATTTATGAGCGTTCTAATTGCTGGGGAAGAGGATCTGAGTCTTCAACAGATGTTTGCCGCTTCAAGACTTGGCTTTCTCTCTGACTGGCATCTACACCTGCTGCGATCGCTTCCCGTAATCTATCTAGAGTTTCATCCCAGTTTCGCAATGCGCTAGCAGAAAGACGATCTGCCTGGATTTGCACACTCGTTGATAAATCTTCTGCCAATTCTGGAATAGCATTGGCAGATTTTTTCAAAATTTTACGCGTTTCGCGCCCTGTGCGGGGAGCCACTAGCAAACCGGTCAAAGCACCGATGGTAGCTCCCAGCATCAAACCGCCAAAAAATACTCCAGAACGGTTATTAGACATCTTGTTATTTCTCTCCTTACACCCATTTTAGGTGGGTTTTCTCTACTTGCAAGACTCGACCGATTTTATTCAGTTAATCTATCGTGACAACATATCAGCTAAAAATGTTGCTTTTATTCATGAAATATCAAAACTATTAATTATTTATAATTTAAAACTCCCTACGTCACCGTCTCACCGTGTCCCCGCGTCCTTATGTCACGGCGTCAGCCCTAATTATAAATGTTCATGTGAACTTGACATAACTCATTTTCCAACAGTTCTTTTCCCTGGTGTTAACTCTAGCCTACGAAAATAACGCTGCCAGATTTGCCGTCCTAGCAAAAGTAGACTGATAATTTGGCGCACTTGTTGGATTTGCATTTGTAGCACTTGATTTTTCTGCCGTAAATTATAAATATTCTGCTGGCTGAGATAAATATTTTCGGGTGCTTTATTCAGTGCTGCATGGGTACAACTTTCATAGGCGGTTAACCTATCTGTTATGTATGCTAGCTGCTGCTTGAGTTGCCACACCCGCCAAGCTACATAGAGTAATATCAGCGAAATGAGGGTGTTAACGAGGATAACTAAAATTACCATTGTTTATCTTCACCAATATCAGCTTTGGGAAATTGTTCTATATACTTGACTTGGCCCTTAATTTAATAATGAAGAAACTAAAGTACAGAAATTATGGTAAAAAGTACAGCCGGGATTATGCCAAGAAAGAACAGTTAGATGATGCTCTGAGGGTTATTGAAAGGCTTTACTCGGTGAAAATTAGTCTAACAAAGGCTGATGGCTAAAAAACCGCCAATTCGCCAATTTTATAATAACTATATGCCCACACCTCGCAAAACCACAGCTACAATTGCCTTAGATTCACGACTCGGGAAGGCGAAATCAACCCGTATGCTCAATAAGCCCCAGCATTACTACGTTCCACTCCTTAACCTGATAATCCTAGATCATTTGCGACCTTTGTGGAATGTAAGCACAATGGTATAGCCCCTTCAACAGACGGTGAGAGAACTACACTACACTCTTTACCGGAGGCTCCCCAGCATCACCTTTATTATTGTGCTTTTACCTCTACCAGTTTTCCAGTTTGACAATTGAGATCATGTGGAAAAGCCTACGAAAAACCTAACCCGATAGCCCCCTTACCGACACGGTAAGGGGGAAAATTCAAAGTCTCTCTCCTTGTAGGCTACGGTGTACACACAAGTGCTTTCGTTCACAACACAAGTGCTTTCGTTCACAACACAAGTGCTTTCGTTCACAACACAAGTGCTTTCGTTCACAACACAAGTACTTTCGTTCACAACACAAGTGCTTTCGTTCACAACACAAGTGCTTTCGTTCACAACACAAGTGCTTTCGTTCACAACACAAGTGCTTTCGTTCACAACACAAGTACTTTCGTTCACAACACAAGTCTTTTTTGAGCCTTTGAGGGAATGAAATAACTTTGCTTTTCAAGAGGGGTTGGGGGGATAAAAAGGTTGTGGGGCAACTTTCCAAGACTTGTGTGTACACCGTAGCCTTGTAGGAGAGACATTTAGAGAGAGGTTTTCCAATCTGTCGCCTGAACTTAACTAACATTTTGCCTGCAAAAACCTCACTTGAGGTTCACCAAGCAAAAATTGCTGGGTGTGCGATGGGGAAAGGAGAGAGTCTATTAATTCCTCTTCCCTTAAAAAGGCTTGCTCTAATTCCCTCCTTGTTAAGAAGGGTTAGGGAAAATCAAGGCTTAACCCAAGCCTATTGCCTTTAACCTCTTCCTTGTTGAAGGCTTCCAGCTGGTATTTCACTAATCAGTTACTGATAATGATTATTTCTATACATCCAGTAGGAGTTGAGGATGTCAAAAAAATTACCGTCAAATAATTCCTTCCGAGCTATTCTTGTTGCTTTGGCGATTGGATTTGCTGGGTGTGGAAATCAAACTGCAAGAACAACATTCACTCAGACTACCACCCAGGTAAATGAGAATCTTCCCCGAATCGTTGCAACGACAAGTGTATTATGTGACTTAACCAGACAAGTTGCCGGGAATACAGTTAACCTCACTTGTTTAATTGATCCTAGTGCCAACCCCCAATTTTATAAACCAAAGCCGGAAGATCGTAGAGCCATTGAGCAAGCTAATCTTATTCTCTATAGTGGCTATAATTTAGAACCAAATCTGATCAAATTAATTAAAGGGACTAAAAACACTGCACCAAAAATAGCTGTTAGTCAACTTGCGGTGTCTAAGCCACAAAAATTTCAGAAAGGCGGCAATAATGTAACTAATCCTCATCTTTGGCACAATACCAAGAATACTATCAGGATGGTGGAAGTAATTAATAGTAATCTGAGAAAATTAGAATCTAACGATGCAGAGGCTTATACGAATAATACCAAAAGAATCACAAATGAACTCACTCAACTAGATAGCTGGATTAAGTCAAGAATTGCTAGTATTCCTTCCAAAAAACGTAAGTTAGTTACAACCTCTGATGCACTGAGTTATTACGCCAAAGCATACGGTATTCCATTAGCAGGGGGATTGCAAGGTATTAGTACTAACGAAAACCTGACAGATGCAAGAGTGAAAAATTTGGTTACAAATATTAAACGGGCTAAAGTATCAACAATTTTTATTGAGGCGGCAACTAACCCTAATTTGCTTCAATCTGTAGCCAGACAAGCTGAAGTTAAAATTTCTGAGAGGAAGCTGTATGCTGAGGGGCTTGGCGAACCAGGAAGCGAGGCGGACACTTATCAGAAAATGATGATTGCTAATACACGCACAATTGTAGAAGGGTTAGGAGGCACGTATTTAATGTTTCAAGCGAAAGCTGCTAAGTAGTTATAACATCCATTGATAAATCTGATAAACCGAGTTTTTGTAGATTATATAAAATTCGGTTTATCAGCCTATTTTTTGAAAACGAAAAGGTGAATGTTATTTGTCTTTTAATCTGATATCAATAACAGTCGCATTGAAATTGTAGTTAAAGCCTTCCAACTCAAATGGCATTCCAATTTTAACTTTACTGCTACCTAGCACTAGTCCGCTTTCTGTGCTTTTGGCTTTACCTTCTAAGGTCAAAAGCATATCTGTACTAAAATTGCTGGTCTTTGGATCTGGCAATTCTTTAACAGTACCATCAGGTTGGGGAATATTGATTGTTCTAGGTAGCTGTTGAACGGATTTAATCTCAATCTGTCCGTAGGGTTGATTGCGGATAATCACATTAGTTTTCCCGCCTTTTTTTAAACCGTTGTTGAATAATTGCTCAGGATCACGGACATTCAAACCACGAACTACTAAGTCTACTTCTATGGGTACTAGCTTCTCACCAACTTGGGCAACACCCAAGCTAGATAAGATGCTAGACGAGACGACAAATATAACTAGCAGAGTTACCAGCG
The DNA here is from genome assembly GCF_020829495.1 of Nostoc favosum CHAB5714. GTDB lineage: Bacteria > Cyanobacteriota > Cyanobacteriia > Cyanobacteriales > Nostocaceae > Nostoc > Nostoc favosum. The sequence continues at coordinate 139,231 of NZ_JAIVFQ010000008.1, read as the reverse complement.
CAGCACCTAAATCTAGGAGGTTGATTTTGCCGAACAAACGGCCTTTTGAATCTAAAATAGCCATAAAAACTTTTCCGAGGTAATAGCGAAGTAATTGATTGTAGCAAGAAGGTTTTCAATGGGAATAGTATATTTTCCCTATTTGGTAATAACTCAAAGCGACTGGGCGTTGCGGTTATGCGACAGTTTATCACGAGTTCGTAAGTTCGCAGAGGCGGCAGTTAACCCTCAAATTTTTGTCCGTTAAGACTGACGCACCGAGAAAGTAATATCTAGTGTTTAAGCCTATCTCTAGAGAGAATCTTTAACCCCCTGCAATTCGGTAGATTTGCGTAAGCATTAGCTGGATCACAACTCCTTTGGTCTTGAGTTAAGAATGCAACTTAGAATACTCTAAATCCGTCTCATAATTTGTCCCATAATTTTATGTTCTCCCGAAATAATCTTTAGAGCGTATTATGTTCAATTGGAAAGGTTTTGTTGCAAGTTACCGTGTGTGGCGGCGTCGCTGGTTTTATCCGCTAATTTCGGTGGTAGTCGCCCTTAGTCTGTGCCTGAGTACACCCTTGCCTGGAAGAACTTTAGACTTCTTGCCTCTTATATTGCAGGGAGTCCAGGTACTTCAGCTTTCTAATATATCCGATCGCCAGGAAACTGATATTGGCAAGCAGATTAATCAGGAAATACTGGGGAGTCAAGTCAAACTTTACCGGAATTCTAAAGTTAATCGCTATGTCGAACAAATTGGTCGGCGTTTAGCAGATAGTAGCGATCGCCCCAACCTTCCTTTTACCTTCCAAGTAGTTGATGATGATGCTATTAATGCCTTTGCTACTTTAGGAGGCTATGTATATGTCCACACAGGTTTACTGAAAGCCGCAGATAATGAAGCAGAACTTGCAAGTGTTATTGCCCATGAAATTGGTCACATTGGCGGGAAACACCTGGTTAAACAGATGCGGCAAAAAGCGATCGCTAGTGGTTTAGCAACAGCAACTGGTTTAGATCGCAATACCGCTGTAGGGATTGGTGTAGAACTTGCTTTGAATCGTCCCCGCAGTCGTCAAGATGAATTTGATGCCGATCAAAGAGGACTACGAACTTTGACACGCGCTGGTTATGCCCAGTCTGGAATGGTTACTTTTATGCAAAAGCTGCTGAAAAAGGGTGGTTCTGTCCCGACATTTTTGAGTACGCACCCCGGAACGAGCGATCGCATTGATGGCCTCAGACGTGCAATTAACTCTCAACCTAGTAAGGGAAATTATGGCTTAAATAAGGCTAGTTATAAAGCTAATATTCGACCATTAGTGAGGTCTTGAGGGCATTGGGCATTGGGCATTGGGCATTGGGCATTGGGCATTGGGCATTGGTTATTCCCCTTGTCTTGCTTGTCTCCCTCATCTTCCTCATCTCCCTCATCTTCTCCACTCCTCACTCCCCACTCATCTTGAATATTATTCAATTCTTATTGCGGCGATCGACTTTGATTTTAGCAGGATCAACTCTGATCACTACATCTTCTAAGGGCAGGGTGCGGAGATAGTGTTTAAAAATATTAACTTGATAAACCAGCTTATTGGTGACATCTAATCCAGTCAACCAGCCACTCCGGGGATGATAAGCGCCTGTATCTATGTCTAGCCATCCCTGCCCTTGTGCCAGTTTACCAGGAGAAACACCCGGCAGAGTAAAGGTAATGGTGTGACCGATGATAATGAGCTTATCTGGAAAGTAGGGTTTTTCAATGCTGTGAAATTCTTCTCGTATCCAGCACAGTTGATCAGCAGTTTGTTCTGTCACCGACTTGGAAGGGTCAACACCAGCATGAGTTAACCAAATATCCCCCAAGTCGAGATATGTAGGCAAAGCCTTGAACCAATCCAAATGGTCATCAGGAATTGGAGCCTCGTGGTAACTGTCCACGGTAGCTTGCCCTCCACTGTACAGCCATGCTTGCATCGTCGGGGAGGAAGTCCTTTCATTGGTCAGAATGTTTAATAACATCTGCTCATGATTTCCCAACAAACATGAGTAGTTATGTCGCTTGACAAAATTAACTACTTGTGAACTATGAGGCCCGCGATCAATTAAGTCTCCCAGAAAATAGATTTGATCGTCTGACGTGGGGGCGATCGCCTCCAATAATGTCATCAAACCTTCATAGTGACCATGCACATCCCCAATTACAATTCGTCTGGGGCTAGTTTCGCTCATTGTCTTTTAGCTTCAATAGTTTGGCTAATACTTCTGCTACAGTTTAAGCTGTCTGGTTTCCATAATAGAAGGTAAAAATACTGAATAAGTTTTATTTTAATTTAATTATTACCCCATAAATAAAATATATTTATGATGGCAATCGGGTAAAATGCATATTGAGTGCCAAGAAAGAAAATCGGCAAATTTCCTTCGCGTTGTTAGCTTAAAATTTAAGCTGTTGCTGTATTGCTCACTTTCTATCTCAACAATGTCTAAGGATTTTTCTGCTGATATTAGTTCGCGCATCTGCAAGCACATGAATGATGATCATGCTGATGCCATAGTCCTTTATGCTAAGGCTTTTGGTGGTGTAACAGATGCGAGGGCAGCACAAATGCTGTCAATTGATACACAAGGTATGGATTTAACAGCGCAAGTGAATGGGGAAGTTGTGCCAGTTCGCATTCAGTTTGATCATGTTTTAGCAGATGCGGAAGATGCCCATCAAACTCTAATTGCGATGGTGAAGCAGGCGCGGGTGAAGGCAAATTAGAAATTGGGCTAATTGTATAACTAATGCTTGGCTGTCTTTAGACACGCCGTTTCGCTTTATCTTAGCCGTCAAGGATATTGGCTACTGTGGCATAAGCCTTGGTTTGGATAATTTCAAGCTTCCAATCTGAAGAATAATCAGGCAACTCATAGCCAACACTCTTAACATGAGCCAACATTAACTCATCCCGTTGATGCCAAACTGCAAATATTCTCTCCCTGCCATCATAAAGCGTTTCTAAGTCGATTTGATAAACCTCATTTACTCGCTTTAGTTTCAAGCCCAACAAATTTAACAGTCGGCTGAGTATTTTTATTGCTGAAACCTGCTCTTTCTCCCCAACTAAGTTAATCCCAAGCGCTCTTTTAATATGCTTACTGTGCTGAAAAACAATATTTTTCAGCAATATCAAATCTGGATTACTTTCGGTAAATTCTCGTTCTACTTCGAGAAACTCAAGCATTCCCAAAGCTCTCATCGCCTCAACTTTGAGCGTGTAAGTTTTTAAATCTGGGAGAAAAACTTTCCCTTCACCCCAAGACAATTGCTGATGCCATTCTTGCTGGTCTCTGACGTGAAAATACTCGCTTTCGTGAGTTAGATAATAGTGAATTAACAATTGACGATAATATGCGTGGTCATCCTGCAATTTCAACCAAGGAGTAACTTCTACACCATACCTTTGTCTGAGAACATATTTATTGATTTGGTTGCGTTCCCCATCAGTCAGGGAATGCTTCACTAATAGCTGCTCATATTCTACATAATCGATATCTTTAGCATTAGCTACAGCAGTTGCTACCGATAGTTGATTTTGCTGCTTAATATCTTTAATTTTGCGTTTAATTTCTTTAGCTTTTTGACGGCTTTGCGCCCAATCTTTTTGAACTTTGACAATTTCTAAAACTAATCTTCTGCGGGTAGCTAAATCATCAGCGTCAGTTGCCAAAAAGGCAAGGCGTAAATCTCGAATAATATTATTGTGAACAGCATTACTCCGCATCTGAATTTGATGCCCATCAGCAATCAAACCATCTTGCATCGATTGACGGTAGAGGTGTATAGAGGCATTTACCCGTGCAGATAACTTGGCCCAAGTTCGCAAATGAATCGGATCATGAACTAAAGGTAAATCCACATCTATTTTATGTAGTGGACTAAGCAAAGCTAAGTTTTCTTTTTGATTTTCTTGATACCAATCAGATAGCAAGCGATAATTTGTACTACCACTACCAATTAAGCCAATACCTCGTTTAGCGCACCAGACAACACGCGGCACATCATCCCGCACTCTTGCTAATGCTTGTCTTGCTTCCGAGTCAGGAATTACCCCTTGAAAAATGCCATAAACTCGGTCGAAATGTTGGACATCAATACTAATTCCTGTACCAAGGCTAGGGGTAACAAAAACGCCGTCATATTCAGAGATTTTTTGATTAATAGCTGCGATAAAATCAACCGCTTCGTGTCCAGGTGTGTTTGTAGTGTGACTACTAACCACCAGAGTTTTAGGAAATTGCCGTCGTAATTTTTGTAACCGCTCTTTCAAATAGCGTTCAATTGTTTCACAACTGTAACGCCCAGCGCGACTATCGGTAGTAACATAACATTTACGTCCAGCAAGTAAATCCAATTCCAGTTGGTGAATTAGGGGTGTTGGATTCGGCGAATCATAAAAAGTTACGTCCCAACCATGCTGAGGTTTCCACTGGTTGAGAACTACCCAAGGTGTTAATTTAATTCCTGCCAATCCTTGTAAATATTCAAGTGACACATCTGATAAATCAGCATCTTGGACAATTACTAACCCCCCAGTTGTTAAAACTGTGGAAATTAGTTGCTGGAATAATTTTAATATTTTTACACGCTTGTGTTTACAAGTATTACTGTTTAATAGATGCCACAAAGACTGCTCTACTTCATCCAGAATTACTATTGCTCCCCGCCAATTTTCAGGGTTAAGTTTCCAAATAGAATCAACGCACAATCCAAGAGATTGCTGAGGAGAGAGTGAGCGGAGAATGGGAGGAGCGGGCGTAAGTGTTTTATCAATCCTTTTATCCGCATCTTCTTTATGTGTTCCCCATTGAATACCAATTTTTTCACACAAAAATCTTCCTAGTAGAATTCTGTGAGTAATTAATAAAACGGGTTGATTTCTAACTTTTGCTTGCTGAACAACGTTTTGCAATGCTGTAGTTTTACCTGTTCCTTTTGCAGACTTGACTCCTATTAATCCAGAAGTTGGGAAAGGGATTTCACCTATATAAGGGCGGTTCAAGGTGAGTGCAGCAGGAATAGTTAACTCTGTGTGGGGTTTGGTTTGAGCAAGATAAATTTCTAAATCAACACTTTGACGATAAACTTTCTCGAAACTACTTACACCTTTGGCAACAATAAACTCATCAACTCCTTTTTCTATTCCTGGAAGTTCGATAATTTTAACAGTGCATTTTTCTTGCTGGAATAAAGAACCAAGTCGAGAAATAGCATTATTTACAGCAGCAATTGTTTTAGGTTGAGTTTCAAAATCAAAGCAAATATAAAAGCTACGCTTTGTAATTGCAAACGCTGCTAAATCAGGAATTAGCTGACGACGGGTAACTTTGCCAAATTCATCTTTAACAACCCGATAACCACTAGTAATTCCGGGAATGGCAATAGCTGCATATCCTTGCGTCAACAGTGTGGCTGCTTTCTTCACACCCTCGCAGAGAATCAGGGGAATATTATGTTGCATCACCCATTGCCAAAAGCCTTCAGCTTCACCATCAGCAATAATAGTGATATTGTCAGGCATGACCAGATTGTAACGTCCAGCGACTTGCTGCCACACTTGCAGCGTTACCCGCAAACAAAACACCCGCGTTGGTGTGCTGGGGGGATGCTCGTATTTGATGGACTTACCATTGTGATTCTGTCGGGGTTGGTTTGGCTTAAAGCATCCCCATTCCATCATTTGCCAATTATTCAAAGGGTCTAGCCCGGAACACCACCAACCACCTTCAGTAATATGAGCATAACGCTGCAACCATCCAGCTTTCACCATTCCTGTATTGGTGCGAGGGAGTAGCTCAGAAATCAATAGGTACTCATAAGCAGTTACGCCTTGGAGCGACCTAAAATTGAGTTGCACTAAGTGTAAGTCTATACCACTACTCTTGACTAATTCTTCAAGGTGTTGGGGGTGTAAATAGTGCAGATGCATAGGGAAAGGAACAAAGGGAAGACAATGAGATTAAAACATTAACATGCATCTGCTTTTTTTATCTAAGAGAGATTGCGAGGCTTTTATGATTCTTTTTTTTACTTCGTCATGGGAGACACATCGGTTCTAACTTTAGTAGGTTATTCTGCCTTTTAGATCCCCGAAGTAATAATTTTGTATTGTGATATTTGTTCGCTATTAATTTTTATTTATCAGTAAATTTCTGCGTTAAGGAATGCGATCGCTAGAGGGGTTGCAGCAGCGATCGCTATAGGGTAGTATCTTCGTACACCTTGGCATAAATCCAGCTACCATCTCAAACCAGCAAGGAGCTTAAGCCCTTAAGGTAGGGAACTTCCGCCACACTATACTAGAAACTCGGTGCAAGTATCTTAAAGTTTACATTTTATTGGCTCTACGTTCCAAACCCAAGAGGTGATGTCTACGACGGGCTGTGACGCTCGTTGCGCTAAAGCGTCTCCCCTTGGGAGATGACTCGCTAATGCTATCGGTGACGCACTAATGGGATCTATGCCAACTTCTGCGGCCATTGGCTATCGATTTCAATGCTGTTTGATTATGCGATCGCTATAAGTTATAACCATTTTACGAAATACCTGATACAAATATTTTGAAAACCGGTATTAACATCTGGCTTTGTCAAGATTCCTAAATGCACAAATAATGTTAAGAAATAAGAACATCTTCTGGAAACTACTATTGACAAAGTTTATTTTCTATATGAAGGTAACTTCCTTGGTAAAAAAGGGATCTAGCTAGTTTTATTTTTGACTCTCCACTCCTTAGGGAGGCGGTTAGTCTCGAAAAACTCTGCTTTGTCTGATATCTACCTTAAACCAGAAGCAACCCAGAAATTGATAACATATTTTTAAACTATCAGATTATGTGGAAATCAAAGTTAATATTTAGATTTATACTGTCGTTTGCGGCGATCGCCACTAGCGTGCAGCTAAGTTCAGCGAGTGACTATGCTATAGCTCAAAGTGCATCTTCCAATCCGACTGTCGAATCTGGGCAACAAAATCAAGCTTTAGAAGATGCCAAGGTTGCTATGGCAGGAGTTGGCATAGGAGTCATCGCAGGCTTACTCATTTCTGGTTTATGGTATCAGAAACGTCGTTACCGCAAAATCCAGTCAGTTGCCAAAATAGACAGCTTTCGTGAAGAGTTTCTCTGCGGCTCTTTAGCAGATTATTACTTATCTAATTCTAAAGCAAATGCTTCACCTATAAATTCTCAGAAAACTTTAGCAACACCAACTAAAGAAGAAATATCCGATTCCTCTACTTCTGAGGAAACTTTAGTAACGCCAACTAAAGAAGAAATATCCGATTCCTCTACTTCTGAAACAAATAATCTAGCAGCAGAACCTACGCCAGCCGCAGCATCTAATTCCTTCTCTGACTGCTATCAAAAGTTAATCGAGGAAATTATTACTACCGCCCTCAAAGGTAAAATCAGTTCCAAAGAGTTTATATATCGCCAATTAGTAGAAAATGTAAGCAGTGGTAATGGTGAAATCTTTGAACGCTGTTTGAGCGATCGCTCACATTCCACCCAATCTGAACTAGATAAGGTGATAAATTCTGCGAGTTTGTTCCAAAAAGAGACTCCTGAGTTAAAGAAAGCTCGTTTAAATCGTACCCTCAAAGCATTACAAAGTATTCAAGGGGAATGGGAACGAATCCAAAAACAAAAGCGAAATCAAGCCGCAGTCACCGCAGCTGTGCAACAAATTCTCACAGCCTCAGAAGCTTCTCGCTTTTCAGTCTTGTTACAAATTATTGACCCCAACCAAAACCAAGTTTTCAGCCAAAATCAATTACAACAACTGGCGCAAGAGTTAAAGGAAGCGGTGTCTTCTCACGAGGATCTCCACCTAAAACAAGAAATACAACAACTAGCGATCGGCATTGCTAACGGCGTAGAATCCTATCAGCAATTAGAAGGTTCTCTTGTCAGTTGGATTTACGAGCCAACAGCAACTCCATTAGGATTGAAAGAGTCCCAACCAAAGCAAGACCCTTGGGCTTCATGGGCACTAAAAGTCAGCAGTCCCTTGCCAAAACTGTTATTTTCTGCACTGGCTGATGGCGGATCTACAACGGAGGTAGTTGTCCGCCAGTCTTATATAGATATGAAAGACTGGGTGGAGTTGACAGTAATTCTCCAAAGAATACAGCAAAGTTTGGTGACTTGGTTTGAAAGACAACCATACGATTCCAAATGGGGTACATCTGCGTCCATTGCCACTTTTCTCAGTTTCGCTGCAGTTTGGTGCGAGTTATCTAATGGTTTCCGTATCGCTACCAGTATCGATCGCAGCAAAGGCGAAGAATTAGCGAAAGCCTGTTTTGGGATCGTCTTACAAATTCTCAGAACTTTTGCCCATCGCGAATACTTTCCCCTTTACGGCGGAGTTTTTGCCTTTTTCGGTAGGGATGCGCTGCGAGATGCGATCGCTTATTTGGATACACCACTAAAAGAAGTGGAAGGTACTCAAGAAAAAGCGCGGATACTAACGCTGTTGGGCTATTCCCAGTTTATTTTAGGTAAATATCCAGAGGCTAACTCATTTCACCAGGAAGCCTTAGAAATTGCCCGCCAAGCCGGGGATCAACCCTGTGAAATTGCCAATCTCAACCACAATAGCCGTGTTTGCGTTGCTCAAAAAGATTATTCTCAGGCGATTAACTACAGCCAGAGGGCGTTAATTTTGGCTCGTCAAGCAGGCGAACGCTTAGGAGAAGCTCACGCCTTGGCAACTTTAGGCTATAGCGAAGTGTTTGCGGCACAGCAGATGGAACGCATAGAACCAGATGTCTATGAACAAGCAATAGAATACTTGCACCGAGGTTTGGAATTGTCAGAAAAATTGAGTGATTCACGATTTGGTATCAGCTTGGCGGCTCGCCAAACTCAAGCCCTTTGTTACATCAGTCTTGGTATTGCTCACGTCGCCTTAGAAAAACCTCAAGCTGCTGTAGAATACCTAGAAAAAGGCAGTGAGGCGGTGCAGTTTTCTAGTGATAAATATCTGCAAGGGCTGAACTTTTTGTATCTGGCGGAAAGTTACTACAACCTGAATAATTATGAAAAAGCTGTATACAATAGCTGTCTAGGGATGTATTTATTAGAGCAAATTGCTGCGATGGAATGGCGGCAAGCGGCTGGGTTATTAACAATTTTACAGAGTAAATTAGGAGATGAAACCGTACAGCAATTAATAGTAAAGTACCGAACTAACATCATTAAATTTATTGGCGTGGACGGTTATGATTACTTGCCGCAATTGCTAGAAAAATACAAGCGATCGCACTAAGTTTTTGCAATAAATAGAGGTGCGTAGGCACAGTCCGCCGTAGGCATCGCTATTTTAGCAATGTAAGGAAAATAACTAAAAGTAGCTGTAAAGTCACATTACTGGTATTCGCTATTTCAGTAGTGATACCGAGCTTGAAGAAAATCAATTCGGTCATCACTTACTAGATAAACAATCCGGTGTTCTTGAGTAAGTCGCCGCGACCAAGCATCTGAATCTAAGTATTTCAATGGTTCAGGTTTCCCAATACCTGTAAAAGGATCTCGCATAATCGCTTCAACCAAGTTAAAAGCGCGAAGCGCTGTTTTGCGGTTTGTCCTACCCAATAGGCGAGGTCTTCCGGAAATTCTGGATAAAATACAGCATCTCGAACTTTATTTTCTTGGGGTTGGGTTTCATCTTTCTTCTTCTTCGTCAATTCCCAACTCCTGACGTAGTTCATTAATATTTTGAGGTTTTAAAGTTCTAGCTTTTGCTCTTTCCAAAGCAGTTAACAGACGGACTGCATTTTTAGGTGAACGAAGTAAATGAGATGTTTCTAGTAAACTATCTAGTTCATCAACAGCAATTAAGGCGACGTTTTCGCCTTCTTGTCGGTTAATAATTACCACTTCTCTATCTGCAACTACTTGATTGCAAAGTTCGGCTAGGTTGTTACGAGCATCAGTCAAGTTTGTCTGGTTGGACATGGTGGGATATTTCCTAATGCTGTAGGCTTTACAGAACATAATAGCTTGACTAGTTTGAGGCGCAAGCGTTCTTTCAGCAATGTAATAAAAGTAACTAAAATTATCTGTAAAGTCATATCTAATTCAAAGCTGATAAAAAAGTCTATTCTGAAAAATAGGAGCTATAAGTTACACTGTTCAGTAAAGATCGTGGCTGCAAGTATGGATTCTCTCAAAGACAAGATTTTGAAGAAACTAGAACACCTTCCAGAAAATGCACAGCAGGAAGTTCTAGATTTCTTACAGTTTCTAGAGTGGCGAAAAGAGAATCGTCAGGAATCTCAGTTATCTGTAGTCAATGAAGAATCGGATGCAGGATGGCTAGAGACTGACTTATCAAATTTGGGTAGCTATGAACCTTATGATTGGCAACCCGGCGAACTAGATAAGGGTTTGCCTGTCAAGTATGTTCCTGGAATGGGAGTAGTCATTGTTGAGGAATGACTACTCGTTCTTTACAGTTTGGGGATGTTGTAACAGCACGTTTTCCTCAAGAAAACCCTCAAGGCCGTGAGCAAGAAGGTTATAGACCTGCAATTGTTGTAGGGTTCCCAAACCGCTTGGGGATACCTCGCTTTTCGTTAATAGTTGTAATTCCCATGACTACTGATAGAGGGCAAATGTGGGCAATCGCTTCACCAGATTTATATCCACATTTTGCAGCAGGAGTTGCTGGATTAAGTTCGCCATCTATTGCTTTATTAGATCAAGTCAGAGTTTTAGATGTTAACCGTATTGTTGATTATCGAGGGAGCCTGAAACCTGAAGAGTATGAACCCATCTTGATTGGACTTGAGCGTATGATTATTCCTTGATTTTATAACAAGGCAATTACTTACTTATACTAAATCTACGTGCCTACAGCTTCCTTCGCGGCGTACAATACCTCAGCGTTGATTTCTTTGAAACCGCGATCGCAATTAAATTTATTGATACTGCACTAGATTTATATTCTATCACGTGAAATCATTGCTGAATAGGACGTAAAACTTCTAATTCACTAGGATGAGTTAAAACCTTGCCTAATAGCTCACTGAAATAAACAACTTGATAATTAGGTGCAAGTTCTGTTTGCAATTGCTTCCACAGACTAATTCCTTCTTCTTCAAAAGCCGCTTCAACCTCTGCACTCAAATCTGGCGAGTTAGTAGGATCTTGCCAATTTAATGTTGCATTGTAAATTTCTTCCCATTTGTCCAAGCGTTTAATAGTTTCTTGAATTAATGGCAATGTCTCTGGGTTAATGTTGCCAATCTCAGGACTTACCCACCATAGTGGATAGCATCCATAGTCAGCCATGAGTTTGATTTTTTCTGTATTAAACTGTCTGTCTTGTATCATGTTCAATACTTCCCCAGGTTTCAGGTAGAGGGTTAACCCAGGAAATAGGCACAGTAACTACATTTAGAGTTTCACCGTCTTTAAAGATTTCTAAAATATATCCTGGCTCTTGCTGAGTTTTAGTAGGACGCAGATGATCCAACACAACCCCTCTATCGCCAGCTTTTACAGGGCTGTTAGGAACATCCTGCTTCAGTTCTACCCACTGAAATAAACTAGCTGTTGTCATCGTTTAATTCTCCCGTGATTTATCAGGATATAGTGTTATAAATCTAACAAATTCTGTTTCTTCATCTTGTTGCCAGATAGTAATTACCTTAATTAATCGACCACTAGGCCCAGACCACTCGCTTTTAACCTCAAACTGAGTCCCCCAATCACTAGGGGTGGCTTTTGCAATTTCAGAACCTTCTACAGCATTTATTATATCGTTCTTAAGAAGTTCCCAGTTGTCAAGATTATATCCTGCTAAAGCTAGATATCTTGATTTATCACTTTGAGGTTGATAAATAAGTAGGTATTTAGTTATTTTTCCATCTTGAATTATTAAACCTGATGGCATTTTTATTATGTTATTTTTAACCAATTTATTATTTTTAATTTAGCAATCAAAAATACGAAATTGCCGTAAGCTACGAAATTATGACGGATTGGCATATTACATCCATGATGAGAAAATCAGGGATATATAAGCAAAAAGGGCATCCATGCAGGACACCCTTTAATTTAATTAATTGCTAATCCCAAAACTACGCCCCGACAGCTTCTTTGGCGGCGTACAATACCTCAGCATTGATTTCTTTGAAACCGCGATCGCGGGCAAATTTCTCAGTATTACGCTTCACTTTACCGCGCACAAATCCAGGAATCTTATTCAATTCTGCTTGACCATCTTTTGTCCAATTCAAATCAGAATCAGCAGAAATTCCTCTAGTAATTACTTCTTTGGTATCATGACCACCAAAGATTTCTAACAGGTGATCTTCCATTCCCAAAGTGAAGGAATTGTAGATCAAATCTGTAATTTGATTCGTGCCTTCGTAACCCATAAATGGTTTGTAACCAATGGGGAAGTTTTGGACGTGGATTGGTGCTGCAATTACGCCGCAGGGAATATCCAAACGTTTACCAACGTGGCGTTCCATTTGGGTGCCGAAAATGGCAGAAGGTTCGACACGAGCGATCGCATCCCCAATTTCACCATGATCTTCGGAAATTAGCACTTCATCGCAATACTCGCTAACCTGTTCGCGGAACCACTCTGCATCATATTTGCAGTAGGTTCCAGCCCAAACAACATGAATCCCCATTTCTCGCGCCAGAATCTTGGTAATGGCGGCGGCATGGGTGTTGTCACCAAAGACTACAGCTTTTTTGCCAGTCAAGTTTTGACAGTCAATAGAACGGGAGAACCAAGCAGCCTGAGATACATGCAGGGTTTGCTCGTTAATGAAGTCTTCGTAGTCAACTTCTGCACCTTGAGCATTAATTACCTGCTGAATCTTGCGAATACAACGGGCAGTTTCCACTACGCCCATTGGAGTAATGTCTATATAAGGTGTGCCGAATTGTTCTTCTAGGTAACGAGCTGTGGTTAAACCAAGTTCACGGTAAGGCACTAGGTTAAACCAGGCTTTGGGCATCTTCTTCAAGTCGTTCACCGAAGCACCTTCGGGAATTAAGGTATTTACCTCAATTCCCAAGTCAGCCATCAAACGTTTCAGTTCGGTGCAGTCGTGATTGTTGTGGAAACCGAGGGTAGTAGTACCGATGATGTTAACCGAGGGCTTTGCTGTTTTGCCCTCAGCCAATTCGCCCCGCTTCCGCGCTTTTTCAATGTAGTATTGGACGATTTGATCCAGAGTGCGATCGGCGGCTTGCAGTTCGTTGTAGCGGTAGTGGTTCACATCCGCCAGCATTACATCTCCTTTCGCTTCCAACTGCGCTCGTTCAACAAAGTTGTGCAAATCCTCTTGCAAAATGCTGGAGGTGCAGGTGGGAGTTAACACAATCAAATCTGGGTGTTCCTCGGCATCCTTGCGGGTGATGTTATCTACCACCTTCTCTTGAGAGCCGCGTGCCAAAACGTTGCGATCGACGACACTGGTTGTTACCGGAGTAAAATCCCTCTCCCGCGATAGCATGGAGCGCATGACGTTAAAGTAGTCGTCGCCAATGGGGGCGTGCATGATCGCATGGACATTTTTAAAAGAGCTAGCGATTCGCAGAGTGCCGATGTGGGCTGGGCCTGCATACATCCAGTAAGCCAATTTCATGTTTGTGTTCTCCCTTTTCAACAGAAATAACACGGAGTCCGATAAAAGTGGACTATAAGTGCTTGATTATTATTAAATCGTTTCTGATTGTCTCAAAACTTGTATCCCTAATGAAGTGAAGACTTGTAAGGATTTTATCTGCGGTGTGTAGGCTTAGGCATCGCTCAAACCTTGTTACTGATTGGAATCTAGCTTCTGAATTTAACAATATTACTGTTGCTTTTTTAAAATAAATCTTAATTTTTCGGCAAATTTATTTTCAATTTGGGGCGGTGTGTTATACCAATTCTGTATAAAGATGCGCTAAATCATATTTAAGTACAAGAGAGAAGAAAGAAAAACGAACCGCAAAGGACGCAAAGGACACAAAGAAAGAAAGAAAGAAAGAAAGAAAGAAAGAAAGAAAGAAGTTAAAAGGGTTTTACGCAGCGTGACAAAGAAATAGTATTAACTATCACCAATAAATTTATAAAATTTATGTACAACTTCTCAAAAAATACAAATATCCTCTGAGAGGATGTTTGTAAAGAATCAGATTGTAGTATCAATATCCCCCCTAACCTTCCTTAAACAAGGAAAAAAGGGGGGAATAACACTAGTACAACACGGCGGAAATAAACATACCATTTCAAATTGCGTAAAAGCTTGGAATACAATTCTTTTGACTTTTGACTTCCGCCTTGCTGTACTAGAGAGGTGTTAATTACTGCCGAAAAATTTCTACTTTTTCTAACACTACGTCTTGATTCGGACGATCTCTAGTCGTAGGCACATTGGCGATGCGGTTGACTATATCGATACCTTCGACAACTTTACCAAAAACACTGTGTTTGCGGTCAAGATGAGGCGTTGGCCCTTCTGTAATGAACCATTGCGAACCATTAGTACCGCGTCCTGCATTTGCCATTGAGAGAATACCCGCACTAGAGTGTTTCAATTCAGGATGAAATTCATCTTCAAATTGATATCCCGGGCCACCAGTACCCCAACGGTTGGCCATATCTGGATAGCGAGCCAGGGGATCGCCACACTGAATCATAAAATCAGGGATGACTCGGTGAAAGCGAACTCCATCGTAGGCAGGAGTCCCCTTCTGAGATTGACCTGTCTTAGGGTCTTTCCAGTCGATTGTCCCGGTTGCTAAACCTACAAAATTTTTGACAGTGTTGGGGGTTTTGTCTTCCTCCAAACGAACTATAATTTGACCCAAGGAAGTAATTAAACGAGCGTGCAGTGTGCCTTCACCGGGAATATTAATTTCTGGAAAATTCATGAGCTATCCTATGAATGAAAACTGTCAGTTTTTGGACTACGATAAGCTTATCAGCATTCAAGTTACAGGTTTACAGATTGCGAAAAAACTGAACCAAGGAAACTTTAGAAAACGAATATTTTACTCTGGTAAATTAATTGCTGGATTACGGCTAAAGAATCCTCTAGGGATTAGCTTAAAGCCAACTCGGTGAACAGGCATCACAGGCCAATCTTCCGATCGCGGAACATGAGTTACCCCCATTGTGTACCACAGCACGATATCTTCACCCGTCAAAGATTCATCGTCTGCAATATATTTAGGTAAACCCTGTCCTGGTTGAGTTTGGTTGGGATAATCGCCGCCAGCATAGAGTTCAGCAGCTTTATATTTTGTTACCCAGACGTGGTGAGTTGCAAATTCTGCCTTTTGACGGATGTTTGAGCCTTCCACAGGGAAAAATATGGAGTTTCCACCAGGCATCAGCATATATCCAGGTGCAGCCCCTAGCGTATTTTTCTTATCTGCACTAACAATCATCCATTCCCGGCTGCTTTTCATATCCAAATCGCGCACAGCAGCCGTTTCTTTTGTTAGTGGGGTTTCTGTAATTGCGATCGCATTTCCTAAAGGATTTTTCTCATCCATCGGCAAAGCTTTCACATTCATTTCCATCACAGAATTAGCCTGACCATCGACATCGAAATCTAGGCGATAGTTAAAAAAGTGCTGGTGATTTACTCCGAAGATATTCTTAGCAATTAACCGACCAGATGAATCATCCTCAGATTGCTTTTGGGCAGCCGTTCCCTGCGCCAGTACGATACCCGTTAATTCATTTTGGACTTCCAAAGTCCCATCCAGGTGAAATATCCAATTAATGCTGTAATCATAGTTGTCAACGGCCGCAGTCATCGACATCACTAATTCTCGATTCCGACGGACATCATTACGCTGAGTATTGTAGTCATAGTGTTTCCACAGCATTCCGTTATCGCGTTCATAGATACCGAGAACCCCTGGTATCTTATAAGGTTCTCCCTGCTCATTAGCAAATACAGCATCCAGCAAAAGACCGTTTTCAGGAATTTCCTTACCTAACTCCATCGTATTTGCTAGCAAACCAAGGTTGTATTCTCCAACATCAAATGCATTCCTAAACGACCAAGTGGGATCTGGATCGCCGTAAGGAACTACCATCTCTGATAGGCTAGCGCGGTATAAAACTGGTCGAATATTTTCCCCGTCCTTGTGCGTCACTTGGTACAGCATTAATCCATTACGAGGATGCATTAAATAGCGAAACTTCCAACCTTGCCAGCTAATTTC
The DNA here is from genome assembly GCF_020829495.1 of Nostoc favosum CHAB5714. Lineage (GTDB taxonomy): Bacteria > Cyanobacteriota > Cyanobacteriia > Cyanobacteriales > Nostocaceae > Nostoc > Nostoc favosum. The sequence goes on along the minus strand of NZ_JAIVFQ010000008.1, from coordinate 123,002 downwards.
ATTATCTTGAATCTGGAAACTTGCACCATTAGGTTGCACAATCTTTAATGCTTTCAGTGGTGAAAGTAATTTGCCCAAAGACTTTAAATCGTAGTTCCAGTTTTCTTTAGAGAAAGGTACTTTTCCTCTGTCAACAAAACTGGCGATTTTACCCGTGTTTAAATTGACTGTTGCTAAGACTCCTTCAATGGGACTACCGTAATAGTTCCAGCCTTTGCCTTTGTAGTAAGATAAGGCTCGACACAGACGATTACCTGTTGCTTCTTCCTGTTTACTTAAGATTCCTGGTGCCCAACAACTAATTGTGACTTGATCAAAATCAGTAATTCCCCGCCTTTGCATCGCTTTTTGCCATTGGGGATCGGCTTTAACTACCTGAGTTGCGAGTTCATATTCTGGATTGACGATCGCAGGTTGAACAGAGGATATTTCTTTCCAAGAACTTAAGGTTTTGCTTGTTAGATCGACAATTCCTTCATAGGTTTTGTTTTGCGCTCGCTCATAGATAACCAAAAAAGCTTTTCGCCCAAAAGCTTTACCAGGTGTAAATTTCAGAACTTCTTCTTTATCTGGTTCTTGTAAAGCGATCAGTGGAAAAGCTGCCATTTCGCTCAAAGTTTTGTCTCTTTTGATGACCGAAACGGCTGTACTAATTTCTGCCTCTGTTAGCGAAGTGAGAGGATGGGAAATCGAAGGCTGTTGAGCCGTCAATCTTCCCATGAATCCGAGTGATATAGAAATGGCGACAATGATGGCAACAACTAGCCACAAAAAACGCTTTAGCCGCTTAATCATCTTTTACATTTTTACAAAAGACTTATAGTTATCTATTTCCAAGCCTAAGCATGAAAACCGATAAATTAAGAGGCTAAAGCCAAATTAATTTGTTAATAGTTGGGGAGTAGGGAGTAGGGAGTGGGGAGATGAGGGAGAGAAGGGAGAAATAAGCAATGCCCAATTTACGCAGAAACTAAACGACGTAAAGATTCAGCACGACGTTTAGCAATAGGGTTATTTGGAGCCAATTTTAGTGCTTCTTCGTAAGCTTGTAACGCCTGAGTAGTTAACTTCTTTTTCTCGTAAGCGTGACCAAGATTATTCAACCCTGTTACGTAGTCTGGTTTAGCTTTTAGGGCTTCTTTATACTGACGAATTGCTAGGTCATATTGCTCTTGGATAAAATAAATATAACCCAGCCCGTTGTAAATAGGGGCAATATTTTCTTCTCCCTCTTCTTGGGCAGCTTTGATAGCTTTTTGAAACAGCAGTATCGCTTGGGAATACATTTTTTTGTCTGAATAAATACTGCCTAACTCATAATATTCTTGAGTCGTACCCTTTTCTTTCTCTAACTTCTTCCGCAATCTTCCAAAGGAGCCTTCAATCTTGCGAGTTTTGAAAATTTGGCGAAAAACACTCACGGCTGCAATTGTGAGTATACCCACCAAAACTGAGAGATAAACAACGGCTAGACTGTTATCCATTGTTGCAAATACAAATATTAAAAGTTGTTTCTGTATCTATTATCAGCGTATTGTCATTTGTCCTTTGTCCTTTGTCCTTTGTTATTCACTAATGACCAATGACAAATGACCAATGACCAACTTACGGTAAGCCCCAATATTGGACACGTTGCTGGAGCCAACCTTCTGCTAAGTAACGAGCGATCGCTTGATTCACATTCCGTCTTAACTCATCGTACTGCAATCCCTTGGGCATGACTACAGACAAGGGTTCAGTTGATAGCTTAATTGGCAGTAGCCGATATTGGGGATATTGTTGCACCCAACCGCTCAGAACGCTAGCATCTGCGGCAAAGGCAAAGGCTGCATTACTTTCTATTTTATCTCGCGCTTCTTGATATGAATTCACTCCTACCAACTCGGCGTTTGACACAAAGTAACGCACTTTAGCAATGGTGCTGGAGTTGTTGAGTACAGCAATTTTTTGTTTTGCCAAATCACTCAATTTCTGTACAGAGGGATCTTTTGTAACTAATACAGTGCTATCCAAATAGTAGGGAACACTGAAACTAACTATGCGGCTGCGAGATTCAGTTGCTGTTACCCTAGCGATCGCAAAATCAACTTTCTTGTCTAAGACTACAGACAAGCGATCGCGATTTGCTACAGGTTCCAATTTGACAGCCTCGGCTTTACCAACCAAGTCAAGTGCTAATTGCTGTGCCAAGTCAATTTCCAAGCCTTGCAAATTACCGTTGGCATCTCTAAATCCCAACGGACGCAAGTTATCTTTAACGGCAACAGTTAGATAGCCCCGCTGCTGAATTTCTGGCATTTCGGCGGCAGATGCAGTTAATCCTGTCCCCACTATGGAAAAGCAACATATCCAAAAAATAGTGGCGGATAATGCCAGATGTAACCGAGTAATTACTTGCCATCTGTTACATCCGTTATACATCCGTTGCTACCTTTATCCTTTAGCTTGATTTGCTAGTTCAGCAACTTTGCCGAAGCTAGCTGGATCGAGGACTGCTAATTGTGCCAACATCTTGCGATTTAGTTGGATATCAGCTTTTTTCAAGTTACCGATCAACTGGCTGTAGCTCAAGCCGTGTTGCCTTGAAGCAGCGTTGATGCGGGTGATCCAGAGACGGCGAAAATCGCGCTTTTTCTTTTTGCGATCGCGGTAGGCACTGCGTAGCGCCTTCATTACTTGTTGGTTGGCAGTTCTAAACAGAGTTGAGTGGGAACCGCGAAAACCTTTAGCTAGTTTGAGAATTTTATTGCGGCGCTTCCGAGCTACATTACCGCGTTTTACCCGAGTCATAACTTATTTCCTTAAATACTTACAAATATGGGAGCATCAAGCGCACGTTAAGTTCATCGCGTTCATGTACAAGCGCACTCTGACGCATACTACGCTTTTTGTCAGAAGATTTGTGTTCTAAAAGGTGGCTTTTGAACGCTTTACGACGGACGATTTTGCCGGTACCGGTGGCACGGAATCGCTTTGCCGCGGCTTTACGAGTCTTTAGTTTAGGCATGGTCTAGCTTTAATTCGACACGATCCATTATTATACTAATAAAATTGCTGGAATGGAAATTAAATAAAGGATTTAACCAACTACAATCTCTGTAGATAAAATTAATTTTACCGATGGATGAAGTAAATATAGTCGAATATGACCCACGGTGGCAGACTTTGTTTGCACAAGAAGCCGAGCGTATTTGGCAGGTACTAGGCAATGACTTGGTTGTGGAAATTGAACATATTGGGAGTACGGCAGTACCAGGAATGGCAGCCAAGCCAGTTATTGACATCATGGTAGGAGTCCGTTCCTTAGTAAATGCGAAATCTACTATTCCGGCATTGGAATCTTTGGGATACGTTTATTGGCGTGAAAACCCAGATCCAGGACGGATGTTTTTTGTGAAAGGAATGCCACCATACGGAAAGCAACGTACTCACCATGTTCATATAGTCGGGGTTGACAGCGAATTTTGGGAACGCAAGCTATTTTGCGACTATCTGAGAAGGCATCCTGAAGAGGCGAAACGATATGAAGCTTTAAAACGCGATTTGGCGGCAACTTTTCGGAGCGATCGCGAGGCTTATACCAATGGTAAAAATGACTATATCCAGGCTGTGATGTCAAAAGCACGGTATGAGGAGATGGGGGAAATCCCTTAGATCAAATGCAATTTTAAGGAATATCCTCACTTAAAAAAACTGTTTCTAAATCCCGATAACCACTGACAATACGTGCAACTTCCACACCACCATCAATGGGACGATAAAATATCAAATAATCTTCTACGGGGAAACTCCGTAAACCGCTAGCAAAATTATCGCAACTTTGCCCCATATTAGGAAAATTAGCCAACAGCTTACACTGCTGTATAATTTTTTTGTTGAGTTTTCGAGCCGCACCAGGATTAAAGCGGGTAATATAGCGGCTAATTTCTTTCAAATCTAATCTAGCTGAAGGCGCTAAAATACACCTACTCATTATTTAGCAGCCTCAGCTTGTTGCATTTGGGCTTCAGCACGTCGAATGTCTTCTTCTATTTCTGCAAATACCTCTTCACCATCAATTCCTTCACCACGTTCGAGTTCTTCAATACCAACTTGGATTTTAGCTTTCAATTCTGCTAGACGCTGATCTCGAATGCGATCGCGTTCTTCTAACAACCTCAATGCTTCACCCATCACCTCACTAACTGAGTGATATTTCCCACTACTAACCTTATCCTTAACCAACTGCTCCAGTTCTGGGGTCAAAGATATATTCACAACTATTACCTCATTCCATTTACCCTATATCCTAACCGAAAGGAGTTGGAGCAAGATTAAAATAATTTGTAATTGAATAAATTGGGGTGTAAATCCTCAGCTAATTTAAGATCACCAAGAAAGACAATTACGCGCAAGTGTTTCACCAATAATTACGAATTACGTTAGCGTAGCGGGGCGTAGCCCATTACGAATTACGAATTAATTCGCTGCTGTTTGGGCTTCTTGATAAACTATTTCTTGAAACTGGATAATATCTTTTTGCGGATCGGCGTGGCTAACTTTCACCAATATCTGTTCGCCCAACTTCACAGAACGTTTGAAAACCATTGGTAACTGCAAGCCCAAATCTTCTAACAAAATTAAGGCTAAGTTGCTGTCTTCCCGCAGCCACATCAACACTGTTACATCCCAAGTTTCCTCTGGATGACGGCGTAAATACTCTAGAGCATAATATCTATTAGTTTGGCGTTCCACCATCGTCACCTCTTGGGTGATGCTGGTGACAGTCATCATCACTTCTTTAAGTTGATCTGCGGAAAATGGTAAAACTTCACCCCGCAAATGGGCTTTAAGTTGGAAGTGGGTAAGCAAGTCACTGTAACGGCGGATGGGAGAGGTTGCTTGAGTGTAAGTATCCAAACCCAAACCAGCATGGCGCAGAGGCGTAATGCTCATTTCGCTCTTGGGCATACAACGACGCATAGCGCAAGCGCGAACGAATCCGGCGGGAAGTAGCAGCAATTCTTCTTCTGGGGGTAATTCTGGTTGCGGCTGACCGCGAAAGGGCAAAGGTATGTTATGAGCTTTACCATAACGAGCCGCAACTTCACCGGCAACAATCATCATTTCTGCTACTACTTGCCGCGACGGGGAATCGTCCAAAATGTCAATATTTATCTCGTCACCTTTGACTTTGATCATCGCTTCCGGCATGGTGATGCTAATTGCCCCTTGGGCGTAACGCCAAGCTTTGCGCTTCTGTGCCCAAGTAGCGATCGCAGCAATTTCCGGTTCTGCCTGTACCCGTAATTGCAGCATTTCATCTACATCTTCGTAGGTGAGACGATAAGTCGGCTTAATCAAGCTGGTATGAATGCTGTAATCTTCTACTCTCCCACTTGTATCTAAAATAATCCCGAAACTGAGGGCGCAACAAACCCGTCCCTGTATCAGACTCATCGGCCCAGTCGCCAATACCTCTGGAAACATGGGAATCATCCCCGTAGGTAAATAGACTGTACTACCCCGCTTTCTGGCTTCCAAATCTAATTCATCTTCTGGCACTAACCATCGAGTGGGATCGGCGATATGCACCCATAGGCGTTCCCGGCCATCGGGGAGTACTTCCCAACTCAGACCATCGTCGATCTCTGTGGTAGTTTCATCATCAATGGTGTAGACCTTCAGGTGAGTCAGATCAAGGCGGTTTGTATCTGAGTCAATCGGCGGTAAATCCAAACGCTGTTGCGCCACTTCTAATACCTTATTAGGAAATTGGATCGGAATTGAAGAACGACGCAGGAACAAGTTTTCATAAGGACTCCAGCAACCCAAATCCACCAACAGTTGAAAGGCCCCTTGGGGTGTTGTGGGTCGTCCCAGCATGGTCATAGTTTCTAATACTGGAGCGCTTGGCGGATAAGCGCGAGCCAAGGAGTCATAATTGACCCCTGTCCGCACGGTGTCAGCAAGCAGTGCTGCGTATTTTTCGAGTCCTTCTAAGCGCTGGCGATCGTGGCGCCCCCACTCTACTGCTTCACCTTTGAGCGCTTGCTCTACACGAGTTAAAAATTCCTGCTGTCCCTTAGCTTTTAGTGCCTCTACTTCCATCTGGTGCTGGCGTTCTGCCACCTGAGCAGCAGTTCGCGGCTCGTAAGCGTCTCCTTTTTGCTTGAAATAAAGTTTGTCGTCGGATAACAAGCAATGGGCGGCGTAACAAGGAGGCGCAGTTGATTCAGAAAATAGCAGATTCGCCATTTGCTCAGGGGTGACTGTTTCCCCATCTTCAACCAGTAGTTCCCAAGCCACTTCTAAGCTAGATGGATCTAAATAAGGCTTGACCTGCTCCAGAAAATTGGCAATCTCTGAGGGCTTGTACGTCTGTCCTGTAACTGTATAAGTTATTTGTCTAGGCGCGAGGCTGTGGGATTGACCACGTTCGTCTACCACAAACCAGCGGGTTTTACCGTCTGGACGTTCTACGATGCCCAGACGGCGATCGCCTTGAACCCTAAATTCAACTAGCGTCCCCTTCTCCACAACTCTCGCACTTTAATTTGGTGAACAGTTTAAATAGTTTTAAGTTAGGAGTTAGGAGTTAGGAGTTTTGATTCTTAACTCCTGTACAGACGCGATTAATCGCGTCTCTCCTGTACAGACGCGATTAATCACGTCTCTCCTGTACAGACGCGATTAATCGCGTCTCTCCTCTTTTTAGCCTTCCGCATTGATAAATGGCAACAAAGCCACAATCCGCGAACGTTTAATTGCTAATGTCAACTCTCGCTGTTGCTGAGATGTAAGCCCAGTAATCCGACGTGGCAATATTTTACCCCGCTCGGTGACAAACTTACGCAGTAAATCAACATCTTTATAATCGATTGGTTCTCCTGGCTTGATCGGAGAAAGGCGACGACGGAAATAACTCATCTCTACTTAATTTCCTTGTGAACGGTATGTTTGTTGCAGTGGGTGCAGAACTTTTTCAGTTCTAGCCGATTAGTGGTGTTGCGGCGATTCTTGGTGCTGGTATAACGTGAAACACCAGCAGAACGCTTGTCTGAATTTGTCCGACACTCGGTACACTCTAGTGTCACAATAATGCGGGCACCTTTACTCTTAGCCATAATCTTACAAACAGTGAAGCCTGAAGAGAATTAACACAAATGACTATCTTCTCACATTCCGCCGCATATTATCAACTAATCTTTTAATTTTTATATCGAGCGAGTAGCCACGACGCGACGAAACTATGAAAGTTCCACAATAGCGATCGTGTAAAGCCTGCCGCATCTGGGCATCAGATAAGGCAGTCCCACAATCAATTGCTAGGGGAAGTACTAGCAGTATAGCAGTGGGATTGGCTCTAATATTGCTCAGGGCAATTGACACTAAAAGGGCACCCAAGCCGACGATCGCCTCTCGCTTCACCAATGAGAGCAAATCTGGAACTCTGCCCACTACTTCCCCATCTTCAACTTCCAATACCTTTAAATCGAACGCCCAACGCCCTAAACTTTGCCCTTGATTGTTGTATACCACCAGCACCCGCAAAATCAGCCAAAGTATCACAAAAACGAGGATTTGCACAAATTGAATCCCGATATCGCCGCCTCCCAGTAGGGAACTGACTAACCAGACACCAAGGAAATCAAGCCCCAATGCCATACCTCGCCGCCCAATTTCAGCCTTGGGATAGTGTTTTTGGGGAAGTCGTTCGATACTCATACAACACAGGTATTTTTATTGAGGGGTTGGGAAATAATTGCTCCTGTTTTTAATATTAAGGTGACGGCTTGGGTTTGGCGTTTAGACTAGTACCGCAAGGCGGAAGTCAAAAGTCAAAAGTCAAAAGTCAAAAGTCACGCATAATTGTATTCCAAGCTTTTGCGCCATTTGAAATGGTATGTTTATTTACGCCGTGCTGTACTAATTTTGGATGAAGAGAGCGTTTTTAGTAAAGTTTAGTAAATTATTAAAGGTTGTATCTAAAGAGCCTCAAAAGCTTATTTGAACAGTGGGTCAATCCTAACTACTGAGGATTTTTAGAGGGTGTAGAGGATTGCTCCTGGTGTCATATTGCTTTACATCTAGATCAATGGACAGGTGAACCGAAAGGTTCTACAATCTGACTGATTGCGGTAAATTTACCTATTGCCCAATCCACATAAGCATAGTAAAGATTTTCTAGTGATTACATTTGATTGCGGAAGCACTAAATTAATATAGGAAAGTCTTTAAGTAAGGGGCAGCAAAAAAATGGATGTAAAGCTGATTCTAGCTGGATTGACAGTTATCTTTACGCTTTCGTGCTTATTTTTTGGTACGAAAAATGGATTCTATGATTCAGATAACTATCACGGCAATGGCTCTGCACATTGAGATAAATCTGTAAATGCTTGGGCGACTTCCCGTAGGGTGAGTTGGTTAAGAGCGTTCAGAACTTGCAAAGGGAAAATAAACAAGAGGCATCCTTGAGCTAGTAGTTTGATGGCTTCTCGTTAGTCCACCTTTCTGAATCAGTGCGGGTTCAGTGAAGGCGTCCTCCCCAATCAAAAATCTGTATTCTCAGGGTGTAGGGGCGCACGATAAAACTTACCCCTAAGTCACAAAACCAAAATTTGTGTAATTTTTGGCTTTTGGGATATGTCCATGATGATGAGGTTTGAGGGGAGGAGAGCATGAGGGATAATCTGTCGGCATCCTCTCGCGTAGATGCTGCGGAAGGGGGTACTGAATTAGAATGTTTCCCCTATAGTGTCCAGCATTACGATGAGGGCGTGTGTTTATTGGTGAAAATGGGCCCACACCGCATCCTATTGGATTGTGGTTTGGAGGATATTTCATCGTTGGCGAAGGAGCTTACTAAGTCGGTACGGGGAGTTGGTTCGCCCTCACCAGCAGATTTCGTTTTGATTAGTCACGCCCACCCAGATCACGCCAGAGGCTTACTGGCACTACATAAAGCTTTTCCAAAGTTACCTATTTATGGTAGCGAAGTAACCAGCAAGTTACTGCCGTTGAATTGGCTAGACCAAGATCCTGAGAAAATTTCCGAATTTTGTCATGCCTTGCCGTTGCGATCGCCTGTGGAATTCCAAGATGGTTTGGTGGCAGAATTATTCCCCGCAGGGCATCTACCGGGGGCTGTGGCAATTCTCCTTACCTACACCACTAAGCAGCGTACTTATAAGCTACTGTATACAGGAGATTTTTTCCTGTCAAACTCCCGGTTAGTAGAAGGTTTGCGCTTGGAGGAACTGCGAGGATTAGACTTGGATGTGCTAATCATTGAAGGCAGTTATGGCACATCCCGTCATCCTCACCGCCGCAACCAAGAAAATCAACTAGCAGAAAGAATTAATCGCGCGATCGCTGACCATTGTTCTGTGATCCTTCCCACTCCTGCTTTAGGATTGGGTCAAGAACTACTAATGCTCTTACGCTCTCATCACCACTTCACCGGACGAGATTTAGATATCTGGGTAGATGGTGCTGTCGCTACTGGGTGTGATGCCTACTTAGAACTGCTACCCCACCTTCCCCCATCTGTACAGAACTTTGCCCGCCATCAACCCTTATTTTGGGATGAACGGGTGCGTCCCCGCGTGCGTCGTTTACAAGCAGAACATCGTCCCAGTGTGGGTAAGTCACCTTGTATAGTCCTCACCGACTCTACAGATGATTTAGGTAAGCACTGCCAACTAGACACTGGCCCTTGGCTAATTCTCCTACCAGAAAAAATTGATATAAAAGTTAATAAAGAATATTTAGCACCCACCACTGTTGAAACTTATCTCTTGGCTCAACATAGTGATGGCCCTGGTACTACGCAACTAATTCATAATTTGCGACCCCAGCACGTCATTTTTATTCACGGTTCTCCTGCCTACTTGGCAGACCTGACTAGCTTAGAGGAGTTGCAAAACCGCTATCATATACATTCCCCGGCGGCTAACACTTTAGTAGAATTGCCTATCGGCGATACATTTTTACAACCCGCAGCACCAGAAACTAATTACGAAGGCGAACTGACAGAGTTGGGAACAGTAATCACAATCACCCTAGCCGATGTGATTACTACCGATCCTCGTTGGCGGCAGTTTGCTGATACTGGTTTGATCGAAGCTCGTTGGCAAGGCGAAGAACTAGTATTGAGGGGATTGTCTCAACGAGAATTGCTCAACCAAAATAGCGATCGCTATACATGGACAGATGTAGACTGTTGCGGTACTTGCCGACATCAAAGGGGGCAGCGATGTTGGAATCCAGCTTCCCCGTTGTATAACTTTAAGGTAACTCTAGAAGGTTACTGTCCTGCTTTTGAAGGTTTGAATGATAGCCAATAGTCATTAATCCGATGCCCTTTGCCATTTTTAATTAATGACTAATGACTAATGACCCTTACGGGTGACGCTCGTGCCTCGCTAGCGCTGCGCTAACGCCAGTCGCTCATGAGGGAAACCCCCAAGACCGCGCTGGCTCACTAATGATATGATGTCCGGGAAATTAAGCATAATACCCCCAACCCCACCCCGCAAAAGCTACGCTTTCGCTCCCCTCCCCGCAAGCGGGGAGGGGTTGGGGGTGGGGTTCTTTTATTATGGGTAACTTGGCGGAGATGATATGACTAATGACTACTAACTAACTAATGACTGATTATTCTGGATTCGAGTCAGTGTAACGGTTGTGGATGCGTTCGGCTTCGGGACAATCTTCAGTCATCAAAGGCTCCACATTACCGCGTGGTACTGAAGCTAGTTTTTGCGTTACAGCACCAATGCTCTCGAGGCGAACCATTTCTTCCCAAGAACAAACTTCGTCCTCTTCTTCTGTTTCATAGCGTAGGGTCACTAAATCTCCCTCTATGTCGATGATGCGGGCGCGTTCAATCCAGCGTTGCTGGTCCCGCAAGAAAACACATACCTCGCGCCCATCGCAACAGAGTTGATAAATCTTGCGGTGTAGCATGTACTGTTTCTGCCTTTTTAAACAACGTAGTTAAACCTGTGAAAATCTGGGTTATACCCAATTACATTACACCTTTAAGAGGTTAATTTCACCGTTGAGAACAAGTACGCTTCATCACCCAATCCCAAGACTTGCTTGTAGTTGTCAAATATTAGGAAATTTAGGGTCATAAATCAATGCTTGCTTTAGCAATGAACTCAATCTCCCTCCGGCTCATTTTACTCAATGTCTGCTTCATCGAAGTCAAACAATTCGGAACCTGTCCTAACCAGGTTGATATTTGCTGGTGAGTCCTTGTTACTATTATGTAATAAAGAATACTCCAAACCAATCGTTGATTGCGGTTGTTTAACTTGCCTACTTTTAATCATTGGCATTGCTGGGAAGTCCGGGGACTTGGTTTTACTTTTACCCATGTGTATCTGATCTTAACTCATTCTCTTGCTGACCTTGATGATTTTCAACAACAACACCTAAATAATTTTGAGTTTTGAAGGTTTTTGCCTGATGATAGCTAAGGAAAAGGCAACGGAGTAGGGGCAGAAGCTTCAGGGGCAAAAGAAATGGGGGGCAGAGGGGAAACATGAGAAAATTACCCTCCACTTATTTTGGAGTATCAGCAAGATTTATACGGTAGCGGAAATTCCATAAGCACGTTCGACGAGGACGCTTCTCTTTTAATTTTACCTGCCCGAACTGCATCGTATAGGGCTGCGAGGGCTGACAAATCCTCTTCCTTCCAGCATTTAGTGACTAGCACTTGATGGAGTAATCCTTCAGATTCAACACTAAGATATCCAGTTTGGAAAGCAGATTCAACGAGTGTGCGAATCATCTTGGTTAGGACAGAGTAAACAAATTGCTATGTCAAGTGTGGAACATTTCCCTCTGATCCTAATTGATATGGAACATGAATAGCATGTGATTATCATTACACCTAATTAGTGATTTAGATCACAACAAGCGGTGACAATATGATATTTAGGTGCATCTATCTATTAACATACGGAGATTGATATTACAAAAAACTTTAGCCTCGGTACGGAGAGGGCACATAATTTAACAATATTAAAAGATAGGGAAATTTTTAAGCGAGTATCTTAAAAATGTAGTGAAACATAAGCAATCAAGCAAAAAACTGGCGGAAATCTTCATCCTTTTGACTTAATTGCACCCAGTCTAGGTTTAAGGACTGGAATTTTTGCGCCAAGCGATCGCAAGCCGGACGTTCGGTAGCGTAATGTCCGGCATCGATTAAAATGAGATTGCGATCGCGGCTTTCTTGAAACTGATGAAACTTACAGTCAGAAGTCAGATAAGCTTGGGCACCAGTTTTAGCGACGGCTGAAATGAAACTAGCCCCCGAACCACCCAAAACAGCAACTCGTGAAATTGTTTGCTGTAAATCAGCACTTGGGGAAAAAATCAAATTAGGGGGAGCAAGTCGCCCTTGAATGGCTGCGAGTAATTCCTGTAATGTTAGAAATGGCTCTAGCAAACCAATACGACCATATCCTAACCCTGCTTGTGTAGGTTGTATTGGAGTAACTTCTTTGAGTTCTAAAATTTGAGCTAAAACGTCAGCAGTACCATCCTGCACTTGGTCAAAATTGGTGTGGGCAGTGTAAACACCAATATTATGGGTAAAAGACAACCGTACCATTTCTGCGATCGCTTCACCAGTACGTAAAGATTTGGGAGGAGTAAAAATCAAGGGATGATGGGCAAATATTAGATTAGCATTTAGAGCGATCGCTTCCTGCATTACTGCCAAAGTCGGTGTCAAACATACCAAAACCCGTGCTTTCTCCTGCAACACTCCTGGTTCAATCTGCCAGCCGCAATTATCCCAGCTTTCACACCAAGCGGGATTTGCCCATGCTTCAAACCAAGTAATTAAGTCAGCAATTTTCATAATTATTTTATTCAGCAATTTTTAATTTTTAATTGCTAATCAGTGTTTCTGTGGTTGAATATTTAATTTTAATGCTAATTGCTGGCGCATTTCTTGGAAAGGTTTGTTCCAGACAGGGCTGGCATTCCAGTTCCACACTGCTACTGGGATAAGTTCTTCTTCAGCAAGACAAGTTAACAGACGATATTCATCTTCTGGTTCACGAGAAAAAGTGAAGGGATTACGGTAGCCTGTGTCACATAGTTTATAAGATGTAACCTGACCGTGATTAATCCGTTGTAAAAGTTCTTTCCCTTTGACGAGCAAATAATCCAAAAAAACCAGACTAAAAGGCTCTATATATGCGCGTTTTTGTGGCTCTTTTTGTACCCATCTTGCCCACTCAAACCCATACATAAAATCGTGAACGTAACGGAAGCGCATTTCCGTTTTATTTCCGAACATTTCTGTAAGAGAAACCATCTTTCTACCAAAAGATTTTAAAAAAGCTATAGCACCTTCATCTGCTACTAAAGCCTGCCTAAGCATACTACTTACCAGAAAATCAAAATCCCAGAATATGTTTTCTGGGAAGTTTTGCAACTGAGTACGGACTATGCTTTCGAGAGTTTCTTGAAGGGTTATGAGGAGTTCAATATCAGTGTTTTGTTCAGTAATTAAATTTTCCAATTCTGCAAAACTGGTAATTAATGTTTTCTGGGGATTAAGTGATAATAGATTAATAGACTGTTGGGCAAGGATTTCATCAATAAATTGGAAAATATGAGTTGGTGTCAGTTCTTGCTTCATAGTAATTGAAATAGCCCAGACAGCTTACAATAAATATTAGTTTATATCGAAATAAGTAGGGTTTTAAATAATCACAAATAAACTTTACTTTTTAATTTACAAATTGACATGAATTATTTAGCATGTATCAAATTAATTTTCATGACAAAGCGATCGCTGCAAAATTTATTTCATGTATATTACCGCGAGTTTATGAGATTATAGCCAAAAGGTAAGCTGGATAACTAGAGTATTTAAACTCTACAGAACTCTACCTTAAATAAATAAAACTTGAGAATCGCCTATCCAGAAATATGGACAACCAATTCTCTTAAATGACTGTGCTGGCGGTGTTCCCAAATATAAATTCCCTGCCAAGTTCCCAGTACTAAATGACCACGATTGATGGGGATATGTTCAGAAGTGTGGGTGAGTGCGGTACGAATGTGTGCCGGCATATCATCGGGGCCTTCTGCATCGTGAATGTATTTTCCCGATTCTGGCACAAGTTTTGCCATAAAGTTAGCTAAATCCACAAGGACATCGGGATCAGCATTTTCTTGGATGACTAAACTGGCTGAAGTGTGGCGTAAAAATAGAGTACAAAGACCAGTTTCAACTCCCGATTCTGCAACTGTGGCTTCAATTTTTGCAGTGATGTTGTAAAAAGATTTACCAGTGGTGGAAATTTTTAGTAATTTTTGGTAGTGAGTCATTTAAAACAGTAATTATTGATGACAGTAAAAGCTAATTAGCCGTTCAGTCTGCTTGATTTGGTTGTTGTTCTGCCGTTGCTTGATCGTTAGACTGAGTATGTCTTCTGCTAAAGAGACTTAACACCGCATTTACAAACTCTTTGAGGACATCGGGGATGATAGGTGTGTTAGGCAGATTGTGAGATAAAGCTGTAATGTTAGCCCGATCTGGCTCTGGCAGTTGTAAACTCTTTTTAGAGGATGTTATATCGTCTTGGTTGGTATTCATAGTTTTTGTAGTTCAGGAATGAAATAAACTGTTACTTTATGTAACAAGGCAACAAATGCGATTCCGGCAGTTACAAAAGTAGCATATGTCAATGATTGAGAAATATTCTCTACTTGCTTCTGATTTTCATTATAAGTCTCTCTCAAGTTAACTAACATCTGTGACTGGTATTCTTGAGGTGAAAACTTCAAATATTTATTCTGAAAATCGTCAGTTTCTAGGTTGGGGCTGACAAAAAATTTGCGTGGCAATAAAGATCGTATTAGTAGCATAAAGTTAAAAATTAGTAATAATATTTCTACTACACTGAGAAAACTAAATATTGCAATTAGTCTAGATATTGTTAGAAAACTTAATAATGCGGTGTTTGTGACAAATAGGATGTTCATTTGAGTGATTAAAATTTGCCGTTCTTCTTTTTGTCTTTCAATCACTCGACGCACATCTTGAGCGGCTAATTCCAACGTTTCTTCGTCTATTGTCGGATCTTCCATTATTAATGTATGTTGTTTTGAAGAACTTTATTCGACTCGAAATAATTAATTACAGCATGAGCGATCGCTTCATTACCATCCTTAGCAATTAGTTCAGATTGCTTTAGCGATTGAGGTAACTCACGCAGAAAATCCCAAGTCCCTTGAAAAAAGTCAGATGGGGTAATGATTTGATGCTGGTTATAATTTGTTATGCCTTCTATTATAAAAGTTGCTTCGGCAAAGTCCTCACGGGGGATGGTAACAATAGGTACTCCTAATAGCGTGGCTTCAGCAAAAGTACTGTAACCAGGTTTAGAAACGACTCGCCCACAAATAGGCATAAAATCTACAGGGCGGTATTTGCGGTCATCAATTTTAACTAAATTAGGCAAATCAGGGGCAGATTGATCAAAGACGATAAATTGCCAATCTGGAAATCGCCGCAGGTTATCGTAGGGAATTTGCTGTAAACCCAAGCCGCCAAAGGTCAATAAAATAGTTTTTTCTACTGGTGCAGTTATTCCCCAAAGAGAACGTAAATCATCAGCAGAGTAACGGGGAGAACCGCCTGTTAAGCCGACATCTGTGATATTGTTAAAAGCTTGCATAGGTTCGTGGAAGGGGAGACGAAATAAGCGATCGCATTTTGAGTACCAATCACTAATCCAATCTGCAACTGCGGTAAATTCACCTCCCCAATCTCGGTAGATAAAGTCCCAGCCAAAGTTACTCATCATCCAACAGGGAATATTTGCACCTTTGGCAAACCCAGGAGCGAGGAAGGGAATATCTGCCAAGATGAGATTAACGCGATTTTGGCGGATAAAATTGACTTCTGAGGCAATCAACGAATTTTGATGCTTCTTAATATCCAGCAACTTTTCTAAAGTCGCTACTTTATCCATTGTCAAACTATCGGTTTGCACCACACCCAAATCAAATGCACGGGGACGATAGATAAAATCGCCTTCTATGTAGCACTCTAACAACCAGCGTGGGGCAGTAGTTACCAGAATTAGCAGAACTTCTGGACATAATTTTTGAATTGTCGCAGCTACAGAAGCAATGCGGGTAGCATGACCAAAGCCGTGGTTAGTTATGGCTAAGTATAAGATTGGGCGTTCCATTTTCAAGTTAGGAGTTAGGAGTTAGGAGTTAGGAGTTATACCAATTCTCTGTAAACTTGCACGTAATAATTGCTCATTATTCCTTGGCGTACTTGGCGTACTTGGTGAACCAGCGCTGTAGGCGGGTTTCCCGCCGTAGGCGACTGGTGAACCCGAAGGGCGGTTCGTTTAATCAAATATTAAGTGCATCTTCATAGCGGAATGGTATTAGGAGTTAGGAGTTAAAATTACAATTCCCAGACTGATAACTTATAACTCCTAACTTTTAATTAATTTTGCAAAAACTTTGAATCGCCTCAATCAATTGGTCGATTTCCGATTCTAAAGTAAAGTAATGGACGGTAACGCGTATACAGCTAGGATCGGCAATTGTCCGAGTTAATATTCTTTGTGAGTCTAAAAATTGCACCAACTTGAGATGAGGCTGGGGCTGATTATTTATGAGTTGGAAGGATACTATACCGCTTTCGGGTGGGGAAGTTCGCAGACACTTGACATCAGGTAATGCCACTAAGCGCCGCCAAAGGTAGTCACTGTTTTGGCAAATTTGCTCGTAACGTTCCTGTGAGGTTCCCCATTGCTGATGGATTGCGATCGCCTCTCGTAACCCAACATACAACGGATAAGCTAATGTAGATACTTCGTATCGTCGCCCATCGGGAAGCCAATCTACAGGCTGAGATTGACTATCCACAACAATGCCATTCAAACCAATAAACGTAGGTTTCAGACTTTCTCGTGCTTCTGGTCGGACATACAAGCCACCAGCACCCGCAGGGCCACATAGCCATTTGTGACCAGTGAAAGCATAAAAATCTACACCCAATTCTGTCAAGTTTAAAGGCAACAAACCAGCAGATTGGGCAGCATCTATCAGTAGGAAAGAATGATTATTCCTGCATACTTCGGCAATTTTATCAAGAGGTAAAACTTGACCAGTATTCCAGAAAACATGACTTAATATTACAAGACGGGTATTAGGGCGTAAGTTCTGGGCAATGACTTTTACAGGGTCGTCCTCATTTAAAGTTGCCTTTAGGGGACAGGTGGTAACTTCCACCGCGAATCTCCGTGAGATTTCCTGTGTTGTGGCAATTACGCCTGGGTGTTCGCAGTCTGAAAGCAGTATATGGTCGCCAGCACGCCACTCGATGCCCCACATGGCGATATTACAGCCAACAGTGACATTCTGCGTAAGAGTAATTGTTTCGCTTGGTGCATTTAACTCTGAAGCGATCGCAACTCTAGCAGCTTGAGTCTGGGGCGCTATCCAGCGATACGCCTCATTACCAAAGGGGCCTATTTGCTGAACATAAGCTTGAGTTTGGGCGATCGCATCCATTGCCCTTTGGGGCATCGGCCCTTGCCCCCCATAATTGAAATAAATCTTATTTGCTAAAGCCGGAAATTGCTCTCGATGGCTATGCAACCTGGTTTGTGTGGCAGAAGTACTGGTCATACCAATTTTAGATTTTAGATTGTAGATTTTGGATTAGTCAAAAGTCATTAGACCTCTTGCAAAAGTCCCTAACACCCCACCCCCAACCCCTCTCGAAGAGCGGGGAGGGGAGACAAAGCGTAGCTTTGGCGGGGTGGGGTTCAAATTGTTTGATTTATGCAAGAGGTCTATTGATTGTTAGTTATTTTTTACTCATCTCCCTTATCTCCCTCATCCTCCTCATCTCCTCCATTCTCCCACTCCATCATTAGTTGTCTGAGTTATTCCCAGACTCTACTAATTCTTGTTAACTTAAAAGAATGCTAATTAATGCTGAACTCCTACTGCAATACCAACGCTGTAAACGTCGGACTTTTCTAGATATCCACGGTGACAAAAGTCAGCGTGATGCTCCCAATGAGTTGCTGCGGAAACTACAACAGGACAAAATCGCTCATCATCTGAGTGCTTTGGCAAAGGTGACTTATCACCAACCAGATTATTCTTATGGAAACTGGGAAGCGGCAGAGGCAGCAACTTTAGAATTGATGCAGGATGGGGTTGAGTACATCTATAAGGGAGTACTGTTAGCAACTTATTCTGAAGGATACACCCTGCTAAGTCGTCCAGATTTACTCGTCAAACGGCCAGGAAAATCTTGCTTTGGAGATTGGATGTACGTTCCGGCTAGTATTGAACTCGGTAAGCGCCCTAAGCAAGAATATCAAGTTGTTGCCGCATTTCACGCCCAAGTATTGGCAACAGTACAGGACTTTGCACCAGAAACAGCTTGGCTGATATTGCGTACCAAGGATAGAAATTATCCTGTGGATTTGCTCAAATGGACACCACGGATGCAGCAGATTCTGGAGGAGTTTATTCAAGTTTTAGAATTACCGAATCCGCCAGAGGTGTTTATTTCTCGGCAAAAGTGCAATCTTTGCCATTGGTATAGTCAATGTTATGCGATCGCTCAATCTGAAAAACATCTCTCACTATTACCAGGTGTAACACCCATTCGCTACACTCAACTGCAAGACGTAGCCATCACCACACTAGAATCTCTCGCTAACACCAGTCCCAGCACCTTAGAAAACCTAGTTGGTTTTGACAGGGAAGTAGCGCCCAAGCTGATAGTGCAAGCTCAATCTGCATTGGAAAAACGACCGTTAATATTACCCTACCCGCTACCAATAAAAGATATTACATTCACAGCACCTATAGAGCTTTACTTTGATATTGAAGCACAACCAGACTTAGATTTAAATTATCTTTTGGGGGTTTTGGTCGTTGATAGACTTGCCAATACAGAACAGTTTTATTCGTTTTTAGCAGATAAACCAGAAGACGAAGAATTAGTTTGGCAGCAATTTTTGGATTTAGTTTGGCAATATCCCGAAGCGCCAATTTACCATTTTTGTGTCTACGAGTTTGATACAGTCAAACGGTTGGCAAAGCTTTACAAAACTCCTTCCTCCTTAGTGCGTCCTGTACTGAGTCGATTTGTGGATGTGTATGAACAATTAACCCAAAGTGTAGCATTGCCTGTAGAAAGTTATGCCCTGAAAGCGATCGCTCGTTGGTTAGGATTCGAGTGGCGGGAAAAAGAAGCTAGTGGTGCTAAATGTATTTACTGGTATGATCAGTGGCTAGAAACAGGCGATCGCAGCTTACTAGAAATTATTCAAAGCTACAACGAAGATGACTGTCGCGCTACCCTCAGAGTGAAAAACTGGCTTGTAAACTTTTTTCAGGATGAATATGGTTTGCGGCTAGCTTAAGTAATTTCGTATTTTTTAAAGATTTTCAATTAGTTTGAATACATATTATTTGTAGCGGCGCACAGATGTGCAACCCTGCTTGCTTCAGCGTGATATCTTATTTGTAATTTTCCCATTTCAAGCAAAAATCTATGCAGCTAATGAAAAATATCTTCAAAATTCCACGAATTATTTACTTCTTTATCACAATTATAATTATCATCCTTTTATTAAAATTTTTACCTATAAATGCTGTTGAAATCAGTAGCATAGACTTTATCGGAGAAGCTACTTTAGCAAAGGGTTTAAACTTACAAAAAACTCAAATTGGAGGTTTATCTGGAATTACCTATGATGCCAAAAACAACTTTTATTATGGTATTTCCGATGACCGTGGACAAAAAGCTAATGCCCGTTTATACACCCTGACAATCGACTTAAGCAAGGGTTCCTTACAACAGGGTAGAGTTGTTCCTGTCAATGTAACCACATTATTAAATGAAAATGCTCAAACATTTCGCCCTGGTGAAACTGATACAGAAGGTATTGCCTTAACTAATAAAGCAACTGTATTTATTTCTTCTGAAGGCGATGCTGCAAAATTAATTAATCCTTTTATTAAAGAGTTCTCACTATCTTCTGGTAGAGAAATTGCAACACTTCCCATACCAAACAAATTTTTGCCAGATAAAAGTAATCAAAAAGGTATCCGCAACAATTTGGCTTTTGAAACCCTCACCATCACACCCGATAAAAAGCATCTATTCACAGCCACCGAAAATGCTCTAATTCAAGATGGTGTCGCAGCCAAAGCTAACATCGGTACTCCTTGCCGGATTTTGCAATACAACTTGCTCAACAACCAGCCAGAAAAGGAATTTCTTTACCAAACAGAACCAGTTTCCCCCTTTTTGAATGTGACTGGCAAATTCGCTAGTGGATTACCTGATTTACTTGCTCTCGATAATCAAGGACACTTCCTAAGTTTAGAACGGTCTTTTACTGGTTTAGGATTTGCTATTTCCCTATTTCAGGTTTCTTTAGAAGGAGCTGATGATATTTATAAGATAGATAGCCTTTTAGCAGTTGGCTCTAAGAATATTAAAACAGTTCATAAAAAATTGTTGTTAGATTTGAGAACCCTAGATGTACTGCTAGACAACATCGAAGGCTTAACTCTTGGCCCTAAACTACCTGATGGTCAGCAATCATTAATTCTCATCAGCGATAACAACTTTAACGTCCTGCAACGCACCCAGATACTAGCCTTTAAAATTAAAATTGAAACATCACTAATCAGATTATTACGCCGTTTACTCCCGAATCTCAACCGTTAGTTGTACAGAGGTATCGGGTCTTTACTGCCATTTACTTTCTCCTGTGTATTCACGGAATCTACTAGGCAGCTTTATCTAGCTTATTTGTAGTTTCCGTGTAATTTCTCAACCGTACTCCTTAATAAATATGTTAGACAATGGTTAGGAAATTTTGCAAACATATTAACCATGATTACAAAAGATGATTAGTTTTCTACAAATTTTGATCATTTTTAAATTTAAATTTAATAATTAGCTAGATTTATTCAAGTATTTTGCCAACAATATTTTTCATAAATGATTTTTATGTCACCAAGTAAAGTTGAGAATATGGTAGGGCAAAAAGCAGAATTAGACGATTACATTGGACAATTTTTAAATAATCGCTACTTAATCAGAGATTTGATTGGCAAAGGGGGCATGAGTAGAGTTTATTTAGCAGAAGATACTGCTAAAGGTGGTATGCCGATCGCAGTCAAAGTCTTATCATTTAATTTGGCTAACCAGCACATGTCCCAACGCTTTGCCAGAGAGATTTTCATTGGCGCTCAATTGGGTCGCAAAAGTAAACATATTGTTCGCATTTTAAGTTACGGCGTTACCGAGGATAAAACTCCATTTTATGTAATGGAATACCTCCAAGGAAAAAATCTCAAACAAATTCTCAAAATTCAGCCATTAACAATATCGAATTTTTTAGAGATTTGTAATCAAATTTGTTTAGGCTTACAATGTGCCCACCAAGGTATCAGCCTCAAAGGAGAGATTTATCCTATTGTTCATAGAGATATAAAACCAGAAAATATATTCATTACTGAAGATAATAAACAACGAGAAATTGTTAAGATACTAGATTTTGGTATTGCCAAGTTTTTAACAGAGCGAAGTGGAATGACTCTGACAGATTCTTTTATTGGCAGTTTACCTTACTGTTCTCCAGAACACATGGAAGGGCGCAAATTGCTAGATGTGCGCTCTGATATTTACAGTTTGGGAGTACTAATGTTTGAGATGCTGACAGGAAAGCATCCATTTCAGATTCAGACAAAAAGTAACTCTTTTGGTACTTGGTATCAAGCGCATCGCTTTCAAATTCCACCTACGCTTGAGGAAGTGAACCCGCAAGTCAAAATACCGCAGGTGTTAGAAAAAATAGTGATGAGTTGTTTAGCTAAAGAAGTAAGCGATCGCCCTCAACATATCAACCAAATATTAGAAGATTTAAAAAAAATTCATTTTCAGATTAATGATGGTATTCCTAGTAACAACAGTGATATTATTAAACTTTCATGTCCGGTTCAATTAGTACCTGCAACTTTATTATCAGAAAAAGAGTGCTTGCAGAAGAATTGGCCTAAAAATAAACCAATTGCGCCAATTGGGTTTCCCCATTTACTACAAACGACTGAAAGAGCTATACCAACTTTTTGGGCAATGTTACCCAAACAAGAGATTACAAGATTTTTGGATAAAATACATGGTACTGAATTTATAAGTCAAATGAATGTTTACCCAATGCTATTGTGGGTAACAGTACTATACGACGCCCAACCTTCTATGACTAAGTGGCTACCTTATTTTCTGGATTTGAAAGATAATAAGGGCCAGAATATAGCACGTACTTTAGCAGAAGTAGGTTACTATCATCTACTATTTTTTGCCATAGAAGATCCAACTCGTTGCGCTCATGTAACAACTTTAAACCTTACAGCTAACCAGCGCCAGCAACTTATAGATTGCTTAGACATGAGTCAGCCTTCAAATGAATTAATTCTGTCTAATCAAGCCAAAAATCTTCTAAAAACAGATTATGAAAAGCTAAAGTTAGACATCTTACGAAAGTTAGCCGCAGATCAAAAATCTGAGACAGAAGGTTTCAAAAATTGGATGGATAAATTTTTGGAGATGTTTTTAAAACTTTTATCACGTTCTTGAAAATTTGCAATCAAAATGCTTGCTACCATTACCTAATGATATTTTTATGTGTGTATTGTTAACTTTAAATAGACTCAGCAGCAGAGGTGAATAAAGTGAATAAGAGCTTATTTACATCTCCAAGTAGTACGGGCTTGCTTGCCAATCGTTATCAACTCAAGCAATTAATTGGTAGCGGTGGTATGGGTGAAGTTTTTTTAGCAAATGATATTTTGTTAGGAGGCATACCAGTTGCTATCAAATTTTTGACTCAAACTGTTGTAGATAACAAGATGGAACAAGACTTTGCTCGTGAAGCTTTAATGAGTGCAGTTTTGAGTCAAAAGAGCTTACATATAGTGCGGGCGTATGATTATGGTGTGAATGAGAAAGGAAAACCATACTATGTCATGGAATATCTATGTGGGAAGAGTTTAAAGGATTTAATTCCGCTACCAATGCCCATGTTTTTGACTCTCTCCCGCCAAATTTGTTTGGGCTTACAGTGCGCCCATCAAGGCATTAATATTGATGGTAAGATTTGTCCTTTGGTTCATAGAGATATTAAGCCTGCCAATATCTTAGTTATTCCTGATCCGATATTGGGTCAGTTAGTTAAAATTCTCGATTTTGGTATTGCTAGATTTTTGAATTATACATCAAAAACTAGTACAAACAGGGGATTTAATGGCACTTTACCCTACTGTTCTCCAGAACAGCTAGATGGGGAAAAATTAGATAGTCGCTCAGATATTTATAGCCTGGGTGTGATGATGTTTGAAATGCTCACAGGCAAAAAACCCTGGCAACCAGAAACTGATTACTTTGGCGCTTGGTATAAAGCACATCAATTTGAACAACCAAAAGCGATCGCAGATGTTAAACCCACTCTTAAAATACCTCAGAAGCTAAATAATTTAATCATGTCTTGTCTTGCTAAAAAATCTTGCGATCGCCCCCAAAATATCGCTCAAATTTTGCAAGTTTTAAACGGTTTGGAAGAGTCTTATTGTCCCAGTATACCTACAACTTTAGCCTCTAGTTCCATCCTTACCCGTCCTTTAGATTCAGGTTTACCAGTTACAGTAGAACAAAGCTGTCAGAAACTTTTGTGGCCTCAAAATAAACCAATTCAAGAAATTGTTTTTCCCCAGCTTCTAGACACCGCACAGGGAACTATGACAGCCCTATGGTTAATGTTGCCTAAACAAGAAATCAAAAACTATGCCCTTTCTACCCGTTACAACCAGTTTATCTTCATGACATCCCCTCATCCAATGCTGTTGTGGGTGACTGTACTCTACAATCGGCAATTGGCTCCTAAGTGGCTACCCTGCTACTTAGATATGCAAAATCCCCAAAATCTTAGGCTGGTAAGTTTGCTGGCTGAAAATGAACACTATCCTTTGATTTTCTTTACTCTGGAAGCACCAAATTCCTGCACCAACGTTCTCAGCAGTCGCATCGAGCCAACTCAGCGCCAAATGTTGAAAAACTGGGCGCAACAAATTCATAGTCTACCACCAGCTTCTGTGCCCCAGTTGAGCAAACAGCTATTAAAGCAGCAGTATAAACAAATCCAATCTCGGATATTGCAGCATCTGGAATCACAGCCACAGGTTGTATTATCAGGCTCTATTTGAGGAAAAATCCGCACCTTGGAGAGATGGGACAAAAAGAATTCCTAATTTCTAACTCCAAAACGCTTGACAAGTAGAAAAAAAATAGTGATAATAGCAAAGTTGCCAAACAAGGGACTGTAGTTCAATTGGTTAGAGCACCGCCCTGTCACGGCGGAAGTTGCGGGTTCGAGCCCCGTCAGTCCCGTTCTAAATTTATGAGTAGTGAATCACTGAACTGAACTTCGGTGATTTTTGATTTTGAATTCCCCAAAGGGATTGACTCAGAATTCAGGGTTTGAATATAAGCTACATTTATCATGCTTTGCGAAAGAGAGAATTAACTGTGACTGTCAGAGTCCGTATTGCGCCGAGTCCAACCGGGAATTTACATATTGGTACAGCTAGAACGGCTGTATTTAACTGGTTATTTGCCCGCCACCACGGCGGGAAATTTATCCTGCGAATAGAAGACACAGATTTAGAGCGATCGCGTCCCGAATACACCGACAATATTCTTGAAGGATTGCGTTGGCTAGGGCTTAACTGGGATGAAGGGCCATTTTTCCAATCTCAACGCCTGGATTTTTATAAAGAAGCAGTGCAAAAACTGCTAGATCAAGGATTAGCCTATCGCTGCTACACCACTTCTGAAGAACTAGAAACTCTAAGAGAAGCTCAGAAAGCTAGAGGCGAAGCTCCTCGCTATGACAACCGTCACCGCAACCTCACGCCAGAACAACGCGCCGCATTTGAAGCAGAAGGTCGCTCCTCTGTGATTCGCTTCAAAATCGAAGATGGGCGAGAAATTGTCTGGAACGACCTAGTAAGGGGAAAGATGTCTTGGCGAGGTAGCGATTTAGGTGGGGATATGGTCATCGCCCGCGCCTCAGAAGAAGGAAGCGGTCAACCTTTATACAACTTTGTAGTTGTAGTGGATGACATCGATATGCAAATCACCCATGTCATCCGGGGAGAAGACCACATCGCCAACACTGCCAAGCAAATTTTACTGTATGAAGCAATGGGTGCAAAAATCCCAGAGTTTGCCCACACGCCGCTAATTTTGAACATGGAAGGACGCAAGCTTTCTAAGCGGGATGGTGTCACTTCTATTTCTGACTTTCAGCAAATGGGCTTTACTGCTGAAGGCTTGGTGAATTATATGACATTGCTGGGTTGGTCGCCACCAGACTCGACGCAAGAAATATTTACCTTAGAAGAAGCAGCAAAAGAATTTGGTTTTGAGCGTGTAAATAAAGCAGGTGCAAAGTTTGACTGGGACAAGCTGGATTGGTTGAACAGTCAGTATATCCACAAGACGCCAGTAGATAAACTCACAGATTTACTCATACCCTATTGGCAAGCGGCTGGGTATAAATTTGATGGTGGACGCGTAGACGCGGAGCGGCTTCTCGTTAGAGATCGCGCCTGGTTAGAACAGCTAGTAACTTTAATTAGCCAGAGTTTGACTCGTTTAGTGGATGCAGTACCTCAAAGCCAACTGTTTTTTACTGACACAGTTGAATTTAGCGACGAAGGTAGTACACAACTCAAGCAAGAAGGTTCTACTGCTGTCCTTGAGGGGATTGTTACAGCTTTAGAAAATCAGCCGCAACTGTCAGAAGCCGCCGCCCAGGAGATTATTAAACAAGTGGTGAAAGAGCAAAAAGTCAAAAAAGGCTTAGTAATGCGATCGCTCAGAGCAGCCTTAACTGGAGATGTTCATGGCCCCGACCTCATACAATCTTGGTTACTACTAAATCAGATTGGTTTAGATAAGTCGCGCTTGAGCAGGGCAATAACAGAAGCTAATTAGCGATTACAACAATTTTTAGATGGGTCTGGGAGTGGGGAGAGACGCGATTAATCGCGTCTGTACGGAGTGGTAAGTGAGGGATTATAAGAATTCTTCCCCATTCCCTATTCCCCGCCTTCACCCAGAAATTTTGGATTGATCGAGTAATAGAGCAACTATAAGAACAAGAAATTATTGACCGGAATTAATGGGATACAGAGCTACGCCCTTCCAGGGCGGCTTTGATTTTTAATATATTCTTTCAACACTTCAATTGGTGCACCACCAACGGTTGAGTTCGCACTTAAATCCCCTACTGATGATAACTTGATACCCATGTAAGTGAAGGCGAGTACCCTAGAAAACCTAAGTCTTACCGTCCTGGTGCGGGATTGAAAGCACACAGACTACCAGTAATTTGGTAGCCCCTACATCTAAGACTGACTATCAATGATGTAAAGCGGGGGTGAAAGCAGAAATAGGCGGTAATAGCTGAAAGCGCCTACTGCAAGCAAGAGTACATGGGTAGAAACAACAAAGTGCCGATGAGCCATCGTTATACGTTACCAGGGATATAAGCTTGTAGACCTTGTGTCTACCTCCTGGGCTGGGAATATCCGGCAAGGGTAAGGTCTAGCAGGATCTTCCTACCGAGCTAGCGCACTACCTATAACCCCGATGGAAAGGCACCCCCTAACGACTCAGATCAATGAGTATCAGGAACGAAGGAACCCATCTGTGTGTTCCACTACGGTCGATTAGTAGGTAAGCGGTCAGGCTACATACCACAGATGGAAAGGATGGTTCAAAAAGCTAAAAGCCCAACCAGAAATAACTGGTAATGCTTGAAAAGAGATGGCGTAACTGCCGGGATACGCTGACATGAACCGCAGTGTGCAGAGAGCTAGAGGTGTAACTAGTAATGAATAAGCCTAATTCGGATTCCAAAGGGGATATCGAGGGATGGAGAAGTATCAATTGGCGACAAATTGTGGCTACCAATGGGGCAAGCTTGATTTGTCGGTAAGGGAGATAGTTTGCATAAATTGCAACTCTCATCATTGTCGAGATGGCAACGCCGCAAAAAATATAGAAAAAGTCGGGGTAGGGCATATCCACGACTCTAAACGGACACGGAGGGAGTGTAAGACCGAAATTTCGGCTATTCCCGATGAACTGTCAACCCGGCTAGAATACGAACAACTACGGTTGTTTGATTGCTAGAGAATCACCGTCCCTTTTAGGGCGGTGAGGATGTCAATAACTACTAATGAATTATCCCCAATTTCAAATCTAAAATAGGTAGTCAATTATCCTCACGTTGGGAACTTGGTGTGTAAAATTCATGTCTTCAAAAACACTTAGAAGCGAACGTAATTACAATGCCAACAAAAGCGCTCAATAGAGGGATGAGATTATCGTTCATGATAGTTACGCTGTTCATCACATCGGCAGTTAATACTGCCGTTGATGCTCAGGAAGCGCCAACGATATTTGGAGATGTCACCATTGGCCCTCAGTTTTCCCCAGACCCCCTGACAGTTCGCGGGATGAGTGGTGGTTCAATATCTGGCAGTCAAGTAGGTGGGAGAAGTGAAACAGCCACTGGCCCTTGCACCGGATTTGTTGATGAAACACCAGACCACACATTAGCGCTAACAAGTAAATTTGACTACCTGAAGCTGCAAGTGCAAAGTCCTGAAGACACCACCATGATTATCAAGGGGCCCGGTGGTACTTGGTGCAATGACGATTTTGAAGGCAAAAATGCTGGCATTATTGGTGAATGGCTGGCTGGAACTTACAAAATTTGGATTGGTTCCTACGAAAAAGACAAGTATCTTCCTTACACTCTAAAAATTACAGAAGTTAAATAGGGAATGGGGAATGGGGAATGGGGCATTGGGCATTGGGCATTGGGCATTGGGCATTGGGCATTGGTTATTTCTCTCTCCCTACTCCCCCTAATGATGATTGAGAGAGGCTGGAACGACACAAGGAGCATTCTGGAGAAATTATCCGTGTCTTTGCATCCCGTTGCGCTCCCTTTTCTCGTGCGATATTGTATTAAAATTAAGTTAACTTTGATTAAGATTCTTGTTGGCATCGCCATAATGCGCCAATCGCTGTATGGCGGTGCATATAAGAGATCAAATTAAACAAAATGGATTTATAGACATCCGTTTAACAGCTTAAAGTGACAGAGTGATGAACATTCGGTTGCTGAGGCTGATCAGTTGTATAGGCATCTAGAGGCAAATTAAGATGAAATTCTCTTGGAAAGTAGTAGTACTCTGGACATTGCCTGCTTTGGTAATTGGTTTTTTCTTCTGGCAAGGGGCCTTTGCAGGCGCTCCTACTGACATGAGTAAGAATGCAGCCAATACCCGCATGACTTATGGTCGGTTTCTAGAATACTTGGATGGCGATCGCGTCACCAGCGTGGATCTGTACGAAGGCGGTAGGACAGCAATTATAGAAGCCCGCGATCCAGACATCGAAAATCGTGTCCAAAGGTGGCGTGTGGATTTGCCTGTTAACGCTCCTGAGTTAATTAGCAAGCTCAAAGAAAAAGACATTAGTTTTGATGCTCACCCCATGCGGAATGATGGCGCAATTTGGGGATTATTGGGCAATCTCATATTTCCAGTTTTATTGATTACTGGGTTGTTCTTTTTGTTCCGGCGTTCTAGCAACCTCCCCGGCGGGCCAGGTCAAGCAATGAACTTCGGCAAATCCAAGGCGCGTTTCCAAATGGAGGCGAAAACCGGGGTAAAATTTGACGACGTAGCCGGGATTGAAGAAGCTAAAGAAGAACTGCAAGAAGTCGTCACCTTCCTCAAGCAGCCAGAAAGATTTACTGCTGTAGGCGCACGGATTCCCAAGGGAGTGCTGTTAGTTGGGCCTCCTGGAACTGGTAAAACTTTACTAGCAAAAGCGATCGCTGGTGAAGCAGGCGTACCTTTCTTCAGTATTTCCGGTTCGGAATTTGTGGAAATGTTCGTTGGTGTGGGTGCATCCCGCGTCCGCGATTTGTTTAAGAAAGCCAAAGACAACGCCCCCTGTATCATCTTCATCGATGAAATCGACGCAGTTGGACGCCAACGTGGTGCTGGTATTGGCGGCGGTAACGACGAGAGAGAGCAAACCCTCAACCAATTGCTCACCGAAATGGACGGGTTTGAAGGTAATACAGGCATCATTATTATTGCTGCCACTAACCGTCCTGATGTACTAGACTCAGCCTTGTTGCGTCCTGGTCGCTTTGACCGACAAGTAACAGTCGATGCACCCGATATCAAAGGACGTTTGGAAATCTTACAAGTCCATGCGCGGAACAAGAAATTAGATCCTAGTGTATCTTTGGATGCGATCGCTCGCCGCACTCCTGGATTCACTGGTGCTGACTTAGCCAACTTACTCAACGAAGCAGCAATTCTGACTGCCAGAAGACGCAAAGAAGCTATCACCCTCCGCGAAATTGATGACGCGGTGGATCGGGTAGTCGCTGGGATGGAAGGAACTCCTTTGGTAGATAGCAAGAGCAAGCGCTTAATTGCATACCACGAAATTGGACACGCTTTGGTTGGGACTTTGTTAAAAGACCATGACCCAGTACAGAAAGTTACCTTAATCCCACGGGGACAAGCACAGGGTTTGACTTGGTTTACTCCCAACGAAGAACAAGGGTTAATTTCTCGTTCTCAGTTGAAAGCCAGGATTACTGGTGCTTTGGGCGGTCGCGCTGCTGAGGAAGTGATTTTTGGGGCTGCGGAAGTCACAACTGGCGCTGGTGGAGACTTGCAGCAGTTATCGGGAATGGCAAGGCAAATGGTGACTCGTTTTGGGATGTCCGACTTAGGGCCACTGTCGTTAGAAAGCCAGCAGGGTGAAGTGTTCTTGGGTCGTGACTGGACAACCCGATCTGAGTATTCCGAATCTATCGCCTCTCGCATTGATGGACAAGTGCGAGCGATCGTGGAAGAATGCTACGAAAACGCGAAGAAGATTGTCCGTGACCATCGCACTGTCACCGATCGCTTAGTCGATCTGCTCATCGAAAAAGAAACCATTGACGGCGAAGAATTCCGCCAGATTGTGGCTGAGTACGCTGAAGTCCCAGAGAAGCAGCAGTACGTACCGCAACTATAGTAGCTGGCTTATTTCCAGTCTTTTGCCTGGGAATGATAAAAGAAGTAAAAAATTAAATGAGGATGGTATGTACTATCCTCATTTTTTATGTGAAATTTTGTAGTGCATTTTTGGGTTGGCAGACAACGAGTGACAGCTACGCTAGTTTAACGGCTATTTGTCTTCTACTATCGATGCGATCAATACCACGACCATTAGCGACAAAGATGTTGCCAGTTGATTCCTGTACGGCTACGCCTTGAGGAGTAGCAAGCGTCCCTGGAGTCCCTGGAAGTTCCCCTTGAGCTAGGTTAGCAGGTCTACCAATACTAGTATTGTATTTTAAGCTAACAGCCTTGACTTCGACGGCGGTTGCCAAAAGTAAGAATCCAGCACTGGCAATAGCTACTGAGAAAATTTTTACTGCTTTCATACAGTTGAACTCCTAGATTATGCAACTTTAACGGTTGTTCCTAAACAAGCGCAAAAACAACTGTGCAATTGCACACTGTTACGTTAGCAACACAGATGCCAATTATTGCGTCAATCACACACGACTGTTACTTGCTTTGTTTGTCAGATAGTAGGATTCTCTTAATCCTGATAGAGGTACGATAGCGGCTGTCCAAACTTATAACGGATTAGTTACTTCAATAGTTACTATAAGTTACCTAGTAAAAATGTAAAGTAGGTACTTTAAAGTAACTAAATCACCCCTGATAAACTACTTATGACTCTATTTAGGGAACTCCAAAAAATAAATTATTCCACTTAAAGTCGTTGACTGTTGACTGTTGACTGTTGACTGAAAACTCGTGAACCGTCAACGGTCAACAGTGAACAATAGCAATGGAATATTTTTTTACTTGGAAGTCCCTTAACGAACCTACAAGTTGTCCCATTGGCGTATTAACAAATTTGCTAACTGGGCCTTGGACACTAACCATTCTTTGGATTTTGCACTCCAAAGGCCCTACTCGGTTTGGTGCTTTAAAACGTCAGCTTGAAGGGATATCATCAAAAGTCCTAACTGAGAGGCTACGAATGCTTGAGGAGGCAGAGGTCGTTTACCGCGTTTATAAGCCGATGATTCCTCCTCAAGTTACTTATGGTCTAACAGAACGAGCGCAAGACTTGATTGTAGTTAGGACTTACGCACGAGTTACGGAATAACGAACCGCAGAGGCGCAGAGAAGCCAGTGCGCCCTTGCGGTTCCCCGACTTGAAGCAACTGGCGCGACACGGAGAAATCAGAGTTTGAGAGATATTTTGCGTAAGTCCTAGTAGTTCTAGATCAACTTGAAGCGATCGCCCATAAATGGTATGCACAGGAGCAGGAAAAGATAAAACCGTCAGTGAAAGGATAATACGAACTGCAACATTGAGTCAGGTTAAAGAATTTGCTAGGAACAATTGCTCCAAAATCGGTGTTTGGAACGCCCTTTCCTACCCACCGTGCTGGCCAATTTCCCAATTTGGGAAAACTTGTAGTGAGGAAATAAGCTCAGAAATTCTAACTTGCATTAATCCTTAACTACAATATTGGTGCTTTCTGCGTTTCTGTAAGCGTTAATAAATGATTGGGCAGTCATAACTTCATTAAGAGGATTTACAGAAGTTCAATCGTAATATTAATTTGTTGGTTTGATTAAAGTAATAAACCAATTCCACTATTCAACAGATTAAAAATCCGAAACTGATAACATAGGTATTGTATATAAACATATACCCAATTTTATTTGCAGCAAATGAATAGCAAAGCTAAATTACTGAGTCTTGGTATCGTAACGGTTGCTCTTTCTTCTCTAACTGTCGGCACAGTTATAGCACAGACAAAACTGACAAATCAATCGAAATTTTTCATCAATGGTGTTGGACAAGTTCGAGTTGGGATGACTGTTTCCCAAGCGGCAAAGGCTGCTGGTACTAAGCTAATTGGCGATTCACCTAATAACAATTGCTACTATGTTAAGCCGGAATGGGAACCTAAAAATCTTGGGTTCATGGTTACAGAAGGTCGCATTTCTAGGGTAGATGTGTGGAGAGATGGCAAAATTACTACCTTAAAAGGTGCAAAAATCGGCGACACCGAAGCACGAATCAAATCTCTTTATCCAGGACAAATTAAAGTCACACCGCATGAATACGTCGAAGGTGGACATTACCTAACATTCATCCCAAAAGACCAATCTGACCAGAACTATCGTGTAATATTTGAGACTGATGGTAAGCGTGTTACTCAGTTTCGGTCAGGTAAACTACCGGAAGTTGAATTTGTTGAAGGCTGTTCTTGATCTGAAATATCATCAAACTTACTTTCTTAGCTTTCGCAAGTTGCGTTGGCTATGCCCGCCGTTCGCGTAGCGTCTCGTAGAGAAAGCATCGCTGCACTTTACTCCCAAGATGATACTATGCATTTAAGCGTGATTGAGGGGTGATACAGTGCCGTACAGCGCCTTTAATCTCAGCCTCAGCAAAGTATTTGCTTGTTGAGCGTACGCATTTGTTTGTTGAGCGTACGCATTTGTTTGTTGAGCGTACGCATTTGCTTGTTGAGCGTACGCATTTGCTTGTTGAGCGACAGCATTTGCTTGTTGAGCGACAGCATTTGCTTGTTGAGCGTACGCATTTGCTTGTTGAGCGACAGCATTTGCTTGTTGAGCGTACGCATTTGCTTGTTGAGCGACAGCATTTGCTTGTTGAGCGTACGCATTTGCTTGTTGCGTTCATCCCGAAACAAGAGACAGATCCGAATCAATAGACCTCTTGCAAAAGTCGCTCAGGAAGATTTGATTTTGGAGAGAAAAAGCTAGTAATTGTAGAGAGCAGCAATCAGATTAAACCGCAAACTAAATCTTTTTCGGCGATTTCTATAAGAAAGGGACAAAATCTTAGGAATTCTGACAACGACTCTGATGGCTTGTCCTCAATTTTAGTTTGGGGATGGTACAAACCATCCCCATTTTTTATCTTTCCACTTCATCTACTGCCTTGGGAACTCCCGCAGTTAACACCTCATGTCCACCAGGTGTAACTAACACGTCATCCTCAATCCGAATACCAATGCCAATCCATCGAGGATCAGTCTCTGGTTGATCTTCTGCTAGTTTGGTGTCAGGCACAATATATAATCCCGGTTCCACTGTCAGAATTTGGCCTGGTTGTAAAATTTGCGGTTTGTCTTCACCGTGCTGGTAAACGCCCACATCATGAACATCCAACCCTAACCAATGACTGGTACGGTGCATATAATATGGCTTATATTTTTCTTCTTCAATTAACTTATCAATTTCACCTTTGAGGATGCCAAGTTCAACTAAACCTTCCGTGAGAACGCGCACTGCTGTATCATGAACTAATTTGAAGGGATTACCTGGTTGCACTTGAGCGATCGCTTGTTTTTGCGCCTCCAATACAATCTCATACAACGTCTTTTGTTCTGGCGTAAATTTACCCCCAACAGGAAATGTCCGCGTAATATCCGAGTTGTAATAACCGTAAGCACAACCGGCATCAATTAGCAGTAATTCTCCATCCTGCATTTGACGATTATTTTCAATGTAGTGCAGTACGCAAGCATTCACACCGGAAGCCACAATCGAAGGATAAGCTGGCCCCATTCCACCCCGCACTCGAAAGATGCGTTCCATCTCCGCCTGAATTTCGTACTCATAACGTCCGGGTGCGGCGATTTCTTGGGCGTAATTGTGCGCTTCAGTGGCGATCGCTACTGCTTGACGCATCAGTTCCAATTCCGCTTGACTTTTGATTAGTCTCATGCTGTTGAGGACAGGGCCAGTATCTTCAATAGCGATCGGCCCAGTACCGCGCTTAGGATAAGTCCGCAGTAAACTTTGGTAATGTCCTAGGATTTGGTCATTGAAGGCGCGATCGCGTCCTAAGTGATAATAAATTCGGCTGGCTTTTTCCAAATACTGTGGCAACTTTTCATCTAACTCGCTAATGGGGTACGCTTCATCAGCACCATAAATTTCCTTGGCTGCATCTACCCCTGAAAGATAACCAGTCCATACTTCCTTTTCGCGATCCTTCGGTTGGACAAACAGCACAAATCGATGTTCTGAATGATGCGGCGCTAACACTGCAACAGCCTGTGGTTCGTTAAAACCAGTCAGGTAAAAGAAATCACTGTCTTGGCGATAAACATACTCGACATCGTTGTGCATCACTGCCATTGGCGCACTGCGAAAAATGGCTGTGCCATCACCAATTTTTGCCATTAACTGCTCACGACGCTGCTGATATTCTGTTTGCATAGTTGATGTATTTATGAAAGTATTGTGTTATTTTACACTTTTGACAACCAGAGAATGCACAGATGGTGCTTCTGGGTAGTTGCTAATCTAAGTTATTTTAGCCAATATTTCTTTCTACTCAAGTCATCAAAACTTGAATAAAACAGAAAAACATAACCCATTTTTATTTATAAATCATCACATACATAAAATATTTTCTAATTGTTTAGATGGCACTTGAAAAATTTTCATAAATCATTTAAAACAAATACAGATTTGTGTTCAAAGACTGATATTAAGCAAAAAAAAATAGTTATAAAGAAATATTGAAAACCTGTCAAATGTTATTTGGTTACAGAAAGAGGCTGCAAAATAAAGTTAAAAAAAGATAACAACTAGTCATAAAAAATCACCATGTTTGAAAGTCAAAGTTCCTCAGACTTGTCTTTGAATATATCTGGATGGGCATCAGAATCTTTCCAAAAATCACGCCAATTAGCATCTAATTTTGATAATTTAGATTCTTTAATTTCTCTTGGTTCACTTTCTGGGAGTAAGAGTTCTTCCCAACTACAATCATCTGCGGTGGTGTCAGCAAATCCCAATCCTAATCCTTACTTAACCAGTGCGGCGATTACTCCTGACTTTAACGGTGATGGCAAAACGGACAAAGTTTGGGTCGATTCTACAACCGGTGAGATTATCATTCGCTTGATGGATGGTACAAGTGTTGTTGAACAGGGTTCTTTGGGTAATTTCGACCTATCCGCCTATGATTACAAAATTGCCGATTTCAACAGTGATGGCAAAACCGACTTCTTATTACGCAATAAGACAACCGGTGAGAATAGCGTTGTGCTGATGGATGGAACCAAAGTTGGCACTGCGGCTTCTCTAACTAGCGTTGATGCAGCGTGGAATCCTCAGATTGGCGATTTCAACGGCGATCGCAAAACCGATATCTTCTGGCATAATGCTACAACTGGTGAGAACGCTATTTGGGAGATGGATGGTACAACAGTTCTGAATGCAACTGTTCTAGACACTACAGACCCAGCACTAACTCCTACCATTGTTGATTTTGACGGCAATGGCAAGAGTGACATTTTCTGGCGCAATCAGACAACTGGCGATAACAGCGCTTGGTTTATGGATGGTACGCAAAAGACTGAATTTGCGCTGCAATCACAAGACGCAGCCTGGACTTATAGCGTCGGCGATTTCAACGGCGATTTAAGCACTGACTTGCTATGGAGAAACGCTCAAACAGGTGAGAACAAGGTTTGGACGATGAGAGGCATCTTAGTCACAGAAGGCGCTCTAGGGACACTTGACTCATCCTGGACTTCCAAAATTGGTGATTTCAACGGTGATGGCAAGACCGATATCTTCTGGCACAATGGAACCACAGGTGCGAACACCGCTTGGTTGATGGATGGTACAACAGTTGCTACTGAAGCTTTCTTACCGACTAATAACGCGGCCTTGACACCATCTCTTGGCGACTTCAACGGCGATGGTAAGACCGACATCTACTGGCGCGACCAGACAGCAGGTACAGACAACATTTGGACTATAAATGAGACGACAGCCGTTGAGACTCTCATCAGCGACGCAGATAAGCTTGGCCCACAGTGGTATACTTTCTAAAAGCTGGAGTTAGGAGTTAGGAGTAGAGACGCGATTAATCGCGTCTGTACAGGAGTTAGAAGTTAGAAATCTTTCACTGCTTCCCCTACTCCTCTGCTCCTCAAAACTTGTAACTCAAAATTTGTAACTTAAAACCTGAATCACGCTATTTTCCGGCAAATCTTTAGGGCTAATGGAAATACTATCTCCATTGCTACGCCGCACTGTCATACCTTGCATCAAGGTCAGAAAATTATCGAGTGGTGAAATATCGCATGTAGCAGCATCAGCCGCTTGTGTGCGGTAATGGGTTGGAATCACCAACTTAGGATTTAAGATTTGAACAGCCTGCTTTGCTTCCTCGGCATTGTAGGCTTTTGCACTGCCTCCCACTGGAATAAATGCTACATCGGGACGCCCCATCAGGATTTTTTGCTCAATGGAAATGGGTGCAGCAGCTCCGCCTAAGTGTAGGATATTAATTCCGCCTTGCTTCCAACTCCAAGCGGTATTTGAGCCAAACTGCTTACCACCTTTGCGATCGTGGTCTATGGCAATTCCTTGGAACTTAATACCTTTGAACTCGTAAACTCCTGGTTCGTAGATGAGTTTTGCATTTCCCGGTAGTACGTCCACAGCACCTTCATCCAGCAGTTGGCTGCTAATAAGTACTAAATCTGCTGCAACTTTTGGTTGACGATACCCAGCAGTACAACCGACCGCCCGAAATGGATTGACAAGAATTTTCGCACCGCCACCAGTAAAAAGAAAGCAAGTATGACCCAACCACTGAACTGATAAACCGCTAGATTGTGCGTCAGCTTGAGATTCAGAACCCAAGTTAGTAACCAAAGCTGTGACTAACCCCGCCCCAGCATAGCCCATCAACTGTCGTCGTTTCATTAATTATGCTCTCGACTGTAACTGTTCCAGAAAATTTCGCAATAACTGTTTTCCTGAAGATGTCAGGACACTCTCTGGGTGAAACTGGACGCCCTGAATATGAGGATACTTCCGGTGTCGCACTCCCATAATGGTGTTATCTTCAACCCAAGCGGTGATTTCTAACACATCTGGGCAAGTCTCACGTTCGATTACCAAACTATGATACCTGGTGGCAGTTAGAGGATTTTCTAATCCCCGGAAAACCCCCACCCCAGTGTGAGACACCTGAGAAGTTTTGCCATGCATCAACTCTGGAGCAGGAATTATTTTACCACCGAACACTTGACCAATGCTTTGATGTCCTAAACAAACACCCAAAATTGGCAACTCTTGTCCTAGCTGTTCAATCAATTCTAAAGAAATACCGGCATCTTCCGGGCGACCAGGCCCAGGAGAAATAACCACGGCTTCCGGCTTTAATGCCCGAATCTCATCTATGGATATTTTGTCGTTACGAAAAACTTTAATATCATCTGCCACTGGGAATTCTGCTGCCAATTCTCCCAGATACTGCACTAAATTATATGTAAAACTGTCGTAATTGTCGATAACTATAATCAAAGCTCATTACTCCTGGTTTTTACCACTCATCAGTTGCAAAAAGTATAGACAGATATCTCATGCTATTTGTTCGCTAGGTGTAAAAATAACGCTAACGTGGACGCCTAAAGATTACCAAGTAACCCTTTACTCAGGATGCTTGGCACGTAGGCGTAGCCCGTCGTAGACATCGCCCCACTTTTGAATTGCTTATAATGTGTTCTCCAGGGGATCGGACAGAGTGTGATCCTCTTATCGGTTCAC
Organism: Nostoc favosum CHAB5714; assembly: GCF_020829495.1. Taxonomy (GTDB): domain Bacteria; phylum Cyanobacteriota; class Cyanobacteriia; order Cyanobacteriales; family Nostocaceae; genus Nostoc; species Nostoc favosum. The sequence continues at coordinate 85,172 of NZ_JAIVFQ010000008.1, read as the reverse complement.
TTGGCGATGCCTGGGTTGGGCTACGCCGGAGCAAATCACGTCTACAAAGCAGATATAATTAACGTTACCAGAGGAGGGAGCAGGAGCGTACCAGCTACCAGCATCGCTACCAAAGCAGAGACAAGCACTGCACCAGCCGCACAATCTTTAGCGATTTTTGCCAACTCATGGTATGTCTGCTTAACGGTTAAGTCCACAACCGACTCGATCGCTGTATTTAGTAACTCTAATGCCAAAACTAAACCACTAGTTACACCAATTACCGCTATTTCTACCGCTTGCAGATGTAGAAAAACGCTTAAAGCGATCGCCAACGCGCAAACACTTACGTGGATGCGAAAATTACGTTGAGTTTGAAAACTATAGCTGATTCCAGCCCAGGCATATTTAAAACTAACAAATAAATTAGAGGCTACTTTCCAGGAGAATTCCCGTTCGTTAGACACCAGTGTTTGTAACGAGGTGGGCGTTGGTGATGGAGAAATTTTTTGGGACATACACTTAAAAACACAAGAACAGAGTTGCTACAGTGGGAATATTCGCCGATCTTAATGGCGGAATTAACTTTGAGGCAATCTTTAAGAATTTTCCACAGAAGTATTATAAAAGTATTACCCAAAATTAATATTAAAGAATACATGAACTCCTGCTATTCCATGTCAACAGCAATACCTATTGCGTTCAGCAATCTCACTTGCTGTTCTAACATTCGCCCCAAACTTTCTTCATCAGGATGATCCCAGCCCAACAGGTGCAATAAACCGTGACTAGCTAACCAGGCTAGCTCAGTTGTTAAGCTATGTTCCTGCTGTTGAGCTTGACGTTGTGCTGTATTTACAGACACGATGATATCACCTAAGTATAATGGTACAGAAGCAAGCATCTCTATGCTTTGAGGAAAATCCACCTCCAAAGCAGCAAAGGCTAATACGTCTGTGGGCTTATTTTGTTGACGATACTGGGCATTCAGTTCTTGAATTTGCGAGTCATCTGTCAAACGCAGCCCGATTTCATAGCTTGGGGCTGGCGGAATATGAGGGTGAAGTATTTCCAACCAGTAATTAAACCAATTTTCCCAAGTTTCAGGAGGAATTCGGGGATCAGTGCCCTCAATTTTTACAGATGTTGTCGGGGACAACTCGTAAAAATCATCCTCCACGTATAGTTCAACGCTCAGGGGCACACAGTCTCCTAGTCTGAGGTTTACGGTTTGTCGTTAGTGAGTTAGGTAAGCAAGACCAACAAGGAGAGATAAAAGCCCTACGGCAGTCAACGCAAAATGCTTTAGGGAAGTTCCACCTTTCCGCACCATGTTTCGCATGGCGAGTTTTACGTAGCTAGGTTGAGGTTCTGTTGAAGGAGTGTTGCTCATAGTTATTTGTCCACAGACTCTTTTATAACTGTAACAGTTGGTCTAGCATAGAATGGCGATCGCCTGTATATAGAATAAGGAATTTCTCTGAAAACGCCCCAATAAGAGGAAATGCTATGCATTGCGCCAATCTGAAACACTAAAAATAAAGAACAAGTGCTAAGTAATATTAAAAATAATTACTTAGCACTTGTAAATAATCTCAAATTATGCAGAAGGATTTTCTACTAATTTATTTTCTTGGCGCAGATAAGCTTGAATGAATGTATCAAGTTCGCCATTCATCACATCGCCAATCGCTGTTGTTTCTGTATTTGTACGTAAATCCTTCACCATCTGGTAAGGGTGAAATACATAGTTACGGATTTGGTTTCCCCAGGAGGCTTCCACCATATCGCCACGAATTTCGGCAATTTCTTGGGCGCGTTGCTCCTTGGCGATGACCAACAGCTTGGCTTTAAGGCGATTTAGGGCTTTTTCTTTATTTTGCAGCTGCGATCGCTCTTCTGTACAGCGCACGGCAAGACCCGTGGGAAGGTGAACAATCCGCACAGCAGTTTCTACTTTGTTGACGTTTTGCCCACCTTTGCCACCAGAACGAGTTGTGGTGATTTCCAAATCCTTGTCTGGAATATCCAATTGCACAGAGTTATCAATCTGCGGCATCACTTCCACCCCTGCAAAACTGGTTTGCCGCTTGCCGTTGGCATTAAAAGGTGAAATCCGCACTAAGCGATGTGTACCCATTTCCGATCGCAAGTAACCATAAGCATAGCGACCAGTAATTTCTAGGGTTGCCGATTTAATTCCGGCTTCATCACCCTCCGACTCTTCAGATAAAATTACCTTATAGCCGTGAGCTTCGCCCCAACGGGTGTACATCCGCATCAGCATAAATGCCCAGTCTTGAGCATCTGTGCCACCAGCACCAGCACTAATCGTCAGTACAGCTCCTTCCGCATCATAGGGGCCGGAAAGTAACTGTTGTAACTCCCACTGATCCAGGTCACGATTCAGTTTAGTGATGGTAGATTCTGCTTCTTGCAGTAGCGCCTCATCAGTTTCTAACTCCAACAACTCAACAACTGCCTTAGTATCTTCTAGATTGGCGTGCCAGCGATCGTATTGCTGGAGGTGGGCTTTCAGGTCGTTAAGTTCTTGCAGAGTTTGTTGGGCTTGGGTTTGGTTATCCCAAAATTCTGGCTGTGCTGATATTTTTTCGAGGTCTTGAATTTTGGCTGTCAGTGCAGGTACGTCAAAGATAGTCCTGGGTTTTACCCAGGCGGCCAGACAACGTTTCGATTTCGCGTTTGAGTTCTAAAACTTCCATAGTGCTTGCTGAATGATAGATAGAGCGCTTTAGATTTGAAAATTGCCCTTTATTCTACTTATGTTTCTTGATTTTAGCTGTAGTTGGGCAAATTTTTTCTGCACTACTTGTATAAGTTACAAAATTTACTTGAAATTATCAAGCGCTTCTTTACCCATTGAAGTAGAGTGATTTAACTGTTGCAGATAGGCTTTGATAAACAAATCAATTTTACCGTCTAATACCTCTGTCGCAGCAAGTGTTTCTACATTGGTACGTAAATCTTTCACCTTGGTGTAAGGATACAAGATATATTCACGGATGAGCTTGTTGGATAGAGGTTTTATCTGTCGGGGTTGAATTTTGTCAATCTGGACACCTTGGGCTAGTGCGATCGCAAACAATTTACTCTTGAGAATAACTAAGGCTTTCTCTTTGTTTTGCATCTGACTGCGCTCTTGATCGCAGAATACACTAATCCCGGTAGGAATGTGAACCACCTTTACCCATGTTTCTGGGCGATTGACATTCCCCCGATGGCGCGGCAAAGTAATTTCCAAATGCTTCTCTGGAATCTCCCACTCAAAGGACTCATCCAATATTGGGATAGCTTCCACACTAGCTAGACTCGTCCGCAAGCTGTTAGTAACATCGAAGGGTGATATCTGCTGTAGTTGATGTGTGCCTGTTTCTGATTTGAGGTAGCCGTATGCATAACGTCCTGTAATTTCTAAAGTTGCATACTTAATTCCAGCAAAATCCCCACAAGATTCTTCCGCTAACACGATTTTGTAACTGTGACTTTCTCCCCATTTAGAGTACATTCGTAGCAGCATATATGCCCAATATTCAGCATCTGCACCACAAACCCCAGCATTAATAGTGAGAAATACACCTTTTTGGTCGTGGGGGTTGGACAGTAATTGTTGTATTTCTATTGTTTCGAGTTCTTGCTGGAGTTGGGTAAGGTTGGTTTGTGCTTCTTGCAATAATTCCTCATCAGCAGATAATTCTAGTAGTTCTAGTGCAGCCTTGATATCTTCTAGAATGAAGTGCGATCGCTGATATTTTTTCTTTGTAGCGTTGAGGAATTGAATTTCTTGAAGTATCTGATAGAAAGTGACAGAATTATGCCAGAAAGTAGCTTGAGAAATCAATTGGTTCAACTCTTCAATTCTTGCACACAGTTCTGGGAGGTCAAAGACAGCCTTCAGCCTTGGTCAAGATATTAGACAACCTTTCTACTTCAATTTTGATATTTAAGAGTTCAAGCATAGTTTTGCTCACTTGAGGCTTAACTTATGTACATATTCTACTGTTAAACAGATGAGAAAAACCGTGGTTGCTAAAAATTTAACCACGGTTTTTACTTTATAAAACTTTACTTGTGTTAGTGCCTACAGACAATTAATCGCGGCCATTTATGGCAATTAGCAACCGCAAGATAAAGACAAACAAGTTGATGTAAGTAAGGTACATCGACAAAGCAGCAGGCAGATATTGGTCATCGCTGTAAGTGCGGGGCAAGATGTAGAAATCGACAACAGAAACCCCAACAAACAGGAATACTCCTAAACCGGAGATAGCAATTTCTAACCAATTTGGAGTGTAAACACCAAACATGGCAAACCCAAATTGGACAAGGCACACAACCACCAAAGCGATAACGCCGAGATTGATGGTTTTCGTCAAAGCCATACCGTCTTGTTCAGAAAGATTTGAACCAATTTGACGGGCAGCAATAAAAGTGACGCCACAACCAAGGGCAGCCAACCCAATGCCTTGAATGCCAACACCTTGGGATCTCAAAGCGACAAATACCAAGCCACTGAGAGTATATCCAGACAAGAGGCTGTAGGTTGCCAACAGGGGTAGTGCAAGTCCCTTGTTACCTTTTTGGGCAACATTTTGGGCAACAAAGAACAAAATTAACTCCGCAATCACCGCACCAATGAAGGTGGGAAAGAATATTCCGGGGTTAGTACGGATAACTCCCAAACCGCCGTAGGTTCCTAATGCCGTTAGCACCAATCCACCACCAACGTAAGGGAGGGCGTTGGCGATTACGTTTGGGCCAACGAGGGCGTGAGATTTAGCCTCACGGAAAGCTTCACGAAAATTACTGGTATTGCTCATATTGAAAAACTGTTTTTAGGAAAACGTTCTGCCTATTTCTATTCTTACCAAGATTTAGGGCAAGAAACCAGTAAGGGGTTAGGTAAGGTAGGAGACAACTAAACAAAAAAGATTATGCAAGGTTGAAATTTTTATCTGAAAAACAAACATAACTTGCAACAGAGAAGGTAGCAAAATCATGCGTACAAATACTGAATTGTAGAGTGCGGCTCCTTATAAGTTCAGTGAAACGACGATGGCTTATTCTGCCCTAACTAAGGAAAATAATGACAGCTTAAAAGAAAATATACGCAACTCCATTTTTCCAGGAATAGGAGTTACAACAAAGGAATGTATATGGCAGCAAGTGAGTCCTCTTTACGAACTGATGGTATAGAATTATTACACTTGTACCACCAGAATCCTTCTATTAAACTTCGTAATAAACTTGTACAGTTACATACTGGCTTAGTGCGGAAGATGGCTCATAAATTTAGCCATCAATGTAATGAACCTTATGAAGATTTAGAACAAATCGGTTATTTTGGTTTGATTAGGGCAATTGAGCGTTTCGACCCTAGCCAAGGATATGCTTTTAGTTCCTTTGCTGTGCCATATATTCGCGGTGAGATGCTGCACTTTTTGCGCGATCGCAGTACTTTATTAAAAATTCCCCGTCGTTGGCAAGAATTATATAATGAAGGGCAAAAGATTCGCAAGGACTTGGCAATGTCTTTAGGTCGCCAGCCCAAGGATGCTGAAATTGCCAGCCACCTCCGGGTATCTGTGCAAGAATGGCAAGAAACCAAGTTAGCTGCTCAAAACCGGATGCCTTTGAGTTTAGATGCAACCGCAGTTAACTATGTTGATTGCCAAATAACCTTGGGTGAAGCACTTCCTTGTCCTCGTTCTCATGTTCTTCTGCAACAAGAAGAAGAACGCCAACAACTCCAAGGCGCAATCAATATGTTGGAAGAAAAGCCTCGCATGGCAGTTGAAATGGTATTTTTGAAGGAACTTTCTCGCAAGGATGCTGCTAAAAACATTGGTACTAGTCCAATGACAGTAACGCGGTATCTGCAAAAGGGAATTCAAGATTTGATTTGCTATTTGCAACCACAGGTAATGCCCACTGGATCGTAGTCATTTGAGGGAGATGAGGGGGATGAGGGGGATGAGGGAGATGAGGGGGATGAGGGGGATGAGGGGGATGAGGGGGATGAGGGGGATGAGGGGGATGAGGGAGTAGGGGGAGATGAGGGAGAACAGTATAAGAGTTATTAAAGATCACAAGGATTTAGAAGTTTATAAAATGGCTTTTGATTCAGCCATGATAATTTTTGAACTATCAAAGAAGTTTCCAGTAGAGGAACGTTATTCACTAACTGACCAAATTCGTCGCTCTTCACGTTCAGTTTGTGCTAATTTTGCTGAGGGATGGCGTAAAAGAAGATATCAAGCTGCTTTTGTGGCTAAGTTGAATGACTGTGAAGCAGAATCAGCAGAAACTCAGACCTGGATTGAGTTTGCTGTTAAGTGCAACTACATGAATATTGAAATAGGTCGAGAACTATATGGTACATACAACCAAGTTCTCAGCGGTCTAGTACACATAATTAACAAACCATCACCTTGGCTAATTAAGCATTAACCTCCCTCATCCCCCTCATCCCCCTCATCCCCCTCATCTCCCTCATCCCCCTCATCCCCCTCATCTCCCTCATCCCCCTCATCCCCCACTCTACTCAACGAGATTTTAAATCAGCGATCGCACCTTTGGTCATGGCAGCAATAGCTTGATCTGTCGCTTTTGGCAAATGATAATATTTACCGCCTGCTGTTTGTGATAATTCTTTAGCAAAGCCAGTAGACACAAATTTACTTTCCGTATCAATTACTAATAGTTGCATTCCCAAAGCACGAATTCTGGCAGCAATTTCTAATAATTCTCCTTTTATATCTGGCTTTTCTCCTGGTTCTAGCTGTTCACCTAAAGAACGCGCTAAGGGAATATTACCCCGCCCATCGGTGATTGCTACAAGGACAACTTGCCCAATATCTCCACTCATCTGAGCATTTAAGCCGACGCGCACAGCTTGGGTTAAACCATGCGCTAAGGGCGAACCCCCACCACAGGGCAACCTTTCCAAACGGTTACGCGCTAAGGCAATAGAACGTGTTGGAGGCAATAATACCTCTGCCTGTTCTCCCCGGAAGGGAATTAATGCTATTTGGTCGCGGTTTTGATAAGCTTCTGTTAACAGTTGCATCACCGCACCTTTAGCCGATTGCATTCGATTCAGGGCCATTGAGCCAGAAGCATCTACCACAAACACTACCAACGCCCCGGCTTTACGTACCAGGCGTTTCGAGCGAATATCAGCCTGTTCGACAATAACTTTTCTATCTGGTTGTCTTTCTCTTCGTGCTTTTTGATAAGGAGCCGCAGCTCTCAGCGTGGCATCTACTGCAATGCGTCGCGCTTTCCCCTTGGGCAACATCGGCTTAATGTAGCGTCCCCTGTCATCGGAAAAGATGACACTGCGACTACCAGATTTACCTTGCCGCTTCGCCATTTGAGTAAAATACAGCACGTTGTCATCAAGGATTACCCCTTCCGGATCAAAGATAAATTCTTCCGGGATACTAGGGGGTTCTTGCTCTTGATTCTCTTCTTGTTCTTCTTGTTCTTCGTCTTCTGATTCGTCCTGAGGTTCTTCTTGATTCTGTTGCGGCGGCGGTGGCGGCGGTGGTGGTGATTGTTCGGGTGGCGGTGTCTGCACAACTGTGGCGCGTGGTACAATCACCAGTTCTACAGCACGGCGCAAATCTTCGGCATTAACTGTTGTTCGCCCTTCTAAAGCCGCCGCAGCTTTGGCAACCCGCGCAGCGAATAACTCGGCGCGATGTCCCTGAACTCCTCCACGAATAGCTTCATCTACCAAGTAGGCAATTTGTTCATGGGTGATGATAACTTCTTTCAACCATTCCCGTGCCAAGATGATTTGGGTTTTCAGGGAGTCTAAGTCTTCGTTGTACTGCTTGAGGAAGTCTTGGGGAGATTTAGAATAAGCGATCGCAACTTCAACTGCTTCTACTCTTTGATCTAAGCCGAGTACACCGTCAGCAGAGAGTGCGATCGCAATTCTATCTAGCAAATGCTCCCGTAATCCGCCTTCTTCGGGATTATAGGTGGCAATAAATAGGGATTTGCACGGATGCTGAAAACTAATCCCTTCCCGTTCAATCTGGTTGCGTCCTTCAGATAATACTGTTAGAAGCTGATTTGATATTTGGTCATCTAATAAATTAATTTCGTCTACGTACAGTACACCCCGGTTTGCTGTAGCGAGTAATCCAGGCTGAAAAATGGTATCACCTTGTTTTACCGACTTTTCAACATCTACTGAACCTAATAGTCGGTCTTCTGTGATACCTAGAGGAATTTGCAAAAAAGGCGCAGGGATAATTTCAACGGGCACATCTTGAATATCTTTGTCTGCGTACTCCGCCAACAGTTGATCATCCCATTCTTCGGGGTGGTTGGGGTCACAATTACTGATTGAGCCTTTGACAACTTCAATCGGCGGTAGTAGAGCGTGGATAGCACGAGCCATTACAGATTTTGCCGTACCGCGACGACCTGCGATCGCTACTCCTCCCAAACCAGGATCAACGGCTGCTAACAGCAAGGCTAATTTAATTGCTTCTTGACCGACTACGGCTGTCAAGGGAAAGGCAGTGATGGTGGGGTTGATAGTAGGCGCAGGCATTGTTTGCTTTCATAGCGAGTCTTGGCCTTTAGCATACCAATTTCTGACACATTTAGAATAGGGATTATGGCAATGAGAGAAAGGTAAGGTTATGAGTATTGCTCAGGCTAAACGCTTCACACTGGATGAATACCACAGGCTTGGAGAATTGGGCTTTTTCCATGAAGATGACCACATTGAATTAATCAATGGGGAAATTATTGAAATGGCATCCAAAGGTACAGCCCATGAAACTTGTTTGCGAAACTTGTTGCGAGAACTGCCAAAACTTGTAGGTGATAGGGCAACTTTGCAATCTCAAGCTCCGATTGCTTTGCCACCTAATAGCGAACCTGAACCGGATTTTGCTATTCTTCAAAACCGAGATGATAATTATCTTTCTGGTCATCCTCAACCTGCTGATGTGTTATTAGTAATGGAGGTTTCAGATTCTTCTTTAGCTTATGACCAAGATGTGAAAATACCTCTCTATGCTAAAGCAGGTATTGCTGATTATTGGATATTTAATTTATTTGATAACTATTTGGAAGCTTACAGTGAGCCATATCAGGATAATCAAGGTAAACATGGTTATTTAAATAAGCGAATTATTTTGTCAAATCAGATAATAAATTTTCCTTGTTTTCCTGATTTATCTCTTGATTTAGTTAGGGTGTTTCCGCCCAAGATAATTTTTTAAACATTGCTATAGCAATGAAATAACATTGAGTCATATATATAGCAGTCCTAAATATAAATTATGCGTGAAAATATCTATTTTTTATCTCTCCGTGTTCTCTGCGTCTCTGTGGTTCGATTAAAAAATAAAACCCTTTTACAAATCATTTTGAATTACTATAAGACAAAGTAGTAAATTTTATGGCTTATAGTGATTTTAAACTTATTGAAGTTATTGATTCTTTTGGGTTAGTTATCCACGAATCATCTGGACTATTCGCAAATGTGCAGGAGCAAGAATGTAGTGATTTATTATCTACTATTCTTAGGGAAAATGTTGATTTAGCAGTAGCGATAAGTTCAGAAAAAGCTCGAAGTGAAATGATAATAAGTCCAATTTTATTAGAAATTAGACGCAAATTTAATTATGAGATAAGCTTTTTTTCTGGAGTTGATTTTACTGTTGATAGTCAACGAGGACTAAATGGCTTTTGTGATTTTATTTTAAGTCTTTCTTCGGAGCAGTTGCTTGTGCGTAGTCCGGTCATTGTCTTAGTAGAAAGTAAAAACGAGAATTTGAGGTCTGGTTTAGCCCAATGTATTGCCGAAATGGTAGCTGCTCAGTTATTTAACGAGAGAGGTGGAAATCAAATCAAAGCTATATATGGTGCTGTTACTATCGGTACGATCTGGCAATTTCTCAAGCTCGAAGGCAATATAGTTTCGATTGATTTGAGTGAATATTATATTAAGGATATTAAGAGGATTTTAGGTATTTTGTATGGTGCGATCGCTCAAAACAAACCATAAATTATTTATTAGCTTAAATATTTTTTAAATAATCCCATAGAGCATTTTTAAAGTTCATGGATATGAGTGAGCGCTTTTACTAAATCTTCATAAATAACTATATTGACATCCAGGAACAGCTATGCGAATGTATATTTAAGACAGCAAAGTAACCGCACTCTAAAGCGCAGGTTTTTGGTAGCTGTCTTAGCAGCAGAATTCCTAGTTTCCTGCCGAGCTTCGTGTCATCTCTTCGGCTGAGTATTTAGCCCAATGTCAAGTTAACTGATTGACTAGACTTTCAACGGGAAGACAAGATGTTTGATGAATGTTCAGGGGAAAGGATGACGCGAAACTTGGTAGTAAGCCAGGAATTCTACGGCTAAGACTTAAACCAAACCAAAGCGACGGTAGAAAGCTTTATTACAGGGAAGTACTTTTTGAGTATAAATTCCTCGTATAAAGCCCTGCTACTGCTAGATGTGTGATTTGTTGAAGCTGTCCAGTTCACCAAAGAATACTGGATATATTACAATGCCACACCCTAATCAATCTTCCAAAAAACAAACAAGCCAACAGCTACCTCTAGTTTCCATTTATTGGGATTATCAAAACGCTAAATTAAGTCCATCTCAAGCTAAATCATTGCTGGATTTAGCCCAATCCAAAGGGCGTGTAATTAGCACAAATGTCTACTACAATTCACAGCGTCAAGATCAAGCTGCTGTAAAGGATGATTTAGGCAATTTTGGTTTTAACTGTGTTGATGTTCCCTGTCCTTTAAAAAATAGTGCAGATAACCAATTAATAGCCGACTGCTTAGAGGAGATTCACAGTAATATGTCTCCAGATATAATTATGCTCATATCAGGAGATGGAGACTTTATAAAATTGGTTCACAATCTGCAAAAATTGGGGAAACAAGCCATCATTCTTGCTCAAATAGGTAATGTAAAACAAAAGCTTAAAGAATTAGCTGATGAATTTTACTTTTTAGATGATTTAGCCAGATTAATTAGCGAGAAAAATCAGCCTCAAATTATTTCCATTGTGTCTCAGATTAATTACAAAGAGGCTATAGAGTATCTAATTCAAGCTATCAAAACTGCCTCAAGCCAAGGTAAGCCTACCGTATTTGGTCGCATTGATAGATTGATGCGTCAACGTTGTGCTAACTATCAAGGATATTTATCTATTTCTACAGATGATGGCAAGAAATTTAAGAGTTTTAGCCAGTTTATTGATGTTGCTGTCAAGGATGGCAAAGTCCGAAAGCAAAATCAGGAGTTATTTTCAACTGAGTTAGATATACTGGCTGCATAAAATAGCTTTGAAAAACCCAGTCAAATAAAAAACTGGGTTTTCCCAAAACACCGCGCTTTGCGGTTTTTTCATGTCTAAACAAAAGAACACTTGTCAAGTTTCCCAACAGTCAATTTCTGCAACAAGACACAAGATAAAATGCACAAACTTCTAATATTCCATAATGAAAAAGTTCTGCGACAAGCACTTACCCACCGTTCTTATGTCCATGAAAACCCCGGAGAAGGCGAACATAATGAACGCCTAGAATTCCTCGGTGATGCTTTGCTGAATTTCTTAAGTGGCGAATATCTATATAAGTGTCACCCAGAAATGGGAGAAGATGAATTAACCCGGCGGCGTTCGGCGCTGGTAGATGAGAAGCAATTGGCAAAGTTCGCCGAGGAGGTAGGTTTAGACTTTAGAATGCGGTTAGGAAAAGGCGCAATTCGAGACGGAGGCTTCCAAAATCCTAATTTGCTCAGTAGCACCTTTGAAGCTGTACTTGGTGCTTACTATTTAGATAATGATTCCAATATAGAAGTAGTTCGTGCAATTATAGAACCGCTATTTGATTCTGTAGATCCTAAGCATATAGTTGTGTCTCGTTCTAATGTAGACTCAAAAAATCGTTTTCAAGAATGGGTGCAACGCAACGTTACTCCAAATCCCCCCAAATACTTTACAGAACAAATAGGAGGCCCTTCTCACGCGCCAGAATTCATAGCAAAAGTATTGGTAGATGAAAAATTTTACGGCGAAGGTAAGGGACGGAATAAGAAAGACGCAGAAAAAGCTGCTGCTGAGGATGCGCTAGATAAGTTGAAAAAACAAGGATTGTTTTGACATACTCCCCACCCTTGAAGGGTGGGGATTCTAGCTTCAGACAGCGATTGCAGGCAGAACCAGTCTTACATCACCTTGAGAACCTACTGATTGCCAAAATTGATTACGTTTTCTTAATTTGGCAATATGAGACTGAAGCTTTGCACAGTTTAAGTGTTTGCCCCATATTCGGTAGTAGCGTTTATGCAGAGCAATACAATGGTTATAAATCATCCCAGCAGCATTAATTGACCGCTTGAGGTATCTATTCCGTTTGTGTTGATAGAGCTTGAACTTCAGTGTTTTCATATTAGCCATGATACAATACGGTTCAGTTAAGGCTTAAATATTAGTCAAAGTCAATTTGTTTAACGTAGACGCTGCATCGGCTTGCCGGAGGCTACCGCAAAGGACGCAAAGAACGCAAAGGAAGAGAAGAAAGAAATGCTTAACTGAACTGTATTGAGCCATGATACCATCATTGGGTAGCCATTGGATAGCAACATGAAAGAAAGGCTGAGTATACGGGTTGACACTGAAAGGCTTGAAAAATTAAGAAGAATTGCCAAACAGAAACGCAAGACGATGACTCAGTTGGTTGAAGACTGGATTGATAGACTACAGGAAGAAAAGCCGTCCTTTATGACAGGGCTTTAGACCCAGTTTTTCGGTAATAATGTTTTTTGATTTCACGCAAAGGCGCAAAGTATAATTTTACGTCTTGGCGCGAAATCAACTCTCTATTTGTAAGGGCAAAATTACGGTGAAGGTAGAACCAACGCCTACCTCAGAGACTAGCTTAATTTCACCTTCGAGTAGTTTTACTAAGCGGGAGACGATCGCTAATCCCAATCCTGTACTATCAGCGAGATAGGGACGATCGCTAAAACTGACGCGAAAGTAGGGTTCAAATATCTGCGCTTGGTTTTCTGGTGCAATGCCAATTCCAGTGTCAGAAACCGCGATCGCCCATCTCTGATTCTCCAACACCTGACACATTATAATAATAGTCCCCGACTCTGTATAGCGAATCGCATTACTAATAAGGTTTGTAATAATTTGTTGACATTGAAAAGGATCTGTAATTATTTCTTTGGGAGCGCGTTCGCAATCGACTACGACTTTTAAATTTTTCCCAGCAGCTAAAGGTTCCAACATTTCACAGACATTATTGATTAATTCACGCACATCGGTGGGTGCTAGGTGGAGTTTTATCTGCCCTGCGTCATACCGCGAAAGTTCTAATACATCGTTGATGAGGTGGAGTAATTGTCTGCCATTGCGTAGTACCCGCTCAATATGTTCGAGATTGGCAGAAGTGTCTTTTATCTCAGGCTTTCGTCGTTGTTGGCGTAAAAACAGATCCGAGTAACCAATAATGGAAGTTAGGGGATGTTTCAATTCGTGGGCTAGTTGTGAAAGATACTCTTGATTTGCGCTAATCAAGCGTGTGAGTTCATCATTATGAAGCGTTAGTGATAACTGTAACTGCTGTAATTCTCGCAACCGCTCCTCAACATAACTCTTGAAACAGCGAGCGATCGCTTCGTCTATGATAGCGTCAATTAAACGCATGGAACGAATTATCTCTACAGGTGTTCCCTCCAATAAATCTGGTTGTAGAGCATCAAATATTACTGTTCGCAGCAGATGATATTCTCTGGCAATTTCTGCTGGGTCAAAGCCTTGTTCCGCTCGAATAGCTCCATGCTGAAAACTGGCAGTAACTATTGACTGAATATCATTATCCTGAAATTTTGCAAGCACTGTCACCATTGCTTTCAAAACATCAGGGATGTGATCCTTTACTGCTGTGTAAGATAGGTCATCAGCACTTTCAATCCGTCTATCCTTGCGAACTGCTGCAACCCATTTATCGATGATGGTGTCCGTTTTTTCAGCCAGTACTTGACTAAAATCCATTATGTTAAATATCAGCTAGGAGATAGATGAGTAAACTTCCATATCCAATTAGTTTAGCGAGTACAGGCAGGTTTTACCAAATTTAACAATTTTGTTCACCTACCAAAAGGAATAGATTATAAGCTGTCGCGCATTTAACTTGCACATCTTTTCGTGTTGGTTGTTGACTGTTGACAGTTGACAGTTAACCGTCAGAGGTCAAGGAACTTAGGAAGTGACTATGTAATTTAAAAGCGTAATAGCTTATGTAGCGATGATTGCACTCACCAACAAACTTTGGTCATCAATGTTACAATGTTGACTCTTAAGGTTACAGCATTAAGCCTTAGAGCTAGAACATTTTGCCTTAAGGTGATAACATTAAGACTTCAGGTTATAACATTTTGCCTTAAGGTTACAACATTAAGTCTTAGAGCTAGAACATTTTGCCTTAAGGTTACAACATTAAGGCTTAAAGTTAAAGCGATCGCTTGGAATACAGACCATTTGTAGGGGCACAGCAATGCTCATTGGTGTCAAATTAAGCTTAAACGCTTATTCCACAGGCATTTTACCCCTCCCCTCAATCCCCTCCCCGATGCCTTGGGGAGGGGAAGTTTTGGCTTTAGACAAAACTGGGGTGAGGCGGATAGTGATTGTAAGCAAGTGGACTTAATACCAGGTGATATCAAGTTCGGCAAATCACTTACGATATGTCATTGCGTTCGCCCTTGGCGTTCCCGAAGGGTATGCAACGAAGTGAAATGAAGCAATCGCAAAGGTTTGGGATTGCCACGCTCCGCTCGCAATGACATAAGTATTAAGTCGGACATGATATGAGTTCGACAAACCTCTCCCTGACTTAAACTAAAGTTCAAGTCTGTCCCTCTCCGAGTCGGAGAGGGACAGGTTTTGCGTAGTAAAAGCAGGGAGAGGTCTTTGTGACGTGTCGAACTCACGTTAATACCAGGTGATTCTAGGGCTTTCACGTTAAGTTGACACGAATGAGCAATGCTGTGCCCTATTGTCTATTGCTTAAACATAAGCTGATATGCGTCTAAATTATATAAATATTCTTTATAATCGTTGACGGTTGACGGTTGAGGGTTATCGGTCATCAGTCAACGGTCAACAGTCATCAGGTAAATGTACTAGTTTTATGCGTAACAGCTTACTTACTCTTTTGTTTACTGATTAACAACCGTATATAAAATTTTCTCAGCATCATCTATTTTGTATTAAAAAATATTAATCAAGCATGTAACATTCCTGATGCTTGGCTCGACTATATTATTTATCTGTCTGTGCAAGGAGTTCACCACAACACAACTAAAATTAAAAGTTTTATTTATTACAAACAATTAAATGAAAATACTTAATTTTAGTATTATAATTAACAACATTTATCATAAGATAGATGGCTTTTACTGAGGATCGATGTTATATTGTGCATAATTTAGTAATCCATTAGAGTAAGTCAGCCTAATTCAGCGTGTCACAGTGCATAACGCTGGAGCGGAGGAACCAAATTGTGGGGCGTATCTCATAGAAAGTGAGGAGTTGAGAGTGAGGAGTTGGAAATTACTAATACTAATATTTAACTCATAACTCATAACTCCTAACTTATAACTTTCTTGTGAAGGGCATCTCTCAGCCCTAGCCCGTCAGCTAACTTCGTAGGCATTGAGAGGAGACTGAAGAGACGGCATTTTTATAGTGTTCCGATCTCATCGGTGTCCAAGGCTGGTACTGCTCGGATTTTTTGTACCTGCACTTAAATCTGTTGAGGTCGTAAATGATATTTCAATTAAATTTAGCAGCGATCGCAGCGATCGCTGGACAAGCTGCTTGGAAAAAGACAAAACCTGTCATCGTTAGAGATGTCTTCTTTCTACCTGTGTTGGGGTTCTTGGGAATAATTGTGTTGTGGTGGATTATTGCACTTGTCAACCATGAATTAATGCCCACCCCGCCAGAAGCGTTAATTGCTAATCTAGACTACATTTTAAATCCCTTCTACCAGCGAGGCCCGGGCAATTTAGGAATTGGTTGGCTGTTGATCGCAAGTCTGCGCCGGGTATTAATAGGCTTTTTGTTAGGTGCGGTAGTAGCGATTCCTCTGGGGTTTCTAATTGGCATGTCTAGACCGGCAATGCTAGCGCTCAATCCGATCATTCAAATTTTTAAACCTGTATCGCCCTTAGCTTGGCTACCCATCGCCTTAGCAATTTTCAATTTGGCAGATCCTTCAGCCATTTTTGTAATCTTTATTACTTCTTTATGGCCGACAATTATTAATACCGCTTTAGGAGTTTCTAGCGTTCCCAAAGATTATTTAGATGTGGCACAAGTCCTAGAAATGCCCCGTTGGCGACGGATTACAAAAATAATTTGGCCTGCAAGTTTGCCATATATTTTTACAGGTTTGAGAATTAGTTTAGGGATAGCTTGGCTGGTAATCGTTGCCGTGGAAATGCTCACAGGCGGTGTTGGTATCGGCTTTTTTGTCTGGGATGAATGGAGTCGCTTAAACCTGAGTTCAGTCTTTTTAGCTGTGTTGATAATTGGTGTAACTGGGTTAATCCTGGATTACGCCGTGGGTAAAATCCAAGAATTAGTAACCCATCGTCCTAAAACTTCCAACTAACAAAATTCGGCTGCTATAGCAGTCCTATTTGAGTTGTGAAAATTACTTTTTTTAACGAACCGCAAAGACGCAAAGGACACGAAGAAAAGAAAGAAAGCAAGAAAGAAAAAATTTCACGAATCATTTAGGGCTGCTATATCAAAACAGCAAGATGTAAGGAGACTCTGCGTGTGAAGCGTGAGCAATTAATCACCAATGGAGCTACAAGAATGGGTGATATTAACTGGACTCGACGAGATATTATCAAGGGAATAGGAGCAACAACGGCGGGAATGGCGCTGTCCTCCTGTGGCATTTCAGGAGATAGGTCAGCCAAAGGACTAACTGAAGAAGCTTTAGCTGTGCAACCAGTAGTTAGATCCCAAGACCTAGAAAAATCTGATCTTACAGTTGGTTATGTTCCTGTTAATGATTGTGCGCCATTTGCGATCGCCTGGAAAAAAGGCTTCTTCCGCAAGTATGGTTTGAACGTTACACTCAACCGCGAAGCCAGTTGGGCCACCTCCCGCGACGGTTTAATTTTTGGTCGCCTGGATGCTTCACCTGTAGTATCTGGTGCAGTCACCAACGCCAGAATTGGTGCTGAAGGCGCACGCCACGCCCCTTTGTGTGCAGCCATGACCATACACCGCCACGGTAACGCCATGACAATGAACAAAGCCATGTGGGATTTTGGGCTGCGTCCGTGGTACGAGTATCAAGAAAAATATGGCGATGGGGCGCTACAAGCCTTTGGGCGCGATTTCCGAGGCTACTTTGACAAGCAACCGCCAGAAGGCAAAGTTTGGGCAGTAGTATTAAGTTCAGCCATTTACGAATACTTTATCCGTTACTTATCCGCCGCCGCAGGTGTTGATCCCCTTAAAGAGTTTCGCGTCATCATCGTTCCGCCACCCCAAATGGTGACAAATGTGCGGATTGGTGCAATGCAAGCTTACATGGTTGCAGAACCCTGGAATACGCGAGCAATAACAGGTAACGAAAACATCGGCTTTACCTTCGCACAAGGTAAAGAAGTTTGGTTGGGACACCCAGATCGACTTTTGGGGGTGATGGAATCTTTCATCGACCAATATCCCAAAACCTATCGTTCTTTAGTCAAGGCGATGATTGAAGCCTGTCAGTATTGCAGCAAAGCAGAAAACCGCCAAGAAGTAGCCGAACTGATAACAGACCGTTCCTTTACAGGTGCTAGACCTAAAAAGAAAGATGCCCCAATTGCGAAATTTACAAGTCCGGGAATTCTCGGCAATTACAACTATGGCGGCTTTGACGGCAAAGACCGCACCATCAAAGCCGCTGACACCACGATTTTCTTCGATATTCCTGACAACCTTCCCAAACAGCCAGGAGAACACTCCACATTCTTATGGAGATCGAGAAGTATCTGGCTGATGACACAAGCAGCACGGTGGGGACAAATTAAGGAATTCCCCAAAAATGCCGATAAACTAGCAGAACTTGGCTGGAAAACAGATTTATATCGGGAGATAGCATTTGAAATGGGCATCGAATGTCCCAAGGATGATTACAAGGTCGAACCACCAGAAGTATTTATAGATAAGAAAGGCTTTGACCCCAGTGATCCTGTGGGCTATCTGAATAGTTTTGCCATCAGGGCTAATGCTCCCACTAACTTTTTCATGTCTTAAGCTGTGTGCATTTAATTTGCACAGCTAGGGCGGGCAAGATGCTCACCCCACAAGAGATTTATTTTTGGGAGGATGCAAATAAAAAAATTTTAGCTGAAATCCCAAGTTCAAATATTGACTGATGACTAAATTATTTCTGGAGCATTTTGATGATGGAATATACCTCATTACCTATTAATACCCAGACCAAAGTTATGCCCCGCCGTGGATTTTTAGAAATTGAAAATTTAGTTAAGTCTTATCCGACACCTGATAAAGATAACTTTGTTGTTTTAGATGGGGTTAATCTGACGATTGGTGAAAATGAATATATTTCTGTAATTGGTCACTCTGGTTGTGGAAAATCAACCCTACTAAAGATAGTAGCGGGTTTAGAAAAAGCGACTTCCGGCTCAGTAAGGCTAGATGGACAAGAAATTCGTCAGCCAGGAGCCGAACGGATGATGGTATTTCAGAATTATTCGCTGTTACCTTGGTTAACCGTGCGAGAAAACATCCGTTTAGCTGTGGATGAAGTGTTAAAAAATGCTAATCGGGCTGAAAAAATTAGTATTGTAAATCAACACTTGGCAATGGTAAACTTGACGGCGGCGGCTGACAAATATCCTGATGAAATCTCTGGAGGTATGAAACAACGAGTAGGTATTGCCAGAGCTTTAGCAATTCGTCCCAAAATGTTGCTGATGGATGAACCTTTTGGGGCGCTAGATGCACTAACTCGTGGCAAATTACAACGACAGGTATTGGATATTTGGGAAAATAATCGTCAGGCAGTGATGATGATTACCCACGATGTAGATGAAGCAATTTATATGTCCGATCGCATCGTCTTGATGACCAATGGCCCAGCTGCTAGTATAGGAGAGATATTAGAAGTTCCTTTTGAACATCCACGCGATCGCGCCGCCATGCGAAACTCAAAAGAATATTTTGATCTCCGCAACCACGCCCTGAATTTCCTTGATCGATATTTTGCCCAAGACGAGTAAATTAGATTATCATTTTTTTTAGTGGGTAGCCTAATTCAAATTCATGAAAGCTGAATTTGGAACGGAGGAACCAATGTTTGGGGCTAATCTTACGAGAGACACCTTCCAGTCTTAGCCCGTCAGCTAACTCCGTAGGCAATGGAAGGAACCCCCAAGACTTTGGCTGTAATACAGTTCTTATTGGGGTTTCCTTGACTGATTTAAGATTTGAAATTTTGGTTATCGTCACTCAATCTAAAATCCAAAATCGTTCGACTGAGCGACTTGTGCCGAGCATCTCGACTTGCGGACATGGAACCGGAGCCGAGGTAAGCCAAAGTCCAAAATCTCAAATTGATCGCCCTGCTTCTCATTGTTAATTCATTTCATTGGGAGAAGTAAAGCTGTGCAAATTAAGCCAATGTTAGCACGTCTGCAAAGTGCCACAGGCCGAGATGACTTAATTGAACAAATGGTACTGTTGCCAGAACCAAAAAAACCTTTTTCTAAAAAACCTCAAAAAGCAAAAGCAGTTAATTTAATTGTTGCTTATGACGCATCTCCTAACAGTCATACGGCGCTAGATATTGCTTTTTGGATTGCCCATCAAACACGTTTAGCCACCAATGCAGAAGTCACAGTTCAAGCCGTTTATGTGCTAGAAGACAATTCAAAAAGTCAGTATCCAAATGTCTTAAGCTTACCAATACAACAGCCTCCATTTGAGTGCCAAATCAGTGAAATATCAAAGTCTGCCACACAGGTATTAACTCAACCCCAATTGCAGACAGTGGTAACTCCCCTGCAACAAGCAGATATAATTCTCTGGCAAGCCCGAAGTCTGGCTGAAGAGTGGCAGGGTTCCTTCAAATCTCATTTACGGTTTGGCTGCATTTCTACAGAACTTAACAAAGTTGTTGAATCAGAAGCTGCTGATATTCTGTTTCTCGGTTGCAATTCTGTCAATCATCCGATGATTGAGGCACTAGGTTCTAATTTCCCCTGCGCTGTTTTGGGTATTCCCAGTTGTATTGATGAATAATCACTGTTAAGACTTTCAGTAATTTTTATCTAATTGTAATCATAGATAAGTCACCTATAACTAGGTGGCTTTTTTCGCTAATATGCAACCAATTAAACCATGTCCGCTTGATTGCTTATTAAACCCGAAGAACCCCACCCCTTAATCCCCTCCCCGCTCTTCGGGAGGGGAGACAAAGCATAGCTTTGGCAAAGTGGGGTGCAATGACTATGCAAATCATAACTAATTACCCGGGCATGATATTAAATTCGAGAGGTAAGTGTGGAAAACTGGCAAGCAATCCTCAGTGTGATTACATTTATAAGCGTCATTATTTTAGTAATGACAGAATGGGTACATCTCACCATTGCGGCATTATTGGGAGCATTGTTGTTAGTTTTTACCAACGTCATGTCTTTACAAGAAGCTGTTGGTTACATTGGCAAAAGTCATGGAACACTCGGTTTATTCTTTGGAGTTATGGTGTTAGTGCGGGCTTTTGAGCCTACCAAGATATTTGATTATTTAGCTACTCAAATAGTACTCATAGCTAAAGGACAAGGCAAACGTCTATTACTCGGTATTGTGGCTATTGTTACACCCATCTGTGCAGTTTTACCAAATGCCACAACAGTAATGCTATTAGCACCTTTAATTCCACCAATGGCTCAAGAAGTTGGGATAAATTTCGTACCCTTGTTGATTTTAATGGTGTTTGTTGCTAATAGTGCCGGACTCCTGACTTTAGTTGGAGATCCAGCTACATTTATTGTTGGCGATGCTGTGAATATTAGCTTTACAGATTATTTATTGAAGTTGAGTTTAGGAGGAGTAATTGCCATTGTCATAGTGATTGCAACATTACCATTTTTATTCCGTAAAATTTGGAATACACAGTTAGATAATCTTGAAGAACTGCCACATCCACAAATCAATCATCCACGAGCTTTAAGCGTTGGTGCAGTTATTGTATTTTTCGTCCTGCTATTTTTTGTTATCGGAGAATCTTTACCAGTTCCGATCTCGCCTGCTGCCGCAGCTTTGTTAGGAGCAGCTTTAGCTTTGCTTTTATCTCACCACAGCAAAATAGATTCAGTTAACAACATTTTGCGGGATGTAGACTGGAGTACATTAATATTTTTTATGAGTATTTTTGTGCTAATTGGAGGACTAGAAAAAACAGGCGTAATTAATGGTTTATCAGGAGTATTGGCAGCAATTTTAGGAAAAAATATTATCTTGGGTTCCCTAGTTTTATTATTTTCTGTGGGGATATTATCCAGCGTAGTGCCTAATATTCCTTTAGTGGTGGGGATGGTGCCCTTACTCAAACAATACATTGTTACTGTCGGATTAGCACCCGCAGAAGTTTTAGCACAAGACTTTCAAGGACAGTTTCCGCCAGAAGTATTACCATTGTTTTATGCAATGATGTTTGGTGCAACTTTGGGAGGTAATGGCACACTAGTAGGAGCATCATCTAACATTGTAGCCGCCGGGATTTCTGAGCAACATGGACGCCGTATATCATTTAAAACTTTTCTACACTACGGTATTCCAGTGATGATATTGCAACTGGTAGGTTCGGCTTTGTACGTATTAGTTCGCTTTTTGCTTTAGATATAGCGGTTCCCATTCAGATGCGGTACAACATTACATAACGAGGTGTAGGGGCAAGGCGCAATGCCCATTGGTGTCAACTTAACGTGAAACCCTTGCAATGACGTTATATCAAGCCTACTCAATTACTAATTATGCCCTCGCAACCCCACCCCGCTTTTGTCTAGCGACAAAATCTCCCCTCCCCGTTCACGGGGAGGGGATTAAGGGGAGCCAGTGCGGTCTTGGGGTTCACCTGCGTGGAGCCGGATAGCGTGTGGGGTAAAACGCCTGTGGGATAAGCGTTTTAGCTTAAGTTGACACCAATGGGCATTGCGCCTTGCCCCTACGGGTGTACCTCACGTAAACGAGAACCGCTATAAACCTAATTAAATATAAAATGCTCAGGAGATAAGTTCCCGACTTTTGGTGAGAAGCCGGGTTTATGGGTATTATGTTTATTTATACCCAATTATATCATGTCCGCTTGATTCCTTATTAAACCTGAAGAACCCCACCCCTTAATCCCCTCCCCGCTCTTCGGGAGGGGAGACAAAGCGTAGCTTTGGCGGGGTGGGGTGGAATGACTGTGGGAATCATAACTAATTATGCGAACATGATATTACTTATCAATCCTGAGCTATTGCTAATATCCAATTAGGTGTAGTACGTCCCTTAAGACGCTATAACCAGACAAATCCCAAAGTAAATAGGCTAGAAAACCAATTGCTGCCAAGCGACCATTCCAGATTTCGGCTTGAGGTGTCCAGCCAAACAGAAATTCATTGCGATCGCGCCCATTGTATTCTGTTGCAACAGGTGGTAAATCTGTAGATGGACGAGTTCCTTGAGTTGCCATTTTTTTCTCCGATATCTAGTAATGTTTCCGGTGTTTAATCTCTAGTAGCCAACTATGCGTAAAACGTCACGAACAACGCTATAGCCTGCTAAATCCCACAATAAATAAGCTAGAAAACCAATTGCTGCCAAGCGACCATTCCAAATTTCGGCTTGAGGTGTCCAGCCAAACAGAAATTCATTGCGATCGCGCCCATTGTATTCTGTTGCAACAGGTGGTAAATCTGTAGATGGACGAGTTCCTTGAGTTGCCATTTTTTTCTCCGATATCTAGTAATGTTTCCGGTGTTTAATCTCTAGTAGCCAACTATGCGTAAAACGTCACGAACAACGCTATAGCCTGCTAAATCCCACAATAAATAAGCTAGAAAACCAATTGCTGCCAAGCGACCATTCCAAATTTCGGCTTGGGGAGTGAAGCCAAACAGAAATGCATTGCGATCTATGCCGTTGTATTCTGCTGCAACAGGTGGTAAATCTGTAGAAGGACGAGTTTCTTGAGTTGCCATTTTTTTTCTCCGATATCTAGTAATGTTTCAAGTGTTTAATGTTCTAGTAGCTAACTAAGCGCAAAACGCCACGAACAACGCTCTAGTCTGCTAAATCCCAAAATAAATAGGCAAAAAAGCCAATCATTGCAAAATGACCGTTCCGAATTTCGGCTTGAGGAGTCTAGCCAAACAGAATTTCATTGCGATATTTGCTATTCCATTCTGTTGGAAATAGTGGCAAATCTCTGGAATAACGAGTTGCCATTTTTTTATCCTCAACGATTCATTTGTTAACTTTAATGTAGCTGTTTATAACTAGACTTATTTCTGTCTATGGGTACAAACCGTAGCCACTTCTTCTGGACGATTATCAGAAACGTATTTTTTTAGACAAATCCACCTTGAGAGGGTGACCAAAAACAAATATGTAAATAAATGTAAAGAACTTACAAAAAACTATAATTCAAACAGAATCAATCGCTACAAATAAGCAATTCAAAAGTAAAAATTAGCTATACATAATTAAGAATAGGTGGTAATTTGATTAAGATTCTCACGGAAGGATAATAAAAGTTATATCTTTCGCTGGATACACTTTTCAATCTTTAGAGAGATGCTTTAAATAGCCAAATTCCACGATTCTGAGCTAATGAGTTAGGTATTGCCATAGGTACAAACATACATAAATACTAAGAGTTGCTTCTCAAGAAAATCTTAATTCCCCAAATTTAAACCTTAGAAGAAGGAAATACAATGTTCCAAAGTACGGAAATCATGCTGGGACTCTACAAACCACTATTGTGGTTGGCACAGGTTCCAGTAGAATCCTCAAACGTCACGCCAGCAGAGGCATCGGTTCTCACTTCCGGGCCGCGCTTTTTTGTGGCTTTAATCTCCGGCGTGATTTTAGCCTTTGCTTTCCAATTAGTTCTAACTAATCTTTCCCTTGCAGCCGGTATTTCCTACCTGGGGCACTCATCTGACTCAGATTCAGATAGTGGGGAAGCCGGAAGTTTGGGCGGTAACATTCGCAAAATTGGCACAGCAGTAGGGATTTGGACATTAGTCACTGTGACGATCGCCTTATTAATCGCTTCTTTTCTCGCGGTTAAATTAAGCCTGGTAATCTTAGACCCAGTATTGGGGGCGATTCTCGGTTTGGTGATTTGGGGCGCTTACTTTTTGCTCCTCGTCTGGGTAAGTTCCACCACCGTGGGTTCCTTAATTGGCTCAGTTGTCAATACGGCAACTTCCGGTTTTCAGGCGATTATGGGTACAGCCACGGCTGCACTGGGTGCAAAGGCTGTCAATAACCAAGTTGTAGCGACAGCTGAAGCCGCCGCAGCTGCTGTCCGCCGGGAACTAGGAAGCGCCATCGACCCTGGAAGTATCCGGGAAAATATAGAAGATTACTTAGACAAGATACGTCCTCCAGAGCTAGATTTGTCAAAGATTCGGAGTGACTTTGAGAATTTACTCAACGATCCGCAATTAAAAGCGATCGCGGGGACTCCAGATATTCGCAACATCGACCGCCAGAAGTTTATCGAGTTAGTCAGCAGCCGCACCGACCTTTCCAAAAAAGATGTTACCCGCATTGCTGATACCTTATATAAGGTTTGGCAGCAAGTGGTAAGTCAGCAACCACCCACCGAAGATCGGCTGGGTGAGTTAATGGATTATCTGAAATCACTTCCAGCAGGACAAAACAAGACAGATGAACTCAATGCCAAACTGGATCGATTAGTAGCAGAAACGCGAGGCTCTAAAGAAGCTGACCAAAAGGCAACCCCTGGGCCAATTCAAAGTACACTCCAGCAAGGACTATCTGCCTTAACTGGTATTGTGTTGGGACGCACAGATTTGCCTGATTTGGATGTGGAAAAAATCTTGCGTAGCCTCACCACCGCCAAAGATAAAGCCACCCAACAAGCAGATAAGCTAGGTTTGCCAACACCATCACAACCCTATAGCCCAATTCGGGCTGATGTCGAAAATTACCTGCACAATACTTATGCTTGGCAACTAAGTCCAGAAAGAATCGCCCAGGAATTTCGTGATGTCCTCTACGACCCAGCAGCTGACCCTGGAATCGTCCGCAGGGAACTAGAACGACTATCCCGTAACGATTTTGCTAATATCTTGCAACAACGCGGACTCCTTACCCAAGCCCAAATTCAGCGCATTGCAGATCAGTTAGAAACTGTCCGCAAAGATGTACTAGTGATAGTTACAGGTATTGAAGAAAGAGAGATAGTCCAAGACTTGCAACGGGCAGTGGAAAGTTATCTGCTGGTTACTCCGAAAGCCGATTTGACAGCAGAAGGCATTGAGCAGAATTTCAAACCACTGGTGCAAGACCCAGATGCAGATTATGAAACTCTGACATTGCGACTAGCCCACCTCGATCGTCAGGAAATGCGGGCGATATTGCTGCAACGTAATGATGTCCAGCTATATGAAGTAGACAGCATTCTCGACGAGTTGGAAAAACAACGCAATCGCGTCTTGGTAGAATCCAAAGGATTGGCAGAACAGGCGCAATATCAAGCAGAAACCCTGTGGCTGAGTGTAGAATCATATCTGCGTAATACAGGGAAATCAGAACTGAATCCTGATGCCATCCGCGCAGAATTCAAAAGATTACTAGAAGATCCCCAAGCTGGAATTAGCTCAATTCGGGCGCGGTTGTCTCGCTTTGACCGCGATACCTTGGTGCAATTGTTGAGTCAACGGCAAGATTTGAGTGAAGATCAAGTTAATCAAATCATCAATTCTGCTGAAGAGTCGTGGCATAGTATTCGCCAGACACCCCAAGCTGTAGTGGATAAAGCCAAAGAGCAATACGACTCTGTTACTACCACGATCGCAGATTACCTGCGGAATACTGGTAAACAAGAATTGAACCCAGAAGGTATCCAGCGAGATTTTACCAGATTGTTTGAAAATCCCCAGGAGGGAGCCGTAGCACTGCGCCGTCGGTTGTCGCAGGTAGACCGGGATACACTGGTGAAGTTACTCAGTCAACGTAAAGACTTGAGTGAAGAACAAGTCAATGAAATCATTGATTCCACGCAAACTTCGATTCGTAACTTTGTGCGTGCGCCTCGTCGTTTAGCTACCCGCACACAGCAAAGAGCGGAAACATTCAAAGCTTATCTGGAAGAGTATCTGCGCCAAACTGGTAAGGAAGAACTGAATCCTGAAGGTATTAAACGTGACTTGCAACTACTCTTGCACGATCCGCGAGTTGGGGTAGAAACTTTTAGCGATCGCCTTTCCCATTTTGACCGTTCTACCATCATCGCCCTGCTAAAAATTCGGGAAGATATTTCCGATGAGGAAGCGGCGCGGATTGCCGATAACATTGTGTCCGTAAGGGATCAATTTGTAGAACAAGTGCGGAATATCCAACGAGGCATTCAAGATGCGATTGATGGGGTTTTCGCCCGCATTCGTAACTATCTCAACTCCTTGGATCGCCCGGAACTTAACTATGATAGTATCAAGCACGATGTTCGCACATTTTTTGACGATCCCCAGGCAGGGTTCGATGCTCTGCGCGATCGCCTATCTTCTTTTGACCGTGATACCCTGGTGGCAATCATGAGTTCTCGTGAGGACATCTCTGAGGAAGATGCCAACCGGATCATTGACCAAATTGAACGCGCACGCAACACAGTATTGCAACGTGCAGAACGCATACAGCATGAAGCCCAACGCCGCCTAGAACAGGTGAAAAATCAAGCACAGAGGCAAGCGGAAGAAACCCGCAAAGCCGCAGCTTCAGCAGCTTGGTGGCTGTTTGCCACAGCAACCGTCTCCGCAGTTTTCTCTGCATTAGGAGGAGTGATTGCTGTAGCTACCCAGTAGGTTGATAAGTTTTCTCCGCTAACTTTTAAGCCTCCCGCGATGGGAGGCTTTTTTGTAGATACTTGAATTCAATGAATTTATAAGTTCATTACAACAATTGCTGCAATCACTTAAGCCTTTCTTATATATGGAAGAGTAATTGTTGCAAAGCATTAAGCCTTTGCTGCAACTGATTATACGTTTGCAAGAAATACTTAAGCCTTTCTTATATATGGAAGAGTAATTGTTGCAAAGCATTAAGCGTTTGCTGCAACTGATTATACGTTTGCAAAAAATACTTAAGCCTTTCTTATATATGGAAGAGTAATTGTTGCAAAGTATTCAGCGTTTGCTGCAACTGCTTCTACATTTGCAAGAAATACTTAAGCGTTTTTGATATATGGAAGAGTAATTGTTGCAAACAGGCTTTTCTATGTTCGGCAGACTTAGACGCCATTCTCCTTAAACCATGCCAAAAGCCGTTTCCAACCGTCCTTAGCATCTTTCTCGCGGTAGGAGGGGCGATAATCGGCAAAAAAAGCGTGGGGTGCATCGGCGTAGACGATGATTTCAGATTTGCTGCTGCTTTGCTTTAAGCGATCGCGCATCTGCTCTACTGTATCAACGGGAATACCTGTATCCTTCCCACCATAGAGTCCGAGAACGGGGACTGTCAGTTTTGATGCAATATCGACGGGATACTTGGGCTGAAGTTCGGTAGCATCGCCCACGAGTCGTCCATACCAAGCTACACCTGCCTTCACTTTCGGATTGTGTGCTGCGTATAACCAGGTAATGCGGCCGCCCCAGCAAAAGCCTGTAATCCCCAATTTATCGGCATTACCTTTAGCTGATTTCACAGCCCAGTTTACCGTCGCATCAAGATCGGATAACACTTGGGCATCTGGTACTTTGGCGACAATTGGGCGAATTTCGTCTATGCTGCTTAATTTAGTGACATCGCCTTGACGGATAAATAATTCAGGTGCGATCGCCAAGTACCCCAACTGGGCAAAGCGACGGGTGATATCCTGAATATGCTCATGTACACCAAATATTTCCTGAATTACCAGAACAATTGGGAAATTTTTACCAGTCGCAGGTGCTGCTCTATAGGCAGGAATTTCGCCATCTTTGACGGGAATTTTCACCGCACCAGCTATCAACCCCTTAGCATCGGTGCTGATGACTTGAGCAGAAATGGGTTGCACTGCCAGGGCAAAACCCGTCGCCACGGTGGCTGTTGCGATAAATTTGCGGCGTGTTATTTCTTTCATCATCTCTACCTTGCAATTAGCGAAAACTTTTATTCTTTGTTACAGGTACAGTACTACGACAAAAAATACTACAATTTATCAATCAGTTTACCGTAATCTTGGCTTTCTTTGCTACCTCAGTTTTCGCCTGTATAGAAATAGCGATCGCTATCAAAACATAAGCATTAATTAAAGCTTAAGCTGCCTTGAAGAATGAAACACGGTTAAGATATTTACCTCATCATTGCTGACTAAATATACGATTCGGTAATTACCAAAGATAATCTCTCGAATATCCTCTTGAGCGATTTCTGGTACTACACGCCCTGATAGCGGAAACTGTTGTAGACGTTCTACAGATTGAAATACCCTGTCTACAAATACCTGGGCAAAACTTGGTGCATCCCGTGCAATAAAATCGCCAATTGCTTCTAAATCAGTTAAGGCTTGACTTGTCCAGCTTACTTGTGCCATATCTTAATCTGCTTTTTGGCTTCTGCATGTGAGATGGTATTACCAGTCTCAACTTCCTTTAAACCTCGATCAACTTTGTACAGGAAATAAAGACGTTCCATCACTTCGTCAAAAGTAACGTCTTGGGGCATTTCCTCTACTGCTTTGAGGACTTGATATTTTACAGTAGTATCTGCTGTCATTTGTATTCCCTTCCAGAGGTTACGGTGCTAATTTGAATTTAACACTGGTATCATTGCCGAACAAATAGCGATCGCTTTATTTTTCCCGATTTATCCAATCTTCTCCACCAGCCAACTGACTGAGATAATCATCCATAATCGCTGGTAATTCCTTTGGCGAAAAAGTATATGTTAAAGCCAGTAAACTAGTAGCTGTAGTTAAAATCTGGCTTTTATCTAGCATCGAAGACAACTCAGAGCGAGTAAATTTACCGTTCATCACTTCCTCACTCGCATCAGCGATCGCATCTTCAATAACTTCCTCTTCTATCAAATTTCCCCATTCATCTAAATTAATGTAGTAAGACTTTTTATTGTCTTTAATATTCACTTCTTTAATTTCGCGGATGGCGTTGCGAATAGAAGCAGCCCAAGAATTTGTTAATCTCTGTTCTAGTTTATTCTTAATCAAATGAATCAGCAAAATTCTTAAAAACGATTTAATCTGCCGCAAAATTGCCTTTTTACTCATCCCCTCTAATTCATCTACAATTGCCAAGGCATCTGCATAACGTCCTTCCAAAATACTCTTTTTGAGGTCTATTAGTTCCTGCGTCATTTTTTTACCGCCTACGTACTTTCCAATCTTCTCCACCGGTTAGCTGAGTTAAATTTTCAGCCACTACTGCGGGTAACTCCTTAGCTGAATAAGAATAAGTTAGCGCCAAAAACTTCAACGCAGTCTGAATAATTTGGTTCCTATCAACTATTTCAGCCAGTTGAAATTGATTATATGCTCCATTCATTACTTCCTCACTCGCATCAGCGATCGCATCTTCAATCACTTCCTCTTCTATCAAAATCTCCCACTCATCTAAATTAATGTAGTAAGATGTTTTATTATCTTTGATATTCAGCTTTTTAATTTCTCGAATTGAATTACGAAGAGAAGCCGCCCATGAACCAGTTAATCGTTGTTCTACTTGGTTTTTAATCAAATGAATCAACAGAATGTTTAAATAAGCTTGGATATTCCGTAGAATAGCCTGTTTGCTCATGCCTTCTAATTCATCTACAATTGCCAAGGCATCTGCATAACGTCCTTCCAAAATACTCTTTTTGAGGTCTATTAGTTCCTGGGTCATTTTTTTATCGCCTACCTGCTTTCCAATCTTCGCCACCGGGAAGCTGAGTTAAATTTTCAGCCACAACTGCGGGTAACTCCTTAGCTGAATAGGAATAAGTTAGCGCCAAAAACTTCAACGCAGTCTGAATAATTTGGTTCCTATCCACCATTTCAGCCAGTTGGAATTGATTATATGCTCCATTCATTACTTCCTCGCTAGCATCAGCGATCGCATCTTCAATCACTTGATCTTCTATGATTTTTTCCCATTCATTTGAATTGATATAATAAGATGTTTGATTGTCTTTTAGATTGACTTCTTTAATTTCGCGGATTGAATTGCGAATAGAAGCAGCCCAAGAATTTGTTAATCGTTTTTCTACTTGATTTTTAATCAAATGAATTAATAGAATTCTTAAAAAGGATTTAATCTGCCGCAGAATTGCCTTTTTACTCATGCCTTCTAATTCATCAACAATTGCCAAGGCATCTGCATAACGTCCTTCCAAAATACTCTTTTTGAGGTCTATTAGTTCCTGGGTCATTTTTTTATCGCCTACCTGCTCTCCAATCTTCTCCACCGGTTAGCTGAGTTAAATTTTCAGCCACAACTGCCGGTAACTCCTTAGCTGAATAAGAATAAGTTAGCGCCAACAACTTCAAAGCAGTCTGAATAATTTGGTTCCTATCCACCATTTCAGTAAGTTGGAATTCATTGTACATTCCATTCAAAACTTCCACACTGGCATCACGCACTGCTATTTCTATTTCATCTTCAATACAAGTATCCCATTCATTTAAATTTATATAATAGGATTTTTTATTGTCTTTGAGATTGAGTTTCTTAATTTCTATAAGTGAATTACGAATAGAAGCAACCCAAGAATTGGTTAATCGCTGCTCTAGTTGGTTTTTAATCAAATGAATCAGCAGAATCCTTAAATAAGCTTGGATATTCCGCAGAATAGCTTGTTTACTCATGCCCTCTAATTCATCAACAATTACCAAGGCATCTGCGTAACGTCCTTCCTGGATGCAACTTCTGAGGTCTATTAATTCCTGTGTCATTTGTTATTAACCTCAAAATTTCATCATGCTAATTTGAATATAGCAGTTCTCACCTGGGTGCAATACAGTCGCAACCTCACCCCGTATTTGATGGGTGCAAACACTCCCCTGTCCTTGACAAGGAGAGGGGTTGGGGGTGAGGTTTAAAAATGTACTTCATGCAAATGAGAAGTGCTATATAACAATCACCTATACTTTATTAATAGCAGAGTCTCTTACCTGCCATTAATAAAGCAGTATTGTTCACTTCTGAGCCTGTATCACTTGCAAACTACCACCTGCATATAAAGTTGGCTCACCCACTTCAAAGCCAGTCTCAGTTAACAATCCAGGCAAATCAGTTTTCAACAATTGCCAAGCTGTTTCCGTCTCAAACAACAACAAAAACACTGATACCCCAGGCCAAAATATCGGATTCGTAGGAGCATGAAAATCTACGAGTGTAAACACTCCTCCTGGCTTCAACACCCGATAAACTTCACTAATAATTTTTCGCAATTGCTGAGGCTGCATCTCGTGTAATGCAACGCTGGTATGCACCACATCAAATAGATTATCTGCAAATGGCATCTTCTCGGCAAAAGCTTCGAGATAGACTGCTAATGGTACATTTTGCCGCGCCCGTTGCAAAGACTTGGGTGAAGCGTCCAATCCTGTTACATTTTGTGATAATTTTACCAAAAATTGCGTTGTTTGACCACTGCCGCAACATAAATCTAAGACTTGAGTATCTGAGTGAATTGTTAAGCCTTGCAAAGCAAGTTGTCGAAAACGGGCTTCACCACCTACACTTAAGGCTGCTAAACGAGAGATACCATCATACAGCCACTGATAACGGTAACTCCAATCCCTTAAAATTGTTGCCATTGCATATTTCCTTGCTATTAAGCTTTATATTTAATAAAGATATATTGTTAACATTAGTAAAAAACCTGAAAAGATTGGGGGAAAGTAACTGCTATGGGTCGTGTAGGCGTCTTATTACTCAATCTCGGTGGCCCCGATAAGCTAGAGGATGTCGGGCCGTTTTTGTACAACCTATTTTCCGATCCGGAAATTATTCGCCTACCATTTCGCTGGTTGCAAAAGCCCCTAGCCTGGTTTATTGCCTCGCGGCGAACCAGAACATCTCAAGAGAATTATAAGCAAATCGGTGGCGGTTCCCCACTGCGGCGGATCACAGAAGCGCAAGGCGAAGCTTTAAAAGAACAGTTGAGTCATTTAGGGCAAGAAGCCAATATCTACGTCGGAATGCGTTATTGGAATCCCTATACAGAAGAGGCGATCGCACAGATCACTCAAGATAATATAGAACACCTGGTAATATTACCATTATATCCCCAGTTTTCTATCAGTACGAGTGGTTCTAGCTTCCGGCTTTTAGAAAAACTTTGGCAAGAAGACCCAAAGCTTCAACCCATTGATTACACCGTCATTCCTTCTTGGTACAAAGAACCAGGCTACCTACAAGCAATGGCGGAACTCATAGCCCAAGAACTCGAACAGTTTCCTAATCCAGACGAGGTTCATATATTCTTCAGCGCTCACGGCGTTCCTAAAAGCTACGTTGAAGAAGCTGGCGACCCTTACCAGCAAGAAATTGAGGAATGTACTGCCCTGATTATGCAGACCCTCAATCGACCCAATGCCCACACCTTAGCTTACCAAAGTCGCGTCGGCCCAGTAGAATGGCTCCAACCTTATACTGAGGATGCCCTCAAAGAACTAGGCGCAAAAGGCGTGAAAGATTTGGTTGTCGTGCCAATCAGTTTTGTCTCAGAGCATATTGAGACACTGCAAGAAATTGATATTGAGTATCGGGAAGTAGCAGAAGAATCAGGAATTCACAACTTCCGTCGCGTTCCTGCTCCCAATACGCATCCAGTGTTTATTAATGCACTTGCAGACTTGGTGATTGATGCGCTGAAAAACCCCAGTTTCAAGCTTTCGCAAGCTGCCCAAATGAAAAAAAGGGTGAAAATGTACCCCCAAGAGCGTTGGGAATGGGGTCTGACTACTAGCGCTGAGGTATGGAATGGGCGAATTGCCATGCTGGGTTTTATTGCATTAATCATAGAGTTGATTACTGGTCATGGCTTCTTGCACATGATTGGACTTTTGCAATAAAGGGAATTGGGCATTGGGCATTGGGAATTGGGAATTGGAAAACTCTTCCAAGTGAAGTTTGAAGGGTAAAGGAACGAACCTTATTAGGCGCAGAGGGCACAGAGTCAGAGAAAAAAGAGATGTTTAAGAAGTGTCTCACCCGTCAAAGTTAGCTTGACAGACCACTAGTGGTCTGTCAAGCGAAGTTTGAAGGGTAAAGGAACGAACCGCAAAGGACGCAAAGAGCGCAAAGGAAGAAGGAAAAGAGAGAAATAAAAATTTGATTTACCAAGCATTGTTGACTTGCCAGACTACTAGTAGTCTGTTCCATTAGTTTTGATAGGTGAATTAGTTTTAAATTTCTCTTCTTTACCTCTTATACTTCGCGCTCTTTGCGTCCTTTGCGGTTCGTTCTCTTAACTCTCAGAATTAATGGGACAGACCACTAGTGTCCTATTCCCCATTCCCCATTCCCTATGCCCTATGCCTTATCCCCTTGCGATACCAGTCATACCATTGTTTAGCACTACGAACTGCAAACCAAAGCAGTATTAAAGCAATTAATCCTCCTTGCCAGGGAGCATCAAAGGCAAAAAGTACTAGAGCAACACACAAGGTATCTTGAAGAAAGACTGCCCATAACGGTAAGCCGCGTAAACGATAGAACCAACCAACTTGAACTAGCTGGAGTACTAAAGCTAACGAACCCCCAATACAGGCAATCAGCCAGGTTGGTGTTGCTGTTGCACTAGCTACTGCTAACCCCATAATTGCCCCCACGACGGGAGACATGAATAATTGAACTATTTGTAGCAATCTTTGCCCCCATAGCTTTTTTGAGGCTAGTAATTCAACTAAAGACCAACAGCTGAGGCAAGCTAACAATATTGGTGGAGAAATGTGAGATAAAATCGGAACTTGCGACCACAAGCTACTACCCTGCAACAATCCAATGATCAGCAGAGGTGTACCTATTCTCATTCCTGCTGCCGCAGAGGCTGAAAGTGTGGCTAGGATTTCAATCATTAAGGCACTCGAAGCACTAATAAATAAGTAAATATCTGTTATTTATACTACCCAGTGCTGGCAAAAATTCCAGCACCAAACTAATACCAATTTGAAAAAAGAATGCGACAGATGGGTAGGGGCACAACAAATGTTGTGCCCTTACAAATAATTGATGTGTCGCAAACATTATTTGAATTGGTATAACAGTCTTCAGCAATGCAATACTAAAGATTTTTGGTATTTTTATATATTCTTTTTTGAAAAAATTTGTGTATTTTTTGAGTAACAGGTTAGTAGTAAGCGCTTAAGCGCTCACTACAAGCAAATTAATCCTAAATTCCTAACCGTTGATAAACCTCTTCTAAATGGTTCAGATGCTGCTGGGGGTCAAAACAGACTTCTAGTTCTGCTGGGGACAACTTTTCGGTAACGCGAGGATCTTTGCTAATCAAGTCCTGAAAATTACCTTCTGGCTTGTTCCAAGCGGCGTGAGCGCTTTCTTGAACGATCGCATAAGCTTCCTCTCGGCTGCTTCCCTTGTCTATCAAGGCAAGTAACACTTTTTGGCTGAACACAACACCGCCGTAGCAGTTGAGATTTCTTTCCATGTTTTCAGGATAGACCAACAGGTTTTTCACCAAGTCGGTTATTTCTGTCAACATAAAATGCGTCAAAGTGCAAGCATCTGGCAAAATCACCCGTTCTACAGAACTATGGGAAATATCCCTCTCATGCCAGAGAGCGACGTTTTCCAAAGCTGCACCGGCATGGCTTCTGACGAGTCGCGCCATTCCCGTCAGCCGTTCCGAACGGATGGGATTGCGCTTGTGTGGCATTGCCGAGGAACCTTTTTGACCTTTGGAGAAGAATTCTTCAACTTCCAGAACGTCTGTTTTTTGCAGATTGCGAATTTCTACAGCAAAACGTTCGATAGATGCTGCTACTAAAGCTAATTGTTGCACATAGTCGGCGTGGCGATCGCGGGAAATAACTTGCGTTGAGGCCGTATCAGGTTTAAGTCCGAGTTTTTGGCAAGCGATCGCTTCTACACGCGGTTCAACGTTAGCATAAGTTCCCACCGCACCAGAAATCTTACCCACAGCGATCGTTTCGTGGAGAATTTTTAAGCGTTCTTGATGTCGCAACACTTCTGCTAACCAGCCAGCTAGCTTGAAACCAAAAGTGATCGGTTCAGCGTGAATACCGTGCGATCGACCAGCCATTACTGTATGACGATGTTCCTGTGCTTTTTGGCGAATTACCTGAATCAAATCTTCCAGACGCTGCAATAATATATCCAGGCTGGCAACCAATTGCAGTGCTAAAGCTGTATCCAAAACATCCGAACTAGTTAAACCCAGGTGAATGTAGCGTCCTGCATCACCAACATATTCATTGACATTTGTCAAGAAAGCAATAACATCGTGGCGGACTACAGCCTCAATTTCCAGCACCCGCTTTGGGTCAAAATCTGCCTTGGCTTTAATTTCCTCAACCGCCTCAGATGGAATGTAACCCAGTTCAGCTTGAGCCTCGCAAACAGCAATTTCGACTTGCAGCCAAGTTTTTAGCTTATAGGCTTCACTCCAGAGATTAGCCATTTCGGGCAAAGTATAACGCTCAATCACAGTTTGGCACAGAATACAACCGTCATATTTTACAGTTTAATTAATGTACATCGCTTTTTAGTACTGCTTTTTGCTCAGGGGCAGAAGTAGTTTTGGAGTCGAAGGTGATAATACTAATACTGCCGTCAGCCTCCATATATGCAAACTTCACATCTGCTAAAAATTCCACACCTTGCTGACGTAACTTGCTCATCAACTCATCGTCTGTAATTAACTCTCGTTGTAAATGACGCTCAATCATCCGACCATTTTTTACTAGTAGCAGTGGTGGCTGATTCAGAAAACGTTGGAACTGGGGTATTTTATAGCCCAACCAGTTCAGCAAGTAGCTCCAAAAAATCACAGTTCCTACCAAGATAGCCCCTTCAGTAATTGATGTATAATTACTCGCCATAGCGTTTTGGGCAGCTTCAGCAAATAGCACAACTACGAGTAAATCAGTAATCCCTAGTGTTCCTAGTTGTCGGCTAGGAAGCACGCGTAGCACTGAGAACAGCGCTAAATAAACTAGCGAACCACGAATAATTAACTCAAAGATGCTGATGCTAGGAATAAAGATTGCCTGCCAATTGATAAAAAACCATTTTTCCATTAGCACTGATTTTCTTCCTTTCTCAATAGACTTCTGGAAAAAATCCAGTATAAGGGTTATTTATCTGCGGTCTTATTTCATAAGACTAACTTTTATTAGAGGTGAAATATTTCAACATCTATCAGATTTATAAACCTAAATTCCTAACAATCAGGAATTAAAATCGCTGATTTTTTCTTCTCTGTTTTAAACGCTTGGGCTTATTGAAAGACTGAAACAAGCGATTAATAAAATTAGAAGAAGGCTTTTTCTTAGTCGATGCTTGTCCTGTTGGAGCCTTGCCATTATATTCCGTGTTATCAGATAAAGGTATAGCATGTTTAGATGGGGTTATGCCGCTACCGTACCTTCTGGCATAAACTTGGGTAAACTCTGCACCGAAGAAAAGAATTTGCGCGGCATAGTTAACCCAAGCTAAGATTACCACCAGTGAACCAGCTGCACCATAGGCTGAACCAAAACTGCCATTACCTAAATATTGTCCTAACAAAAATCTCCCGATAGAAAACAAAAAGGAGGTGAGCATAGCTCCAATTAAAACATCACTCCAACCAATTTCGACATCTGGTAGGACTTTAAAAATGAGTCCGAATAGGAACGTAGTGATGGCAAAAGAGAGGATGAAATTGATAATCTGCCAGAGGAAATCGACACCTGGCAGCAAGTTGCTAAAGTATGTTACTAATGCTGCTAATGCCGTACTAATTACTAAAGAAACTAAAAGTAAAAAGCCAATACCTATCACCATTGCAAAGGACAAAACCCGTAGGCGAATAATGTTAGTTACGCCGCGTCCGGGTTTCGGTTTAACTTCCCAAATCGTATTGAGGGAATCTTGCAACTCGGTAAATAAACCAGTAGCACCCAATAACAAAATTACAACACTAATAATGGAAGCGATCGCTCCTGTTTGTGGTTTGTTAGCATTCTGAATTGCTGTTTGGATAAATTCTGCGCCATCTGGGCCGACTAAACCTTGAATTTGTCCAACGATTTGCCCTCTTGCCGCTTCCTCTCCAAAGACTGCCCCTGCGATCGCAATTACAATAATTAGCAATGGTGCAATAGAAAAAATCGTGTAATAAGCCAACGCCGCCGCTAACCGTGAGGCTTTATCCTCACTCCATTCTTTGAACGTCTCTTGTAATAACTTCCAAATCGCCTGCAAATTCATCCAATCAGTCTCCTTAGGGAATATCGCTTACTTCCTGATATATTGGATACTGATTGACTGAGTAGAGGCATCCTCCCAAGGGAGTTTCTGAAGCGTCCTTGAGGAGGAATTTAGCAGAATCGATAATTTCCTTAATGGGAATATCTATAAATAATTTGCTTTTTAGTAGAAAATAGGTAGTGCGATCGCTTTAGCATATAAAATGCAGTGGCAGCGATCGCATAATCCCTTATTGATTCCCCTAATTCGGTTAGCTATTCTATTGCCTCTGACTGAAAATTTATTACTTACTCATATAACGCTTCCGATTCAGTAACCGATTCTCCCGCCTGTTCTAAATTACGTAGGGTGTTTAACGATAGAAAACCAAACCCGACTTTAGAGGCAATATCTAGTAGCGTATAACCCATTGTTTCCCCACCTTGACCAAAAGCGTTAAACCATTCTGGACTAAGAATCCACACAATTGGATAAAGTGTCCACAGCACCAAATGCACAGTTACCAGCTTGCGGAATGCTTGCTTGGATCTCGGATGTTTGCGTTCTGCCTCGAGCCGGTAGGGTTTCACTAATAAGTAGAAAACCGCCACGTAAGCACCACAACTCACAATATACCAGATGTAGCTGATCGGCTTGGGTGTAATTGTGGCAAGGAAGCCAGTGGCAAGCATATAGGCGTTTGCTCCTAACAAGCTACCTGTAATCAGCAGACTGGTTTTTCCCAAGAAAGTCAGATCCAACAACAACAGCGGCGTTGAGCAAAACCAAGTGACAAATCGCACCCAATAAGTTGGACGATCATTGATGATGTTAACTCCTTGACCGAATGCCATTGCTAAGTACAGCCCACTAGCAATTAAGCAAATGAAAAAATTAAGTGTATACAGTATTTTCCAGCGTTCATTTTTACCGTTGTGTGCGCCTACGCCGAAAAAAGCACAACCCAGCGCCATACTGATGACACCAATCCACAGCCAAGTTTGAACCATAAATATTTTCCTGCTTGTTGGTAACTATTAATGATAAATTGCTAACGAGAACTTTCACTAGTTAGCCTTATTTGTTTTTGCTTGCATAGAAACCATTATTTGTATTTATTATTGTACTAGTCTTAATCATTAAAAAATGTATTTCAAGGGAGATTTTAGATTAATAAAAAATTAGTAAAAATCTGATTTAAATACAATCAAAAATTAGACTTTAGTCGCTTGCACTTTAGTTCAGCACAAGCAGTCTCCTCTAGAGCAATACTTTCTTGCTAAATCTGCAATAGTCCGTGCTAGTTTGAGAATGCGATGTCTACGATGGTCACTGACTTGTACTGAGCGCAGTCGAAGTAGCTTGTCGTTCGCGCAGCGTCTCGTAGAGAAGTGCGGGCTATTCGGCGTCGCGCCAATTGGCGATAATTAAAGATCCGCCCATGTTGATAATATAACAAAGCAACTGTTACCTAAAACCAATGACACAGACGGCAGCAATTACAGAAGCGATTACCACTCTTGAGGATGCAGAAGATCGATTCGGTTTTGTCCGTGTTGAAGACGAGAAATTTTTCTCAGAGTGGTATGAGGGATTGTCTGAAATTACAGAAGCGGAAAAAGCCTCTGTGGATGTCGTGCGGCGTAGATATCTTTATCACCGTGCCGGAGGTGATTTACTAGAAGGGACAGTCATATTGTTGTTGGTGTCACCAATACTTGCACTCTCTGGATTTTACGATCCTCCTTTCAGAATTAAGGCTGAATCATCCGTGGAACTAGTGCTAGATGATGGAGAGGAGATACTGCGCGGACGGATTGATGTTTTAGTGTTACAAGAGCAGTTGTGGGTGATGGTGTTGGAGTCAAAAAAAACCACGCTATCAGTTTGGGCGGCTGTACCGCAAGCCCTAGCTTATATGATGGCAAACCCTAACCCCAATCAACCTGTGTTTGGGATGGTGATGAATGGAGACGATATTTTATTTGTTAAAGTGACGCAAACAAATACACCACAGTACGATTTGTCAAGGGTCTTTGCTCCGTTTGCATCCGCGAGAGAACTGTACGCCGTTTTGCAAATTCTCAAGCGTATTGGTGAGTTGATTTCTCCTGCGTCTTAGAGGTTGTTTGAAAAGTATCAAGTTTAGGACTTACGCACTGTACAAATGCATCGTGATGTGCATTACCTAAAATGGGAAGTTTTCAGGCTTTTCTTAATTATCCTGCGATCGTAAATAGACGATGCTGTAGGGGCACAGCAATGCTGTGCCCTTACGAAAGATATGGTTTTTAACCTTAATCCATATTTGGTATTTATTGTCAATGCGTAAGTCCTAAAGTTGTATAAAGATCCCCCCTAACCCCCCTTAAAAAGCAGGGCTGTTTCATTCCATTTCAAACAGGATTTGTCAAGATGGTTAGTGGGAAAAATGGTAAGTGAGGGTGACGATGAGATGAACATTTAAGCACTTAAAGATCAGTAAAATAGTTCATTTTATCGGCACGCTAGGAACAAAATAACCAATTTTTAATTGCTAGAACCCTTGATTTTTAAAGCTCTTTCGGGAATGAAACAGCCCTGCCCTTAAAAAGGGGGGAACCGGAATCAAAGTCCCCCTTTTTAAGCGGGGTTGGGGGGATTTCCTGGGCAAAATATCACTACCGAAACGTATTGGGTGATATTCCCAGTGAAAAGGCTCAACTTCCGAGTCAAAAGGCTCAACTGCCGAGTCAAAAGGCTCAACTGCCGAGTCAAAAGGCTCAACTTCCGAGTTAAAAGGTTCAACTGCCGAGTCAAAAGGCTCAACTGCCGAGTCAAAAGGCTCAACTGCCGAGTCAAAAGGCTCAACTTCCGAGTTAAAAGGCTCAACTGCCGAGTTAAAAGGTTCAACTGCCGAGTTCAATAGAGCAGGTGCGCTACAAATTCACTGAACCCAACTGTTCCTCTTTAGATTTCTTTATAAATAGCCTCTAAGCCGAAACCAAATCATTAGAAACCGCTCGTCGAATAACTTGGAATCGTCCACGAAGTTGTTCCTCGACAGTGAAAATTATAATCACTACTTCCCTAACTTCAATAATAGACCTCTTGCAAAAGTCCCTAAGACCCCACCCCCAACCCCTCCCCGCTTGCGGGGAGGGGAGACAAAGCGTAGCTTTGGCGGGGTGGGGTTCAAATTGTTTGATTTATGCAAGAGGTCTAATGTTTAGGCGAGGAGTAATTTCTAAATTTATTCTCTGGAAAAGAGCGAATCTTGTTTTAGCGTGGAAAACACAAATCACGAACTTTTCAAGCATAGTTCGTGATGTGTTTATGAGGAGTTCGTGAGAGTTTCTGAAGCGCCTACTCTGCTCTCGATTGGATATCTTAACAATCAAGAGCAGGGCATACGCGTTTACGCTTTTAACCAATAGATCAAGTCGAGCTTGGGGATGCCTACTTAGATGTAACGGCTAAACCAATGAAGTTACCTTTAGGTACATCGGCGATTTTAGTTGCAGTGCCAGTAGATAGGTTAATAGTGTAAAGAACTGAACCAGACAGTGCATAGGCAGTATTTTTGTGTTGTGCATCTGTAAAGATGTCGAACCCGCTTATCGGTGCAAAGTTAACACCAAGCTTGCCGATTGTTCTGAGAGTGCCATCATTGGGTGGGTTTTGCAGTACTAACACGTCAAGATCGTAATCAATGCCAAAAAGTTGAG
This sequence comes from Nostoc favosum CHAB5714, assembly GCF_020829495.1. Lineage (GTDB taxonomy): Bacteria > Cyanobacteriota > Cyanobacteriia > Cyanobacteriales > Nostocaceae > Nostoc > Nostoc favosum. The sequence continues at coordinate 43,761 of NZ_JAIVFQ010000008.1, read as the reverse complement.
TTGTCGTGGCTCCAGCAACCGAATTTGTGTAAGCGACACCGGTAATGTTGGGGTCAACTGTGGCGTTGACATCATCAGTAGCATACGCCAGGGTTGTATCGACGGTGACTGCACCAGTATCTACATTGGTACGAAAATTTTGGTCATTGCTACCTACTGTCCGTAAGCGGTCTGGTACGGGATTGAAGTCAAACCCTGACTGAAATCCTCCATTAAAGCTGCTAGATAGTTTGCTCACAAACGTAGCCTGACCAGTTCTAGAATTGATCGTGTATATGTTGTCAGTATCTGTGACACCATAAAGCAGACCGTTTGCTGGACGGAAGTCAATACCTTGTAAGTTGCCGTCAATTCCTTTGACTTGAATTGTGAAAGCAAATCCACTCGGATCTATATTTACAAGAGTATTATTTGAGGTTAAGCCAATGAATCTTAAAGGAGACCATTTGCCTGTAACAATGTTGATTTGAAGGATATCACCTATTTTGATGATCCCAACGTCAGCTAAAATTTTGTTAGCACTCAAGCCAAGACTTGCAGTGACTACAGTAACTACAAGGGCAATTTTACGTGTGATAAAACCTTTCATCCTACACTCCAAAATAATATCTTCTGGTTTTGATTCAGCAACGACTTATCCTTTACTAAAAGGATTAATGGTTAAAACTTACTGATGACTACAGATTACACCGAAATCATTTTTTACAGGTTAAGAAAAAATTAATTTTTTTAAAAATAGTACGCTGAACCTCTCAAGAATGAACTTCAAGAAAAGTTTATTTAATGCTTTATAGAAAATATCCTACTTTTCCTACTAAACCCACTTTTAAGTGTTGGCTTCAACACGATACTGTGGAAGTTCCAAAAGGGTGCATCCCAGTTTTTATTATTCGATGAAATAATAAAATTTAATACAGCAGATTGCAACAGGCGTGAGGTACAGATATCGTAGGGGCACAACATGTTGTGCCCCTACCCGTGTACTTCATTTACCTGAAATACCCTGTATGTCATTGCGATCGCGCTACCATCTTCTTTATTTTCCAGCAAAATATTGAATTTTAAATTTGCGGTCTGTGATTCTGATAAAGTATTGATTATCATAAAGTTTAGACTCTGACTGATTTATTAGAATCACAGCTTTAGCCTTACTGTTCTAGCTGCTGGGAACACGAACTATCTGCCTCAACCCTTAACAGACTTAAGCCATCATCACAAGATTCTTACTGCATTCTATCGATTGTGCGATACTGAATCGCTTCCGCTACATGATTGGTTTTTAACTCATCTTCTCCTGCTAAATCTGCAATAGTTCGTGCTACTTTGAGAATGCGATCGCTTGCTCTTGCCGATAAACCTAATTTTCTAATTGCTACTTCTAATAAATTGCGGCTAGGATCATCTAGCTTGCACCATTTCTGGAGATGACGACTTTGCATGTGAGCATTGCAACGCAGATTTGCCTCTCCTTGGAAGCGGGTAATTGCGCGATCGCTTGCTTGTTGCACTCGTTGTAGCACTGTTATTGATGCTTCTCCCGTAGGTTGTTGGGTAATTTCCTCTGGTTTCAACCGATTCACCGCAACTTGTAAATCAATTCGATCCATCAACGGCCCAGAAAGTTTTGCCCAATATTGCTCGCGTTGGCGGGGAGAACAAGTACATTGTTGGATGGTATCGCCATAGTAACCGCATGGACAGGGATTAGTACTCGCCACCAAAGTAAACTGCGCGGGAAACATTACTGATAGTTTGGTGCGGGAAATTGTCACATAGCCATCTTCCAAAGGTTGACGCAGAAATTCTAAAACATCTCGTTTAAATTCCGTGAGTTCATCAAGGAACAGCACACCCCTGTGAGATAATGAGATTTCCCCAGGACGAGGGAAGCTACCGCCACCTACAAGAGAAGGCCCGGATGCTGAGTGGTGGGGACTGCGAAAAGGGCGATCGCGTACCAACGAACCGCGATTTTTCAATAAACCAGCCACCGAATGGATGCGAGTCACTTCTAAAGATTCGGCAAAACTTAGCGGCGGTAAAATTCCTGGTAAGCGCCGTGCTAACATGGTTTTCCCACTACCAGGCGGCCCGACAAAAATTAAATTGTGTCCACCAGCAGCAGCAATTTCTAAAGCACGACGCGCATGAGCTTGTCCTTTCACATCATGCAAATCTGCGCCAGGGTAAGATACTGTTGCTATCTCCGTTGTATGATCAATTTGCACAGGTTTGTAACGTCCGGGATTATTTAAAAAATCCACCACATCAGACAGATGTTTGCAGCCGTAAACAGCCAAGTCTTGAACCACTGCTGCTTCTTGGGCATTATCAGCAGGGATAACTAAACCTGCAATTCCCATCTTTTGGGCTGCTGCTGCGATCGGTAAAACACCAGCCACCGGACGCAAACTGCCATCTAGAGAGACTTCGCCCAAGAATAGATAATCCCCCAACAAATCAGCGCTAACTTGCTCAGAAGCCGCCAAAATTCCCACACTAATAGGCAAATCAAAACAGGGGCCTTCTTTCCGTAAATCTGCCGGAGTTAAATTGATCACAATTTTTCGCATGGGAAAGGCGAAACCTGCATTCTTCAGCGTTGCTTTGACTCTTTCTCTTGATTCTTGAATCGCTGAATCTGGCAGTCCCAAGACAACAATTCCCGGTAATCCCCCTGACACATCGACTTCCACGCCGACTTTGACGGCATCGATGCCTACAATTGATGCACTCCAAACTCTGGCAAGCATTTATTATATAACAGTAAACCTTTCAAATCTCTAGCAGATGAGTCGCTACATTGGCATTAGTGAAACTACAGAGACGATTTTTTGAGCAAAATAGTTACACCAATTTTCAGGTAAATAAACCAGGCGGTAGCAAGCACAGCATGTGTACACCGTAGCCTTTTTAAAGAGGGTTGGGGGCAATACGGTTCAGTTAAGGCTAAAAAATAAAACTGGTGTAGGTTGGGTTGAGGAACGAAACCCAACATTATCAAGGCTTTGTTGGGTTGAACGAAGTGAAACCCAACCTACGATTCTTCTTAACTGAACCGTATTGGGGTTGGGGGTATCTTCCGGGGCAAAATATCACTAACACCAAGCATATTGCTTTATATTCAAGAAGTTTGCTTATTTTCGATTTGGTAAGCCTGCAATAGATATTCACCATTGAAATGAATCAGGTGAGTTGAATCATCAGCAACCCAAACATCTGTTTCCCAAGCAATCTCTGCCAGATATGCCACCATTGCCTTACGGCTGAGAAATGTTGTTACCATCACTAGAGGTATTTGGACATCTCTGAATAAGACTTCAAGTTCCTTTTTGCGTTTAGCATTAATTGGGCCATGTGAGGTTACAGCTTCAATCAACACCAACCAGTTATTTGTTGTAAAGTGAATAATCACATCTGGCATTTTGCCGTGGGAATCAATATTAACGCCCAAATCTGCCAACGCTGTTTCATCGAAGTGGGCGAACTTTTCATCTGTATCGCCAACATAGATAAGTTTTCCACTAGGAGTAAAACGAGGGGCAAAATCATTAATAATTTTTTCAATCAGAATATTCTGACCACCTGGCGATAAAGTTTTAATTTCTCCGTTAATTACTATGGAAATACGGGACATTTCGCGCTCTTGAGCATATTGCTTTTTCAAAGTTTCAACTGAAGCAAGGTAAGTAAAAATGCTCTTTTCCCATTCGTCAGTACCGTAGGTTCGTAATAGTTCGAGCGCACTTTCGTCGATTTGATATACAGTTTTGGGACTGTTGATAGGGAGGCTTAAATCATCTGGATTAGCAACTATCAAAGCTGCATCCAGAAATTGATGCACTGTCTGGCGGCGAACTGTTTCCCGTGTGTTGGGCTTATAGGTTTTGCCATAATGTTGAGCCATAAAGTTCATCATTGGTGTAATTCCCATCAAAGGAGAAGTTGCTAATTGCCAAGAGTCTGTCGGTTTTAAGTCAAGCAACGCCAAGAGAGTTAAAGCTGACCGTTCGTTAAGCTGTGCTCGTGGAAAACCCAATTGTGTCAATATTTGCAACGCTTCATCAATTCGAGACTTAGTTGCAATTGGATTATTCTCTGACAGATTCGACATACTCAGTAGCTTATTTTCGATAAGTTCATCAATTTCCCGCAAAGAAGGAAACTGCTTTTTAATCCCCGTCCCTAATGACAATAGCTGTGACAAATTAGGGTAATTTAATTTTCGCAAATCTGTTGCATTGACCTGAGTATGCCCATTGAACAACCGAAAAAAAGCATCAACTAGGGTTGAATTGAGATAAACAGCAAGCCCACGAGCCAAGGTAAGGCTAAGTCCACGCCCATCTTTATGAAAGTAATTCAAGTGATTTTCAAAGCCGACATAGGCATAATTAAATTGGTCGGCATCATAAACCACCGCAACAACACGCCTTTTCTCTTCTTTCGATGAAAATCTTTTGCATAAGACATAATGCTCATTTGGTATTAAAATATTCGCTGTTTTTTCTATATGAACTATTGCTTGGGGCTTTTTAGTTATTTTTGGGTACTCTACATATCCATTTGATAAATTCACCGGATAAATTAATGGAACAGTATTGTTTTCTGGATTTTTCATTAGATAATCTTTTACTCGGAAATCTACTACCCGTCCGGTTGAAACTGTTAGTCCTAAATCTTTCAACCTACAGCTTAAAAGTGCCATTTTTTGAACGATTTGCTGGCTAATCTTATCTGGAATAATGTGAATAAACTGCTCTAGATCATCAGGTTTAACTAATGCTGTATATGGTACAGAGTGTGACATGATCAAGTCATCATTAGCACCAGAACTGGTATTGATGATGACGCTGCTAGATTTTTGCCTTTGTTTTATAGCTTGGATGATGATAGTTTCCTGCAAAACCTCATCGTCACTAAATGCTTCTTGCCGCGACTCAAAAAGATGTACTTGCTCTAAAGCCATCATTTCTAAAAACATCTTGCGAAAGTCACGAAAATAGGGCCCATTACAAAAACTGCGCGGGGTAATCGCTACAAACTCCCCATTTGGTTTTAGAAGTTGCGCTGTAGCAGCCATAAAACCAGTATAAAGATTGCTAGTCTCCAAACCGATGGAACGCAGCAATTCACGCACCTTGGAATGAGCATTGATTTTCAAATAAGGCGGGTTGAGAATAGCATGAGTAAATTCTGTTGCGTAGTTTACCGCCGTAGGCATCGCACTATTCAATAAACCAAGCTTTTGCAGCCTGACTGCATCTTCAATAAAATCAGTCTCACGAATTTCATAATTGAAGGAAATACCCACATCTTCACATTCCTTCTCACACAACTCTAGAGTCTGATGCAAATATCGAATTAGAAAAGGGTCAATTTCGTATGCTACAACGCGCAAACTTGACGTGGGTTTTCGCTGTTCGCATACTTGTGCCACAAAAGCCGCTAGTAATGAACCGATTCCTGCTCCAGCATCAAGCAAGGATATTTCAGGCAAATCCAGGCTAAACATCCCAGCCATCAATTGGGCTACTGAAGCGGGAGTGAGAAACTGACCCATCGACCCTTTTTTATCTTGCCTTAGCTTTAAACTTGCTACAGCCCGACTAAGATCAACTTCTGCAAGCAAGTTTCCACTTGATAGTTTTGCGAGGCTGGTAAACTTTAAACTACTGTTATGACTTGCTACTAACGCTCTACTGCTTGATGGAACGATCACGGTCTGTCTTCTTAATTGCTATCAAGTTTACAACAACTTTACGGCATTTTTATGCCTGAAGCAGACCAGGTTTGCGAGCAATACGGTTAGGTTGAACATTTGTGTTACCCAAAAAACCCCGCAAAATGTTGGGTTTCGTTCCTCAACCCAACCTACACATTTTTATTTTTTGGACTTAACCGAACCGTATTGGGTTTGCGATCGCGTTGTGCAGAACCTCATATCATTTCGCTATGAGGATGCACTTAATATTTCTTAAACGAACCGCCAAGTACGCTAAGAAAGAGAGGGTTCAAGTAATTAGTGCAAGTTTATTTACTCAATACTCAAAGAAGTCCTGCTGATTCATATAATCGTTTGAGCATTGCTGAAATCTTCGTGCCATAATCTAAATCTGCTGACCACCGCCCTGATAGCTGATCAATTAATGGTGCAATCCCGCGTGTGACAAAGCGAAACCTTGGATCTACTACTTCCTGTACCAAAGGTTCTAAACTTGCGTAAGCTTTCAAATGTTGGATGTGTGCCCTCACTCCAATTCTGGCACTCGGAAAAGATGCAGCTTCCGAACCACCACCGATCGCACCTAAGCCTGCAAAGTTATTTTGCTCAGGTCTAATATCGCCACCAAACCGTAAAAATCCAGTTTCTACACACATTTGGCAAAAGGCAATATCATAGTTCACTCCCTCTATACCTGCTTCTTCCCGATAAAGTTTTGGGATGTCAGGAAAGCTTACTAAAGCATTTTCATTATTGTTTCTAAGAAATAATTGTAACTGTACTTCGGAAGTATTACCGTTCGACATCACCCGCGAAAATTGACCAGGGCAAACCACCAAATTCGATCGCAAGCTAACAGTACGCGTTGCAGCATCCCAACTTACTGCAATATTAAAATCTCGCAGTTCGATCGCTTTAACATAAACTACTTTGCGATAGGTAATCCGATTGACATTAGCCGTTTTTGAAAGGTCAATCTGCAAACGGTCTACTAAATCAATGGGAATGTAAGCATTACCATTAACTAAAACTCCTTGCTCTGAGTATTTTTGTCCATTAATATTAATATTAATTGGCGGATAATTTGCTTCGATCGGAGTTCCAGGAGTGGGGTCAATCACACGACTCCAAGTTACTAGTCCATCGACAATTCCCAAAGCAAAATCGCGGCGACGACTTTGCAGCAAAGCCCGATCCTCTGGATTGCTGAGAAACGCCACTTGCATCACTAAAGCTGGAAGCGTTGTCTGGCGACAGAATGCTAAACTACCTAAGCCACTATTTGTATCTGGCTTGACTCCCCGATTCGGCAATTGGGGTACGCGGCGCAACAACCCCACTAGCAATTGTTCAGCATTGGTCTTGCGATCGCTATTATTAGCAATGTAGAAAACGCTAGCTCCACGCACAGAAGGGCTATTAGCCGCATCCGATTCAATTTCTAGGGCGACATCACCCCGGCGGCCGCGGGAATTAATCCAGGTGATAGTTTGGGCGGCACTCAAGTCATCAGGGACTGCCAAAATTTCCACATTCCGCGCCCTCAGTTCCGTGACAATCAAATCCCGCAGCAGAATCATTTCTTTGGCTTCAGTTGTACCACCTGCGATCGCACCTGGATCAATTCCTCTGGCTTCTTTACCTCCGTGAGCCGCTGAAATAAAAATACGCCCCATTTTAAGTAATTCCTCTGATAAAATTAAATGTAAGCAATTATATAGATGCTTCTTGGTCTAGCAACAAGAATATAATAGCCATCAGAAGTCTAAAGTCATTTATCCTTTGTTATTTCTCCAAAGTTAATGTCCAGGGAGTGGGGAGTGGGGAGTGGGGAGTGGGGAGTGGGGAAGATGAGGGAGATGAGGGAGATGAGGAAGCAAGGCAGAAGAACTATTAATTATTGTCCAATGCCCAATGCCCAATGCCCAATGCCCCATGCCCAATGCCCAATACCCAATGACCAATGACCAATGACTAATGACCAATGACCAATGACTAATGACTAAATATGCAAATCCCCCGCTTGCACCCAGACACAATTGAGGAAGTTAAACTACGGGCTGATATTGTAGATGTCGTCTCGGAATACGTAGTTTTACGCAAACGCGGGAAAGATTTCGTCGGTTTGTGCCCCTTCCACGATGAAAAATCTCCCAGTTTCACTGTCAGCCAAACCAAGCAAATGTACTATTGCTTCGGCTGTCAAGCCGGAGGAAATGCCATTAAGTTTGTCATGGAGTTGGGAAAGCGTTCTTTTGCTGATGTGGTGCTGGATTTAGCACGGCGTTACCAAGTACCTGTACAAACACTCTTACCCGAACAACGCCAAGAATTACAGCGTCAGCTATCTTTGCGTGAGCAGTTATATGAAGTTCTGGCAACGTCCGCCCAGTTTTATCAACACGCGCTGAGACAATCACAAGGGCAAAAGGCACTTCAATATTTGCAATCTAACCGCCAACTCAAAGAAGAAACTATACAGCAATTTGGTTTAGGTTATGCCCCCGCAGGTTGGGAAACTCTCTATCGTTATTTAGTGGAAGATAAACATTACCCAGCGGAGATACTGGAAAAAGCGGGATTGATTAAGCCACGCAAGGAAGGAGGCGGTTATTATGATGTATTCCGCGATCGCTTGATGATTCCCATCCGTGATGTCCAAGGGCGCGTCATTGCCTTTGGTGGTAGAACCCTGACTGATGAACAACCTAAATATCTGAATTCACCAGAAACTGAACTTTTTAGTAAAGGTAAAACATTATTTGCCCTCGATCAAGCCAAAGGTGGGATTTCTCAACTTGATCAAGCAGTGGTGGTAGAGGGATATTTTGATGCGATCGCTCTCCACGCTGCTGGTATTAATAATGCCGTCGCCTCGCTCGGTACAGCCTTAAGCTTAGAACAAGTCCGGTTAATATTACGCTACACCGAATCGAAACAATTAGTACTCAACTTTGATGCTGATAAAGCCGGAACCAATGCAGCCGAAAGAGCGATCGGTGAAATTGCCGAATTAGCATACAAAGGCGAAGTTCAGCTAAAGGTTCTCAATTTACCCGATGGTAAAGATGCTGATGAATACTTGCACAAGCGTTCCCCAGAAGATTATGGAGAACTACTAAAAAATGCGCCACTTTGGTTAGACTGGCAAATTCAGCAAATTATTCAAGACCGTGATTTGAGACAGGCTACTGATTTTCAGCAAGTAACTCAGCAAATAGTCAAATTACTTAAAAATATAGCTAACAGCGATACACGCAACTATTACGTTTCCTACTGTGCAGAAATACTCAGCTTAGGAGATACCAGACTTATACCCCTACGAGTCGAAAATCTGCTAACTCAAATTGCTCCCCCTCCGGCTACATACTCTAAACCTGTATCAGTCAGAAAAGCATGGGGGGGTAGCAAATCCCCACTCCCTAGTACAGACGCGATTAATCCCGTCTCTCCCAACTCCGTACAGACGCGATTAATCGCGTCTCTCCCCACAGAACGCAGTCTTTTAGAACACGCAGAAGCCCTATTATTGCGAATTTACTTGCATTGTCCTGAACAGCGTCAAGCGATTATTGACGAACTAGAGGAGCGAGATTTGCAATTTAGCCTTTCCCACCACCGATTTTTATGGCAACAGATTTTAGAAATTTCATCAGTTGATGGAGAGACGATAAATTTGGCGTCTCAATCAGATTTAATTTCCCGCCTGCAAGACCAGTTCTTAGAATTTGGTAGTGAGATGGGGTTAATTTCTCATTTATTTCATGTGGATGAAAAAAACCAGAAAGAAATACTTCGGACTCCGCAAGTGGTTCAAGCTGCGATCGCTTGCATGGATTTAGTGATGCTTGAAAAACGCTATCGCCACTTTTTGGAACTATGGCAACAAACCGATCCAGAAGCTGAACCAGAGCGGTATCAATCTTATTATCAGGCTTTCTACGCTGAAAAAATTAAGCTTCAGAAAATAGACCGACAACGGTTATTTTCGATTACAGAGTTGTTATAGCCTCGCACTTACACTCAACCTAATTCTTGATTAGAAATGACTTTTCACGTTATGTAGAAAAGAAGAGAGCGAAACCTAACCCCCTAGTCCAATACTGCGTAGGTTTTGAAGATTTGTAGCGACTGTTTTAAAAGCCAAGTGACGCCGAATAGCCCGTCGTAGACATCACTTTGTTTGTGGAGATTTATGAAAGCGATGCCGAACGCGAGTGCGTCTCCAAGAGTTGGCGGGCTATGACGCTCGATAGCGTAGCGTTAGCGACGCAGGAGCGTCTGACTCGCTACCGCAACGCTTACGGCGTCGCACCTGTGTACTTGATCGCGGTGCGACAAAGTTTGAAGTACTCCAACACGACTTCGGAGTACCTCAACACGACTTTGAAGTACCTCAAAACGACTTTGAAGTACCTCAAAACGACTTTGAAGTAGCTCAAAACGACTTTGAAGTACCTCAAAACGACTTTGAAGTACCTCAACACGACTTTTAAGTACCTCAACACGACTTTGAAGTACCTCAACACGACTTTTAAGTACCTCAACACGACTTTTAAGTACTTCAACACGACTTTTAAGTACCTCAACACGACTTCGAGGTATCTGTTGCTTATATAGCAGTCCTAAATCATTCGTGAGAATTTGAGATCGTTTTAACCCCCCTGTAGTTCCCCCCGATGAAGAAGGGGGACGGTCTACTACTATTTCTAAGATACAAGGTTGGGTTGAGGAACGTAGACCCAAAGGGGCTTCCCGCAGGGTAACCCAACATTTTCGGGCATTTGTTGGGTTTCACTTCGTACCCCTACATGGAAGTGAGGTTTTCCAGTTGAACAGCTAAAGAAGATTAGCGATCGCGTTTAGCAGAACGGCGCGATGCCGACGAACGAGCACCAGGCTTATCGCCATTCGTAGCCGGTGGCGCTGCCTTACGTTTAGCCGATGTCTGTGGTAAAGGTTTAGGAGTACGAGCCGGACGCTTATCATGTTCAGGTTTGGCTCTGTGTTGCCGTCCATTTGGGATTGGTTCGGGATTGATATCGGGGTTGAGCGCAAAACCCGCCACTACTTCCCTTGGCAAGCGCTGCTCAATCAGTTTTTCGATATCTTTCAATAGAGGGTATTCATCGACGGACACCAGCGATACGGCTTCACCTGACGCGCCAGCGCGGCCAGTACGCCCAATGCGATGAACATAATCCTCTGGTACATTGGGTAGATCAAAGTTAACTACATGAGGCAGTTCGCTGATATCAAGACCCCTAGCAGCAATATCTGTAGCCACCAATACCTGTAAGCTGCCATTTTTGAACTTTGCCAGAGCATTGGTACGCACCGGCTGGCTCTTATTCCCGTGGATTGCCAGTGCTTGAATGCGGTCTTCGCCCAACTGCTTAACCAAACGATCAGCGCCATACTTAGTGCGGGTGAACACTAGCACTTGATACCAATTATCTCGACGAATCAGGTGAGCAAGTAATTGGCGTTTCTTGTCACGGTCTACCTGATAAATTTTCTGTGCGATCGTCTCGGCGGTAACGTTGCGGCGTGCTACCTCAATCATCGTCGGGTTATTAAGCAGACCGGCGGCGAGTGTCTTAATTTTATCCGAGAAAGTAGCGAAGAATAGCAAATTTTGTCGCTGTTTGGGCAAGAGTGAGAGGATGCGGCGGATATCATGAATAAAGCCCATGTCCAGCATCCGATCTGCTTCATCTAGCACCAAAACCTCAATATGCGATAGGTTCAGCGTGCCCTGCTGTACATGGTCTAACAGTCGCCCTGGAGTAGCGACTAGAATATCTACTCGGTTCTTCAAACGCTGTTTTTGCAGATTAATACCGACTCCGCCGAACATCACCATTGAGTTTAGCTGCAAGTACTTGCCGTACTCGCGCACGCTTTCTTCTACCTGTGCGGCAAGTTCACGAGTGGGGGTAAGAATCAGCGCCCGGATCGGCGGGTATCCCTTATATGTACCTTTGATGCTCTTGTCAGACGACAACCGATGCAGAAGCGGTAGGGTAAAACTAGCGGTCTTTCCAGTACCAGTTTGTGCCCCAGCTAGCAAATCGCTACCCGACAAGACGGCAGGAATCGCCTGCATCTGAATTGGCGTGGGTTCAGTGTACCCGCGTTCGGTAACCGCACGGATAATTTCATTGGACAAGCCGAGATTAGAAAAAGACATAAAACTCCAAAAATAACATCGGCCTGTCGCCAATGGCGGCGTCAGTCTTAGGCGGACGGATAAAAAAGCGTTGAAAGGCTGATGGGCAATAGCGCAAAGACTGAAGAGCGAGTGCCGCAATTCCACATTTTAACAGATTGTAGTCCATTGTGTCGTTAAAGTTGCTCTAATTCAGCGTTGTGTTAAATTAGCATTACTTGGAATGTAAAATGTTGAACAATTAGGAGAAATTCGTTATCGCAATCCAAAAGCAACTGATTAATTCACAAATCAAGTCACCTAGCGTCTTCTTGATTGACCATGAGAATAACAATCGTGGTCTGATCGACACCAATGAGGCGCTACAGCTAGCCGAGAGTTTAGAGCTTGACTTAGTTGTAGTCTCCCAAGGTAAAGAGGCTCCAATCGCCAAGATTCTCAACTATGGCAAGCTTCAGTATCAAAAGAAAAAACGTCAGAGCCAGAGTGCTAGACCCACGGTAAAGGAAGTTCGATTTGGCCTAAACGTGGGCGTGGCTGATTACAATTTACGCATCCAACAAGCAGGTGAATGGTTGAGTAAAGGCGATTCAGTCAAGTTTGCCATCCGTTTACGAGGCCGAGAACATCAATATCGTGACAAAGCGGGAGAACTGCTAGACCGAATTGCAAATGATCTCAGTCAAGTAGGTAAAATCCAATCGCTGGATAAACGCGCACTAGTTGTTCAAGTGATTCCTGCCTAGTTAATCTTGCGATCGCTAGAGGATATATTGGTGAGAGCTTGTTAGGAACAAAAAAAGCTGGAGGCAACACTGTAGCTTCTATGGAAAAAACATTGAGATTCTCCCCACTGAAGACAGCAAGGGGATTTTTTCGCTGTGCATCCACTCCCGCTTGCACAGAGCTACACTGGAGATGAGGATGGAACCTTAAACCAGTGGGGGATGTCATAACCCCAAGTACTGGGACATCAAAACATCTCAGATCCTTTGTACGAATATTGATTTCTGCAAGCCGCACTGACATTTAAAAGTGCGGCTTTTGGATTTATCTAATGCGCTTTACGTATAAAAGAGGCATTGGGGGATTGAAAATTCTCTTCATTTTATCGATTGTTAAGCATCAATCAGTGCATTTAGTGATTAGGTGTGTCAAGGCATCAATCAGGCGATCGCTTTCCATTGGTACAATGTCCTGTCCATGCATCACATTTTGAGTAATATGAAAATGCACCAATGCTCCTAAGAGAATTCTCGCTGTTGCCTCTGGGTCAGGTATGTTTAATTCAGGAGCCGCTAAGTAGTGAGTGAGAGTTTCCGCTACTGGCTTAATCATCGCCTGAACACAAATTTGAGCTAACTCAGGAAAACGCCCAGATTCTCCGATTAGTACTCGCATAAATGCACTATGTTCTTTGTCGTTAAGCATCTGCTCTAATGCTTTGGTTGCTACCTGGTGCAGTATGGCGGCTGGTTCTCCCTCAATAGGTTCTGTGCCAAAAATAGAGATGTTCTTTTTGCTTGCCAGTTGCTCTAACAGTACTTTAAAAAGTCCTTCTTTATCTTGAAAGTGGCTGTAGACTGTCGCTTTAGAAACACCTGCTGCTACTGCTACCCGATCCATACTTGTGCCAGCATAACCATGTTGAAGGAATTCTTGCATTGCCCCTTGCAGAATTTGCTCCACTTTATCAACGGAATTGTCTCGATCAACTTCGTCAGCTTTGATGCGTACCATTTATTAATCATCCTTTCTTATAAACAATATTAATAGATGCTGCAAAATGCCCCAGTACAAAATGGCGAAAATAAATATACCCTTCGTTGAAGGAGGCAGTTCTTGCTGGAGGCAGGAATAGCATTTCGCTGCATAATGCCTTTGCAAATTAATTGACAAGTTTAGTTGTATCATATTGACTAAACTAGTCCGTTTAGTTTAGCATTAATTGAACTGGACAGTTTAGTACAAGTTGCTACTGGTGGTAAGGGAAAATAGTATGGAGCAAAACAGGAATTCAGAGGGTTTAAGGTCTTCTCAGAATCTTGTGCGATCGCCTGTTATACTTGCAATAATTACATCTCTAGCAATAGGCGGAATCAGTGTTTATGCTGTGATGAAGTTTCAGGCTACAGCTAATGAAAAACAAAAAACACCAGTAGCAGTTCAGCCTGTGGTAAAAACGGTAACAGCATTAGGGCGGTTGGAACCAAAGGGAGAGGTAATAAAACTGTCAGCGCCTTCTTCAAGTGGTGAAGGAAATCGGGTAGAACAACTATTGGTAAAAGAAAGCGATCGCGTTAAAGCTGGGCAGGTAATTGCGATTATGGACAACCGCGATCGCCTACAAGCTAGTTTGGCTGAAGCACAAAAACAAGTTCAAGTTGCCAAATCTCGCCTTAACCAGGTAAAAGCTGGAGCCAAACAGGGAGAAATTGGAGCGCGTCAAGCTACCGTGAATCGTTTGCAAGTAGAACTAGAAGGAAACATTAAAACTCAGCAAGCCACAATTAATCGTATAGAAGCAGAACTCCTTGGGCAACAACGGAGCTTGCAAGCAACGGTGGCTCGCGTAGCAGCCGAGAGACGTAATGCCGAAGCTGACGTGCAGCGCTATGAGACTTTATATAAAGCAGGAGCAATTTCCAGCCAAGAAGTTGATAACAGACGCTTAAACGCCGAAACTTCCACTCAAGCGTTAATTGAAAGCCAAGCCACCCAGACAAGAACTGTCGCAACCCTACAACAGCAACTTAACGAAGCAAAAGCCAACCAGGATCAAACCCTCGCCAGCTTGCAACAGCAGATTAACGAAGCAAAAGCTAACTTGAATCAAACTGCTGAAGTCCGTCCAACAGATATAGCAAACGCACAAGCAGAGGTAGACAGCGCTCAAGCCACGGCGGATAAAATTAGAGTACAACTGGCGCAGGCATACGTTGTAGCTCCTAAAGCCGGTCGAATTTTGGAGATTAATACACGAGCCGGAGAAACTGTTGGCAATGAAGGAATTGTGGCTGTAGGTCAAACCGACCAGATGTATGCAGTAGTAGAAGTCTACCAAAGTGATATCAAGAAAGTGCGTCCCGGACAGGAGGTGCGGGTAAGTAGTGATTCCCTACGCAATGAATTAGAGGGAAGAGTGGATTGGATTGGTATGCAGGTAAAGCGGCAAAATCTGATCAACACTGATCCCTCTAGCAATATTGATGCCAGAGTAGTGGAAGTCCATGTGCAACTGAATAAACTATCTAGCCAAAATGCTTCTAGCTTAACTAATTTGCAAGTCAAGGCAGTAATTGAACTTTAAAGGGAATTGAGCATTGGAAATTGGGCATTGGGCATGGGGCATGGGGCATTGGGCATTCTTCTTGTCCCCCTCATCTCCCTTGTCCCCCTCATCTCCCCCTGCTCCCCCTGCTCCCCCATCTCCCCACTCCCCACTCCCCACTTCCACTATTATGAAATTAATCGAACAAGTGCGGCGACGAACGCCTTTAGGATGGTTGCAACTGAGTCATGAAAAAGGCCGTCTTTTGGTAGCATTGTCAGGCATTGCCTTTGCCGATGTTCTGATGTTCATGCAGCTAGGGTTTCAGAATGCCCTGTTTGAAAGTAACACAATCCTACATCGCAGTATGCAGGCTGATATGTTTGTCATCAGTCCCCAAGCACGTAACCTAGCAAATATGTCTAGCTTTACGCGGCGACGGCTGTATCAAACAATGGATATACTAGGTGTAAAGTCAGCAGAAGGAATGTATATCAACATTGTTGATTGGAAAAATCCCCAAACACATCAGAAGACGACAATATTAGTTATGGGGTTCAATCCCGATCAGCAAGTGTTTAACTTAGCGGATGTGAATCGCCAGATAGATGCTGTTAAGCTACCAGATACCGTTTTGTTTGATCGCGCCTCTAGAGGAGATTATAATGATGCGATCGCTAAAATTGAACAAGGTAAAACTGTCACAACGGAAATAGAACGCCGGACAATTACCATTAGCGGCTTATTCTCTGTCGGGGCTTCCTTCATAGCCGATGGTACTTTAATCACCAACGACCAGAACTTTCTGCGACTATTTCCCAGACGAGAAGCTAGCGGTGTCAGTCTAGGTTTAGTGCAACTACAACCAGGCTACGACCCAAAGCAAATGAAAACAACTTTAGAAGCTTATTTGGATGATGATGTTAAAGTTTTAACTAAAGCAGAATTTATCGAATTTGAAATAAATTACTGGAAAACAAATACGGCTATCGGGTTTATCTTCAGCCTGGGTGTAGCAATGGGGTTTATGGTGGGCGTGATTATCGTCTATCAAGTTCTTTCTACAGATGTGAATTCTCATATAAAAGAATACGCCACTTTCAAAGCAATGGGGTATAACAATCTCTACTTATTAGGTGTGGTGTTTGAAGAGGCGATAATTTTGGCAGTTTTAGGTTTTATTCCAGGAGCGATCGCACCTTTAGGACTTTATCATTTAACTCGTAATGCTACCAATTTACCACTTTATATGACCGTAGGCCGGGCCTTAACGGTATTAACTCTAACTATGATTATGTGTGTAATTTCTGGTGCGATCGCCACCCGGAAATTACAGTCAGCTGATCCGGCAGATATGTTTTGAAATTAGTCCTTTGTCATTAGTCATTTGTCATTTGTTACTCAAAAGGACTAATGACTAAGGACAAATGACAATCATCACGAGTAATCGAGCTATTTATGACTAGCAAACCCGTCATCTCTGTTAAAAATCTCGACCACTATTTTGGTCATGGTCAACTCCGCAAGCAAGTTCTCTTTGATATCAACCTGGATATTAACGCCGGCGAAATTATTATTATGACTGGGCCTTCTGGTTCTGGTAAAACTACACTTCTCACCTTAGTCGGCGGCTTGCGTTCTGCCCAATCCGGCAGTTTGCAAATATTGGAACAAGAACTGTGTGGCGCTAATAAAGGACAACTTACCCAAGCGCGACGCAGTAACGGTTATATTTTCCAAGCGCACAACTTGCACGGTAGCCTGACAGTACTCCAGAACGTCAGAATGGGCTTGGAAGTACATAATAATATTTCACCTGCAGAAATGAAAACCCGGTCAGCCCAAATGTTAGAGGAGGTAGGATTAGGGCATCGCCTGAATTATTATCCTGATGATTTATCTGGGGGACAAAAACAAAGAGTTGCGATCGCTCGTGCGTTGGTCGGTCGTCCTAAAATTGTCTTAGCAGATGAACCCACCGCCGCCCTTGACAGTAAATCGGGACGAGATGTAGTTAACCTGATGCAAAGCCTAGCTAAAGAACAGGATTGTACTATTCTCTTAGTTACTCATGACAACCGCATTCTAGATATTGCCGATCGCATCGTATACATGGAAGATGGCAAGTTAGTAAATGACACTGCTGTTGTTGCAGCCAGTTAGGTTGGTTTTTTATTAGGATTTTACGCAGAAGAGATCCCCCAACCCCTTAAAAAGCAAGACTGTTTCATTCTGCAAAGAGCTTTAAAAATGAAGGTTTCTAGCAATTAAAAATTGGTTATTTTGTTACCAGTGTGTCGATAAGATGAACTATTTTACTAATATTTAAGTGCTTAAATGTTCATCTCATCGTCACCCTTAAATATCTTGTTTATATTCTTCTAACAATTGCGGAATGTGATCATACCCATCTACACCAATAACCGCAATGATTTTAGGGCGATGTTGCTGTAAGAAATTTTGAAAAGCTTCTGCCCCTATCTGTCCTTGTAAAATTGTTAGTAATCCTGCCGCTTGACGCCATTCCCGAGAAGCAATTTGCTCCAAAAGATACATTCCCAAACAGCCAGTGTAAACAGTTTTTTCAGAGTTTTGTAGATGGTAATAAGCTTCTGATAAATAAGCTAAGTTACGCCCTTGAAGATACAAATCACCGGAAAGTTGTGCTGTTTTAAAGCCATCTTCAAGATATTTAATTGCAGTTTGGTGTTCTCCAATTACTAAATAGGCAATTCCTAAACTGCTGACACATAAGGCTTTACTTTGAATATCGCCTAATTTTTCTGATAATTTTAAACCTTGTTCTAAATAGTTAATTGCGGCTTCATAGGTTTCAGGTTCTAGATTCTCCAGTTGTTGAGCTTGCATAACTTCGCTGTAACCTAAATTTACCAGCGCGTTTGCTTCCCCTGTGCGATCGCCTGCTTGCCGACTCAGTATTAATGCTCGTTGACTGTAGTTAATTGCCTCAGCATAATTTTGCTGTTGCACATAGGTGCGGCTGAGGTGGTTGAGATTGGCGATTTCACAGGGGCGATCGCCTGCATTTCTGGCTATCTCTAACGCCTCCTGATGAAAATCAATAGAGCGCTGGTATTGTCCTAAAGCACGCTGCGAATAGCCTAAAAGGGTCAAAATCCGCGCCTTTTCTTGGGTTCCCTCGCCTCGTCGTAGCGGTTCATCCAAATAATCTAGGGCATCTCGCAAATAAGTGCCAGTAAAAGAGGCAAAAATCCCGCCGTAAAAGGGAAAATATGGACGCTGGGCAAAGGTTCGCAAAATCTGGAGCATAATTTGAGAACAGGCATCGCCGTAAACTTTCCCAATGCTGCCAAAACCACTTGCTAACTGACTCCAAATCACTGCAAAGGTCAAAAAAGTGGAAATGGACAACTTTGGCCCGGCTTTAACATCGTAAGCTTGTTGGTCAAACCAGTTAATTAGTCCCCGTTGCAAGTACTGTAAAATCAATGCCATTTCCACCCAATCTCTAAGGGTGATCCCCCGTTGTCGCTCGGCAAACTCTATTGCAGATTCTTCCATAGCTAAGGTGCGAAGCAGTGCTTGGGGTAACTCACTATTGAGTTGTTTCGCCCAACTTGCCCAAGGGCCACGTTCTCCCGGTACGCCGCCAAATCCCAGAGATTCTTTTTGCTCGTACATCCAACTGAGCAAGTTGTCTTGCAATCGCTGCCAAGAAGCTAAACCACGGGTAATACCTTCGGAAAATTGTTGTAAATCAGCATCTGCCTGGGCAAATTGCTGTAATGCTTTTGACAACTGCTGTAGCTGTTGTAAATTTAGCGGATACTTCTGATTGGGATCAGTAACCCTTAAAAACACCGCTAGACGCTCGTCAGCAGTGGCTGTGGTAATTTCTGTAACTGCGGAGGCGATCGCTTCTGTGGCTTTGTTTTGCTCTTGCCAGCGTTGCCATTGACTTTGAATAGTTTTAATAGCTCTCAAACTCCGAGTAGCTTTAGCTTTTTTGAGTTCGTCTTTTTCACTATCAACTTGGCTTTGGAGAACATTCAGGCGATCGCTCAAAGCTAGCTCAAAGACTTCCCCTGTACCGGAAGTAATTCCTTTAAGCAGCATTTGATACACCATCTCAACAGAGCTAATTTTGCCCTTGAGGGTGGTTTCGACAATTTCATCGATTAAGGCAAGATAGCGATCGCGCAATGGCAAAGAGTCTGGCACTTTGGCTACTAGAGAACGTCACGTCCATTCTAATTCTAGTCTGAGTTTGACCGAGTGGATTGGATGCCTGTAGGGATTGAGAGCATTCGAGGGGTAGGCAATGTCTGACGGGCTGACTAAGGTGGGGCGTTTATACATCTCATAGTGTGTCTAAAAAAAGTTAAACGGAGGTATTGATATATCAATGTATTTGCTATACATTTCTTATGTAAGTTTTAATTTTAGAGGTTTTACGAATGGTTATTAAAATTTTAGAATTAGGTATTTTGACGGTGCTTACCGAAGAAGAAGAAGAAAGCTATAAAGGAGGTATTGCAGAGACCGTTACTGACGTTACCGGAGCCGTAAAGGCAATCGTTAATAACACGGGTGGTACTACCATTCCTTTGACCATAAGTGGTGCTAAGGATGCTGTGAAACTCACTACAGATCCCCTAATAGATGTTGTGCAAAAACAACCTGAAACAACGTAAGTATAAGTTGCTACTAGCAATTTTATAAGATAGAAAGCAGCTATTGTTCCTACGTTTAAAAAGGTGGTATTGAAACAAGAACCGGAGAAGACAAAAAACTTCTCCGGTTTTGCGCCTTGTATCTAGTGCATTTTCCGCTAATATAAATTTTCTACTTTAGTAGGACTTACGCACTGTACAAATGTATCGTGATGTGCATTACCTATCTTGAGGAAGTTTTCAGGCTTTTCTTAATTATCCTGCGATCGTAAATAGACCATACTGTAGGGGCACAGCATTGCTGTGCCCTTACGAAAGATATGGTT
The DNA here is from genome assembly GCF_020829495.1 of Nostoc favosum CHAB5714. Lineage (GTDB taxonomy): Bacteria > Cyanobacteriota > Cyanobacteriia > Cyanobacteriales > Nostocaceae > Nostoc > Nostoc favosum. Next base: position 23,612 of record NZ_JAIVFQ010000008.1, on the reverse strand, counting down.
TTTAACCTTGCTCCATATTTGGTATTTCTTGTCAATGCGTAAGTCCTATTTTTATTAAACTATTCAAGTACGCCCAGTGAGATTGGCAACTACAGCTGCTAACTCGGCGGGATTAACTGGCTTGGGCACATGGAGTTGAAAGCCTGCTAAGAGGGCTTGCGTGCGGTCTTCTGCCCTAGCATAGGCTGTCAGCGCCACTGCTGGAATCCGCCCACCTTGGTCTGTTGGTAGCGCCCTGACTTGACGAATTAGTGTGTAGCCGTCTTCTTGTGGCATACCAATATCGCTCACTAGTATATGGGGGCGAAATTCTTGCAGGGCAAGCAGTGCATCACTTGCACATGGAGCAGCCATGACTTGGGCCCCGTACTGTCCCAGAATCATGGTGAGCAAATGACGCGCGTCTGCCTCATCATCAACAATCAGCACCCGCAAGCCATCTAGGTTTGGCAGGTAATTGTTAGCGTCTTGGGTATCTCCAACAGATGAAAGCTGCTCTGCGGTATTAGCCTCTACATAAACGGCTTTCATTGGCAGATTGACAATGAATGTTGCCCCCTGTCCAATTCCTGGACTTTCGGCAGAGACTGTGCCGCCGTGTAATTCTACCAAGTGGCGGACGATCGCTAACCCTAATCCTAATCCACCATGCGATCGCGTGATCGAACTGTCTTCTTGACGGAAGCGTTCAAATACATGGGACAGGAATTCGGCAGGAATTCCTACTCCTGTATCGCTCACCCGAATTTGCACGTAGGATTCAATGCGCTCCAATTGCACATCAATTCTTCCCCCCTTGGGTGTAAACTTAACGGCGTTAGAGAGCAAATTCCACACAACCTGTTGCAAGCGGTTGGCATCACCCACAACTACCCCTATTTCAGGGTCGAATTTACACTTGATGCTAATCTCTTTCGCCTGGGCTGCTGGGTACACAGTATCGATTGCTGCCTCTACAAGTGGTACAAGTTTTACCCGATGCATGTTTAAATGAAGTGTGCCTTTAATAATCCGCGAAACATCTAGGACATCTTCGATCAGTTGAGCTAGGGATTTGGTGTTACGCTCAATTGTCTCTAGAGCTCGGCCAGTGGTAGCCTCATCAAACTTGCGATTCCTAAGTAGCTGCGTCCAGCCCAATATGGCGTTTAAGGGTGTGTGGAGTTCGTGGGAGAGTGTAGCGAGAAACTCATCTTTCATGCGGTTTGCAGCTTCTGCATCGGCGCGTGCTGTCTGTTCGCACTCAAGCAATTGTTCGCGTTCTTGCTCTGCTCGCTTGCGTTCTGTAATGTCGCGTTGAGTTCCCCATGCTCTGACTAAAAGGCCATTTTCGACAATTCCTACCAGATTATTCAAAAAATATTTAGAATTACCTTGCTTATCTATTTCATGAGACTCTGCATCGATGAGTCGGTAGTTACAACGGATAAAATTATACAGATATGCAATATTATGTGGATCGGAGGGAACGAGAAAGTCTCCTAGTCTGGCGCTGATAATTTCTTCGGCACGAGAAAAGCCATACATGTGTGCCATAACGTTGTTGCATTCTGCTAAGTAACCATACTGATAAAAAGATTGAATTTGTTCATCTTCTGGACAATCTGGCGAAATTGGTACTTCCAATTCCATACACCAAATACCTTCTGAACTCTGCTCTAAAAAAGCGCGGTAGCGTTCTTCGCTTTTGGAAAGGGCAAGTTCTACTTGTTTGCGTTCGCTTAAATCAAGTACAAAACAGATAACATCCTCTGGATTATTTTCTAACAAGGCGCAACCTAATAGGATGGGAACGCGGCTGTTATCTTTGCGGATGTATTCGTTCTCAAAAGGCTGACACACGCCTTTGGTTTTGAGTTCTGCGTAGGCGTAGCCCGCCGTAGGCATCGCACTGTTGTTAGCTTCAATATATTCTGGTGGTATCATGTCGCGCCATCGAAGCCCTGCTAGCAAATCCTCTTGCGAATAACCTACCATTGTTAAAAAAGCATCGTTAGCTTCTGCGATCGCCCCGTCCATATTGGCTACAATTACCCCAATGATGTTGGACTCTACCAACCTTCTAAATTTTGCCTCGCTCACCTGTAGCTTCTGCAAACTCATTTGAAGATGTTGTTTAGCAGTGCGTAACTCTGAGGTGAGCAAGCTAATAAGTGTTGTCACCAGCATAAATAAGCCTAACCGCACTATGCTGTCAAGATTATCAACAAAAAGCGAAAACACTGGCTCTAAGAAAAAGAAGCTGACGCCTAAAGTAGACAAAGCAGTAGCTAGTAACCCTGCTTTCATTCCGCCATACCAGGTACTAACCGCCACGGCAGGAAAAAATAACAGGAAAATACTTGGTTTCAGTAGTGGCTGTAGCAATAGTGTTAGTAGCAATGCGCTACCAACAGCTAATAATGTCACAGCATAGGGCGCTAGAAGGGAACGTATTCCTTTCAATGTGGCTTCTCCTTGTATGCAGCTAGCTAAAGGATTATTCCCAAAATCAGCTAGACAATGCGTTGGCGTAGCCCGCACTTCTCTACGAGACGCTCTTGCTAGCTTGCTTCCACGTTCGCGGAGCGTGCCGTAGGCAAGTGGTACGGCATGGTTCGACTCCCTTCTCCTGTCGGAGACGCTAACGCGAACGACTGCGCTCAGGGCCAGCCGCTCACCAGCCGCTCAGTGACCATCGTAGACATCGCTCAACATTTATTATGCATCGGAAAAATACACATCTAAGCAGTTAATTGCTATGAATCTATCTAAAGTAGTAAAACTTAGTTTTAGTAAAGGTGCAATAACCTGATAATTGTCGCTCTAATTATATATATTTATTTTTGATTCTCCATCAAAAAGCATAGAGATATTAAGTTTTTAAAGCATTTTTCTTAGGATGTAAGTCATCATTTCTCCCTTGCCTATAACCCAATACAGTTCAGTTAAGCATTTTTTCTTCTCTTTCTTCTCTTTCTTCTCTTCCTTCGTGTCCTTTGCGTCCTTTGCGGTTCGTTAAAAAAATTCACTTTGACAAAGAGTAAAGCCTTAACCCAAGCGTATTGGCCTATAACCTGAATTAAACCTCGTTTATCCAATAAGTATTTATTCTTTAAAAGCTGATAAGTTGCTTCACCAACTTGGATACTACCTGCTATACCATGTGATTCCATTCTACTAGCAGTATTTACTGTATCTCCCCAGAGGTCGTAGGCAAACTTTTTTAGCCCAATTACCCTCGCCACGACTGGCCTAGTATAACGCCAATACGGATGCGAAATAATTGGTTGTTTTCTGCCATAAAAACCAAGAGATAAGATTGATTAATTCTACTAAAATACCGATTTTAACAGAATATATATTTTTCTAATTGTGAACTTGTGCAAATAAAAAATTAGATTAAACTTAAGCAAAGAATTAGCATAATCTGCGCCTGCAATTGCAGCCGTTTCAGCAGAAAGGTTTGTTGTTGTTATTTGTATGATTCGGCAAGGTTATTGTTGGTTTGTCGCTCATACATTCCATTACTAAGAGCGTATCTAGTTGGGTTTTGTCAGAGTTACTTGGATGAATCATGCACTTTTTGCGTTATTAGTAATCAAGGGACTAGGGACTCAATTCTACCCAATCCCCAATCCCCAGTACCCAGTACCTAATCCCCAATCCCCATAAATGGCTCGTACTCCTACATTAAATTTTGATCGTGGCACATTAATTTTGCATCCACCACCACGCGGCAAAGGTTGGATGGATTATGCAACGTGGGATGATAGAGTTGAAAAATTCCGCATTCCAGCAATTAGATACCGATCGCTAGTGGAAGCACTACAAGCGGAAGATGTGAATTTTATCGATGAGGCAAAGCAATTTTATCCTGTAGATTTGGTTTCCAGTCTGGAAATGGAACCATATCCCCACCAGACTGAGGCGCTAGCAGCTTGGAAACTGGCGGGTAGACAAGGGGTTGTCGTACTTCCGACGGCGGCGGGAAAGACTTATTTAGCGCAAATGGCGATGCAGTCAACGCCGCGCACGACGCTAATTGTGGTGCCAACTTTGGATTTAATGCATCAGTGGTATGCACACTTGGTAGCGGCTTTCCCCGATGCTGAGGTGGGATTGTTGGGAGGTGGTTCGCGGGATAGAACAGCTATTCTCGTTGCAACTTATGATAGTGCAGCAATTCACGCTGAGACGTTGGGAAATCAATATGCGTTGATTGTTTTTGACGAATGTCATCATTTACCGACAGATTTTAATCGGGTGATTGCTGAATATGCGATCGCACCTTATCGTCTGGGACTCTCCGCTACACCAGAACGCACCGATGGTAAACACGCTGAGTTAAATATCCTCATTGGTCAAGAAGTATATCGCAAACGCGCTGAAGATTTGGCGGGTAAGGCGTTAGCAGAACATGAAATTGTCCAAATTAAGGTAAAGTTATCGCAACTTGAGCGGGAAAGATACAATCAACTAATTCAAACCCGCAACGACTTTTTAAAGCAATCAAAGATTTCTTTGGGGAGTCTGCAAGGTTGGCAAATGTTCGTGCAAATGAGTGCTAGATCGCAATCTGGACGTAGGGCTATGTTAGCGCATCGAGAAGCGAAAGATATCGCTTTGGGTACTGATGGAAAGTTGCGAATTCTGATTGATTTATTGGCAGAACATTATCCGGCAAGAATTTTGATTTTTACTGCTGATAATACGACGGTTTATCGCATTTCTCAAGAGTTGCTAATTCCGGCAATTACTCATCAAACTCCTGTGAAGGAACGGCATGAGATATTAACAAAGTTTCGAGAGGGTAAATATAATACTTTGGTTGCTTCTCATGTGTTGAATGAAGGGGTTGATGTGCCGGCGGCTTCTGTGGCGATTATTTTATCGGGGACGGGTTCGGCTAGGGAGTATACTCAGCGATTGGGGAGGATTTTACGGAAGGGGAATATTGAGAATAAGCAGGCGATTTTGTATGAAGTGGTGGCGGAGGATACGAGTGAGGAGGGGACTTCGGCTAGGCGGAGAGGGGAGAGGAATAACGAACCGCAAAGGCGCAAAGAACGCGAAGGGAAGAAAGATAAGGAAGGGAAGTTACAAGTTGTGTATGGGAGTGGGAAGGAAAGGAGTTTGAAGGCTGCGGAACAGTTAGAAATTAATTATTCAGTCCAAAATTGTTCGACTGAGCGAAGTCGTTCGCGTAGCGTTCCGCAGGAAAGTCCAAAATCTAAAATCCAAAATTCAGATGTTACCGACAGATTTACTGATGCATCGCCAAAACGGGGAGGAGATCATTCCGAAGAGACTGAAGATTGATCAGAAAACTTCGGAGTTGGCGATTGAGTTAATTAATTATTTTCAATCAGCAGTGGGGAAGACTCAAGGTGTGCTTGAACGACAACTGACTGATTTTGAAGGAGATTCTACGGATTATCGGGTGAAGCGAGGGTTAGGTTATATTCTCAAAAGCAGTTTTTGCACTTTTGAGGTGGTTAGTCCTTTGGAGCCACAGATGTTAAGAGAACGGGTGTTTTCGTTGGCTGCAAAATCGGTTTCTAGTCGGGAATCAACACAAGTTACTCTGAGTAAAATTGCTGATGAGTTAACTCAAGAACTTGAGCGGGAAGTTTTATTAGAACAGGTTCGGAATGGACTCTATGCTGATTTATCTGAAAATAAGATTTTAACTGTTTTTGATGCACCAACAGCGCCAGATTTGTTGAATCGATATAACTTATCTCAGGTGCAGGGTGTATTTTATAAGGCCAGTCAACTGGTGTTAAATGCTCATCGCAATGTTCCGGGTGAATATAAACTGTTATTTCGCTATTTAAAGTTGTTTCAATTGATGGCTTATATTGAGGGCGATGCTGACCACGGGTTTACAATTACCATTGATGGGCCAACGAGTTTGTTTAATCCTAGTACACGATATGGGTTAGCGATCGCTAAACTTATTCCGGCTTTACTTCACGTTACTAAATGGAGTCTTTCTTCCATTCTCCAAACTCGTGATGCTTATACAAATACTTGGAAAACTGGACGTTTTACTCTCAATTCCGAATGTGGTTTGGTATCCCATTATCCACCAGGTAAGCCCTACGATAGTATGCTAGAAGCATCCTTTGCTGATAAGTGGGATGCGTTGAAAAGTGGCTGGGCGTTAGAGCGAGAAGTTGATTTGATACCAATTCCCGGTAGTGTGATGATTCCTGATTTCCGCTTAGTGCATTCTGATGGACGCACCTTCTTATTAGAAATTGTTGGTTATTGGCGACCAGAATATTTACAAAAGAAGTTTTCTCAGGTACGGCGTGCTGGACGTGATGACTTAATTTTAGCAATTTCCGAGCGACTTAATTTAGAAAAGGCGGGAGTAAAATTAAATGATGTCCCTGCCAGAATTGTTTGGTTTAAAGATAAGTTATTGCCGAAAACTGTGTTAGCTGTAATGGATTGATTAAGGAGGAATGAGATGAAAACTATAGAAACAATTGCCACAGTTACCAAAGATGGTAAGATTACAGCGCAGTTACCATTGGATATTCCAGAGGGTGAGCATCTGGTGGTGATAGTAATTGATGAGAAGCCTTTGACTGAGGAAGAACACAAGAAAGAAAATAAAGCGCCTTTCAAATTTCCCGCCTATCCTGTAGGATTAGTCTCAGAAAGTTTAACTTTCCGCAGAGAAGACCTTTATGCAAACGACTAATAACTCGGTATTCATCGATACGAATATTTTAGTTGATGCAAATGTGTCCGAATATCCCTTTCACCAAGCAGTGATGTATTAATCTAATAGAAATAATATGAAAACTATAGAAACAATTGCCACAGTTACCAAAGATGGTAAGATTACAGCACAGTTACCATTGAGTATTCCAGAGGGTGAGCATCAGGTCGTGATAGTAATTGATGAGAAGCCTTTGGCACAGAAAGTAGAGAGCAAGGAAAAACGCCCTCCTCTAAACTTCCCTGTAGATAATTATGGTTATTGGCCTGAGAATCTTTCTCTAAGACGTGAGGATATGTATGGTGATTGGGGTCGCTAACTCTGTATTTCTGGACACGAACATCTTAGTGTATGCAAATGTGTCCGAATCTCCTTTTCACCAAGCAGCACTACAGGCTATTGAAAATCTTTATAACGCAGGAATTGAATTATGGATTAGTCGCCAGGTGTTGCGGGAATTCTTGATGACTCTCAGTCGTCCACAAGCATTGATGAATCCCCGACCTGTTGCGATCATAATTGAGCGTACCCGATTTTTTCAAGCTCAATTTCGAGTAGCTGACGAAACCGCCCAAGTGACAGAAAGACTTTTATCTCTAATGGAGCAAATTGCTATTGGTGGTAAGCAAGTTCATGATGCAAATATCGTCGCTACAATGCTAGTTTATGGTATTCCTCAATTACTCACTCACAACACAGGTGATTTTGCTAGATTTTCGAGATTAATTACTGTTTTACCATTACAAAATTAGACTGCTTGATATTTTACAATCCCCCTCCTCAACCCCAAACACTTCTGCGTTCCCAATATTCAGCGACTCTTTTTTCCCACTGCTCCCAATAATCTTTGATGACTGCTGATTCAAACCAAAATACCTCAGCCGGCATTTCTGGAATCGCTACTACCAACAGAGCGTGCTTTAGCTGAATGCCATAATCTTGATAATACTCGTTAGCTGCTCCTATGTACGCCGTAAGTTGCAGTGGATGTTCATATAAATGCTCAATTGAGCCTTTGGGTTTGTCTGCTGTTTTCCACTCGCAAATACAAGGAATACCTTGATAGCTGGCGATACAATCAACTTTGCCAGAATAACCCAAATCATGATGGAAAACTGAGCCTTCCACCAGTCTAACTATGTCGATTTGTTCTAAAACTGGCTTGATACTTTCCCAATAAGGGCGACTCGCTTCGGGACAAACAGGGTTTTGACCAAGAAGGTAGCGCTCAATTTGTTTGTGTGTTTGGGTTCCCCGACGACTAGCAGTTGTAGTAATGCGGGTAGCTTCTTCTGTTCCAACACGCGCTTTCCAGTTTAATAATCTGTCTCTGTCTGCTTGTGATTTGGTGGCATTAAGTATTGTAGTCACGCTGGGAAAGCGATTTCCCTTGGCATCTACATAATATTGTTTACCATTTTCTCTTTTGGCTGTGGCATTAATGCGTGGTAGCAGTTGGGTATCATGCATCAGTTGGTGTGTTGACTTTGAGATTCCCTGAAGAAGGAAAGTGAATAAAACCCTATTCCATTGTAAGGAATGGGGCTAATCTGGAAGTTTTGTGTTCTGAGGTTGAATGATGGTGTTGTAAAGGCGTCACCCAACAGCCCGTCGGAGACATCGCTTACCTAAAAACTACTAAACTCAAGTAAGTCTGAGATATTGCATCTGTTGCATTACCCGCCATAGGTTAGAAACCTATGGCTAATAGCTAAAGTCTTCTAAAGAAGACTGAGAATGGGTTTTAGTCCACTTGAGTGGAGTTGGGCTATTAGCCTTGCAATTGATTGCAAGGCGGGATATGGGGTTAACTGCTAAATATCTGTGATATATTTCCGAAATAGACAGAGCTACTAAATTATGGAACCTGTAACATTAACAGCAGTTGCAACTGCGTAGGCGTAGCCCGTCGTAGACATCGCTACTATAGTTTTAACTAAAGCTCTAGAAAAAAACAGGCGAAAAGCTTGGGGAAGCTGCATTAAACAAAAGTCGTGAGTTAATCGAACAGCTACGTCATAAAAATAAGTTACCCTTGCTAGCAGATGCAACACAGCAGCCATTAGATTATGGCAAAGCAGTGCTGGAGTTAAAAGCAGCAGCAGACGCAGATACCGAAATTGCTCAATCTGTGCGGGAAGTCGAAGCAGCAGCAAATGCTGATCCCCAAGTAGCGCCGAAAGTCCAGGCGCTAGCGAATGACCTAAACTCGCAACCAGCAGGCGTTATCAATTCTACAAAGTTAGCTGACTCTATTAAAAACGTCTTTCAGGGAAATACTTTCACTGGTACTAATAACTTCTGACTGTACACGCCTGTTGGGGAACGGGCAAAGTTAAATCCCTCTACTGAAACACCGCAAAATTTACCCCTGAGTGGGGTGGTGAAGTTTGTTGGACGTGAGGCTGAACTGCAAAACCTGCATGAGATGTTGCAGGAAAATAATCAAGTGGTAATTGCAGCGATCGCTGGCATGGGTGGACTGGGTAAAACAGAACTGGCCTTACAATATGCAAAGGTGTACAGATTTAGAACAGGCAGAAGAATTAAAGCGATCGCTTTGCCGGGTAATGGTAGCAGTTGCCCAAGATATTCCTTACTCGTCCACCCTTGAGAAAATCACCGCCGTTTCTCCCGAAATTCCTCATATAGCTGAAGTAGCGAATCATCCAAATACTATTACTGTTCGTAAAAATTTAGCAAATTTGCGCGATCGCCTCCCCCCACCACAGTAAGATTTGACTTCTCAGCAAAGCATACCGTGATAAAACTGAAAAGCGCAATCGCTTTAACTCGGCCTTTCCTGTTCTGAACTCTGAGGTAGAATGAGGCTCCCCAATCTACGCCAGTTTTAGTTTTTAGCCTTAACCTCCCCTCAAATCCAGAATAAACTACATGGAGCTACAAATTTACAGGTTTTATGAAAAGCGTACCGTAATAAAACTTGAAGGAGCGTTAGCGTTCGCGCAGCGTCTCGTAGAGAAGCTCACCGAAGGTATCGCCTAGACTAAAATTCATATTGAACTAAGTAAAAATGCCTGATTACTTACTCAAAATGGCATTTGACTTACTCAAAATGAGCTTTTGCTTTCTCAAACCCCAGTTTGCTTTCTCATTTTGGTGTTTTCCGCAAGTAAAATGAGCTTTTGCTTTCTCAAACCCCAGTTTGCTTTCTCATTTTGGTGTTTTCCGCAAGTAAAAGGAGCTTTGACTTACTCAAAAGCAGCTTCGACTTACTCATTTTGGTGTTTTCCGCAAGTAAAAGGAGCTTTGACTTACTCAAACCCCAGTTTGCTTACTCATTTGAGTAATTCACGCATTCATTTTGGTATATCATTGAGCCGAAAGAAAAGCGTAGGCGTAGCTGCGGCACTTATGTGGGTGGTTGTGAATGATAGAGAGATGCAGCCCCCGCAATAAAAAATCAGCTACGATCAATCATATAATTATCCTCACGAACACAAAAATGTTAATTACATACACTGCAAAATATACAAAAACTAATAGCGGATATATGGGACAACTTATTGAATGGCAAGAAGTCATTACAGAAGGAAAAACCCTAGAAGAATGCAGGGCTATGTTACAAGACGCAACGAAAGAAATGATTCTTGCCTATCGCCAACAAAATAAATATTTTCCCACGGGTGGTTCTTTGCTCGAACAAATTCCTATAGAGGTTTGAGTGTGTCAGTCAAACGAAAAGAGCTAATTAAATACTTAGAACAAAATGGCTTTTATTTATTAAGGGAAGGAGGAAATCATTCTATTTATACTAATGATATAAAAACTCTTCCTGTAAAACGGCATCGTACCATTGATCGTATTACTGAAGAGTGAAATATGTAAACAAGCGGGTTTATTACCTAATTTTTAACTGCCACTTAGAACCATCGAAGGTAATGAAATTTTGGGCAGCTTGTAAACTAGGTCAAGGCGACTATTTGCAACTTAAAGAAAAACTGTTTGCTGAAGAAACAGTTGCCAGTTTATATACCAAAGTCAAAGAAAATCAAAATAAAGCCTAGTGTTCCTAACTAGAAGGGGCGACGCCAAATAGCCGATCGTAGACATCGCTCTAGATAAATAAGTGTAAATCGACAAGCGATGTCTACGACGGGCTACGCCTACGCTGTTATTTTTCTTCACTGTCATGAAAAATATCTTCAAAATCCCGATCTCCGCTCAATACCCTCTCAACTTGGATAAGCTGTTACGCAAATAAGATTGCACATCAACTGGTGAGGTTGTCCAAAGTCAATTGTCCTTTGTCCTTAGTAAACACAAATGACTAATGACTAATGACTAATGACGGTCTACATAGTTTTTTATATCTTTTAAATCTTGCTTGGCAGCAGCACTCAAAATATATCTGCTCATTCTTAATCCTGCTGCGCCTGTTGAATTTCTTCCCGCAGTTCCCTTAATACCTCTTCGCCATCAAATACATCACCGCGATCTGAATCTCCAATTCCAATAGCAATTTCTTTGCGGAGTTCCTCTAATCTGAGTAAACGTTCCATCTCCCGTTCTTCTAGCAGTCGTAAGGCGGCGCGAACTACCTCAAAAGCAGATGAGTACTACCCCTTTTGACTGTTGACTCAACAAACTGCTCTAATTCTGGTGTTAAAGATATATTCATTTGAGCCTTCTTTGATTGCTGCTTCCATTCCTTGCTTAAGGATAACGTCTATTGACTAATCCAGAAAGCGATCGCTTATCGGCAAATCTTAAAGGCTATTCCATTCTTCTAGCGTGATTTCCCGCTCTAGAATCACCTCAACTTCCCCAATCATCACCCGCAATTACGGTACAGAATACTCATCATTAGAGGGAATGACTGGCTTTTAGTAGCAATACTACTTCATCTATAGTCATTACTCATCGGCTCTAAAGCATGAAATTTTCTCACACCATTCTTCTTTGGAACTCAATGTAGCCTGTCTTCTATGGATAGCAGCCAGTCGTTTCCCAAAAAGCTACAAACAAGGCTTGACAATTTTTTTGTATCCTGAAACATTTGACGTGACTTCGGCATAGAATTTTTTTTACAAATTTTTTCGAGTTTTTAGGTAATTATATGTGATTTGAACTACTTTTTTTAGACATATCTTAGAATGTAGATGCACACAATGGAACTATTTTTTTCTAAAAATGGCCACTGCGATCGCATTACCTTTTTCTAAATTCCATCCAAATTGATGATATGGGCAGTGACAGCCTAATCAACTAAGTAGACGATTTATCCATAACTGAATCGTCAGGGTGCTAAGACAGCGTAGAGAGAGCTACAGGATATCTTCCTCATCGTACCAGCAGCTATGCATATCGAAAAACCCGTTACCCATGAACCGAAAGCTCTATCAGTACAAGATTCCCAGAGTTTCCCAGAAACAAAGGACTTATCTCAAGAAAATTTAGATACTTGTCAATGCTCACAAGCCGCTTTACAAATGGCATTAATAGCTAGTGGCTTGGGGTTGTGGGATTGGAATTTAATAACCAATAAAACCTATTATGATCCTCACTGGAAGGGCATCCTGGGATATGGAGTAGACGAAATCGATAATGACTATAAATCCTTTGAGCAACTTGTACATCCACAGGATTTACCGAGAATCCGCCAGGTATTGCACGATTACCTGGAAGGATGCACACCTGCGTTTGAAGTCGAATTGCGAATGTTGACTAAATCCGGTGAGTGGAAGTGGATTCTGGCTTGTGGGAAAGTATTTCAGTGGGATGAATTCGGTAAACCAGTGCGGATGGCGGGGACGCACAAGGATATTACTCAGGATAAAGCGATGTCTACGACGGGCTGCGCCTACGCTACTCAACAATACCAACTATTTGAACAACTCCAATCTACCGAAGACCAAGTTAGGGAAAAATCACAGCAGCTAGAAACTACCCTCGAAGAACTCAAATATACCCAAAAGCAGTTATTGCAGAACCAGAAAATGGCTAACCTCGGTCAACTGGTGGCGGATATGACTAACGAAATTAACAACCCCGTTAGCTTCATCTACGGCAATCTCCATCCTGCGAGTCAATACGCTGAAGACTTAATCAGAATCATTGAACTTTACCAACATCACTATCCCACACCGACACCAGTCATAGCCTTACAGCTGCAACGCCTTGACCTTGGTTTCGTGAAAAAAGACTTTTTGAAACTGCTGTGGTCAATGCGAGCCGGATCTGAGCGCGTTAAAGAAATTGTTTTCGCCTTGCGGAATTTTTCAACCTCTGACGAAGGTCAAATAAAAAAGGTTGACCTGCATAAAGGACTTGATAGTGTTCTGAGAATTTTGCAGCATCGTCTGAAAGAAAAGCCTGACAGAGCCAGGATTGAAGTAATTAAAAACTTTGGGGAATTGCCCTTAATCGAGTGTTACCCTGGTGATCTAAATCAGGTATTCATGAACATTTTGACTAATGCCATTGATGCCTTAGAAGAAAGGATGAAACATGATCATTCCTTTACTCCCAATATTTTTATTCATACAGAAATTATTAGCAGTCATTTATCATTAGTCAATAGTAATGAACTTTGGGTAAATGATAAACTAGTAGGAAAAAAACACAAAGTTATAATTAGTATTTATGACAATGGTAAAGGCATACTTCCCCATATTCAAAGACAGATATTTGAACCATTTTTTACGACTAAACCAGTAGGCAAAAGTCAAGGGCTAGGGCTATCAATTAGTCGGCAAATTATAGTTGAAAAACATCAAGGTAAACTTAAGTGTAATTCTCAATTAGGTCAAGGCACAGAGTTGGTTATTGAGATGAATACAACAGCAAGACACTATACCGCTATTAGAAAACACGCCAGTTTTTAGGTAATTAACCTTGGGCAGAAGGTGTTAATTTTTGCAAGTCGATGCATTAATAAGGCGGCCTTCGCATTCACAATACCTGAGTTCGATAGATTTAGTCTTGTCTTTTCTACACCTAAATTACAGCACAAGCCATCCCACAAATGAAGGTACAATGTGCTACTGGATAAACGATAGACTTTTCTTGCTACATATAATCATGATTTAGGTGATTCTTGCTATCAGGATTCGTATCGCAGAGTTCTACTAAGCGTAAAGTCAGGGATATAAAAGTATAAGAATATATAAGTATCACAGTAGTAATGTTCACGTTTCACCTAATCGACGAGAGTAACGCACGCGCTATCCTAAGTTGGCGATATAAGCCACCTTATGATTTATACAACTACTTAGAGACTGCATAGAATATCTTTGATCGTGGGCACTAAAACAGGTTACAGCATCTTAGCAGCATCACTCAACAGCCCGTTCTAGACATCGCCCAATTTTGAAAATTTAGCTTAAAACAACCTTAGCCACACTAAACTGACATTTAAAACCGCAGATGGTAGACCATCAATGTCAGAATACTGAGTCATAGGATGGGAAAATAAAGGTGAGTAATGTCCACCCCCAAATTTGCTGGACTATTTACCCAAGACAGATAAACAACAAATTTTATCAGTCAAAATCTATGACTTTGACCCCCTCTCAAACTCGAAAGCCACCCACCCAAGCAATAGGAGCCAAAATTTTCCACTGGTGTAACATCATTAGTCTATTTATCATGCTCACCAGTGGACTACAAATTTACAACGCCAACCCTGTTTTTGGTGGACGTGCAGGTTTGCACATTCCTCCGATATTTACGTTAGGAGGTTGGCTCGCAGGAGGTAGACACTGGCATTTTGCAGCAATGTGGCTATTTTCGCTGAATCTCCTGTGGTATGGAATTTACGTTTTAATTACCCGACGCTGGCGACATCGCTTTGTAGGTGCTAATGACTTCAAAGCATTACAAAAAAGTCACAATTCCAAACGTCTAATTTATGCTTGGCATCGGATTGCGTATACAGCAATTATTCCTATCTTGCTGCTAGCGTTATTGACAGGAATAGGAATGTATAAACCTGCTCAATTTCCCTGGATTGTGGATTTGTTTGGCGATTGGCAAGCATTGCGAATTGTTCACTTTGCCTCAGTGCCGATGGTTATCTTATTTGTAGCAATTCACTCTCGATTAGGGCGGAAAGCTGGTGGTACTGAATTAACAGAATCAATGTTTTGGTAAACGAACTTTTTTACTAAAAAAATGAACTTTTTTGATAAATTGAATCGTAATATCTTGCAAAATCAAAGCTTACTATTTGTAGGACTTGATCCAAATCCAGAAATGATGCCTGTGCGTTATGAATCTGAAGAACTCATCATTGGTTTGGAGAAGTGGTTGCAATTCATTATTGCGGAAACTTCTGATTTCGTTTGTGCTTATAAACCGACACTTGGCTTCTACGAGGCGCTAGGTATTCCCGGTTTAGAATTGCTGTACAAAACCTTAGCAGCTATTCCAGCCCATATTCCAGTAATTTTAGATGCCAAACACAGTGACTTAAATACTAGTACCATTTTTGCCCAAACTGTGTTTAAACAATGGCAGGTGGATGCAATCACTCTCAGCCCCTATACAGGACAAGATCATGTAGCACCTTTTTTAGTCTATCCTGATAAAGCGGTGTTTATTTTATGCTGTACTTCTAATCCAGGCGCAGAAGCTTTACAGCAATATCCTACAAACGAATCACCCCTTTATTTACAGGTAGTAAAAGAATCAAAAACTTGGGGAACTCCAGAACAATTGGGTTTGGAAGTGGGAACTACAAATCCTGAGATTTTAGCACTTATTCGAGCGATCGCGCCTGAACGAATTATTATGGCGCGTAGCATCTGGGCGGAAGGCGCAAACCTGAAGCAAATTTTAGAAGCGGGTTTGAATACTAACGGTGATGGTTTGCTGATTCCTGTTCCTCAAGATATGTTGGGAAACACCCAACTATCTGAGGAAATCCAGTCTCTACGCGCAGAAATTAATCAAATCAAAGCTGAGATTATTCACGAAAATTCCACATGTTCTGTGTGGTTCCCTGATGTTTGTTTTCTAAATCAGCACCCCCACCAAGATTTGATTTTACAACTTTATGATATTGACTGCATTATGTTTGGCAGCTTTGTCCAAGCATCAGGAGCTATATTTCCTTATTACATCGACTTACGCAAAATTATTTCCAATCCCCAAGTTTTTAATCAAGTTCTCACTGCATATCAGGATATTTTGAAGAATCTCATTTTTGATAGATTAGCAGGTATTCCCTATGGTTCTTTACCTACTGCGACTGGTTTAGCTTTACGCCTTCATTGTCCGATGATTTTCCCTCGTAAAGAGGTAAAGGCACACGGAACTCGGAGAGTAATTGAGGGTAACTTTCATCCTGGTGAAACAGTTGTAGTTGTTGACGATATTCTCATCAGTGGTAAAAGTGTCATGGAAGGGGCAGGAAAGTTGGAATCAGCAGGATTAAAAGTTAATGATATTGTGGTATTTATCGACCATGAACAAGGAGTGAAAGATAGGTTACAGCAAAATGGTTATCGCAGTCATGCAGTTTTAACTATTTCGGAAATTACTAATACTCTGTATCAAGCAGGGCGAATAAATGAGGAGCAATTTTTAGCTTTCGCTGAAAGTTAGTGATTGGAATAATGGGGAATGGGGAGTAGGGAATGGGGAATGGGAAAAGATTTTTATTGTCTACTTCCTATTGAGCAGATTTAATTACTCGGTTCAATCTAGTAACTAGAATAATTTGGATTTTTAAATTAATTATGAATTTTCCACTGAATCAATTACTTAGATGGTTAATTTTTACGGTGTTATTTCCTTTAGTGTTTCTCAATGGTTGGCTAGCGTTTTTGCTGGTTAAAAATTTTCAACCTGTTGTAACAATTCTTGTTTTGGCTACTTTACTTGCATTCGTTTTAAACTATCCTGTTGCCATTCTCCAAAAGCGAGGAGTGAAACGTGGCTATGCAGTAGCATTAGTTTTTATATCAGCATTGATAATTATCGTTGCTCTGGGTATCACTTTGGTTCCCATTGTTTTAGAGCAATTTAATGAGATGGTGAAAGTCCTTCCCAAATGGATTGATTCTAGCGAAGAAAAACTTCAGATTTTAAATGATTGGTTTTTTAGGCACAAATTAAATGTAAATTTAAGTCAGTTATTAAATCGATTAACTGAGCAATTACCCAATGAATTAGAGTTTCTTTCAGATAAACTTTTAAGCATTCTCATAGATACGATTGATAGTATCTCTGAGGCATTAATCACAATAGTATTGACTTTCTATCTGTTGTTAGATGGCCCAAGTATTTGGGAAGGGATATTTAAAAAGCTACCTGGAAGTTTTGCTCAGAAGGTAAGCCAATCTATTCAACAAAACTTTCAAAATTACTTGATTGGTCAGGGAACTTTGGCTTTACTAATGGGAGTTTCATTAACATTATTGTTTTTAGCTTTTCAAGTCCAGTTTGCTTTACTTTTTGGTTTGGGGGTTGGGCTTTTGAGTTTAATTCCCTTTGGCGATGTCGTTAGTCTTATTGTAATAACTTTAATAATAGCCACACATGACTTTTGGCTAGCAGTGAAGATTTTTGCGGTAGCTGTTGTCATTGACCAGTTAATTGATCAGGCGATCGCACCCCGTTTATTAGGTAAATTTACTGGCATCAGACCAATATGGGTATTAATTGCTTTGCTTGTAGGAACCAATGTTGGTGGAGTTTTAGGTTTGCTAGTTGCGGTACCTGTAGCTGGTTTTATCAAAGATGTTGCAGATGGTTTTTCTAAATCTGGTAATTCTGATAATGTAGTTAAGAGTGAAGTAGCATCAGAATTGTTGTCCAAGGAATCAATATCGCCATGAGTTGTTGATTTGTGGAGAATATAAAGCGCACAGCTAGCTGTGCTACCATACCGTGTGTTGCATCCAAAAGAAAATTGCATAAAAAAAGCCCCCAGCATTTCTACTAGGGGTGAAAGATATAATACCATTTCACTTTATGTTTGCCGCAGATGCCCCTGTTGGTGCCTCTACTTATATCAGAGGCTGGAGTATTTCTCAAATATTACAGCAAAAAGTGATTGGGTATAAATATTAGCCGACATATTAGCCAACATTTGCCAAGAGCAATTCTCGTTTTTCTGAT
Source organism: Nostoc favosum CHAB5714 (assembly GCF_020829495.1). Classification (GTDB taxonomy): domain Bacteria; phylum Cyanobacteriota; class Cyanobacteriia; order Cyanobacteriales; family Nostocaceae; genus Nostoc; species Nostoc favosum. The sequence continues at coordinate 5,806 of NZ_JAIVFQ010000008.1, read as the reverse complement.
TTTTGTACTCTCACCTGAGAGTCATCATCAACATCGATAAGCGCTGTGTCTCCTTCTGTAATTTGACCAGACAGCATTGCTTCGGCGAGAGAATCTTCTAAAAGGCGCATAATTGCCCGACGTAATGGCCTAGCACCGTAGCTAGGGCTGTAGCCTTCTTGGACTACAAGCTCTTTGAAGCGATCGCTAACTTCTAAGATAATTCCCTTTTCTGTCAACCGCTTAGAAACTTCACGAAGCATAATCTCAGCGATTTGCTTAACTTCATCCCTAGAAAGCTGGGTGAAGACGATAATTTCATCGAGACGGTTAAGGAATTCAGGACGGAAGTAAGCTTTCAATTCCTCATTTACCAAGGTGCGGATGCGGTTATAACTAGCGTCGGCTTGAGTATCGAAGTCAAAGCCTAAACCACTACCGCCTTTTTCAATCACCTTGGAACCGATGTTGGAAGTCAAAATGATCAGCGTGTTCTTGAAGTCCACTTTCCGACCTTTGGCATCGGTAAGATGACCGTCATCCAAGATTTGCAGCAGCATATTGAATACATCGGGGTGTGCTTTTTCGATTTCGTCGAATAGCAACACTGTGTATGGTTTCCGCCGCACGGCTTCTGTAAGCTGTCCGCCTTCATCGTATCCCACATAACCAGGAGGCGAACCAATGAGCTTGGCGACGGTGTGGCTTTCCATGTATTCGGACATATCTAGGCGAATCATGGAGTCTTCCGCACCGAAGAAGTAGGCAGCTAGTGCCTTCGCCAATTCTGTTTTACCGACTCCGGTAGGGCCAGAGAAGATAAAGCTAGCAATGGGACGATTGGGATTTTTTAAGCCGACACGGGCGCGACGGATACCGCGAGATACAGCCGAGACTGCTTGCTCTTGACCAATAAGCCGTTGATGCAGAGTGTCTTCTAGGTGCAGAAGCAACTCTGACTCAGATTCAGTAAGCTTGTTGACTGGTACGCCAGTCCAAGAGGCAACGATTTGGGCGATGTCTTCTTCGTCAACTACAGTAGAGTTGACAGGTTGATCGTTTTGTGCAAACGTTGCTTGCAGTTGTTCTGCGAGTTTTAACTCTTGGTCGCGCAGTTGTGTAGCTTTGTCAAAATCTTGGACTCTGACTGCTGCTTCTTTTTCTTTGGTAACGCCAGCGAGTTCACGCTTGAGTTCTTTATTGGGAGAACTTTGAGAGTTCCGCAGACGAACGCGAGAACCAGCTTCATCAATTAAGTCTATTGCCTTATCTGGCAAGAAGCGATCGCTAATGTAGCGGTCTGATAATTCTGCTGCTGCTACAAGTGCTGAATCCAAAATTGTGACTTTATGGTGCTGTTCGTAAGCGCCGCGCAAGCCGTAAAGAATTTGTACGGTTTCCTCTACTGAGGGTTCCCCAACCATAATTGGTTGGAAACGACGCTCTAGGGCGGCATCGCGCTCGATATGCTTACGATACTCATCGAGGGTAGTTGCGCCGATGCACTGGAGTTCACCCCGTGCTAAGGCAGGTTTGAGGATGTTGGCTGCATCCAAACCACCTTCTGTACCACCAGCGCCAACCAAGGTGTGAATTTCGTCAATCACCAAGATGATATTGCCCACAGTGCGGACTTCTTCCACGACTTTTTTGATGCGTTCTTCAAAATCGCCACGGAAGCGAGTTCCAGCCACCAATGACCCCATATCGAGGCTGATGACTTGCTTACCCTGTAAGGTTTCGGGAACATCCTGGTTGATAATTCGTTGAGCTAGACCTTCTGCGATCGCAGTTTTACCAACTCCTGGTTCTCCAATCAACACTGGGTTATTCTTAGTGCGGCGACCGAGGATTTGGATCGCCCGCTCAATTTCCTTCTGGCGACCAACTACGGGGTCGAGTCTGCCTTCTTGTGCTAATTTGGTCAAATTCCTACCAAACTCTTCCATAGTTAGCGGTTGAGTGCGCTTTTGACTACCACCACCAGCTATAGCTGGTGCATTTTCACCCAAACGGCGAACTATGGCGCTGCGGACAGTCTTGAAGTCAACTCCTAGATTTTGCAATACTTTGGCGGCAACACCTTCACCAGCCTCGGTCAATCCTAAGAGTAGATGTTCAGTGTTAATGTAATTCTGTCCCAGACTATGAGCTTCTTTAAACGATTGCTCGAAGAGGCTTTTTACTTTAGGAGTAAAAGGAATCTCAGGTGGTACAAAGCCAGAACCCCTACCAATAATTTTTTCTACCTCGCGACGTGCATCTTTGAGGGTAACGCCTAATTCCGCCAGCACTTTAGCAGCAACTCCAGTTCCTTCTCCCATCAAACCCAGGAGAATTTGTTCAGTTCCTACAAAATTGTGTCCCAGGCGACGTGCTTCCTCCTGAGCTAACATAATTACTCTAATGGCTTCGGAAGTGAAGTGTTCAAACATAATGGGTTCTTGCTCCCTCGGTGCTTGGACTTTGGGTGAGATAAAATTCACCCTCATCTAAAGTTTTTTGTATTTTCTTAAGAACTAATGTAACTTTATTTAAACTTGAGTGGCAGTGGTGAGAGCCGTAAGACATCAGGTGTACTTGCCGTCTAAGAAGAGTTAGGAGTTAGGAGTTAGGAGTTAGGAGTAGAGACGCGATTAATCGCGTCTGTACAGGAGTTGTCAATTTGACAATTAGCTTGTCAGTGCAGAAGATGATTTTCTTTTGCCTTTTCTGCTCCTCAGCTCTTTTGCTAAACTTAAAACTCAGGACTCAGCACTGGCTCAACTATAGCTATCCGCTAACAACACTCAGGATTCATGATGACTAATGCACCCGCAGGCAAAGACCAACAACATCCTCTTTATAGCCGCGATCGCCCCCTTATTGATATTTTACTCTCTCAAGAGGCGACAGACTATAACTTAGCAGAATTAGCTAGGCTGCGAATGCGTTATCAAGGGTTTCCAGGGGCAAGAGATATCCAAAAAGACCTTGATAAAGTCTTGCAGCAGTGGGGTTTGACCGAGGCCGAACTTTATGAGAAAACTCGCCAAATTCACAACCTGGGGGGTATTTACAAAAGTCGCGGCAAGAAGGAAGAACAGGATTGGAATTAGGAATGGGGCATTGGATATTGGGTATTAGGCAACCTAACCTACTGTGTTGCTTATAGTGTAAAAAATGAATACGCTTATCTTCCGTGTACACCACGTAATTTTAACAATTCCTTCTCCTCAAGCTTGGCTATACTCGGCAATATTAGTAGTATTATTTGCAGTGCTTTCTTTGCCTATAGGGTTATATTTCAAATTTTTCAAGTTTGAGTTGTTTCAAAAGTCATCATTAGAAGCAGCTAAAATCATATAATTTCTATTTTTGCCCCTGCAATAGCAGAAGAATTATTTTTTCGTGTTTTATTACTTCTAGGACTTACGCATTGACAATAAATACCAAATATGGCTCAAGGTTAAAAACCATATCTTTCGTAAGGGCACAGCAAAAGCTTAGCCCCTACAGCATGGTCTATTTATGATCGCAGGATAATTAAGAAAAGCTTGAAACAACCTATTTTAGGTAATGCACATCACGATACATTTGTACAGTGCGTAAGTCCTAACTTCTACCCCTTTCAAGGTGACTCGTAAAATAAGATTGTTTTTTCTCAGCGCTCTCAGCGCCTCTGCGGTTTAAAAGTGATTGATTTAACCGCAGAGGCGCTGAGAACACAGAGTAAAGAGCTTAAAGAGGAATTTATTGACCAAAATTTTTACCCACCTTGAAAGGGCTAGTCCTAACTTCCTCATTTGACAGAAAATGTTTCAATAAGTGACCAATGGCTATGGGGATGTCTCAGTTTAGTAATTTTTGTTATTTATCATCCTCTTGAAGCCATCACAGTGTATAAAGCAGGGTTTCCTACATTCATTAATCCAGTCTTTCTTTTATTAGCAGCACTCTTAGGAAGTTTCTGCATAATTATATATTTTCAAACAGGTTCTTTATGGACATCTGTTGTTATTCATTGGATAGTTGTAATAGTTTGGCTACTCTTCTTGGGTGGATACAGTAAATTAAGTACTCACCAAGAGTAAGACTGGAATTAGGATAGCGGAATGGCGATCGCTAATTCTGTGCCTTTGCCTAACTTTAGATGTAACTGTGAGTTGTCCACCATGTTTTCAACGTATCCGCGAAAGTCCCCACCCTCAAAGCAAGTGAGCGTTTAGCAAACGATGCTTAGGGTGCTGTCGGGATACGTTGAACAAGATATTAAATATTTTTTGTAGATGTGTAGTGCCTACAAGACCTTACACTGCCCATGATGCCGTAACAAATGGTCACACAGCACCAACGCCACCATTGCCTCAACCATTGGAACTGCACGCGGCAATACACAAGGATCATGGCGTCCTTTGGCTGCTAATAGCGTTTCTTCGCCTTCACGAGTTACAGTTTTCTGCTCTTTTCTAATTGTTGCTGTCGGCTTAAATGCAACTCGCAAAATGATATTTTCTCCGTTGGAAATCCCCCCTTGAATACCACCAGAACGGTTTGTTAGTGTGCGGATTTCACCACTTTGATCAATATAAAATTCGTCGTTATGCTCAATTCCTGTTAGCAGGGTTCCCCCAAAACCGGAACCAATTTCAAAGCCTTTGCTAGCAGGAAGAGACATGACACCCTTAGCGATATCAGCTTCCAATTTATCAAATACTGGTTCGCCCAAACCTTTCGGCACATTTCGCGCCACACATTCTACTACACCGCCGATAGAATCACCTTGTCTACCTATTTGCTCAATTAATTCAATCATGCGATCGCTGCATTCAGCATCGGGACAGCGAACGATATTGCTTTCCACTTGTTCTAAGGTGACAGTATTTGGATCAACTACACCTTCCAAGTCTTTGATGCGCTTAACGTAAGCGATAACTTCGACATTGGCGACTTGACGAAGAATTTTTTTAGCGATCGCACCTGCTGCTACTCTTCCGATTGTCTCACGCGCTGAGGATCTACCCCCACCTTGCCAATTGCGAATGCCATATTTGGCATCATAAGTTGCATCGGCGTGAGAAGGCCGATATTTCTCGGACATCTCGTCGTAGTCTTGGGGACGAGTATCTTTGTTTTGCACCAAAATTGTTATAGGCGTTCCCAGAGTTTTGCCTTCAAATACCCCTGATAAAATCTCGCAGGTATCCGCTTCTTTGCGAGGCGTCGTAATTTTACTTTGCCCGGGACGCCTTCTATCTAGTTCTACTTGAATTTCTTCTGCCGAAATTTCTAGTTGGGGAGGACAACCATCAATCACAACCCCCACACCGCCGCCGTGAGACTCGCCAAACGTACTAATGCGAAATAGATGACCAAAAATATTGCCCATGATTTTGAAGAAAAAGGTGAGGCTTATGTATTCTACCTAGAGTTCTTACAAAAGTTTTTTTGCTCTTATGTTTGTAGAACTTTTCGCTATTTTTTAGTATTTATCAACACTGTCTCTGAGTTTTTATCCAACTCCATAACAGTATCTGTTACTAACTTAAATTAAAAACGCCCTCCCAATTTGGGAGAGCGCTTTTTGATTTAGTTAAACTTCAGAATTAACCGTTAATAGCAGGAGCGCTCATAGCCACAGGAGCAACATCACCAGCAGCCAAATCTAAGGGGAAGTTGTGAGCATTGCGCTCGTGCATTACTTCCATACCCAGGTTAGCCCGGTTGATTACATCAGCCCAAGTGCTGATCACGCGACCGCTTGAATCAATGATTGATTGGTTGAAGTTGAAACCGTTCAAGTTGAACGCCATTGTGCTTACACCCAAGGAGGTGAACCAGATGCCGA
>NZ_JAIVFQ010000089.1 GCF_020829495.1 Nostoc favosum CHAB5714 | reverse complement strand
TCTTTTCTCAAACATACCCGTGCTCCAAAGAAGAAGAAAGATCCTCCAAAGTATGACCCTCAGCATCCACATGTTTCCACTGCCAAACTTTTAGCGACTGCAAAAAAGTCACCTTGACAGGGCTAGGGTGGGGTGTAATGGCTATGGTTAGCATAACTATTTATGCGGACATGATATGACTTCCCCGAACGCTTTCTTTATGTTGAGCGGAGTCGAAATACAGCGTCTCCAAGAGTTGAGGCTGACACCAATGTGTTTGGTATGGCGGGAGGTGTGGCGTTATGCGTGGCGGTACTGCCTCCAGAAACCTGGCTTATTGGTTCACCTTTAAACTTGCAAATTATCCAAAACGGTAGTTCGCTACTCCCCCGTATCACTCCGCTTCCCCTTCCTAATCTTGTTTGGCGCTTGCAAAATTGGTTGCAAATTTGCAGCAGTAAAGGAGGTACGATCGCATTTGCTATTTCTTTGAGCTTATCTCCGCAAACTACGAGGGTCAAGAGCATCTCTCAGCCCATCACCGAGTAAGTTGAATGCTAGCACTGTGAGGATAATCAGCACCGCAGGCGGCCAGATTAGCCAAGGTTGCAGTACCAAAATTGAAGCATTGCTAGCCAGAGAAAGCATATTCCCCCAAGAGGGGTCTGGTTGTTGAATTCCCAAGCCGATGAGACTCAGTATCGCTTCTGCACCAATAAAGCTGGGAATTGCAAGAGTAGCAGAGATAATTACATAACTAGCCGTTTGCGGCAAAACGTGGCGGAGGATAATATAAAGTGGGTTCGCGCCCATCGCGCGTGCCGCTTGGACAAATTCTCGCTCTTTAATTGATAGTACCTGTCCTCGAATGACCCGTGCTAAACCAGCCCAGCTAATAACCGAAGTAATCACTACAATCAGCAAAAAGCGCTGGGTACTGCTTAAACCAGGTGGTAAGACTGCTCCCAAAGTCACCAAAAGATAAATACTAGGGAAAGTCATTAGCACTTCTGCCAAGCGCATAATGACGCTATCAGTCACACCGCCGAAATAGCCGGAAATTCCCCCGATGATCAAACCGAGGGGGTAGGTAATGATAATGCCAAAAATACCGATAAACATACTGATGCGACCGCCATGTAAGAGGCGACTGAATTGGTCGCGGCTTTGGTCATCAGTGCCCAAGATGTTGAATTTTGCCCCAGTTGTTGTGCCAAATAAATGCCAATTTAAGGGAATACCAGGAAAGATTGTGACTTCATCCCATTTTGGGGGTAATGGCAAACTCATCTGCAACAATCGGTATTCTGGCCCAGAGACAAATAGACGCAGGGGTGAGGGCTTTGTCAAGTCTACAATGAGTTTGCGATCGCCTGTTTCTAAATTCGTGTCTCCCTGAGTCGTTGGATAAACATGGGGGCCGATAAACTGCCCTGACTGAGAAACCCAATGTATCTTAGTTGGTGGCAGCAGTGAACCATTGGGCTGTGAGGCGTAGGGGTCATAAGGAGCCACGAAATCTGCTGCAATTACTGCTACGTAGAAAATTAACAGCAAAATTGCCCCAAATCGTGCCAAAGGATTTTTTTTCAGTCGTCGCCACCAATCCATAGTAGTTAGGAGTTATAAGTTAGGATTTATGAGTTATTAAACTTTTATCTTAATTCATAACTCCTGTACAGACGCGATTAATCGCGTCTAATTCTCAACAGACGCGATTAATCGCGTCTCTACTAATTCTCAACAGACGCGATTAATCGCGTCTCTACTAATTCTCAACAGACGCGATTAATCGCGTCTCTACTAATTCTCAACAGACGCGATTAATCGCGTCTCTACTAATTCCCAACAGACGCGATTAATCGCGTCTCTACTAATTCTCAACTCCTAATTTTTCTAAATAGCGCTGCTGTTCTTCCTGTTGTTTTTCATGTTCTACAACAAACACATTTGAGTAGAGATTAGCCAGAATTTGTTTTCCCTGTTGTGTCAGAGATAGATAGTGCAGTCCCTCTTGGATATAGGGATAGACGCCATTCCAGTAAAACTTAGCGTAGTTATTACGTAAATCAGCTGGGGTTTTATAGCCCAAAACTTTATTTACACCAGTTTCTTCAAACTCGTAAAATAATGAAGTAATTTTCTTCAGGTAACGCGGGTCGCTTAGTTGACCAATCAAATCAGCAGCACGTACTAATCCTGCAAAACACCTTGTATCTTGATGATCTTCTGCCGCAGGCACGGGAAATCGAGTCAATTCAATATTGCTTTTAATTGCCTCAGCATCGATTAACTTGTGACCTCCAAAACGCTCATCAATAAAAAGCTTGGCTCTATCAACATGATACGGCGTCAGACTGGCATCAGAAGCGCCAGGAGCTACAGAAATCATTTTGCCATTTTTACCTGTGGCATATAAGTTTGCTGTCTCTCGGTCTTGTCGGCAAACTCCCTTAACGTAGCCAATATCATGAGACACTAAGGAAATGATACAATGCAGCCAGTCTTCACTGGAAACACCGCCTTCCCTAATGTGTTTGCCACGTAATATTTCTTGCCCCACCAGGGTTACAAGTACTGTGTGTTCAACATTGTGATAAAGAGCGTCGCTATTGGCAATGTTTTCCAAAGCCATGTTACCAGCCCAGGCAATAATGTCCTGATAATCATTTTTGAAGCAGCCGTATGTGCGACGGTAACCCTCTCGAATTTCATTTACAAAGGCATCAATTAAAATTTCAGTGGCATTGAACATATCTGGTTACTCTGGTAAATACCAATTATTTATTGATTTGATTGATTTCAAAATTCCATAATCAGGGTCACTCTTGCGGGAATTTAACCTCTCTCTTTCTAGAACAGAGGCTTAAAAACCCGATTATTTCATTGCTCCTCCCGGAGGGGAGGCTGGGTGGGAAAAGTTCGTCGAACTCATGTGAATTTGGGACAATACATTTTGCTCCTTTGTAACTCACCTATAGCTATGGACGCTAGCTTGTCCTATGCCTAAATTGCATGGTAGAAAATAGTTTCCTGGTGACACAAAGGGTTTAGAGGAATTATCGATGCCGGACAAAAACATTTTTGGAGAGAGGTTAATTTCCCCATTCCCCACTCCCTACTCCCGTTCGGCTACGCCCTTCGACTACGCTCAGGACAAGCTCACGGCAAGCCTACTCCCCATTCCTTAAGACTGTGCGATCGCATTTACCAGTGGGAATCATAACAAACAGATTCACCTGAGTAAATATCCAATGGCTTACCAAAACATTACAGGTTCCCTTACCCCAGCAGATATCCAAGAAATTAAAGCAGCCTTTGCGACTATCCAAGCAAAGATGCCTTTTCTTGTTACCCTAAGTGTGGAAGAACGACGCAAGTTATTTAAGATGGGCGATAAAAGCCTAGCCTTTGTCAACACTAGCCTGACTGCTGCCCAGTCTAACCGAGACATTTTACCAGCCAGCTTTGATGTAGACGAATTTGTGCGGGATTATCAATTAGCCGCAACGCTTACCGAACTGTTGATTAAACTGCAACAACTGACAGAACAGCTAGATGATACCCTAATGGCAGTCGGTAGCGAAGCAATGGGTAGCAGTTTGACAGTTTATGATTACGTTATGACTGAATTCGTGGCCGATGACTCCTTGTAGTTCATCTCGGTTCAGGTGTTGCAAAGTTCCACGGGTAACTCCAATTACAGCATCATTGGGCGTAAATCCGGCTGCAAAGGCATTAATGCTGGTTTCTCTCTCAAGGAGATAAACTTCGGGGACGGAAATACCAGAAGCGATCGCCATTTCCTCGACAATATTTAATAGTTGTCGCCCTTGTTCATCCGCCATTTCTGGTAGCAGCAGTCTTCCCCCTAACTCCTCGGCAATTACGCTACCGCCCTCACGGAGATAGGCAATTTTATATAAGCTTCCGACTGCGATCGCAATTATTGTAATCCCAGCCACGTAAAGAAATATCCCTGGATGCCACCAAACACGGGGAGCCATGCCCAACAGAAATAAAGTGGCAATATAAATCGCCATAATCATAACTGCGATCGACAGGGAAAATAACCCGATTAATTGTTGCGTATTTTGGCGTGCCCGATCCTGATGTTCAAAGAAATTCATAGACACCTAAAAAGACACGCGTGGAGCATTTCTAATTTCTGAAGTAGCTTCGGGGAGCAATTCTGCAACAGTAAAGTTAAAAGTATTGGCCACAAGGTTGCTGGGGAAAGATTCGCTCTTGGTGTTGTAAAGTGTCACCGCGTCATTAAAAGCCTGACGTGCAAAAGCAATCCGGTTTTCAGTGGAAGATAATTCTTCCATTACTTGAGTCATGGCGCGATCGGCTTTCAAGATTTTGGTTATCATCTCTAATCCAGATATGTTTGCCTTTTTGCTTGGCTTTTAAGGCTACTTCTAGGAGTGCGTAGGCGTAGCCAGCCGTAGGCATCGCTTTTAACAGCACATCACCATTATCTCCATTAATCTGTTGCGCCAGATTGTTTAGTGTCTCATAAAGTTCTGGCGATAAATCTAAATTTATTTGAGGTCTTGGGGTTTTATCTTGTGCAGTCATTTATATTTTAAAGGATACGAGGGTGATACAAACTTGTGGCTAGTGTGAAGTTAAGCTGTCTACAGAACTCCCAGTTCTTAATTATTGATTTTGAAATAACTATGATCATCCGACAACGTTACTTCAAACAGCCTGATGGGGGAATTATGAGCCGAGGAAGTAACATGATTAAAGATGAGAAATTATGGAAGCGAACAGACCATGATTACTAATGAAGAAATTACTATCAAAGTCCCGTCTGAGGTAGCAGAGGCATACCGCAATGCCACTGAAGACGAACGGGAACAAATTGAAGCCCGGCTCGCAGTGTTACTAAAGTCTTCAATGACAAGCAAGCAGGAAGCCATTGCCAAGCTCAGACAAACAATGGATGAAATTGGTAGACGAGCCGCAGAAAGGGATTTAACGCCAGAAATTTTGGAGTCAATCTTGAATGACGGCGAATGAAAGACGGTTTGTGTGTGATGTCAATGTCATCATTAGTGCGGTGTTATTACCAGGTAGCAAACCAGATCGCGCACTCAGAAAAGCTCAAGATTTAGGGGAATTGTTGGTGTCCGAGTCCATTTGGCTGGAGCTAGAACAGGTACTCGCTCGACCCAAATTTAATCGGTACACCACGCCAGAAGAACGCAACGATTTCCTGGTGGATTTGTCCGAAACTGTACAGTTCATTAAAGTGACTGAACAGATTAACGAATGTCGAGATCCAAAAGATAACAAATATCTAGAATTAGCAGTCGGTGGAAAAGCAGAATGTATTATGACCGGAGATGATGATTTACTAATGCTAAACCCCTGGAGAGGCATTGAAATTCTGACTGTTCAAGAATTTTTAACAAAGAACTAGCGAAATAGCAAGCAGGTTACACGCCTGAGTAGGGTGCTAGGGCTAAAGTTTTCGTCAGATCAGCAAGGAGAAAGCGATCGCAGAGGTTTAACAGTTCTACCTCGGTAGAGGTCTGTCGCATCAGCCGCAGGAAATGACCTTCAGCATCAACACTCAGGGCAATGTAGTTGAGGAACATTTTGAGGTAGCCTACGCGCGATCGCACTGGCATAGTTGCTGAATAAGGCGTTTGCCATAAACGATCAATATAGTTGCGTACCTCTACTAAAGGAATGGGCGTGATCGGCTCTTTTCGCAAAGCCTGCCGAATTTGATTAAAAAGCCAAGGATTCCCGATCGCCCAGCGTCCTACCATCACACCCGCCGCGCCCGTTTGAGAAAGCACTTTAAGGGCAGTTGTCGCAGAATGGATATTGCCATTGGCAAGCACTGGACAATCAACCCGTTTCACCGCTTCAGCGATCAAATCATATTTCACTGCCCCGTGGTACATATCTTTCACCGTGCGACCATGCAAACTCAGCAAATCAATGCTGTGGCTATTGATCATATCTAGAATTTCGTAAAAGTTATCTGTATTTTCAAAGCCTACGCGCATCTTGACGGTTAAAGGGCGATCGTTGACAGCAGAACGCAGTTCTCCCAAAATGCGATCCACTTTTTCTGGTAAGAGCAGCAATCCACCCCCAACGTTTTTGCGATAGATTCTAGGTGCTGGACAGCCCATGTTCAAGTCAACTCCAGCGATATTATAGTTGCAGAGTTCTTTTGCTGTTCTTACTAAGTCGGGAATGCTTTCGCCAATCATTTGAGCAAAAACGGGGCGACCCGTGTCGTTTTCGGTGATTGCTGCCAGAATGCTACGATTGAGCCGTGAGGTATCATTGACGCGGAAATACTCGGTGAAGAAGTAGTCAGGGCTGCCGTAGTGGGCAATGACCTTCATAAACCAGAGGTTTGTCACATCCTGCATGGGCGCAAGAGCCATGAGGGGTAGGCCTTTCTGGAGCGATTGGGGGAGCGATACCTGGGACATAGAGATTTTAGCGATCGACAAAGCATCACTCTATCAAAAAAAGCCATATTTAATGCTTCTTTGCAATCAGGTTAAGCGTTGTTAGAGATTTGCAAAAAATAAATTATCCTTATAGTTATTTCTATTTTACATAATATTTTTAAGCTGAAATCCAGTTTTCCAACTGTAAATTAGAAATGCGGCTGTAGTGACGAATATTGTTTGTTACTAAAGTGTAATTTTCTGCAACTGCAACACTAGCAATTAGTAAATCAAATTCAGCAATAGTTTGTCCTATTCTACGGAGTTCTGCCTTTAATTCACCATACTTTCTGAGAGCAGGATCAGTTAAAGGTACAACTGGTAAGTTTTGAATAAAGTCTTCTGCACGAGTTAAATTTTCCGCTACTCGTTGAGAATTATAAGCACCAAAATATAACTCAGCAACCGTGATGCTGCAAATACAAATTTGCTCCCATCCTATTTCTCTAATTTTATTTGTGACTGAATTAATATCTTTAATCCAATAAATGCAAGTATCAGTATCAAGTAAATAAATCATAAACTAATGTCATTGTTAGAAATAGTACGGCTATCATAAATATCTTTGACTATTTCCTCAGCAGTCCGTTCATCTTCCCAAGGGCCAAGCCTTTCCATAAATGTGTCTAGTGGATGCGGTTTTGGCTGCTGCTCAGATGAGAGAATGATTTTATTCACTATCAATTGATTTGCTTCTGGAACTCCTAATTTTTTGGTTTCCTCTTTAGCTATAACCATGATTTGCATCAAGGTTATAGCCTGACGCAGAACATCACTTTTACTTGTGCCTATTTTATTTACTAGTTCGTCTAGTATCTGATTTAGTTCAGGTGACAAATCTAAGTTTAAGCGAACCATCTTTTGAGCGTCAGTCATGGTTCCATCCTTGTGTAAAATCTTAAGTACATTATAGGCGGCTGATGCTGTAAGATTGACAACAATGATTCAACAACTTCATAGGGATATTCTGAATAATATAATGAGCCTTGTAACTGAATTCATTTGTTTTTGAGGAATTCATCAACTGTAATTCCTGCTTGTCGAATCAAACTTCTAAGTAACCCAGGTGCTAATTCCCGATGATTGGGAATCGATAATGTTGGTTTTGATTCACACCAAAGTATCATGTGGCTTCCCGTTTGGTGATCTAATACATAACCAAACTTTTCAAAAATCTTGACAGCTTCCTTACCGGAGATATTTGATAAACGTCCCATTTATACCACAACTTCTCCAATAAACACTTGCGATTCCTTAACAATATAAGGTTTGCCATGTTTAGCTTGGACGTGGAGATATCCCCTAATGGCATCTTTAATATTTTCAACTGCCTCATCTAGTGTTTTGCCTTGACTCACGCAGCCTGGAAGTTCAGGAACCTCAGCAACATAGCCTTCATATTCCGAATCAAAGGTAAAAATTACTTGAAATTTCATAATAAATTAATCTTATATAGTTGAGGTCTAGAATAAATATAACGCTCAAATCCTAAGTTTGTTGCTTCATGCATTGGTAGAAGAGAAATTGCGCGATCGCGGCTGATAATCTAATTTATAATGGCATACAGCCAAATAATATTTTAAAATTTATTAGTTAATACCAGAGGCTTGGTTTTCCAATAGCTGGGGTTTTTGCTAATTGTTTAAATGTTGCTTCGGCTGCTGTTAAAAAGCGGTCTGAAACATCTAAGTTATCTTGTGCTATGTACGTTGCTAAGTCTATTAAGTCCCGGATAACTTGAGGTCTTTTTTTTATTTCAAACATCACGGCTAAATTGCATCTTGATGTTTGTTCATTCTTTGTCGGATTGTTTGACGGATATCTTCCCAATCTTGAACAGTCATTTCTGTTGCATTCCCAGAGTTTAATCCTTCCAGAAGCATTGTTTCTAGACGTTCTTTAGCTCTCTGTTTTTGGTCTTGTCGCACTAATTCACGAAAATATTCGCTGACACTGCTGTAACCACCCTGAGCTACCTGTTCTTCTATATAAGTTCGCATGGTGTCAGGTAAGGAAATATTTATACTTTTCACAAGTGTTAATTTTTGAATCTGTTTTTCTACATTATGGCAGTTTTTGCCATTTTATGCCATCGTTATCAAAACCCCATAATAGCAAACCCCCATCCAGTAAAACACTGAGATGGGGTATCATAATAGATTATATCTAGCCTTAATGCACTAACCCGATCGCACTTTTCCTCAAGTCTCCACATTCCCCACGCTTCCAGATAAAAATATCACCCTTCGTCCTAGCTCAAAAATCAAGTTTTGCGACTTGTAAACTAAGTTTCTGACTCGTAAACTAACTTTTGCGACTCCTAAACCAGCTTTTGTGACTCGTAAAGCAGCTTTTGCGACTCGTAAACCAGCTTTTGTGACTCGTAAACTAGCTTTTGCAACTCCTAAACTAACTTTTGCGACTCCTAAACCAGCTTTTGTGACTCGTAAACTAGCTTTTGCAACTCCTAAACCCAATACAGTTCAGTTAAGCATTTCTTTCTTCTCTTCCTTTGCGTTCTTTGCGTCCTTTGCGGTAGCCTCCGGCAAGCCGCTTTGCGTCTACGTTAAAAAAATTGACTTTGACTAATATTTAAGCCTTAACTGAACCGTATTGCTCCTAAACCAGCTTTTGCGACTCCTAAACCAGCTTTTGTCAAAGGATTTCAGCAAATCTACTCCCATTTTTCCTGCCTGCTAACTCCTCTTCAATAAAAAAACGCAAATATACGCATTCCGACGCAATTTTCAGCGTTTCTATACGTATAAATGCGATAAAAGTAGAAACAATTCCAGCTTTATTTAATGGGCGTTGCTGAATCTAGGGATGAATCTGACAATTCAGGTCATCTGGAAAACCTCTCTCTAAATCTCTCTCCTAAAAGGAGAGAGACTTTGAATTTCCCCCTTCCCGCATCGGGAAGGGGGTTATATCATGTCCGCCAAATCACCCATAATAAAAGAACCCCACCCCCAACCCCTCCCCGCAAGCGGGGAGGGGAGCTAAAGCGCAGCTTTTGCGGGGTGGGGTTCCGGTTATTATGGTTAATTACCCGGACATGATATTAGGGGGTTAGGTTTTTAGTGGACTTTTGCACATAACGTGAAAAGTCAGAGGGATGAATGTCTCACGCAAAGGCAAAGCAGTGCGTTGTGGGGATTCACCCGTTATAGCGGCTGCCGCACAAAGATGCAAAGGAAAATTCAATAAAATCATCCCGCATTTATGCAACATGATTTAATGAACTAACGCGATCGCACGTTTCGTCAACGCTTCAGCAGTCAATCCATTAAACGCCATCAACTCACCAGCACTGGCTGTAGTTTCGCCACGTTTCCATGCAAAGGTGTCGCGCTTCGCTGTACTCCTTAACAAAATTGGTTCTAGCATCCCCGCAGCACCACCTGTCACAGCAATTAACGCATCGCCATCAAATAATTCGGCAAATTTCGCATCATCTAAGAAACCGCCTTCGGCTTCAGAACAAGTATCCCACGCGGTATCATGACTACGGTACAATTGCCGAGGATTGATGACAGAAATAATCTTGGCACCAATACCTTCAGTTTCTAAGAAAGCAGCAGCTTCAAATACTGGCATTAATGTCATATCACCAATCACAGCAAATACAACCTGTTTATCACCAGCGACTTCATGCAATAGCACTGCACCATCGCGCAACCCTTGACGAGTTTGTTGTAAAGTTGTGCGAATTGGTAACGGCGACTTACTAGCTGTAATCACAATTCCCTTATTCTTAGTTTTCAATGCCCAATCATAACAAGCTTGAATACTATTAGCATCAGGCGGAAATAATGGGAAAACATTTCCATTTCGCATCAACGAAGCAAAGTAAGCTTCGATTTCTGGACGTTGGTGAGTCCAACCGTTGCGCCCTTGCTCTAATGCACCTGCTGTGAATAAAGTAATAGTCGAAGGAGTTTGACGGCGCAATTCTGCCATTGCTTGGGTTACAGTTTGCCAAATTGGTAATCCGTTGATGGCAAAAGATTCGTAAGAACACCACAAAGTTCTCGCACCCATTAACGCTAAACCCGCAGCTAAACCGGCACAAGCATCTTCACTCAATGGTTCATAAACTTGCCCATTTGGTGCTTGGTTATATAAGTCGTCGGTTGTGGGGTGGATAATCTTTAATGCTTGGTTGATGTTGGCAATTCCTGATGCTTCATTACCATCGGCGTTGGTGACGAGGAAATTCTGATCTTTATTTCCAACTATTCCTACCAATCGTCCCATTGCGGTTGTGGAAACTTTTGGTTCGCCACCAACTGCATATTCTTCTAAAGGTAATTCGCCTAATTCTGGTAATGGAAATTCAAATTCTGTCACCACAGTTTTTGCTGCTGGGCCACCACCGGCGCGTTCGGCATTTGTTCTGACTAATTGCCAAGCTTCCGCAGACAAAGCACGGGTTTGCAATGCACTAATAATATGTGGCGCATCCAGCGTATCTTTAGGATAGAGGTTGTGAGATTTTGCACCCCGCGCGTGGACTCCTGCACCTTTGAGTTGTTTAATAATGAAGACGGTAAGCTTACCACCCAACGCCGATCGCGCTGCTTTATCTACACCCGAAAGTACTGCTTGAGTAAATGCTAGGCGCTTCTCAAAGGAAAAGGCGGTACTATCAACGTAATCCCCTGGTTGATTTTGATCGTCGAAATCCTTGGCATCCACTAACACGACTTGATCAAAACCGTTACCTTGCCAATATGCTTGCATCTGTTCATTGGTTTTCAGGGAAACCATGCTGTGATGTTCTTGGCTGTAACCGTTCCACACCAACACCGGTAAAAAGTTGGTGACAGCAGGATAAGCTGTATGGAAGTGAGCGATCGCACTTACAATATAAGGCTCACCCAATCCACCATCCCCAACTGTAAAGGGGAATAACTTATCTTTGTGCAACAGTGCAGCCGCCATTGCAAAGTGTTGCCCTTGTCCCAAAGGCCCCGCAGGTGCGAGAATACCGGGGATGTAACCAGAAAGGTGTCCTAAAAGTCCGTGCTTTTCTCGGAAGCGATCGCGCAATTGTTGAACTGTAAAAATTCCCATGTCCTCTAGCGAACGATCCAAGAACATGGCACTATAAAATCCGGGGGCGTGGTGTCCGACTTCGGTAATAATGTTCTTGTATCCCAGCATGACAAGAGATGCGTAAGCTTCCGCTTGGCTGGCGAATCCGCCGGGATGCCCAGAAGCTTTACTAGCAGTAACTTGCAAAGTCAGGTAGCGCAGGGCATCGGCAGCAAGTAAAGTTTGATATACAGCATTCGGTTCTGTGGGAGATGCGATCGCTACTCTGCCCGATTCTATAGCAGGTGTTGCACCATAAGTTTCAAAATCTGGTAAAGCTTCACCAAAATATTGAATCCCTTCCGAAAAATTGGGAAGCGCTGAAGATGCCTTTGGGGAGATTGCAGTCATGCTGAGTACCTTTTGACGATTAGGTGAAACTGTCTGACTTTTCACGGTATCTGGGGAACCTCTCTTCTATTTCTCTCTCCTAAAAGGAGAGAGACTTTGAATTTTCCCCCTTCCAGTAACAAAAGTTTTTCCGCTTCCCTCTCCTCGTAGGAGAGGGTTAGGGAGAGGTCGGGAAGGGGGTTAGGGGGTTAGGTTAATCGTTAGCTTTTCTAGATGACATGAAAAGTCAGATGAAACTGTAGATGCTCGTTGAATTTAATAAAAATTTTACATCTTTGAGGTTGTAACAGTTTATTGCTTTTTTGCACCCTCAGTATAAGTAACTTCAATCAACAAGAATTTATCAGTTTCAGTTAGTTAAAGTAGGAACAAGACATAAATTAACAAAAGAATTTTATGAAATTACCAAATGGCCCGCAAAGCCCAGCAGTTTTACAGATGCTACGCTGGATTATCAGCCCCATGTCATTTATGGAAACTTGTGCCGAAAGATATGGGGACATGTTCACCATCAGGTTACAAAGCAAATCTCCGCCACTGATATTTGTCAGTAACCCCGAAGTGCTACAGCAGATTTTGACAAACGATACCAAGGAGTTAGAAGCACCTGGTGATACAAATTTGGTGTTTGAATCTTTACTTGGTAAGCGTTCTGTGATTACCATCAGTGGTGCAGAACACCAGCGCCAACGGCAGTTGTTATTGCCACCCTTTCACGGTGAAAGAATGCGAAGCTATAGTCAAATAATTAGTGATATTACCGAGAAAGTCATTAGCCAATACCAGATAGGACAACCCTTCAATATCCGGTCTGCTGCCCAAGCTATTACCCTGCGGGTGATTATGCAAGCTGTGTTTGGGCTAGATGAAGGCCCACGCGCCGAAAAATTACAGCATTTTTTGGGTGAAATACTGGAAAAGGGAAGTTCTGTGTTGAGTGTCGCTTTGCTTTATTTTCCAGCTTTGCAAAGGGATTTTGGCCCGATTAATTTCTGGGGAAAGCAGATGCGCCGACAGCAGGATGCTGACAAACTTATATACGAAGAAATTCGGGAACGTCGAGAACAACCAGACCCATCACGCACAGATATCCTCAGCTTACTCATGGCAGCTAAGGATGAAGCAGGTCAACCGATGACCGATGAAGAGTTACGCGATGAATTAATGACTCTTTTGGTAGCAGGCCACGAAACCACAG
The DNA here is from genome assembly GCF_020829495.1 of Nostoc favosum CHAB5714. Taxonomy (GTDB): domain Bacteria; phylum Cyanobacteriota; class Cyanobacteriia; order Cyanobacteriales; family Nostocaceae; genus Nostoc; species Nostoc favosum. The sequence goes on along the minus strand of NZ_JAIVFQ010000089.1, from coordinate 13,895 downwards.
CAACAGCGATCGCATGGGCATTTTACTGGATTCACAAAATACCATCAGTACGCCAAAAGTTACTGCAAGAACTAGATAGCCTGGGTGATAACCCTGACCCCAGCGCCATTTTTAAATTACCCTACCTCAACGCTGTTTGTTCCGAAACCTTGCGAATTTACCCAGTAGCGATGCTGACTTTTCCCAGAGTAGTCAGAACACCTCTATCTCTGGGTAGTTACGAACTTGAACCAGATACAGTCGTTATTGGTTCAATTTACTTGACCCACCGCCGAGAAGATTTATACCCGGAACCTAAGCAGTTTAAACCAGAACGCTTTTTAGAACGGCAATTTTCTCCCTATGAATATTTACCTTTTGGAGGTGGTGCAAGGCGCTGTATTGGTTTAGCATTTGCCCAGTTGGAAATGAAGCTAGCACTTGCCAAAATCCTTTCCAGCCAGGTATTAGAACTAGTTGACAATGGTGAAGTGCGACCTAAACGCCGTGGTTTAGTCACAGGCCCAGATCATCCCATCAACATGGTTGTCAGCAGTCAACGTCAGGTGAAGTCTCCCATCCTACAGACAACCACTGTTTGATGCTGAAGGGTTTGATGGTTGGTTCAGCAAATCTTAAACTTTCATCTCTACATTTAGATAGATTTTCAATGCTTCTACATAAGTAGGTAAACATAATTAATTACACAATGTCATTGCGAATGTAGCGTTCGCGGTAGCGTCTCTAAGAGTTGCGAAATGAAGCAATTCGCTTGCGGCTGGGATTGCAACTCTTAGAGACGCACTCGCGTTCGCTTCTCTTCTTAGGCTGCGCCAACGCTCGCAATGACTGTAATTAATTTTGCGTAGTTACTTAATCCCTCATAGTTTACTAAATCGTAAAGGTATCGAATCAACAATGAAAAAATTTAATAATCTACGCACACCAGCGTTGCTACAAACTCTGCAATTAATTGCTAAACCGACAAAAACTTTAGAAAATTATGCTGCCAAGTATGGTGACATTTTTACAGTGCGGGTAATGGGTTTAAAGTCGCCACCGATAGTATTTTTTAGCCATCCCCAAGCAATTAGTGATTGTTTTGCCATCCCTGCACAAAAGTTAGATTTTAAGAAAGCAACCCATGTATTTAAACCTTTGTTTGGAGAAAATTCTATTGTATTTCAAGAAGCGCGATCGCACCAACAACAACGGCAGTTATTACTACCAGCATTTCATGGCGATAATTTAAAATCTTATGGACAAGCAATTTGTCAAATAACTGAAGAAGTTACACAAAATTGGACATCAGGTACAGATATTTGTATACACAATTTAATGTCAAATATCACTTTAGAAATTATTCTAAAGGTAGTATTTGGTATTACTCATAGTACGCGTTACCAAGAATTAAAAGAAAAATTGAGTTCTTTGTTAGAAGACGTAACTAAACCTTGGTATTCTAGCCTGTTTTTCTTTCCTTTGCTGCAACAAGATTTAGGTGCATGGAGTCCTTGGGGAATTTTCTTAAAAAGACGAGAGCGAATTGACAAACTCATCTATGCAGAAATTTCTGAAAGACGTTCGCAAAATGATGCTATGCGTACAGATATTCTCAGTATGCTGATGTCAGCGCATGACGTAAATGGACAACAAATGACGGATGAGGAATTACGCGATCAACTAGTTTCATTATTGCTGTTGGGTTACGAAACTACATCTGGCGTATTAGCCTGGATATTTTATTTAATTCACTCTCATCCAGAGGTGAAACATCGGTTAATGCAAGAACTAAACACCTTGGATGATCTCACAAACCCTGAAGCAATTACACAATTACCTTATCTCACCGCCCTCTGTCAAGAAACACTGCGAATTCATCCTATTGCTTTAATTTGCACACCGCGAATGGTAAAAGATAGAGTAGAAATTATGGGGCATGAATTTACATCAGAAACAGTTTTAGTTCCTTGTATTTATTTAGCACATCGCCGAAGCGAGACTTACGCAGAACCAGAACAGTTTCGTCCAGAAAGATTCCTCAAGCAAAAGTTTTCACCTTATGAATATTTACCCTTCGGTGGGGGTTATCGCGGTTGTATCGGTGCGACATTTTCCATGTATGAACTAAAATTAGTAACAGCGATAATCTTATCCCATTTTGAACTCAGCCTTACTGATAAACGTCCAGTGCATCCAGTCCGTCGTGGTATTACGATTGTCCCTAGCGGCGGTGTAAAAATGGTTGTTACCAAAAAGGCAAAACTTAAAAAACAAACAATACTTTCTACTTAATTACTCAATCCTCCGACTTACATATACCGCAATGTAGATTCGCTTGTTAGTACTTAGCCTTTACAGTAACTAGTAAGAGGAAATTTAGGAGACTACTAATTCATGCCTGATGAGAATCGGTTGGAGGAAACATTTCTATCCCAGGAAGCTGAAAGGAGAGTATCCGAAAAGCTAGATACAGTAGAAGAAATAGAAATAGATGTACAAACCGATCTGTTGAAAATAGTTCAGGGACAGGCGGATGGAGTTTCGGTTACAGGTCAAGGATTAGTCATCAAAGAAGGCATTCGCGTACAGGAAATAAAACTGCAAACAGAAAGTATTGCCATTAATCCCTTCAGCGCTATTTTTGGTCAAATAGAACTTAATGAGCCAGTAAATGCCATAGCTCGCATTATAGTTACAGAAGTAGATATTAACCACGCCTTGACCTCAGACTTGATTCGCAGCCAGATGCAAAACTTGGAGTTGGATGTAGATGGTGAAATTGTGAGTTTTGAGCCGCAAAAAATTCAGGTATTTTTACCTGGTGATGGCAAAATAGAATGTAGGGGAAAGGTGCTGTTAAAAGAAATGGGAAATACTCGCCCTTTCGCTTACACTGCGATCCTTCGCCCACGGACTAATTCGCAACCTGCGATGCTGGAGAGTTTTAACTGCACTGAGGGAGGGGGTATTTCAATAGAATTAGTTACAGCTTTAATGCATAAAGCCAAAGAACTGATGAATCTACCCTATTTAAAATGGGAAGATATAGCCTTTTCTATTAAAGATATAAAAGTAGAAATTGGTAGTTTAATACTTCTGGTAGAAACTCAAGTGAAGCAAATACCATCATCGTTAACTGCACTATCTCCTTAGTAGTATTAGCATTAGTTAAAGATAATTTTTGTAACTAAGGAGTGATGTTAATTTATTAAAACTTTTATAAGCTTTTAAAACCTACTTATTTCTAAATTTCAACTATGCAAGAGTATGATGTTGTGCTTATCGGTGCTGGACACAATGGGTTAGTTTGTGCAGCTTATTTGCTGAAAGCTGGTTATAGCGTCCTGTTACTGGAAAAGCGTTCTGTTCCAGGCGGTGCAGCAACAACTGAAGAATGTTTACCACAAGAGGCTCCTGGATTTAAATTTAACTTGTGTGCTATTGACCATGAATTTATTCACTTGGGGCCAGTTGTTGAAGAATTAGAACTAGAAAAATACGGCTTGCATTATCTGGAATGTGATCCAGTTGTTTTCTGTCCTCATCCTGATGGTAAATACTTCTTAGGACATAAGTCAGTGGAAAAGACTTGTGCCGAAATCGCTCGTTATAGTGAACGTGATGCCAAAAAATACGCAGAATTTGTAGACTATTGGCAACGAGCGCTCGGTGCAATGATTCCCATGTTTAATGCACCGCCAAAGTCAGTTATAGACATCCTTGGTAACTACGACATCACAAAACTGAAAGATTTATTTTCGGTTATTGGTTCGCCAAACAAAACGCTGGATTTTATTCGCACCATGTTAACCAGCGCCGAGGATTTACTTAACGAGTGGTTTGATGAGGAATTTTTGAAAGCGCCACTAGCAAGACTAGCATCAGAACTTGGGGCGCCGCCATCGCAAAAAACCCTTGCCATTGGTGCAATCATGATGGCGATGCGACACAACCCTGGAATGGCCAGACCTCGCGGCGGAACTGGCGCACTTGTGCAAGCTTTAGTGAATTTAGTCACAAGTAAAGGTGGCGTTATTCTCACAGACCAGCATGTTGAAAAAGTTTTAATTGATGATGGAAAAGCTGTGGGTGTGCGGGTTGCTGGTGGTAAAGAATATCGCGCTAAATACGGGGTTATTTCTAATATTGATGCCAAGCGGTTATTTTTGCAAATGACTGATAAAAGCGATGTTGATGGGGCCGATCCAAATTTATGGGAAAGATTAGAACGCCGCATCGTTAACAATAACGAAACCATCCTCAAGATAGATTTGGCTTTAGACGAACCACTCCACTTTCCTCACCACGAGCATAAAGACGAATATCTCGTCGGTTCTATCTTGATTGCAGATTCGGTAACTCATGTAGAACAGGCTCATAGTAAATGTACCTTGGGAGAGATTCCTGATGCTGACCCATCAATGTATGTGGTGATGCCTAGCTACTTAGACCCCACATTAGCGCCACCAGGTAAGCACACTGTATGGATTGAGTATTTTGCCCCTTATCAAATTGCCGGTGCAGAAGGCACTGGTTTAAAAGGTACTGGTTGGACAGATGAATTGAAAAACAAAGTTGCAGATAGGGTAATTGATAAATTGGCAGACTATGCACCCAATGTCAAGAATGCAACTATTGCCCGTCGTGTAGAAAGTCCAGCAGAACTAGGAGAAAGATTAGGTGCGTATAAAGGGAATTATTACCATGTTGACATGACCCTAGATCAGATGATATTTTTCCGTCCCTTGCCAGAAATAGCCAACTACAAAACGCCAATTGATAATCTATTTTTGACTGGTGCAGGGACTCATCCAGGTGGTTCGATTTCGGGAATGCCGGGACGCAATTGTGCCCGCGCATTTTTGCAGGCAAAACATCCTATTAGCCAAACTTTGAAGGATGCACGCGATTCGATTAAGTCAACTGTCGAGTCGGTGTTTGGCATTAGTTAAGCGTTGCATAAATAGAGTATATTATCACCCAGGCATACATTTAATAGACTTTTTGCAAAAGTCAAAAATAGATGTATGCCTTCCCGCCATATTTACTAGGGAGCATCCCACTTTTTTGCATGTCATTGCGAGCGAAGCGAAGCAATCACAAAATCCTTCAACTCAGAGCGAGTCCATGCGATTGCTTCGTCGTTCCTCCTCGCAATGACAATTATTTTCTCATTAAAAAATAAAAACTGGGATGCACCCTATTTACCACAATCATCTTCAAAGCTACTCTAGCTATGGAGCGAATGGTGCTACTAGTGTAAAAGTGACATCATTTAAAAACGAACTATTAGTGCTGTACGGGTCAATATATAGCTCAAAGTTTCTGTGGCGTATATAGTAAGTAGGAAAATTATATGACCTAAAAGAAACGTTTGTTAAACTTGCTAAACCTGGTTTTATACAAAACGTTGCATCATCTCTGAACAGGGCAGTATTGTCATTAGGAGCTAATCTAAAGATTTTATTGGGAACAACTGGACGAGTATTGTGTATATTTTTGCATATAGTGAAAACTAGTGCGATCGCACCCTTGTTCATTAAAAGGTAAATTACCACACGAGTGCGATGTCTACGATGGGCTACGCCTACATAACGTATATATAGCAATCCTATTTGATTCCCTCTCCACCGAGAGGCTTAGATCCCCGATTTTTTTAAGAAGTCGGGGATCTTCTTGTTCGTAACTCCTGCACGGATTGCTATAGCAAGACAAATAATTGTTTTTTGAGTGAAATAGGCTCTAAGCAATTGCTTTATGTGTATTTAATATGATAATGTATCATACACTTGAATTTAAAAAGCTTCCATACATCCTCAGCCAAATCATTTCTCAAAAAATAAGGAAATTAATGGGTAAAAACTAGTGTATTTTGATAATGTTCAAAAAAGGAACAATTTTTAACATCATCTTATAAGTTTTGTAGGTATAGCATGGTTTTTCGGTACTGCTTCGTTGCATCTGGCTTGATAGTTTTTTTCGCATTTGGCTGTAGTGGTGGGGCAAACTCATCAACAGAAAATACTACACAAATTGTGCAAGAAACTAATGTAACCCAGCTTTTCATAGAAGCGAAGGCTACCCAGAAAGCAGAAGATTTCTTTGATCAAGGTAATAATTTATTAGATGGACAACGTTACGAAGATGCAATAAAAGCATACAATAAAGCGATCGCCATCAAAGTTGAGAGTCCTGAAGCTTGGATTAACCGTGGCATAGCCTTAACATCGTTGCAACGCTACCAAGACGCTATTGCATCTTACGACAAAGCGATCGCTATCCAACCCGACAAATATGAAGCCTGGTATAATCGTGGCATAGCCTTAACGTCGTTGCAACGCTACCAAGATGCGATCGCATCTTACGATAAAGCGATCGCTATCCAACCCGACAAGTATGAAGCCTTAATTAACCGAGGCATTGCACTGACAAAGCTGTACCGCTATCAAGATGCGATCGCATCTTATAATAGAGCGATCGCCATTAAGCAAGATTTACACCAAGCATATTACAACAAAGCTTGCTCTTATGCTTTACAAAGTAATCTCGAATTAGCAATTGAGAACCTAGATAAAGCAATCCAGTTTGTTCCTGATAAATACAAGAAGTTAGCAAAAACTGACCCAGACTTTAGCAAAGTGCGTAGTGCAAAGCAGTTTCAGGAATTACTACAATAGTATTCCGTAACTAGCACTCAGTGTAGAATTTCAGCTTACTGTAGCAAGAAAATTTTCTCTTGAGCGGTTTACAATTAAACATGAAAAAATTGTTAATCACCGGAGCAAGTGGTTTTTTAGGATGGCATCTTTGCCAGCTTGCAAAACAAGAATGGGAAATTTATGGCACTTATTTTTCCCATTCTCTAGAGATTCCTGGCATCAAAATGCTAAAAGTAAACTTAACAGATTTTCAAGAATTGCAGCGTATCTTTAATGATATAAAACCAACAGCAGTGATTCATACTGCTGCACATTCACAACCAAATTTTTGTCAAACCCACCCTGAAGAATCGCACGCAATTAACGTCACAGCATCCTGCAATATTGCCGGACTTTGCGCGGATAATTCTATTTTTTGTGCTTTTACCTCAACCGATTTGGTTTTTGATGGCTTAAATGCTCCCTATGGAGAAATAGATTCTGTGTGTCCTGTCAATCTTTACGGTGAGCAAAAAGTCATGGCGGAAGCAGGTATGCTAGAAAGATATCCCATGACAGCAGTGTGTCGGATGCCGTTAATGTTTGGTGCAGAAACACCTACAGCAAAAAGCTTTATTCAGCCATTTATTCAAACTTTACAAGCAGAAAAAGAACTAAATTTATTTATTGATGAATTTCGCACCCCAGTAAGCGCAACAACTGCCGCCAAAGGACTTTTATTAGCATTGGAAAAAGTTAACGGCATCATTCACTTAGGTGGAAAAGAGCGGATTTCGCGTTATGATTTTGGGCAGCTATTAGTTGAGGTATTTAAACTTTCCGCCACCAAGCTTAAATCGTGCCGTCAACAAGATGTGAAAATGGCAGCGCCTAGACCAGCAGATGTTTCTTTGGATAGTTCCAAAGCATTTGCATTGGGGTATCAGCCTTTATCTTTACGAAAAGAATTGGAAGAGTTAGGAGTTTTAATTCCTAACTCCTAATATCATGTCCGCATAATTAGTTATGATTCCCACAGTCATTGCACCCCACCCCGCCAAAGCTACGCTTTGTCTCCCCTCCCGAAGAGCGGGGAGGGGATTAAGGGGTGGGGTTCTTCGGGTTTAATAAGTAATCAAGCGGACATGATATAACTCCTCACTTGATTTTAGTAAGCATCCATTGGCAGACAAGAACAAACAAAATTCCTATCACCAAAAGCTGCATCAATGCGGCCAACAGCCGGCCAGAATTTATACTCACGAGTCCAAGGTGCAGGGTAGGCAGCTTGTTCACGAGAATAGGGATGATGCCATTCGTCGGTGATGAGACTTTCAGCAGTGTGGGGTGCGTTCTTTAAAACATTATCTTGAACATCCACCTTACCTGATTCAATCTCGGCGATTTCTTGGCGAATAGAAATCAACGCATCACAGAAACGATCTAACTCTTGTTTAGATTCACTTTCTGTAGGTTCCACCATGATTGTACCCCCTACAGGCCAGGATACAGTCGGCGCGTGGAAACCGTAGTCGATGAGACGCTTGGCAACATCATCAATTTCGATCGCAGCTGATTTTTTGAGCGATCGCAAATCTAAAATACATTCATGGGCAACTAGACCATTTTTTCCCTGATACAAAACCGGATAGTACGATTCCAGTCTCTTAGCGATGTAGTTAGCATTGAGAATCGCCACCTTAGTTGCTTCGGTTAAACCATCTGCACCCATCATGGCGATGTACATCCAAGAAATCACCAAGATACTAGCACTACCCCAAGGCGCAGCCGCCACAGCACCAATACGTTGGGAATTAGAAATTTCTTGCCCATTCCCCACAACAGGGTGTCCGGGGAGAAAAGGCACAAGATGAGAGGCTACCCCAATGGGCCCCATACCAGGGCCACCGCCACCATGAGGAATACAGAAGGTTTTATGCAAGTTTAAATGGCAGACATCCGCGCCAATATCTCCAGGACGGCAAATTCCCACTTGGGCGTTCATATTTGCCCCATCCATGTAAACTTGTCCACCGTGACTGTGAACAATAGCGCAGATTTCCTGAATTGGCTCCTCAAAAACACCATGAGTTGAGGGATATGTCACCATTAAGGCAGCTAGTTCATTGCTGTGTTTTTCTGCCTTACTCTTCAGGTCATCAACGTCAATATTACCTTGTGAGTCACAGGCAACTGCCACCACCTTCATCCCGCACATCACCGCACTTGCTGGGTTTGTTCCATGTGCCGAGGTGGGAATCAAACAAACATTACGGTGTCCTTCTCCACGATTCTCGTGATATTGACGAATTACTAAAAGTCCAGCATACTCGCCCTGAGAACCAGCATTTGGTTGTAGAGAAATTCCCGCAAAACCAGTAATTTCAGCTAACCATGCCTCAAGTTGCTGAAACAGGATTTGATAACCTTGCGTTTGCGATGCAGGAGCAAACGGGTGAATCTTGCCAAATTCCTCCCAACTTACCGGAATCATCTCAGCTGTCGCATTCAACTTCATTGTGCAAGAACCCAAAGGAATCATCGATGTTGTTAGCGACAAGTCCTTGCTTTCTAGCTTGTGCAGATAGCGCAACAACTCAGTTTCTGAGTGATAGCGGTTAAAAACTGGGTGGGTGAGATATGTACTGGTACGGGAGAGAGAGAGATGGGAAAGAGAGGGAGAAGTTAATTCTTCTAGGGTAAAAGGTAAATCATCTGTACCAGCGAAAATATGCCAGAGGTCGATTAAATCTTCTGGTGTAGTAGTTTCATCCAGTGAGATACCAACAGTAGTTGCATCAAAAACCCGCAGGTTAATTTGAAACTGTTCGCTAGCTGCCAGAATATCTTTTAAATTGTGTGTTCCTACTTCTACTTGCAGTGTATCAAAGAAAGATTCTGAAACGACGCTGTAACCCAAACGCTTCAGTCCTTGTGCCAGCAACACCGTCAAATAGTGTATGTTTTCTGCAATTTGCTTCAGTCCATTTGGCCCATGATAGACGGCGTACATACTCGCCATTACCGCCAGTAGAACCTGTGCAGTACAAATATTACTAGTAGCTTTTTCGCGGCGGATGTGCTGTTCGCGGGTTTGCAAGGCAAGACGTAATGCAGGCTTACCTTGAGCATCTTTTGATACTCCCACAATTCGCCCTGGAACCAGCCGCTTATACTCTTCCTTCGTAGCAAAGTATGCCGCATGAGGCCCCCCAAACCCCAACGGAATACCGAACCTCTGAGTGCTGCCTACAGCAATATCAGCGCCAAATTCCCCAGGAGGGGTGAGCAAAGTTAAACTTAAAGGATCTGCTGCTACCGTCACCAATGCACCCTTAGCATGGGCTTTTTCTATAAAAGCGCGGTAGTCGTAAATGGTGCCATCACTAGCGGGGTATTGTAGAACAGCCCCAAAAATTGGTTGATTAAAATCAAATGTTTGATGATCGCCAACAATAATCTTAATCCCTAATGGTTGAGCGCGTGTTTGCAACACGTCGATAGTTTGGGGATGGCAGTCATGAGAGACGAAATAGGCATTTGCCTGATTTTTACAAACACCATAGCTTAGGCTCATTGCTTCAGCTGCGGCTGTGGCTTCATCAAGTAACGAAGCATTGGCGATTTCCAAACCTGTGAGGTCTATAATCAGGGTTTGGAAATTTAGCAGTGCTTCTAATCGCCCTTGGGCAATTTCTGGCTGATAAGGAGTGTAGGCAGTATACCAACCGGGGTTTTCTAGGATATTACGCCCAATCACAGGTGGGGTAATACTGTCGTAATATCCCATACCGATGTATGAACGGAAAACCTGATTTTTGGCAGCAACTTTTTTTAATGATGTCAGTGCTGCATACTCACTTTCGGCTTCTGGTAACTTTAACGGTTGCTTCAGCCGAATTGCCTGCGGAACTGTTTGGTTGATTAAGGCATCCAGACTGGGAAACCCCAAAACCTTAAGCATTTGCTGGATATCGTCGGAGTTAGGGCCAATGTGTCTTGGCACAAAACTACTTAACTTTTGACTTTTTTGACTTTTTTCGTTCAGCACTTGCTGCTCATTAGACTTGAGAATAGGGGCGTTTAATACCACAAATTACTCTCCAGACGGTACTATTTCATATTTTGCAATAAATACTGATAAGAAGTAGGTGTAACTTTTCAGTTCATCTAAATTTCATGACTTATAGCGGTTCTGGTTTACGTGAGGTACATCCGTAGGGGCACGGCACTGCCCATAGGTGTCAACTTAACGTCAAAGCTATGTCCCGCAAGGAACTGAAGTTCCTTGCTAATAGCGAAAGTCATCTGAAGATGACTAAATATATTCAAAAATCTTTAGTCTACTTGAGTAGACTTTAGCTAAAAGCCAAAGAAATTCATTTCTGGGCGGGCGTGGAAGCCAACAGATAAGCGATTTTTAGCTTAAGTTGACACTAATGGGCACTGCCGTGCCCCTACACCTCGTGATGTAATCTTGTACTGCATCTGAATGGGAACCGCTATATCTTCAGGTGGAGTTGGAGATAAAAGAGATGCGGCAGACAAAGGAGATGGAGGAGAAAATTTTACCTTGTCCTCCTCATCCCCCTCATCCCCACTCCCCACTCCCTACTCCCTACTCCCCTTCTACCTGGGCGCGATACTCATCTGCTGTCAAGGCATCCTCAACTTCATCAGGGTCATTGACGCGCACTTTCAAAAACCACCCTTCCCCGTAGGGGTCTTCTGACACATCTTCGGGAGAATTAATTAAGGCTTCATTGCGTTCTATAACTGTTCCTGTCACTGGTGAATTCAGTTCTTCAACGGCTTTCACTGATTCGATTGTGCCAAAGTTTTCTCCCCTAGTAAGAGCGTCGCCAATTTCTGGCAGTTCTAAAAAGACGATATCGCCTAATTCATGTACAGCAAATTCAGTAATACCAATGGTGGCAATTTCACCATCTATTCGCACGTATTCATGAGAATCCAGGTATCTGAAATCTTGAGGATATTCAAAAGACATATCACTTCCTCTCCCTTATCAAAAAAATTATTGTCCCAACAGTCATCAAAGCCATATCTGGTAATGAACCTTACTGTAGATTGACTAACTCACAACACATTATTCCTCAAAAACCTCGACGCTTATCAGTTGGCGACACGATTTTTTGACCGATAAAAAGGACGTTTAACTACAACTCCTGGGTAAGCTTTGCCGCGAATTTCGACTTCTAGCTGTTGACCGATGGTTGCTAGTTGGGTAGGAACGTAAGCTAAGGCAATGGGATAACCAAGTGTAGGCGACAGAGTGCCACTGGAAATTTCTCCCACAACTTTACCTGCTGATAAAACTTGATAGCCGTGACGGGCAATGTTGCGTCCTTGGGTTTGTAAACCCACCAATCGGCGCTGCACTCCAGCGGCTTTTTGCTGTGCTAAAATTTCCCGACCAATAAATTCGCCTTTGCTATCTAAATGAACTAGCCACCCCAAACCTGCTTCTAAGGGTGTGGTGGTGTCATCGATATCTTGTCCGTAAAGTGCCATCGCTGCTTCTAGCCGCAGAGTGTCTCTCGCACCGAGTCCACAGGGGATAACGCCAGCATTATGGAGACTTAACCACAATTCTACCCCTACATCCGGATCTACCATCACCTCAAAGCCATCTTCTCCGGTGTAACCTGTGCGGGCCAGGAAAGCAGGTTTACCTAGTAGGGTTGCTTCTAAATGTCCGAAGGCTTTGATTGGTTGTAAGTCTTCTTGCACTAAGGGCTGGAGGTATTTAATCGCTTTTGGCCCTTGCACGGCAATTAAGGCTTTATCTGGTGAAAGGTCTTGGAATTGCACTTTATCCAAGTCAAGGTGTTGCAATAGCCATGCTTTATCTTTAGCAGAGGTTGCCGCATTGACGATGATGAATGCCTTCTGTATACCAATGGTGTCTTCACCTTGGTAATAAACAATGATATCGTCAATAATTCCGGCTTGGGGATTTAACAATACGGTGTATTGCGCTTGACCGGGTTGCAAACGACTCAAGTCTGAAGGCACTAGAGGCTGGAGTTGGGAAATGAGATTTTTACCTTGGAGGGTAAATTTGCCCATGTGGGAAATATCAAACATTCCGGCTGTATTTCTTACAGCTTCGTGTTCGCGGCTAATGCCACTAAATTGCACAGGCATTTCCCAACCGCCAAAGCTGGTAAAGCGTGCTTTAAGTTCTACAACCATTTGATATAAAGGGGTTCGCGCCAGAGATTGGGCGTTGTCTTCTTGATTAGCCACAGGTAATTTTGCGATCGCACCTCAACATCTATAATCCTACGAGATGCTTTCTGGTTTGACAGTCTTATGTATTGAATTTGGGCATGGGGCATTGTTTGTTTCTCCCCCATCTCCCTCATCTCCCTCATCTCCCCCATGTCCCTCATCCCCTTTGTTCCCTTCTGTAAGGTTTAATAGTTAATGGTGCAAATGTTGAGATTTATTAAGAAGACATTATGAAATATTGGCGACTGTTAACTAGCTTTGTCTTAGCGATGGTTCTTTTTTGGTTTCCCCTATCGGCGCAAGCTGCAAGTTCTTCCAGTATTACCCGTTCTGTGGGTAATGATGAACTCAAGGGCAAGGATTACTCTGGTCAAAGTTTAGTTGGCACTGAGTTTACCAATCTCAAATTAGAGAATGCTAATTTTAGCAATGCTGACTTACGTGGTGGCGTATTTAACGGTACTCTGTTGGAGGGTGTAAATCTGCATGGTGCTGATTTTAGTGAAGGCATAGCTTATCTAACAAGGTTTAAGGATGCTGATTTAAGTGATGCTGTGTTGACTGATGCCATGATGCTGCGTTCTATTTTTGATGATGTAAATGTCACAGGTGCTGATTTTACAAATGCAATTTTAGATGGGACGCAAGTGAAAAAACTTTGTGTTAAGGCAAGTGGTGTTAATTCTAAAACTGGTGTAGATACTCGCAAGTCTTTAGGATGTAAGTAAATCCTAACCCCTTCTTTGCTGGTGGAGAGGGGGATATTTTTTTAACGAATTACGAATTACGAATTACGAATTACGAATTACGAATTACGCGCAGCGATCGTTAGTGATATACTTCTCTTAAAAAGCTGGCATAATTTGCCCGAATTGTCATAGTAGTAGGATGACGGCGTTGCATAATAGAGGGATGAATTGAGGTTTTCTACTGTGTATTGTCCATACTGTGAGTCTACTGAAATTAGAAAAAATGGTAAACGAAGAGGTAAACAAAATCACATTTGTGTAAAATGTGGTC
>NZ_JAIVFQ010000088.1 GCF_020829495.1 Nostoc favosum CHAB5714 | reverse complement strand
TGCCCAATGCCCAATGCCCAATGCCCAATGCCCAATGCCCAATGCCCAATGCCCAATGCCCAATGCCCAATGCCCAATGCCCAATGCCCCATGCCCAATGCCCAATGCCCAATGCTTAATGCCCAATGCCCAATGCCCAATGCCCAATGCCCAATGCCCAATGCCCAATGCCCAATGCCCAATGCCCAATGCCCAATCCCCATTTCCCTAGAATCAGTCAGCTGACGCTAAAATGAGTCCACAGTTAAATTTGATTATTGCTAAATGTTTACCATCGATTTAAGCATCAGAAACACTGCTTTCCCTATCTCAGTGCAACGTAAGTCAGCAGAGGATGCTGAGGCTGTCTATCAGCTGATTTTGGCAGCAATACGCTCTGGTAACCCTGACATTGTGGAACTCAAGTGCGAGGGCAAGACAGAGAAAAAAATTGCTGTCCGCGCTAGTGAAATTTCTGGGGTGCAGATTGTTCAGAAAGATGGTACAACCCCTGGCGGTGGTAGGCCACCTGGGTTTTTCGCTGTAGCTGCTGAGTAACCAAGGTTGACAAATGGCTCAAGTGGGCATTGAGGTCAAGGATTTAAATTTCAGTTGGCCTAATGGAGAGAAAGTTATCAAATCTTGCTCTTTAGAAGTACCCAAGGGTGAGTTTTGGATGCTCTTGGGTACAAATGGCAGTGGGAAATCAACGTTACTTAGACTGCTGGCGGGGCTATTAGCTCCTGAGTCTGGGGAAATTCGGGTTTTGCATCCCGTTGGCTTTGTCTTCCAAAATCCGGATCATCAACTGGTGATGCCAACGGTTGGTGCTGATGTGGCTTTTGGATTGGTGGAAGAAAAGTTACCACCTGCTGCCACTAGAGCAAGGGTTGAGGAGGCGCTAGGAGCGGTGAATTTGCTTACTCTTCTACGACGCCCTATCTATGCACTCTCTGGAGGACAGAAACAGCGAGTAGCGATCGCAGGTGCGATCGCCCGTCGCTGTGAAGTCTTATTATTAGATGAACCCACTGCCTTACTAGATCCAGATAGCCAGTTGGATTTAGTGGCTGGTGTGCGCCGCCTTGTCAAAAGTCGAGGTATTACAGCGCTTTGGGTGACACATCGATTAGACGAGTTAAATTATTGTGACGGCGCTTTCTTGCTAGAAAAAGGCTCTCTCGTAGATAAGGGTGAACCTCAACGCCTCAAACAACGTCTAATGGAGGTACACAGCGAAGCCTCTTAATTTAGTGCTGTTAGCGGTAGCGGGGCGTTGAGCCAGTGCTGAGTAAAGTAAAAAGTACTCAGGCTTTCATACCTGTACATGCTCTGCCGTTTATAGGTGGTCTTTTAACTCAGCACTCTTCGTTTTTATTACTACTGAAAAAGAACTACAACGCGCCTTTTAAATAAAGGCGCGTTTTAAGTTGGTACGTCTGTCTTAGGTTTTAGTTTTGTGAGGCTGCCGTATTTTTTATTCTTTGTAGCATAGTGTTACAGACTATGCATCAATTATTATAAAACTTATGAATGAATTTTGTTAACTCTATAAAATTGTGATCAAAAACCATGCCCCGTTCCTTACTCCAAGCCGTTTTGTTAGTAGACGGCTACAATATAATTGGCGCTTGGCCTTGCCTTAAAAAAACGCGTGATAGTGTTGGACTAGAGGCAGCACGGGGTGAACTTGTGGAAGCGATGACTGGTTATAGTGCGTTTCAAGGTTATGCAACTCAAATAGTTTTTGATGCCCAATATCAGAACTCTTCTAGTAATAAAGAAACAATTACTGAGCTTTTATCAGTTTATTACACTGATTTTGGACAGACAGCAGATACTTATATTGAAAAATCCTGTGCGTCTATGCGCCAGCAAATAGCTCAATCTTTGATTTCTCGTGTAATTGTTGCTACATCAGATCGGGCACAGCAGTTGATGATACAGGGGTATGGGGCTGAATGGTTATCGGCACAACAACTCTGTGGAGAAGTTGAAGCTACCGTCTGCCGGATGCGACAGAAATATCATACGCGTAAACAATCTAAGAGTAGGTTTTTAGCTAATGCCATTGATGCTAAGGCGCGGCAGCGTCTGGCTGAATTACGAATGGGATTGCAGTAGATATTAGTATTTAACAGTCTCTGCTTAAGTTCCTGAATGGGTTTTGGCTGCAAAAATTCTATAAATTAAGTATTTAAAAAAAATATTGGCGAAAGTACTTGTCAAATCTTATTTTTAGCCCTAATATTATAAATCGTGAGTGGTCCTCAGTAGCTCAGTGGTAGAGCGATCGACTGTTAATCGATTGGTCGCTGGTTCGAATCCAGCCTGGGGAGTTTATCAATTTTGGATTTTAAATTTTGGATTTTAGATTATCCGTCAGGGATTTATGGTCGCTTGACTCGACTGTGACGTTTCTGAATCATGGGTCTTTTGGTGCTTGTCCGAAACAAGTGCTGGAGTTTCAACAAAGACTGCGTAGACGCAAAGCGGCTGTAAGGGCACAGCAATGCTGTGTCCCTACCGCGTGGTCTATTTACCTGAAAATAGCTGTAATCTAGTTTCAGGAAACTGGCGATCGCATCAAGGGTCTATCGAAACTGCACGGCGATTACCCCGCAAAATGTCCAAGAGATTATTCCTCAAGTGCTTGCCAGAGGCGTTCAGTATTTTCGGAAACTATGGACGAGTTTAGAAGAATAAGCTTAATTCGTAATTCGTAATTCGTAGTTCGTAATTACCGCTTGTTAATTTGTTCTTATCGCAATTTTCGTTACAAACACTACGAGTTTCGTTACCAACACTACGAGTTTCATTACCAACGCTACAAGTTTCGTTACAAACGCTACGAGTTTAGTTAGCAACGCTACGATTTTCGTTACAAACAATATGATTTTTGTTACAAACACCATGATTTTGTTACAAACATCATAATTTTCGTTACAAACAATATGATATCAAGTTCGGCAAATCACTTACGATATGTCATTGCGAATGCAACGAAGTGAAATGAAGCAATCGCAAAGGTTTGGGATTGCCACGCTCCGCTCGCAATGACATAAGTATTAAGTCGGACATGATATGATTTCGTGCTGTAGTAGCTTGCTAAATTCAAATTAACTAACGCCGTGTGCAACTTTCTCTCAAACCTAACCCCCAACCCCTTCCCTGGTAGGGAAGGGGAGCAAGATTTAAAGCCTATCGACCTCTCTCCGAGAGGAATGGAAGCGGGGTTGTAAGAATAAGTCGCACATCGCGTTAACTATGAAATATCACAGTCAGTAGAGGCAAGAATGCCAACAGAAAGCCATGCCAGGATTGTAATTGAGCTTCTGGGGTTGGTTCTGGTGGTGCTAATAAAGCTTCTACTCTTTGTTCTAAGCGATCTGCACCAGAGGAACCTAATGCAGCACAGCAAATTTCTGATAAGACGGGGCTGCTACTAACTACTAATAAAAGTGATTCCGCTAACACCAGGGGGTCTACCTGCAATGCTGCATAACCGTCGGCACGGAGTTCACGCAATGCTAAAAGTTCTTCCCACAAAGGCTCTGTATTCGGCAACCATGCGGTGCAGGAACGCACCCAACCCAGCCAGAAAAACCAGAATGTATCCCTATAATAGTGATGCCCTTGCTCATGGGCTAAGACGCTTTCTAAATGATTTGGTGAGAGAATTTGCAGTAATCCCTGGCTAACCACTAATTCTGGTTGCCAAAAACCAATTTGACCCGCAAACAACGCCCCCGTTTGCAGTAGTCTGGCTCGTCTATCGCCAACATTCACTAGGGGGCAGTTACGGGCAGATTCTACAGACTGCCAACCTTGAAAGGCAAGTTTAATGCATGAAATGGCAAAAAATGCCAAATAAATTAATGCTAGTAAATAGCTAATTGAGCCTGTATACATGCCGCCCATTTGTCCTTGAGGCCCCATGAACAGCACAGCGATCGCAGTCATGAAAATTAGCAAGGGCGGGAAGAGAAACAAAAATAGCGATCGCTGCCACCGCAGATTCCAATTACCTTGGCGTTGATTCCAAGCGGATCTTAACCACCAGGCAACTGCCAAAGCATTCAAAATCATTATTAGATGCATCATTTTTCCTCCCTGGCTTGGCGTGCAGATTGAATACGTTTGGCGATCGCTGCTATTTGCTCACTGGCTGCTTCATCTAGGCTATCGGCAAAAGCAGCAATAACATCGGGGTTCCCCACTGCCAGAAATCGCTGTAACTGCTCGTGAGCTTTGATGACATCTGATTGCTGCTTACTCAGCATTGGCCGCCAGTAGAACGCTCGCTCTTTCTTGTCGCAAGCCAGCCAACCTTTATCAGTGAGGCGACGTAAGACAGTGGTGACAGAAGTATACGCTAATTCGCGGTTGGGATCGGCGAGGATGCGATCGTGTACATCCTTTACTGTGGCTGAACCAAGTTCCCAGATGATATTTAAAATTTCCGCTTCCAAGGGGCCTAAAGATAGTTGTTTAGGGCGGTAATCGGGTAAAGGTGCCATAGCGATTTTTGAAGGGGAAGGGGAAGGGGGAGTGAGGGAGATGAGGGAGCAGGGGAAGAGGAACTATTGATTATTGACCAATGCCCCATGCCCTCTAACCGTAACTTGTTAAAGGTCTTTCTTGTTTTAGATTACAAGATCGTGCAGCAAGTCTGAAAGTCAGAAGCATAAGAATGGCCTTTTTGAGTATTTATGTATTGAATGGGATACATTGTGCATTTTGATGCTAAAAAATGCTGTGGGATCAATTGTAACTGTAGTTAGCTAAGACAAGAAAGTTGCCAATTTAATAAGTTTTTTCTGGTAAGATACTTGTGGTAAGCTTGACCCACATTGGTGTCTGATAAGCCTCTGTCCAGTAGCATTGCGACTATTGGTAAGCGACTTTGTTGCACAGCATGAAAGTAAGTAGGCACATCTTGATTAATACAAATTACCAATTGGTTTGTCCAATAGTGCGAATATGCACGCCAGTTGCTACAAGTCGGGGAACCCGCCCAACGCACTGGCTCCAGCATTTCATCCAGGACAGTAAAACTTGTAGGGTACAAGGTAGGAAATTCATAGTCTGCGGCAGGGCATTCCGTGGACTTAAAAGTGAGCTTCATCGCCTCCTAAGCAATAGCCGGATTGGGTGAGAAGCCTACACTGCATTGCTTGCAATCAGTGTAGAAGTATGTCACTGACACCAACTAGGTAGAATGTTATTTGCGACAGTATTATTAAACTAGGTGTATCCAGCGCGTGAAGCTATTCGTATACCACACTCCTGAATTGACTCCAACGGGTAAAGCGCCAGAATGTGCGATCGCAGTCGATGTCTTGCGAGCCACTAGCACAATTGCGACAGTTTTGGCAGCTGGAGGCGAAGCTGTACAAGTATTCAGCGATTTAGATCAGTTAATTGAAGTTAGCGAAAAATGGCCTTCTGAAAAACGTCTGCGGGCTGGAGAACGCGGTGGCGCGAAAGTAGCTGGCTTTGAGTTGGGTAACTCTCCCCTCGACTGCACACCAGAATTAGTGCAAGGGCGTCGCTTGTTTATCAGTACCACCAATGGCACTCGTGCCTTACAACGGGTACAAGAGTCCCCAAATCTATTAGCAGCAGCCTTGATTAACCGGGCGGCGGTGGTGCAATTTCTTCAAGAGTTGCAACCAGAGACAGTGTGGATTGTCGGTTCCGGTTGGGAAGGCAGTTTTTCTTTAGAAGATACAGTTTGTGCAGGTGCGATCGCTCATAGTCTTTTAGAGCAAACCGCGTTGTCACCAGAAGAATTAGCTGGTAACGATGAAGTAATTAGTGCGATCGCTCTTTACTCTCAATGGCAAGATAACTTATTGGGATTACTTCACCAAGCTAGTCACGGCCAACGATTGTTGCGTCTTGACTGTTTAGATGATTTAAAATATTGTTCCCAAACTGATATTTTAGATGTTTTGCCAATACAACAAGAGACGGGAGTTTTGAAAAGTAAAAGGAAGTAGGGAATGGGGAGTGGGGAATAGGGAAGAAATTTAACTAGTTCCGTGGGTTTAAGTCCCCCGGTTCTATAACCCAATACGGTTCACTTAAGGCTAAAACTCTTTGTCAAAGTCAATTTTTTTAACGAACCGCAAAGGACGCAAAGGACGCAAAGAGAAGGAAGAAATGCTTAACTGAACTGTATTGTTCTATAACCGGCAAGTTTTGTGTTGGGGTTAAATCCCCATTACAAAACTTAATTACGAATTACGAATTATTTAATGAACAATGTCCTATGCCCCATGCCCAATTTTCAAATCTTTAAGCATTTGTCTAAGTCTTTGTCGCCAATGGGGCGGATGTGTTTCTAAAATTGCTGAGATTTTTTCACAAGCAAGGACGGAATAGGCAGGGCGACGGGCTGGCGTGGGATATTCTGCGGTTGTAATGGGGATAATACGTTCAACTTTCAAAGGAAAGCCTAGCTGTTGTGCTTCTTCAAAAATCGCAACGGCAAAATCATACCAGCTAGCAACGCCGCTATTAGTGTAGTGATAACTGCCGCTAATTTCTGGAGTTAACTGGGGAATTATTTGGGCTATAACTGTGGCTATATCTTGCGCCCAAGTCGGGCTACCTATTTGATCGGCGACGACACGGATTTCTTGGCGTTCTGCACCTAGTCGCAGCATGGTTTTGACAAAATTACTTTTGCCAAAGGTTCCATAAACCCAAGCAGTGCGGAGGATGAGGTGATGGGCGCAAGTTTCCCGAATTGCTTCTTCTCCAGCAAGTTTGGTTTTACCATAAATACTCAAGGGATTAGTCGCATCGGTTTCTTGGTAAGGGCGATACCCATTACCATCAAAAACATAATCGGTCGAAATATGAATTAGAAAAGCTCCTAATTTTTGGCTTTCTTGGGCAATAATTAGGGGTGCGATCGCATTAATAGCGCTAGCAAGTTCGGGTTCGCTTTCTGCTTTGTCCACAGCAGTATAAGCAGCAGCGTTAATGATGATTTGCGGCTGTTTTGATCTGATAACGTTGCGGAGGGTCTCCGGTTGGGCAAGGTCTACTGTTGGGCGTTCTACTGAGATAATATCGCCATAGTAGGGGAGTATTTGTTGCAGTTCTTTACCCACTTGACCGTTGCTACCAATCAGCAAAATTGATTTACTCATCCTAATTAGTTTTCAAACTTACAAAAAAAAGGGAACTCTTAAGAGGGAAGAGGGAACAGATAGGAAACTAAAGTTTCAGAGTTTAAAGCTCAGTCAAAAAAAAGATGTTTTTTGAGATGCGTAGCACGAAAAAAAACAGTGTCCAAATTTTCAATCTCATGTTTAAAAACCATGAGTTTTTCCTGTTCCCTCTTCCCCGTTCCCTGTTCCCTCTGAATTTTATGCGGAGTCATTTGTTATTTGTCAATTGACAAATGACAATTGTCCTTTGTCATCCTCTGTCTTGAGTCTAAGGGGTTGTTTGAAAAGTATTTGGCTGTGATTTTAGGTACTTATTGATCCCCCCTAACCCCCCTTAAAAAGGGGGGAACCGGAATCAAAGTCCCCCTTAAAAAGGGGGATTTAGGGGGATCTAAAACTTTTGATACCGACAATAGGACTTTTCAAACATCCTCTAAGGGTTTTACACTA
Source organism: Nostoc favosum CHAB5714 (assembly GCF_020829495.1). Lineage (GTDB taxonomy): Bacteria > Cyanobacteriota > Cyanobacteriia > Cyanobacteriales > Nostocaceae > Nostoc > Nostoc favosum. The sequence goes on along the minus strand of NZ_JAIVFQ010000088.1, from coordinate 19,744 downwards.
ATGACCAATGACCAATGACCAATGACCAATGACCAATGACTGCTTAATCAAATACTTCAGCAGTTCTCAAAGGTTTCCCGGCTTGGTCTTTAGCTGATAAAATCGGTGACGTACTCAAAGGCCAATCTATAGCTAAATCTGGATCGTTCCATAGAATTGTGCGATCGCCTTGGGGTGCGTAATAATCTGTAGTTTTGTAGAGAACTTCAGCTATTTCTGAAAGCACGAGAAAGCCGTGAGCAAAGCCTGGTGGTATCCACAATAGGCGTTTGTTCTCAGCACTGAGTTCATAACCTACCCACTTACCGAAGGTAGTCGAACTTTTTCTAATATCTACAGCTACATCAAAGATAGTGCCAACAATAGCCCGGACAAGTTTACCTTGGGGTTGTTGGATTTGGTAGTGCAATCCCCGCAGAACGTTTTGTTTAGAGTAGGAGTGGTTATCTTGGACGAAGTTGGCAACAATACCAGTCTCTTGAGCAAATTTTCGGTCGTTGTAGACTTCAAAAAAGAACCCGCGATCGTCTGCAAATACTTGGGGTTCAAGTTGTATAACTTCGGGGATTTTGGTATGTACAATGCTCATCAATATTATTTCGACTAACCCGCCACAGTGTTAATTGTGAGAGTAATTTAATGCTTGTATTTTACAGCTAACAGGTAACACTTCGACCGTGGCTTGTCCTGTTTTTAATAAGTAAATCACGTTAATTCAATTTGACAGTCATCGCCAATTAGAAATCGTAACGCTTTAGGGCGACGGGGTGCAAGAGTCAATTGTGCCCTTTGTCCAATCACACTATCAATGATACGCTGATGAATTCCAGCAATTTTAGCACCTTCTAAAATCACGCTGTGTTCTAAATCGGTATCAATGAGTGTGGCATTGTTGGCAATACTACTATAAGGGCCAATAAAGCAGTTTTCTAAATGACAATTGCTACCGATGACAACTGGCCCACGAATTGTGCAGTTAATTACTTTAGATTTTGCACCAATTTGGACTCGCCCAATAATCTGACTTTGGGCATCGACTTCGCCAAGAACTGATGCTGTTAGATAGGTGTCAAGAATCAATCGGTTAGCTTCTAGTAAGTCATCTTTTTTACCAGTATCTAACCACCAACCTTGGAGATTGTAGGCTAAAACTTGTTTTTCCTGATTAATTAGGTATTGAATAGCATCAGTAATCTCAAGTTCGCCTCTGGCGGAAGGTTGGATATTTGCGATCGCATTATAGATGAGGTGAGAAAAGAAATAAACTCCTACCAATGCTAGATTTGAAGGAGGAACTTTGGGTTTTTCAATTAACTGTAATACCCGTCCTGTTTCATCGACCTCAGCCACACCAAAGGCGCTAGGGTTAGCAACTGAACGTAAGAGAATCAAAGCATCTGGCTGTTGTTGGCTAAATTGTTGCAGAAAATAACGTAACTCACCTAATTGAATTAGATTATCGCCCAAGTACATGACAAAGGGAGAATCTTCTAAAAAGGGACGGGCGACTTGGACAGCGTGAGCAAGTCCGGCTGGCTGATCTTGTACGATGTAGGTGATGTTCGCTCCAAAGCATTCTCCATTTCCGGTTTTCGCTTGGACTTCTGCCCCAGTTTCCGGGCTGATGATGATGCCAATATCAGTAATACCAGTAGCGACCATTTCTTCAATGCCATACCATAAAACAGGTTTATTCGCAACTGGTACGAGTTGTTTTGCTCCACTGTAAGTGAGGGGACGTAGGCGTGTACCTTTACCACCAGAGAGAATTAGTGCTTTCATAAGGATTTAGTCATTAGTCATTTGTCATTAGTCATTTGTTATTTGTTATTTTGCGTGTCCCCGCGTCTTCTGCTCCCACTGCCTGCCTTAACAGATAAATTTCCTGAACTCAACGGTATTATTCTACAGGTAGCGGGATAAGACTTCGACGGTTGCTTTTCCTGTTTTTTCCCAACTGAATTGTTGGGAGTGAGTGATACCTTGGGCACAAAGGCGCGATCGCAATACCGAATCAGTTGCGATTGCGTGCATCGCCTCTGTAATTTCTCCGGTGTTGTAGGGATTGATCAGAATCGCCGCATCGCCAGCCACTTCTGGTAGGGAGGAGAGATTGGAGGTAATGACGGGAGTACCACAAGCCATTGCTTCCAGGACTGGTAAACCAAAGCCTTCCCAGAGACTGGGGAAAACCAGAGCGATCGCTTGATTGATGATTTTTGGCAATTCGCTGTAAGGAATATAGTCGAGGAACTTTACTTGATGAGTTATACCTAGTTCTGCAACTTGCGCTTTTAAGGTTGGGGTATAACGGCGATCGCTTGGCCCTGCTAACCACAGTTCATAGTCTTTGCAGTTAGGTAACGCAGCAAAAGCACTGATGAGTCGCTGGATGTTTTTGTAAGGTTCTTGGCGTCCAATGTAGAGAAAGTAGTTGCGGGTAGGTAGATTTAGAGGGGAGAAGTGAGTGCGATCGTAGGCGAGGGGGATGGGGGTAATTTTGTTTGCAGGAATTCCGTAAAACTTGGTGATGTCCTCAGCCGTAGTCTGAGAGATGCAAATAATGTGTTGTGCTTGCTTCAGGACTTGGGGAGTGTAGTAGCGGTGGTAAGGTATGAGTGGTGAAAAGCGTTTGGGAAAGCGCAACGGTATCATGTCAAAGGACGTGATGACAAAACGACAGTTGCTATAAAGGGGTGCTTCCGGTAGCGGAGAGAATAAGAGGCTCGATTTGAGGTTTTTATAGATTTTTGATAGTTGAAATTCTGTCCATATCAGGCGGCGTAAATGACCTTTAATACCTTGTTCTGACGTTTGATTAATAGGAGTTTGATAGCAATTATAGTTAGGAAAAAATTGTGAAGTTAAAAGTGTTGGTTGAAGTGATTTTAAGTGAGGTAAAAGATTAAAAGCATAAGTAGTAGTACCTGTAGGTTTATTGAGTATAAATGAAAGGTTAATTAATAAAGACATAATTATTTATACATAAAACTTAGTTTGATAATTTCCAAACTATAAGAATTGGATGTTTTCAGGTATTGATATAAAAATTTAAATATTAAATATATTCTTAACGTCAATATTTCCCACATCGGACGATGTTTATGATAGTAGTATATCTGGCTACGTCTATATTCTACAGACATTTTATTGGATATTTTTTTTACAGAATGTCCTCTTATATGAATTAGGGATATGTGGGGAGTATATATAATTTTATACCCTTCATTTCTAACTCTTTGACACAAATCAGAATCTTCAAAATACATGAAAAATTTTTCGTCAAAACCACCTACTAAATTAAATAAATTTGCCCTAATAAAAAATGCTGCTCCGACGACAATATCTACTTCTTTAATATCTTGGAAATCCTTCTCTATAATATTAAAATCACTTTTATTTTCAGCATTATTATGTAATTTTTTTGCTTTAAATTCTCCTTTAATTCCAATTTCAGGTGAAAAAGAAATTTGGAAACTTCCATCTGGAAAAATTAATTTAGTACCAATAACACCTACATCTTGATTTACAGACATTAATTCTATAAGATGGGGTAAAATTTTATTTGTAAGTATTGTATCAGTATTTAATAATAATAAAAATTCCCCTTTAGCTACTTTTGCACCAGCATTATTGCCTGCTCCAAAACCAACGTTTTTTGGTAGTTTAATTAATTTGATACCAGGAAATTTATTATCAACAATATCTATACTATTATCTTGAGAATTATTATCGACTAAAATAATTTCACAGTTATCTTTAGGAATAAATTTTTCTAGAGAATTCAAACAATCTATTAAAACATCTGCACCATTATAGTTAACTAAGATAATTGATACTGAGTTAATTAATTGTATGTTCATTCTTAAGAGTCTGTCTGATAAAAATATCAATTACCAAGTTTTACTAATATTTCCGCTCAAGCCCCGATAAGTTCCTAATAAACAAGCCCATATTTTTAATTGTTTATCTTCTAAATCATATAGCATAATAAACAAAATTTGAAGCAGCATATATTTTATGCGTCGCATTAAGCTAGTGAAGCGATAGTAACCTTGAGAAAAGCGAGTTTCTAAATAACTATGATTACGACAAATATAGTAATAACGTAAAGGTGAATATTGTTGTATATACCGATATTTATTCATAAATTTCACTTGAATAGGACTACCAAAATTGTGGTGCATAATAGCTTTAGTAGCAATTAGGTTATGAAAGCCTTTTTGCCTTAGTCGCAATCCATAATCAAGGTCAATACCATCAATAAATAAATCAGGAGAAGGAGGGGAAATCGTTTTAGCCGCAGCTAATGAAATTAGAGATCCTGATGTAATCGGTGAATCACATTCATAAAAATCAACACTATTATTATGTTTAAGTCCTAGAAAATGATCGTTAAAAAAAACTGCACCTTCTATAACTTTACCCGTTCTAGGATCAGAAGGAGTAGGAGCAATAATGCCAATCTCATAATTATTTTTTTGAGACAATTGATAATAAGTTTCCAGCAAAATTTCGAGACAGTTTGCAATAGGAACACTATCTTGATCAAATGTCCATAAAAAATTATATTCTTGATAAATAGCCCATTCTAATGCTTTTACTAAACCTTCAGCAATTCCAATGTTATTAGGATAATGATGGATTAACAAGAGCTGATTATTCTCATTTAGTAACAATGGCTTATCAGAGTTATCTACTATATATATAGCTGTAACTTGAATTGATTGAGATTCAATAGCTTGAATACACCTATTAGCAGATTCTTGATCTTGATAACAAGTTATATAAGCTGCTACTTTTGGTTTCATTTTCTTAGTCAGCCGTTTCTAACCTGACATATTTGACAATAGGTTCTACAAGGCGTTTCCAATAATATTGAGGTTTTATTTTTTCAATATTGGCGGTTTTTATGCTTCTAGCTTCCGAATCAGAAGCTAATTTGAGTATGGCATCTTTCCATTCATCAACACTACTACCAGAGACAACTAAACCAAGATCATGTTTTCTCACAAGTTCACACCATTCATCTCCTTCATTCATCAATATGGGAAGTCCCGCCCAAATGTAATCAAGAACTCTAGTTCTTGCAGATATTTGAGTTTCAAAATTAGCAGCTTGACAAACAACACCAACGTCAGACTCTAATAAATAGTTACCTCTTTCTTCGTAAGGAACAGGATATTCATTGAAGAATACAGACTTATCCAAGGCATCTATTTCTACACACAAGCTTTTAGCTTTCTCTGCCATGAGAGAAGGATTACCATTAGATTGACGATAAGCAGGAAAGAATAGCTTGATACGTTCATCTTGTTGATGTGCTTTATGCACACCTTTAATTAAGGTTAGTGGATCAAGCCAATCCCAAATTCCACCCATCCACATGATGACAAAATCATCATGTTTAATATTACTGAATACTCCCTTCAGCACTGGGTGAGATTTTACTGGTGGTTCATCTGAAATTCCAAACCCAGCCACATCTATTAAGCTATAAAAAGCTGCATTTTCATTTCGTATCTGTCTGTTGATACGTCCAAGAGAGGTTAACATACCCAGCCAGTAAACCCGTTGCCACTCGTTACCACACAAAAAATAATCTCCGCGAAGCAAACATTTGCGAATCACACTATAGCCATGCTCAAACTCTTTCTGACCTTTTTCAATATCTTCTATATGAAAAGGTGTAACCATATCAACAATGATTTTTTTGTCGCTGGCTTCAAGCGTCGGGTAGCGTAGCAATATATCTCCCTGAACCATGACAAATTTATATTTCTGGGCGATATCTAAAACTTGTTTCTGGGATAAGGCCGAATACAATTCAAATCTTTCTCCCTCCAAATCTGAGGGTATAGGATGGGGTGTTGCCAAAGTAACTTTAAGACCTAGACTAGCTAATGCTTTAGCAATTTCCCAGTGTCGCATTCCTAAACCAATTCTAATTTTACCTAGTTTGTCAGGAGTAATAATTAGAATATCTTTTATTCCTACCGCCACTGTATGGTTAGTGCCAGTATAGCCGAGTTCGTAAATTAAGGAGTTACTGCTCTTTTTACCGTCAATAATTAGCTGCTCATGACCACTTGTGCGCGTACACCATAATGTTACCGCACTGCCACTAATACCTGTACTTGACACTCTGATAAAATAATTCTTTCCTTGTGAATCAGTTATAGGCTCGAATGAGAAAGTATGTAATTGGTTATCATCAAATAAACTTGCGCTTTTCGCAATATGTCTAATCGGCTTTTTTTCTCCGTCCAATATATCTATATACAATTGGGTGGTATTTAACCTTGCAAATGTACCAATTTTTAGACGAATATATGAAATTTTATTTTCAGCAGAAATTACATGCTGTTCTACGAACCTACCAGATATAAGTTCTCCTACTGTTATTTCTAAGCCATCTTGAGAGACTGTAGCACCATTTGACTTGAGCAATTTTTTGACTATGAAGTTAGTAGGAATTAGAAAATAATTGAATATCTTCTTAATCCTTAACAGTTTAGCTATAATTCGGTTAAATTCAACAAGGGCTTGGTTGAATACTGCTTCATATGTATCAGCTTTTTGTAAAAGTATGGCTTTATCCTTGCTGTACATTTCAAGTATGCGATCTAGTTTAGAATCAATCTCGCTCTGTAAATCTACTATAGATTGATTCAAGGCTTGTATTATGTGCAATACAGGCTTTTGGTATTCAGCGTCAGGGTTGTTTTTTAGAATAAGCTCTGTGAAATAGGTAATAGCCTTACTGTTTTCATGAAGTTGAAGATGAGCTATACCTTTGTTCCAATAGAGGATCTCTATCATATCGACTGGAAATTTCTCCAATTGAGCCAAAAGAGCATCAAAGACTTTAATTGCATCAGCTTGTTTACCGTTGTATAAAAGTGCCAAACCACCATATAACTTTGCTCGCAAGTACCAATTACCGGGATAGAAAGCGAAAGCAATTTCTTCTTCGACTTTACTCAAATAACTTGAAATCTCAAAATAATAAAATGCTTGATTGTAATCTTTATGATAATTTAAATAAATTATCCCTTTATAAAAGTAGTAATGTCCCAAGTAAGCGGGAGCTTGGGTTAAGTAATCTTCAAAAGAATCAATTTTAAGCTTCTGTAAAGAATTTTCATTTAATCCACTATCTTTGACAAAAGTATCAATTATCTTGGAGTAAACTTCTGCTTCTTCGTATTCGCCTTTATTGACTAACAATTCAAATAATCTATAGGATGCGCTACTGTAAATTCGATCTTTACTATTTGTGTGTTTTGGCTGAGAAATAATATCTTTTAAATAGTTTTTCAGAAAGATTGTTGTTCGAGACTGAGCATAGGTATAATCGATATTATCTGGTAATATATCTTCCTTGGATGCTAAAGCAATTATTCTTTTCTTGCCTGAAGAACCTTCGCATAGGATGACTTTTATATAATTAAAACCATTTCTGAATAAAACCATCTGAATTGATTGAGTAGAAAATAAGTTAAAATGGGAGCCTGGAGCATAAGCTTCAAGCCATTCTTGCTCTACTTTATTTCCTGCAATTATAGACTCAGCATTAGGTGTAGTTAATACTAGTATTCCTTCGGGAGCAAGATATCTAGCAATAGTCTGGATAAAAGCATCAGGATTTTGAACGTGTTCGATAGCCTCAGAAGTTGAAATAAAATTAAAATGTTGTTCAGGTAGAGTAGAATCTTCCAAATAATCAAACACTATGTCTAAGTTTAGTAACTCACTGCCTACTTTTCCCATGTTTGATGGTTCTACCCCTATAGCATCCCATCCTAATTGTTTAGCCATGTGTACAGTGAATCCAAATCCACAACCAACATCTAAGTATTTGATCCTAGTGTTTTCAAATTTTGGTTTTGGAAACATCGCCAAGAATTGTAATTGTGAAGCCAAAAAAAATAGTCCAGCCCCAACCTCAATGTAATGTTTTATATAAAGGGGAAAATCAAAGGGCATTTCCTCGTCAGTTTCAATATCTGGAGCAATTGATGAAGAATCCATTATTGTTCCACAGTTATTGCAAACCCAAAAATAACGTTTTTCATTAGATAAAAAAGATTGTAATTCTTTATCAAATTTTACATTACTACTTCCGCATATTCGGCATTCATGAATAGTATTTAAATCCATATTTACTCCCCTTATTTATTTTACAAATGTATTAAAAAAACTGGCAATTTACAATTCAAAATTAGTGATTAACTTTAATGACGAATATCTGTATTCACATACAAAACGTACTGTTAAAAGTAGTAATTTCAAGCTCTATAGCTCTATATTTTATGAAAATCCATATTTTAGCCCATTACTCCTTTTATTGTGTTATCTTTTTTATTTTGTTTAGTCTGGATTCACCTCAGAAAACAAAAAAGAGTCAAATATATAATAGGTAATTTTCCACCGAGAGGGAATCAATTTTTAACTTCCTTAATAACTGTAATAATCTCCGACTGCAAATTTCATTTTTTGATTAATTGATGATAAGTCACTAACTTTATAGTTTGATATTGGAATGACTCGGAAATCAAAACTGATTCGAGTGTAGCCTTCTATATTGACTTCATTACCATGTTTCAGCCCCGAATCAAATATCAAATACTCACCATATTCAACTTCAATAGGGTGAAAATCACCAGCATCATAGGAGCTTTCCATTTGGATAGTAGCACTTCCCTTAGCCTTTGTAACTGGAACCCAAATATTTATCTCTTCAATTGGATGGTTGTAATCACGATCTCTGTGGTACTCACCTACGCTCAGATTATTGGGGAGGTGTATTCTTAAGGTAGGAAGTTTTTGGTAAACTAACTTTTCAAAAAATACACTTGCCTCTAAGAATCCAATAAAACGCTCATAAGTTTTGATAAATGCTCGATCTTTTACCTTGCTTTTAATTTCAGGATCTTTCTGATATCTTGGGTCAATCTTATATAAAACACTATGAGCGTAAGTAGCTTGATCTTCTCCGACTCGCAGAATTTTATTAGGCTTTAAATTGTCTGCAATGTATTCATGCAGCTTATAATGTTCACTACAATTTAGTGTCTCTGAACAATGTTCAGCAAAAATCTCAGCAAATGGAAAAATATTTGTATCATACTTGCCGATGATAATTTGGTTTTCAATATTCAAGATAAACCCTCACCCTCACATACTCAGAATTTAAGTTAACTTCACCAACAAAATCTGATAAAAATGTAGATGATCGTATTTTTATTGTATAGCACTTATTCCTCTTTAAATAAAGATTATATAATAGGATCAAATAGAGTTTTATATTACTTAAATTTATTATAATAGCTATGCAATATTTACAAATTCCATGTATTGTTTGACTGTTTCTTTTGCACTTCCTGAAAACCGAATTTTACCTTTTTCTAACCAAATAACTTTCTCACAGGAATCAGTAATAAATTCCATTGAATGAGAAACAACTAAAACAGTAGCTTTTGCATCCCAAAAATTATCGATCCTTTGTTTACACTTATTTTTAAAACTCTCATCTCCTACTGACAAAACCTCATCCAAAATCAAAATATCTGGCTGTACATCTGTTGCAATAGAAAACCCTAACCTTGCCACCATACCCGAAGATAAACCTTTAACTGGTATCAAAGCATAATCGTCCAATTCGGCAAATTCCAAAATAGAATGCGCTCTTTGTTTCATCTCAGCCCTAGAAAAACCTAACAATACACCATAAAGTACAATGTTGTCCATCACAGAAATTTCTGAGTCAAATCCTGCTCCCAGTTCAATCAAAGGAGCTACTTGACCACGTACTCTTACTGTTCCATTTGTAGGCTGAAGAATGCCAGAAATGATCTTTAACAGCGTGGATTTACCAGAACCATTCGCACCAATTACGCCTATTTTTTCTCCTTTTTCAACTACCAAGTTAATATTTTCTAAAACTAATTTCTTTGAGGTTTGACGATATTTACCTTCTAAAACAGATAGAAGTGTTTTCTTTAAGTCATAGGAAAACTCTTCTTGCGTTCGTCGCCATAGCGAAACATTATTCAGGCGAATTATTTCCATTTATAGTAAATCCATAAACTGATGTCGCCACACATGAAAACAAGTCCATCCCAGGGTCAAAATAATTACGCCACTAAGTAAGGCGCCCCAAATTAAACCTAAATCTGGTGGATTCCCTGATAATGTAATTTGACGCAGACTTTCAATAATCGGTGCTAATGGATTTAAACCTAAAAACTGCCTTACCTGCGGTGGAACAATAGCTGCTGGATAAAATATAGGGGTACTGAGCCAAATCACAAATACAACTAACTCATATAAATAAGGTAAATCTCTAAAAAATACGTATAAAGCGCTTACAAGAAAGCCAACTCCTGTACAAACTAAAACTAGTGCCAAAAATGGAAACACCAACGCCAGCACATTTACTAGGCTCTTGGAATTAAGAAAAGTCATCAGCGCCAGTAAGGGCAATGTTCCCACTGTAAACTGAAATACATTTGCTGTAATCATAGATAGAGGAAAAACGCTTACTGGCAGACGAATTTTATTCAGAAGTGAGCCATTACCAACTACACTACTCAATGCCTGGGAGGTAGAAGCAGAGAAAAAATTGATGACCACTAACCCTGTAAACGCTGCCAATACATAGTTAATTATGGAATTGCCATAATATAAGGCGAAAGTCGCGCCAAAGATTGCCGTATATAAACCAGTCATAATCAACGGGTTCAGCAGCGACCAATATACACCTAAAAATGACCCACGGTAGCGCACTTTCAGGTTACGCGATACTAAAACATACAGCAACTCCCAATAGCGCCGCACTTGCAACCAAGTTAAATTACCTTTAGGCGAAATTATCATCCTTAGAAACTACCACACACAGCACAAACAAGTTCTTCGCAAATCTTATAGTATAAGAGCGCACGTTGTCGCATTAGCGTACCATTAAAAACTTTATTTTAAAACGCACTGTTAGATATATAAACTATTGATACTTTCTGCTCTAACTTAAACTCTCCGGATCAATTCCTTGCGATCGCAAATACTCTGCCAATCGCTCTGCACGTTGATATTCTTGTTCAGCCCGTTGATATTCTTGTTCAGCCCGTTGACGTTCTTGTTCAGCCCGTTGACGTTCTTGTTCAGCCCGTTGGCGCTCTTGTTCAGCTTTTTCTCCTCGCGTTGGTACCCAACCTGCTGCATTATACCAACGCAACCACAAACCTGTTGTCTGCTGATAAGAACCTTGCCAAAGACCCAATCCTAGTTCTAACTCTTCCAGCCAGAAGCGGTTCTCTGGTAAAGATATTGCCTCGTAGCGAGTGCCTATGAGTTGAAAAGCACGCAAACGATTTTCATAGCGATCGTAGACAACATAGTAGGGAACCCGCAAAATACGTTCATATACTTCCCACTTTGTTGGGGGTCGGTTTACTTCTCGCAGTGTTTTTCCTAAGTCTTCTTGTTCTGTACCTAGTGAAAGTAATTCAACTACTAAAAATGGAACAACTCCCTCTTGCCAAATGACGTAACTTAAGCGCAGGTCTTGCTGTTGGCTAGCACTAGGTAGTCCTAAAACCATGTACCAATCAGGACGCTTGTACCACAAAGTATGGCGGGGGTCGTAGTAAAGATTCAAGTCACTAGCAAGTAAAATTTCCTCAGATGGATAAGTCAGAGGCTGACAAGTCTCACTGAGCAAATCCGCTTGAATGCGGTGAAATTCATCTGGCAAACCGGATTCCCCTACTAATTCACTGGGTAAATCATACATCGTAGGCATGGTTTCTTGTGGCGGACGGGGTGGATCTGTTTGATACATGACTACTACCTTTGTTGTTTAACTCAAGCTATCTGGATTAACTCCTAACGATCGCAAATGTTCCGCCAACCGTTGCCAAAGCAGCTGTTCTTGTTCCAACCGCAATTGCGCTTCTGATGCCTGTTGCTGTGCCTCAACAGCTACCTGTTGCGCCGCAATAGCCTGTTTAGTTGTTGATTTAATTTTAAGCTGTTAAGTCAGGAGTTATTCTTCCTTATCTTCCTTATCTTTGCTGAATTTGTGAGAGCTGAGTCACGGATTCCGCTACACTGAGACTTGGTTTATCTGAATTGTAATCAGGCATGGAAATCGGACAAAAGGTTAAAGTCTTTCGTTTGCGCGATCGCGTCTCTGCCCCTGTTGTAAAAAAACTAGGGCAAGTGGGTATCATCCAAGGCTACAAAGTCACCGATGGTCGTGGGATCGGTGTAGTAGTGCTGTTTGACGACAACACTTCTACTTGGTTTTTTGAAGATGAAATCAAACCTGTGTAGTTGTCAAGAACTCAGATCCAAGTTTTTCTTGGCATCTGAAATTTATTGCACAGGCTGAGATTCTTTGTTGAGTGCTAAGTTGGAGTTGAAAAGATCGGCGGTGAAAATAGGAATCAAGTAATGGCTCTAATATTGACATTTTTGGGCAAAGGCGGCACCGCTCGTACCAAAATTGCGATCGCCGCCGCCAAATTATTGGCAAGTCAAGGCAAGCGCGTACTTCTAGCAGGACAAGCAGAACCAACATTGTCAATTCTGCTGGGTACTCCCATCGCTGCCGATCCCCAGGAAATCGCTCCCAATTTACAAGTAGTCCAGTTTCAAGCATCTGTATTACTAGAACGCAACTGGGACGAAGTGAAGAAACTTGAGGCGCAATATCTCCGCACACCCATATTCAAAGACGTTTTTGGTCAAGAACTGGTAGTATTACCAGGCATGGACAACGCCCTCGCCCTGAATGCTATCCGCGAATATGATGCCAGTGGCAAATATGATGCGATCGTCTACGATGGCACGGGTGACTCTTTAACGTTGCGGATGTTGGGTTTGCCAGAATCTCTCAGTTGGTATATCCGGCGATTTCGGCAATTGTTTGTCAACTCCGATTTGGGGAAAACGATTACTGAATCGCCCTTAATTCAGCCACTAATTAGCAGCTTTTTCAATGTCAACTGGACAGCAGATAACTTTGCAGGCCCCACTAACCAAGTCAATAATTTCTTAGAAAAGGGGAGAGCCGCTCTTGCTGATCCTAAGCGTCTCGTTGCTTTTTTAGTGACCAGAGGAGATCCCATTGAGGTAGCAAATGCTCGTTATTTATGGGGTAGCGCTCAACAAATTGGTTTAACTGTTGGTGGTGTTCTGCTTGTATCTACTGAGACAAATGCCAACCTGTCACAGGAATTTACCCCCCTACCTGTAAGCGTCGTTCCCGACTCGTCAACAGCTGACTGGCAACCACTGATAGACGCCCTACCCAACTTTGAAGCACAAGCGTTACAGGCTCCCAAACCAATTGAAATAGATATCCACAATCGTCAAGTACGCTTATTCTTGCCAGGGTTTGACAAAAAGCAGGTCAAGCTTACCCAATATGGGCCAGAAGTCACGGTAGAAGCAGGAGATCAGCGACGGAATATTCCCTTACCTCCGGCTCTCAGTGGCAGACCCGTTGCTGGAGCAAAGTTTCAGAATAATTATTTGATAATTTCGTTTTAATTTAGTTAGGAGTTAGGAGTGAGGAGTTAGGAATAAAACAATAATTCATAACTTTTAACTCCTAACTCCTGACTCTAAAAAAAATACGCTTTATGTCAGAATCAACTCCCATTACCCCAGACCCTAACCCATCTGAGGTATTAGACTCAGTGGCAAATAATCCTAGCGAAAAAGCGATGGCATCTGCCGATCGCAGTGCGAAAACTAGGCAACTGCTAGGAATGAAAGGTGCAGCGTCTGGGGAAACTTCAATTTGGAAAATTCGTTTGCAGCTAATGAAGCCGATTACCTGGATTCCCCTAATTTGGGGCGTAGTCTGTGGTGCGGCTTCTTCTGGTAACTATACTTGGACGCTGGAAAATGTGTTGAAGGTAGCAACCTGTATGCTGCTGGCTGGGCCATTAATGACAGGTTACACCCAAATTCTCAACGATTACTACGATCGCGAAATCGATGCCATCAATGAACCCTATCGCCCGATTCCCTCTGGGGCAATTCCCCTACCCCAGGTAATTATTCAGATTTGGGTATTACTAATTGCTGGTATTGCTTTGGCATTTGCGCTGGATGTGTGGTCTGGTCATGAATTCCCGACAATTACAGCGATCGCGATTATCGGTTCTTTCATCGCCTACATTTATTCTGCACCTCCCCTGAAACTCAAGCAAAACGGCTGGCTAGGTAGCTACGCCTTGGGTGCAAGCTATATCACCCTACCTTGGTCTACGGGACACGCTTTGTTTGGTGATCTCAATTCCACAATCGTAATTTTGACAATGTTCTACAGCTTGGCTGGATTGGGTATTGCCATTGTTAATGATTTTAAGAGTGTAGAAGGCGATCGCCAGTTAGGATTACAGTCACTACCCGTAATGTTTGGCATCACCACTGCGGCATGGATTTGTGTAGTAACGATTGATGTATTTCAAGGATTGATAGCAGCTTATCTCGTCAGCATCCATGAGAATTTGTATGCAACAATACTAGTACTGTTAATCATTCCGCAAATCACCTTACAGGATATGTATTTCCTACGTGACCCCGTGAAGAATGATGTTAAGTACCAAGCCAGCGCCCAACCGTTCCTTGTTCTAGGAATGCTGGTAACAGGTTTAGCGCTGGGTCATGCTGGCATTTAAATTATACTTCCATAGCCAGAAGCTAGGAGTTAGGAGTTAGGAGTTAATATACTTTTAACTCCTAGTTTGTATCAGGACATATCGTGTTGCAACTGATCTCTTTCCTCATTCATGGGATTCAACCTTTTTTAGTCCCCATTTGCTTTGTCGTTGCTTGGACTGTAACTATTCTCGCTGTTTTGAGTCTCTGGACGGCGGCGCGAGATAGTGTGACTACAGCCAAGCAAATGCATCAAATTCCTTGTAGTGGTTGCCAATTTTTTACCGACAATTACCGTCTTAAATGTACTGTACGCCCATCTACTGCCAATACAGAAGAAGCAATCCATTGTCCTGACTATCAACCGAAGACGAATCCTTATCTGTATTAGTTGGGGAGTGGGGAGTGGGGGAAGCAGGGGAAGCAGAGGAGTAGAGAAGAATAACTATTCCCAATGCCCAATGCCCAATGCCCAATCACTGTTGACCAAGTACTTCGCGGCGTGCAGAGCAACTAAATTTATTTATGGGGGTAAGCCGCAGGCGATTTTAATCGCCGTCCAAACTCTTCGATTAATTCACTAATGCTGATGCCACGCTCAGTCGCAACTTGATTCATATTCTTCCAGGCTGTAGGTGTTACAACTATTTGATGTCTTTTTTTCACCTCCGAGTGCAATATCGGGATATTTCTTAATCGCTTTTTATTTGTCATACATTTAGATATTGTGTATAATCTAGATCATAGTCTAGCAAGGTCTTTGGTGGTGATTTAAGGGTGTTAGTTCTGGAATATAAAGCGGTAATCAAGAAATCTCAATCAGTAGCAATAAACGAGGCTATTCGCACCTCTCAATTTGTGCGTAATAAAGTTCTCAGATATTGGATAGACAACCGAGGCATAGGTAAGAAAGAGCTTTACCAGTACAACACTCAGTTAAGATCAGAATTCAAGTTTGTTAATGATTTAAATAGCCACGCTTGCTAAGCATCTGTAGAAAATGTAGAACGTGCTATCAATAGGTTTTTTGATAACTGCAAAAAGAAGAATTCTGGTAAAAAGGGTTATCCGCAGTTTAAAAAACACAGCCGCTCTGTTGAATATAAAGTGTCTGGATGGAAGTTACATCCAACAAAACGCCGGATAACTTTTACTGATAAAAAAGGTATTGGTGAACTCAAGTTGTTAGGTAAATGGGATATTCATCAATACCCCGTTGAACTAATTAAACGAGTTCGGATTGTGCGTCGCGCTAATGGATGTTATGTGCAGTTTTGCGTCAAAGTGGATAACCAGCAAGATGCACCACCAAGTACATCAGAGATAGGTATTGACGTTGGCTTAGAATATTTCTACTCTGATTCTTCCGGCAACCATGAAGAGAATCCGCGATTTCTCCGCAAGGCAGAGAAAAATATCAAGCGGGTTCAACGTAACATTTATAAGAAGAAAAAAGGGTCATCTGGTAGAAGAAAAGCTCGTGGTGTTTATGCACGCAAACATTTAAAAGTAACAAGACAAAGGAATGAACATGCGAAGAGAATCGCACGTAACTTAACCCTGGCTAACGCTAAGGTAGTCTTGGAAGACTTAAATATTTCCGGCATGGTCAAAAACCACAAGCTAGCCAAAAGTATAACTGATGCTTCTTGGTACAACTTTCGCCAGTGGCTCGAATACTTTGGAAAGAAGTATGTCCGGGAAATAATTGCGGTTCCTCCCCACTTTACTAGTATTGAATGCAGTAATTGTGGTGCTAAAGTCCAAAAATCTTTAAGTACCCGAACGCATTCTTGCAACAAGTGCGGGTATCTAGAACAACGTGATGTGAATGCTGCCAAAGTAATTTTAAGTCGTGTAAACGCTAGGGTCGGGCAGATCCAAAGTAACGCTAGTGGAGACGTTCTCTCTACTTCTATTGGTCGTAAGACCTGTAAAAGCAAAGAACGTCAGTGATGCTAGAATCCCCGCCATTTATGGCTGGGGAGTGTCAACAATCTCTAACAATATCTTCAAAACACCGCGACTCTGAGCGTGT
This sequence comes from Nostoc favosum CHAB5714, assembly GCF_020829495.1. Taxonomy (GTDB): domain Bacteria; phylum Cyanobacteriota; class Cyanobacteriia; order Cyanobacteriales; family Nostocaceae; genus Nostoc; species Nostoc favosum. Next base: position 3,030 of record NZ_JAIVFQ010000088.1, on the reverse strand, counting down.
TCAAAAGCCGCAAGCCCTTCAATGAGGGGGTATGAAGCCTGAATGAGAGGTTGCACATCAACTTGTCCTCTGGCTAGCAACTGGAGGGCTGGGGGAAAGGGGCCACAACGGGAGCCGATGAGAGTGATTTCATCCACTACTAATGAGGAAGCATCCAGGCTGAGGTTGCCTGCATAAGTACTTTTAAGCACTAATGTACCACGGGGACGTAGGGCGCGACGGGCGATCGCAAATCCTTCTGGGTTGCCAGTACACTCTACTGAGATATCGAAATATCCATCTGTAACAGTGTCGGCTAAACTCGTTTTGATCCCCCGTGCCTCTAAATTAGCCAGTTTGTCTCGATGACGCCCCACAGCTAAAAGTTCACAGCCAGTTAAGGCAAGTGTCTGGGCTACTAACTGCCCTAGTTTGCCATCTCCAACCACTAGCACCCGATCATTTGGATGCAATGACACTTGCTGCTGAATTTCTAAAGCTGCTGCTATAGGTTCGGTAAATGTTGCTACTTCTGTTGGCACATTATCAGGTACTAAATGTAAGTTCTCCACTGGCAAACAGAGATATTCACCAAAGGCTCCATTTCGGTTGACAATACCTAGAACTGTGCGATTTTCGCAGTGAGTTGATTGTCCATTACGACAAAACCGACAATGCCCACACACAGCGTTGATTTCCCCAACTACGCGTTGGTTAACTAGGTGTTCTGGCCCTTGTACGACAACACCGACAAATTCATGCCCTAAAATACCAGTGTAGGGATAGTAGCCTCTAAGTAGTTCCAGGTCAGTGTTACAGATACCTGCACACAAGACACGCACCAAGGCTTCTCCCTGTGGTGGTTCAGGAATGGCAATATCCGTGCGTAGTTGCAACTGGTTGTTTTCGAGCCAAAGTCCTTTCATTTCTCTTCATGTCCTTTGCCTAATTATGTTGTCATAGTTGCTAATAATATAGACAAATGTCCAAGTTATTAGTTTGGAAGTTTTACCTTCACTGGACAAACTACAATGCCCTCTATCCCTTCTGCAAAGGCGTTAGGGACTGCTTTTCTCATTATGTTGTAAGAGCCATTTGTATCGGCATTTATCAACTGACCACTAGAAGCTTTATATAAGCCGCGTTTGATTCGTTTGCCACTAAAATTATGGTTAACGCCTTTTTTGTAAACTGGAATATTGTCTAAATCTAGAAAGCTAGCTTTTGAAGTGTATGATTCTTCACTTAGAATCACGTTTATTCCAGCAAGTTCAGCTTTGTAAGTAAGCTTGTTAATAAAAATAGCGTGAGGCACTTGTACAAAGTTTTGATTGTTTCGACTCAAGAGAGCAATTTCTTGCTTCCAGTTGTCATTTTTACCAATAACTAATGTACCTATCCCAAGGAAAACAAGCTTGTTGATTATGTATCGACTAGCCTTATGCAGATAATCATCAACTTTAAAATTACGCTTAGTAGATAATTTTTGCAGTTTTTTAGACGTGCCAGTTTTAACAATTGATTGTAAAAAAGCTTTCTGTTTATTAAAGAACTGATTAATAGATTTTAACGGTCTGCCATTTATCAAAAGCGGTTTAATTCCGGTTTGATTGAAAGTTACAGCAGCTAAATTATTAAGTCCTAAATCAACAGAGGCTATTTGACTATAATCTAAATCATTCTTCTCTAATTGCTTGTCATAAATTACTTCAACAACATAATGATCGAGTTTTGGAACTATTCTTACTTGAGCGATATTTGGAGCCTTAGTAGGAATAGATATATTAGTTTTACTGGGTTGAATAAAACCTTGGGACAGTAACGGCTTGGACAAAGCCTGTACAGTATAAACAACAATATTTCTACCTTCTGTTTTGTGTTTGTATTTTGGTAGTTTTGGTCTACAGAAAAATTTAGACGTATCTTGAAAGTATGACTTGAGCGCCGCTTGAAATGCTTTCCAATTACGATCCAAAATCATTAATATTTGTTGACTAACCTTAGCTGGCAAAGCTTTGTAGTCAACTGACGACTGCATTACACGTTGTATTTCATTGTAATTAAGATATTTTCTATCTTTAATAAAAGATTGTCTTATCAAGTAGTTAGCAGCGTTATAAAGATTTTTAGACAAGAAACATAGTGTATCTATTTCTTGATAGTTTTTGTGTGATTTGTGAATCACATGTTTTTCTACTAATTGCATTCATCCTCCTGCAAGCATTTAACTATGCATTCAGTTTTTCTTGTACGTCTCCTAATAGAATAAAGTCTTGCACAGAACGAAGTAATGATGGAAACAAAATCATGCATTAAATCATCAGTCCGTTCCGTAGCTAAATTAACTACTTCAATGTCTCGCCCTAATTGATTAAGAAGAACTTTTAAATAGTTAAATCCTACACGAGACAATCTGTCTTTGTGTTCACAAACAATTAACGAGTAATCATCTTTATGCAATAAGTCTATTAACTTGTGTCTATTGTCATTTACTCCACTGCCAACCTCTTTGACAATGCGAATAATTTGATAACCTTTTGCTGTACAATATGTTTCTAATCTCGCAGCTTGTGTATCTAAATTTGACTTATTCTCACTGCTGCTAACTCTTGCATATATAACTACACCTTTATTAGTTGGCTGATCTAATTTAACTATTACAGTACCACTTGGTAATTGAGTTGCATTAAGTTCTCCTCTTTGCCACATTCGCCAAGCTGTTTTATAGCTTACTCCAAGGGACTTAGCATAATCTGATAATTTCATTGGACTAACCTTGACTTATGTCTATAGCAGTCCTAAATCATTCGTGAGAAATTACCGTACTCATTGAGCTTAGGAAAGTCAAAAATTTGACCATTGATTGCTAACTCAAATAATGCCTTGACTACAGAGAAAGAATGACAAAAAAAATAGAACTCTCTAATCAATTTTTTAGCTTGTAGCCAAATATCTTCTACAGGATGAGAGTTGTGGAGCATTTGGCGCAAACCGTTTACAAGTTATCAACCATTGTTCTTTTTCTAGTTCTCGATTTAAAGAGTCTAAATA